>NZ_LR732793.1:0-23876 GCF_902505955.1 Acinetobacter sp. 8I-beige | reverse complement strand
GTATTGGAGCCAAGGAGGGTCTGAAAAGTGAAGAGTGATCTTAGAAAGCTAAATATTGAGTATGTTTTAAATTCTATTGATAAAAGTACAGATCTTCAACTTATACTTAACTCGATATGTTCTTGGCTTGAATCAAATATTACAGATGCTTTAGTCACAATTATGCTTTATTCAGAAGTGGAGCAAACATTAACACTTGTAAATGGGGAACATCACTTTTCTTCTAAATATTGTCGTTCAATCAGTCCTTTAAAAGTTAAGGATAAGAATGGATCTTGTGGTACAGCTGCTTTTTCTAGAAAAACTATTATTAGTCGTAATTTGATACTTGATCCTAATTGGAAAAATTATTTAGAGTTTGTTAGAGAAGAAAATATTATTAGTTGTTGGTCTGTACCTATTATAAGTGCTAAAGGTATCTTATATGGAACTTTTGGCACCTACTATCGTGAAGAGAAGACGCCCAGATCAGAGCACTTTGAATTTATAAATCAAGCGGTATCATTAATTGCGTTAGCAATTGAAAGAGAAAATGAATACAAACAGAGACTAGCTATTAATGAAAAATATAGCTCTTTTTATACACATCATCCTGATTTAATTATTGAAATTGACCTTAATGGTTATATTTTAAATTCAAATATTACTTGTAATAAAATTCTTGGATTCTCAGAAAAACAGATATTAGGAAAACATTTTTGGACTTTTATACCAACTAAATATCATAAACTTATTAACTTAGCATTTAAAGATGCATTAAAAGGTATTGCTAAACATTATAAAATTCCTGCATATCATGCTTCTGGAAAACTCATTTGGCTTGATCTTACAAATTTACCCATTATTCAAAATCAAAAAGTCACTGGTGTATTTGCCATCGCACGTGATATTTCTACACGATTAAAAAATGAAGAAAGCCTGCGCTTATTAAAGCGCGGGGTAGATGCGAGTCCAAATGGGATCTTCATAACTGACATCTCTGATAAATTAGAAATAGTTTTTGTTAACCCCTCATTTACATCTATAACTGGATATAGCCCAGAAGAAATTTTAGGCAAAAGTTATAACTTCTTGTCAGGACCTGAAACTGATTTAATTCAGGTAGAAAAGATCAAAACAGGAATAAAGGAACTAAAAGAAGCAACAGTGAAATTAAAAAAGTACCGTAGAAATGGAACTTGGTTTTGGTGTCGTTTAACGTTTGGGCCTGTATTCGATCAAAATAATATTTGTACTCACTTCTTAGGTAATATTGAAGATATAACTGAGGATGAAAAGAACAGAAATTATATTAAGTATCAACATACCCGTGACTCAATCACTGGTTTGCCAAATCAGAGAACATTTAATAAATTTTTAGAAAAAGAATTTGAACAAAAAAATCAATCCCCAGCTAGTCTGGCATTATTTTACATTGATCTTGATGATTTTAGATCTATGAATGAAAGTCTAGGCTATTTGATCGGTGATAAAATAATTAGAGATATCGGCTCACGTTTACAGGACTTATTAAAAAAAGATGGTTTACTGAGTCGATATATTGAAGATAAGTTTATTTTATTAGTAAAAAATTCTAAAAATCATAACCAGTTATTTACTTTGGCAGAAAGTATACTTGACCTTATTTCTCAAAACTTTCAGATTGAAAATAAAACTCTACATTTAACAGCTAGTATTGGAATTGCCGTAAGAAACTCTAATACTCGATATGCTTCAGAGCTGTTATATGAATCCATGAATGCCCTGAAAGAAGCAAAAAAACAAGGAAGAAACACGTGGTATTTATATAAAAGAGATCCAAACAAATTTTTCCCAGAGAAAGATTATGCTCTTTTGCGATTAGAACTTATGACTGCACTAAAGGAAAAACAATTTAGATTATTTTATCAACCTTTGGTGGATCCACGAACAGGAAAAGTTCACAGTGTAGAAGCACTGATTCGCTGGCATCATCCTCAAAAAGGCTTTATTTTTCCTGATACTTTCATTCCATTAGCCGAAAGAACTGGTCAAATTGTCGCAATTGGTCAGTGGGTTCTTGAACAAGCGTGTTTTGATATTGCTCATATAAATGGAAAAAATAACGCTACAATTTCGGTCTCTGTCAATATTTCTCCTCTTCAATTCGGTCGCAGTAATTTCCTTAGTTGCTTGGAAAGTGTACTGATTAAAAGTAAACTACCAGCTAATCTTCTTAAAATCGAAATTACAGAAGGCGTGATTATTAATGGTGCAGATAGAGCAATTGAGATATTAAAGTCAGTTCGTGAGCTAGGAGTAAAAGTTTCAATTGATGATTTTGGAACAGGTTATTCAAGTCTTAGCTATTTACGTCGATTACCAATTAATCAAATTAAATTAGATCGTGAGTTTATAGATAATTTGACAAATAATTCTCAAGATGCATCTATAGTTCAATCTATAATTCATTTAGCTCATCAGCTTAATCTTGAGGTTGTTGCAGAAGGAGTAGAAACACTAGAACAAGCAAAAATACTTCATTATCAAAATTGTGATCTCTTGCAAGGATATTTTTACACGAAGCCAGTTGAACTGAATAACCTAATTTTTAAATACTACTCACTAGAAGAATGTTAAATTGTAGATTTTAGCTAAAAGTTAAAATCTACAAATAATGTTACTTCAAAACTAAAACTTATTAAGTAATAAAGCAATATCTATAAGCGGTTCAGTTCCTATAGTAGATGGGCTTTGTTGCACAAACCTAGCCTAGAAGGTTTATTCAGTCCTATAATTTCAATATGAATAAGCCTACTCCTAAAATCTATCGTACAACTAACTGGTCTTCCTACAATCGTGCCCTCATTAACCGGGGTAATATTTCCATTTGGTTTGATCCAAACACTCAATGGTATGCACAATCACACGGCAAACAAGTTAGAAATCAAACTTACTCTGATACCGCTATTCAATGCTGTTTAATGATCAAATCCTTATTCAGACTCTCTTTACGAATGGTCACGGGTTTTGTTTAAAGTCTGATTAAACTGTGTGGATTAAATTGGACTGCGCCAGATTACAGCACGCTTTGTCGAAGACAAAAACATATTGATATTGCGATTAGCTATCAAAAAAGTAGCGATGGGTTACATCTACTTGTGGACTCAACTGACTTGAAGTTTCTAGGTGAAGGTGAATGGAAATGTAAAAAACATGGACCTGAATATCGTCGCCAATGGCGTAAGCTGCATATTGGTATTGCTGCTGAAACGCTGCAAATACGTGCAGTACAACTTACTACAAATAATGTAAGTGATTCGCAAGTACTCGGTGATTTACTTGCTCAAATTCCTTTAGATGAACGAATTGACTCAGTCTATACCGATGGTGCTTATGACACGAAGCACTGCAGACAAGTCATTTTAGATCGAGATGCATATGCGGTCATTCCGCCAAGAAAAAATGCAAAACCATGGAAAGATCAGAAATTGAGATCTTTAGAGCGGAATGAATTACTAAAAACAGTGAAACGTTTAGGAAGAACGCTTTGGAAAAAATGGTCAGGTTATCATCGTCGAAGTTTGGTCGAAACCAAGATGCATTCCATCAAATTATTGGGCGATAAATTAACAGCAAGGAGTTTTCTTAGTCAGGTAAGTGAGATTCATGCACGCATAGCTGTATTGAATAAATTTACAGAATTAGGTCGTCCTCATACCCAAATTCTCACTTGAGTTCTGCTCAAGTGAGCAGAGTTCTGTCTTTTAAATCTTTGTGCAACAAAGCCTTGTCATAATCAAAATAACGCCCAGTCCGCTCAACAGACTGGGCGTATTTCATGCAATTTTCAAGCGTTTAAATGAGCCTTTCAATTGCTCAATTGATCAATTGAGCAAGATACTTTTCGGCATCCAAAGCTGCCATACAGCCTGAGCCTGCCGAAGTAATTGCTTGGCGATAAATGCTGTCCGCAACGTCACCCGCAGCAAATACCCCTGCCACAGAAGTTGCTGTTGCATTGCCTGAAGTACCACTTTGTACTTGAATGTAGCCATCACGTAGGTTGAGTTGACCGTCAAACATACCTGTATTTGGTTTGTGACCAATAGCAAGAAATAAGCCATGAACTTCAACGTCTTGTATGCTTTCGTCCAAAGTTGACTTCAAGCGGACTGACGTGACACCAGTATTATCACCCAAAACTTCATCAACTTGATTGTTCCAAAGAATACTAATTTTGCCTTCTTTTTCTTTGCCAAAAAGTTGATCTTGTAGAATTTTCTCTGAACGTAAACTATCTCTACGGTGAACTAAGGTGACATGTTCTGCAATATTAGAAAGATAAAGCGCTTCTTCAACTGCTGTGTTACCACCACCAACGACCATGACTTTTTGGTTCTTATAGAAGAAACCATCACAAGTTGCACATGCACTGACACCTTGACCCATGAATTTAGCTTCAGATTCAAGACCCAAGTATTGTGCTGTCGCACCTGTGGCAATAATCAGTGCATCACAGGTGAACTCTTCCATGTCGCCTTTAAGTACAAATGGACGGACGCTTAAATCGACTTCATTGATGTGGTCATACACAATCTCTGTGCCAAAGCGTTCAGCATGGACTTGCATTCGCTCCATAAGTGCGGGACCAGTTAAACCTTCTGGGTCGCCCGGCCAATTATCTACCTCAGTGGTCGTGGTTAATTGACCACCAAGTTGTAACCCCGCAATTAATGTCGGTTTTAAGTTTGCACGTGCGGCCTACACAGCAGCACTATAACCCGCAGGTCCTGAACCTAAGATCACAAATTTAGAATGTCTCTTTTGCATTTCTGATCACCTAAAGTTTATAAACTACGTTGATTGACACGCTTAGATAATTCTTCAGCAGACTCTTTCCGCTCAGAATAACGATTTGTGAGGTACTGACTTTGCCCACGGGTCAGTAGAGTGAATTTATATAGCTCTTCCATCACATCGACAATTCGATCATAAAAGGCTGAGGGCTTCATGCGTCCATCTTCTTCAAACTCTAAAAAAGCTTTGGGAATGGAGGATTGGTTTGGAATGGTGATCATTCGCATCCAACGGCCTAAAATACGCATCTGGTTTAAGCTGTTAAAAGACTGCGAACCGCCACTCACCTGCATCAAGGCCAAAGTCTTGCCTTGTGTTGCTTGAATCGCACCGCCAGCCAATGGAATCCAATCAATCTGCGATTTAAAGATTGAACTCATGGAGCCATGACGCTCAGGTGAACACCACACCATGCCTTCTGCCCAAGCGAGTAAATCATGCAATTCTTTAACCTTTAGATGCTCAGTATCCGCATCTTCAGGCAAGGGTAAACCTTTAGGATGGAAGATTTTTACTTCAGCACCAAACTGCTCCAAAATACGTCCTGCTTCCATCACCGCCAATCGGCTATATGAACGCTCACGGTTTGAGCCATACAGCAGCAAAATACGCGGTGGATGATTCACCTCTTTAGCCTGTACTTTTTCTAAAGTAGGTTGATCCAAAAGATTCATATCTACATTTGGGAGAGTCATAGAAATTACACCTCTGCTTTAAAAAACTTTTTTCTGAGCCATAAAGACACGCTCACCAAAGCAATCAGCACAGGTACTTCAACCAATGGCCCAATCACCGTTGTAAAAGCGACTGGTGAAGCTAAACCGAATGTGGCGATTGCAACGGCAAGTGCTAATTCAAAGTTGTTTCCAGCCGCAGTAAAAGAGATTGCCGCTGTCTTCGGATAATCATTGCCCATCCATTTGCTCATAAAGAAGCTAATAAAGAACATCAAGACAAAGTAAATGGTCAATGGAATTGCAATACGCAGAACATCCATTGGTAGGCTTACAACGTCACCACCTTTTAGGCTAAACATGGCTAAAATTGTGAACAGCAAAGCAATCAAACTTAGAGGGCTGATTTTCGGAATAAACTTGGTTTGATACCACTCCACGCCTTTTTGTTTCACCAAAATTAAGCGCGTTAAGAAACCTAATAAAAATGGAATACCGAGATAAACCAAAACAGCATGGGTAATGGTCCAGAAATCAACATTGATCACTTGCCCTGCAACGCCAAAATAAGGCGGTAGGAAGGTCAGGAATAACCAAGCATAAGTACTAAAGAACAAAATCTGAAAGATACTGTTAAAGGCGACCAGTGCTGCGACATATTGGTTATCCCCACAGGCCAAACCATTCCAGACTAAAACCATCGCAATACATCGTGCTAAGCCAATCAGGATTACGCCTGTCATGTATTCGGGATAACTCTGCAAAAATATGATTGCCAATGCAAACATCAGCACGGGAGCGATCAGCCAGTTTTGTACTAAGGATAAAGTCAGTGTTTTCTTATCCTTAAATACTTGCGGCAACGTCGCATAGTCCACTTTGGCTAATGGTGGATACATCATCAAAATCAAACCGATCGCAATAGGAATATTGACTGAATCCACACTCATTTTATCCAAAGCGACAGAGGCTTGTGGAAAGAACACACCGATCGCAATCCCCAATGCCATGGCAATAAAAATCCATAACGTGAGGTTACGATCTAAAAAAGATAATCTTTGTTGAGCCATGATATTCTCATTCAATATCTGAGATGTGATTGATTGCAGCAATCAATTCAGGACGAGACATGTGCGCTGTATCGAGTGCCAACAATGCATCTAAACGACGATTAATATGGTCTACAGTCACTTGGAATGCTTTGAGCTTCTCTTCTTTCGGTAAGTCTAAGTGTGATGGATCAGCCAAACCCCAATGTGCCTTGATTGCTCCACCTAAATACAGTGGACATGCTTCCTGAGCGGCCGAATCACAAACCGTAATCACCACATCAGGTTGGTATTGTTCACAATCATCAATGGTTTTACTCCACAAACCATCTGTTGACAGACCTAGATTTTCTAAAGTTTCTATGGTCAATGGATGTACTTGCCCTGATGGCTTACTACCTGCACTGTATGCTTTCCAACCCTCTGGGGCACGACTATTAAATAGCACTTCGGACAGGATGCTACGGCAACTATTTCCAGTACATAAAAAAAGGAATTTCATCTTGTTCTACTCGCAATAACTATTGATTTGTTGAAATGATGGAGCAACTTTTGGCTGTAAATTGGCATTTTTAAGGGTACTAAGTACCTCTAAGCACCAAGTAGGTAAATTTGGATTGAGACTGTAATAGACCCATTGCCCTTGACGTCGATCTTGTAACAGACCTAAAGAACGCAGTAAGGCTAAATGCCGCGAAATCTTAGGTTGGCTAAGTTGTAGTTTTTCAGTCAAATCACAAACACACTGTTCATTATTCCCAAGAACCAACATAACAATGTTGAATCGCGTTTCATCAGCCAAACATTTAAAGAAATTGATTTGATCCATATTTTTACTCACTCAAACATATGGATATATCAATATTCACATATATCCATGAAATTTTTATTTCAATCTCTGCCCATTCGCATCAATCACTTGCTCACCGTCTTCTTTAGTGAAAGCACCCTTTTGCGGTAAAGGCAAAATCTCCAGCACAATTTCAGAAGGACGACTTAAACGAGTTCCTCGTTCAGTCACCACGAATGGACGGTTAATTAAAATTGGATACTGAAGCATAAAGCACAATAATTGGTCTTCGGTCCAGTCTTCATTGTCAATTCCTAAATCTATATATGGATCAACATTCTTACGAATCGCCTCTCGCACCGTTAAACCTGCATCCGCGATCATTTGAATCAGTTCATTTTTAGATGGAGGTGTTACAAGGTACTCAATCACTTCAGGTTCAATATTGGCATTACGAATTAATGCCAATGTATTACGTGATGTACCACATTCAGGATTGTGATAGATCTTCACTTTTGGAGTAGAAGTCATTTGCTCAAACTCAATCGAATCTTTACATATATTTATATATGAATAAACATATATATGCAATTCCATATTTTACTTTAAAGCATTACCATTTTGTCCAGCACAATGAGCAGACAATAAAAAGCCTGATAAATAATCAGGCTTTTTATTGTCTAATTTTAGATTTAGCATAAAGTTAATTTTAGAAAATCTTAATCTTTAGCTAACATAATCTTCGGTTGATATCACTTGAGCATATGCAAATTCAAAAGCGGCCATTAATGTTGCATGAACATGACCAGCAGGTACTTTAACGCCATTAAATTCTAGGTCTAGCGTTGCACAAGCATCATGAATAACCCTTACCTTATAACCAAAGTCAGAAGCAGCACGAACAGCAGCATCAACACACATATGGCTCATAGCACCAATCACGACTAGCTCAGTCACGTGATTGCTATCTAAAATTTCTTTGAGATTCGTATTTAAGAACGCGTTGATGTGATTTTTAATGACCACAGTTTCATCTGCTTGTGGCTTAACTGTGTCCTGAAATTCAATACCAATTGAGTCAGGTTGAAATATAGGCGATTCAGCATTCGCAATATGCTGGACATGAATCACTTGAGTACCGTCTTGACGTGCTTTCGTAATTACTTTCACTGCATTAGCAGCAGCTTGTTCAATATTTACCAATGGTAATTTACCTGTAGGTAGATATTCATTTTGTAAGTCGATCACTAATAAAGCTGATTTTGACATATCTTTTCCTTTATTTAACTAACATTTATTTTGCTCTACTTAGGATTTTAAAGAAGTGGGAGCATTCCACTTCTTTAAGTTACTTTAGAAAGAAAGCGTTTCACCATCGATAGGAATTAAAACCTTATCTTGGATTCCTTTGTCTTTTACATATTCTGCAAGCTGAGCACGTGTTACCGACATGTGGTTAATGGCATCCATGTGAACAGCAATAACTTTGGCATTTGGCGCTTTCTGAGTTGCTCGGTAAGTATCTTCTTTGCCCATAATAATGGATTCTTTAAAGCCATTAACTAAAGCGTTACCTGTATTTAATACAATCACATCCGGTTTAAAAGATTGAATTGCTTGATCAACTTCAGGACGCCAAATGGTATCACCAGCCACATAAACCGTTTCATGGCCATTAGCTTCAAATACCATACCCATTGCTTCACCTAATCCAGCTTTGAGTTTAGGAATACGGTACATAGCATCAGTACCGTGTTGACCACCAATTTTAGTGAGTTTAATGCCTTCAAACGTTGTTTGTGTTAATACACGAACATCTTTAAAACCCTGTGACTGGATGACTTTTTGGTCTTCTTTATTCTGTACAAACAAAGGCATATTTTTTGGAATAGTCGCTTGTGCTGCATCATCCCAATGATCTAAATGTGTATGGGTCACGATCACCGCATCTACACCTTCTAAAATCGTTTCAGGCTTGATGGGCAAATCGACTAATGGGTTACGTAAATAGCTACGATGAGTATCAGGAAAGCCGTCATAGAAGCCTTTTTTCGCAAACATTGGGTCAATTAAAAAAGTTGTATCAGCATAGGTTACTTTAATCGTTGCATTGCGAATTTCTTGTATATGCGTCACTTTAGAGGTATCTCGCTGAACTACTTTATCATTCGCATATAAATTGACTGAAGCCATTGCCAGAGAGAGTGTAATAAGAGAACTACTTAAAATTTGATTCATGTTCCAGATCCAATCATTTAGTCATACTTGGATCATGATAGAAATCATCAAACAAAAAAACTGTCCTTAAGGACAATCATCGAAACTATTGGGACAACATGCTATATTCATTATTTTAGAGAGGTTGGTTGAATGGCTATACCAGTGATTGGATTGTTCGTCTATTCCAATATAAATCCATTTCACTTCTCTATTCCCCACATTATCTTCAATATCCAAATTGAAGATAAGTCCTTATTTGAACTTAAAATTTTTTCTATAGATGGCCAGCCTGTAAAAACAGAACAATCCATGGTGATTATGCCTGATGGTGGGATCGAACTTATTAAAGAGTCGGATCTTATTATTATTCCTGGGTGGGATGATTTTAATCACGAGCCTGAACAAGTACTTATCGATGCCCTAAATTGTGCATATCAGACTGGAATTAGAATTGTAGGGTTATGCTATGGAACTTATGCATTAGCATATGCTGGCTTACTTGACCATAAAAAAGCAGCTACGCACTGGATGGCTGAACAAGATTTCAGTGAGCGATTTCCACAGGTTCAGCTT
Source organism: Acinetobacter sp. 8I-beige (assembly GCF_902505955.1). NCBI lineage: Bacteria > Pseudomonadati > Pseudomonadota > Gammaproteobacteria > Moraxellales > Moraxellaceae > Acinetobacter > Acinetobacter sp. 8I-beige. The sequence continues at coordinate 13,752 of NZ_LR732793.1, read as the reverse complement.
GATCATGATGCCTTGTATGTAGAAGACCAAAGGATCGTAACCTCTGCTGGAACAGGCGCAGCGTTAGACTGCTGTTTGTACTTGGTACGTGAAATCTATAATGCACAAATTGCGAATAGAGTCTCTAGAGTAATGGTAATTCCGCCTCACCGTGAAGGTGGGCAAGCTCAGTTTATTGAACAGCCAGTAGCAGAATCGAGCCAAGATGCACAAATTAACCTATTACTTGATTTTTTAAGAACGAATTTAGCTGTACAACATAATATTGAAAGCCTAGCTGAACGAACACATATGACACGTAGGACGTTCACACGGCATTTTAAGAAGGCTACAGGTATGACCTTAGTCGATTGGCTGAATACTGAAAGAATCAGATTAAGTTGTGAACTCTTAGAAACGACAAACTTGTCTATCGAAAAGATAACCGAGCTTTCAGGTTTTAATAATACAGTGTCATTTAGAAAAAATTTTCGTGAAAAATATAGCACCAGCCCTCAGGCATGGAGAAAAGCTTTTGGGATCAACACTAACGATCTTCAGCTCTAAGTAAAATATTTGTAATTTTAACAGTTCAGCATGGATGGCCTTTACGTTAAAGCTATTCGTTGGTTAATAGCGTGATTTCAGCAGGGGTATAACCACGCTCATAAAGGATGCTGCAAATGGCTGCTCTAAGATTTTGGCAGCTAGATTTTTGAATTTTTTTGAGTAAGTCCAAATCACTATAACTACTTAAGTTATATTTCATCTCAAGAACTTTTGAATTTGGTGTTGAATAAAAGGAATGTAAGAACTTACGTATTCGGGGGCGCATATAGAGCACAAAAAAATAATGGATTATTATCTTATCGAATTTTTTCACAGTAGAAAAGTGGGTACTCTTAATTTTAATATTGCACTTAGACTTCAAAATTTTTTATTCAAGTAGATGATTTTACTCAAAGTGAAGCTGGTATTCATCCGTCGTGATTTTGATTTTTAAACGCTTATATTTTCTTTTCGTCGCACTTAACGCTGAATTGGTCACTTCTGCATGAAACTTAGGATCATTCATTAACTCATGAAATAGCTTATATCCCATCAATACTTTACTGATCTTTTTATTTTCTTTCAGTGTGTTTTCAATTATTTGGTCTAAATCACTTACAGAAAAGTTATACATACCGCCCTCTTCACAACGCAAATTTGACTAATAAATGTACAGAATAATCACAAATAAAGAAACTGATATAAAATATTTTCCTTTAAAAAAAATAGATTTTATAAAACCGATATAATCATTCACGTACAAAGTCTCAAACTCGAATTAATAGTTCTTTTACATTACTCACATCAACTTGGCCTGAGGGCTTTGTATTTGTAAACAGCAGGCACAAGCTATTTACCGTCATCATAATTTTTAAACTCTTTGGAAAGCTGACTGAGTGTTTTGACTTGTTTTCCATAACGACAACATGAACGGCATGCCAACAAATGAATTTGCAAATTAGTCTGCTCTAGAAACAAAAGTGGTCTGTCTAATCTTTCAGATAATAATTGGGTGGCTTGGCGACACGTTAGCATGAGCAATCCTCCTTCAATAACCATTTATTTTCTAAGCATTCACGTAATCTTGTTCGGCTTCTATACATGAGTACATTTAAGTTAGTAACAGTAATTCCGAGCTTTTCACAAATTTCATCTGAACTCAGTTCAATCATTTCTCTGAGCATAAAAACTTGCGCATATTTGGCTGGTAAATGGTTCAAACAGGCATCAAAAATGATCCAGAAATCTTGTTGCTCCAACATCTCTTCTGGACTGGGCCAAGCTTGAGGTGCTTCATATTTATGCCAATGTCCGGACGCATCAAATAATGCATCTATAGTTAATTCGCTTTCCTCGTCATTAAATAATTCACTCATCGTCATCAAACGAGATTTTTGTCGAATTAAATCAATAATTTTGTTTTTTAAAATAGCAAAAACCCATGTTTTAAAAGCCGCCCGACCAGTAAAAGAACCAATATGTAGGTATGCACTAGTTAATGCTTCTTGAACAGCATCTTCAGCAAGTTGAAATGAGGACAATTGTAAAATGGCAAACTTCAACATTTGTTGTCTTAGGTCGATTAAAAAGGCTGGGCTTTGCAGTTGTTGCAATATTTCCTCATCCCTATTTGCTGGCTCTGCGCTCATCCATTTTCCTCATCATTGTTATTGGGAGCATCTAACAATTTCAATCGAGTTAATAACACTTTTAACTCATTGACCTGTGTTTGGATCTGGGTATTAGAAAAATCAGGGAATGTCGCTTTTATTAAATTCTTAATGTCTTGTTCAACTAACTCTTGTTGATTGAGTTGTTCAATTACCACAGCGAATAAAGCGGATAAGGTTTCTATGCAGATATGATCTTGATCATTTCGCCATACCATGATAACACTCGGCATATGCTCAATTTCAGAAATGCTCATGCTTGACGACCATTGATAGACTGGATATTGATAAACGAGCACCCAAACTTGGGTATTTAATTGCCATTTATCCTGCCAACTCAGCGTTTTTTTTGCAATTTCAACGGTATCTAAATAGAGTTCAAGCCATTCAAACTGTAAGAGCTCGGCTAACCATGGATATTCTTTTAAACTAGGATGCTGGCAATCTATCAGATACTCTCTAAATTGTAGGGAAATATCATTATAAAACGGTGAATCGCATTGCGCTTTTTGAAAGAATTCATTTAATAGCTTTTGCCACTGTAACTCAGGCAACATTGCTCGAGTTACTGGATAAACCAAGTTGATAAAAGAACAAACATTATTAAAAAGTAAATCTCGATAAATCTGCATTCTTTCCGCAGGAAGTGCTTTGGGCAACTCAGATTGAGGAGAGCGTATCCAATTACAAAACTGCTGCTGTGTAGTTTGGAAAGATATTTGCTCTGTTTTCATGACCGCCCTCCCGCTGCATGATTTTAATTTTCGTCATTTCATCTTGTAGCGCTTGCCAGGATGGAATATTAAAATCCCGCTCAAGTAAGGTTGGCTTTACGCCACAGACTTGATACGTATATTGCAATAATTGCCAAACAGAATCACAGACTTGTGCGCCATGGGTATCAATCAATAGATCTTGTTCAACTTGTTCATGTCCAGCAATATGTATATAACGAATCCGCTCTTTTGGCATTGCTCGAATAAAAGCATATGCATCACTACCGTGGTTTATACTGTTTACATAGACATTATTCACATCGAGTAGTAACTCGCAGTCAGCTTGCTGAAGTACTTCAGAAACAAAATCGGCTTCACTCATCTCAGCATTTGGCATTAAATAGGTTGAGACATTTTCGATCACCAACCTTTTTCCTAAAATATCTTGGACACGTAAAATACGTTCAGCCACATATTTGACCGCAGTCTCTGTCATTGGAATCGGCATCAAGTCGTATAAGTAGCCACTATCATATGTATAGCTTAAATGTTCAGAATAAATCGGGACATGATAATCTGCTAAGAAACTTTTAATCTGTTGAATAAATTCAATATTGAGCGGATGAGGTCCTCCAATCGATAAAGATAGTCCATGACATATTAATGGTGCTTTTTCTACGCATCGTGCTAATAGCTTTGCATGCCGACCACCAAAACCCATCCAATTTTCAGGTGCAATCTCTATAAAGTCCGGCGCTTTTTCAGCACTAAGAAATTCATCTATAAAATCCCTTCTCAGCCCAAGCCCTACACCAGCTAAATCAACCATAGTGATACTCCAATTTTGGAAATGATGCCGACTATGTGATCCATAGCGACATCATTTTCTAACTGATTGACTATTTAGCACCACACTTGCCATCAGCAACTTTTTTATCAGCTCCACATTTCGCATCTGCTGCTTTCTTGGTTGCACCACATTTACCGTCTGCTGCTTTTTTATCAGCGCCACATTTTGCTTCAGTGGTCTTTTCGTGTTTATGCATTTTATTTGCACCACACTTAGCTTCACCACATTTGCCATCAGCCGCTTTACTTGCATGTGTCTCTGTCGCATGCGTGGTTGTTGCTGCGGATACTTGAGTTGCACCAATTACAGATAACGCTAATAGTGCAGCAACTGATGTGATTGAGTTTAATTTGTTCATTTTTCTATTCCTTTAATATAATTTCACGGTTTGTACTTAGGTACTATGGTTAGACGACTTAAACTGACATTTATTACAGTCCAAATTAAAAATTATGTAAGAAACACCGTTATCACCTGACTAATGACTATTCAATCGTATTGGGTGTGAAATTTTCATGAACAACGTTATCTATCTTTTATCAGAAAAATACCGAAAATTTTGTAGTGTCATAAAACATGGTGATGGTATTGCAGCACTTGCACTAAGACTTTATTTAGTTCCGATATTCTGGATGGCGGGTACAAATAAATTTACCCATTTTCAAGATACAGTCGAATGGTTCGGTAATACTGATTGGGGTTTAGGTCTACCATTTCCTACACTGCTGGCGGCACTCGCAACTTCGACTGAAATTATGGGGGCTATTCTCTTAGCAGTAGGTTTATTAACTCGATTCATCAGTATTCCACTCATTATCACCATGCTTGTTGCTATCGTTACGGTACATTTACCCAATGGATGGCAAGCAATTGCTGATCCTAATGCTCCATTTGCTAGTGCTCAGGTAATTTCTTCATCTGAAAAGTTAGAAAAAGCTCGTCAGATCTTAGAAACATATGGAAATTATGACTGGTTAACTTCAAGTGGATCATTTGTCATCTTGAATAATGGTATTGAGTTTGCAGTAACTTACTTAGTCATGCTGTTAGCTTTATTGGTACTCGGTGGTGGGCGCTATCTAAGTTTTGATTACTGGCTGAAGCATATATTTTTAAATATCAAAAGGGCTTTGTTGCACAAAGCTGTTCGTAAGCTCTGATTCAGCAATATAATTCTGAGATGAATAAGTCTATACCTAAAATCTATCGTACAACCAACTGGTCCACCTACAATAAAACTTTAATTAATCGTGGAAATATTTCGATTTGGTTTGATCCTCAGACTCAATGGTATGCTCAATTACAAGGTAAACAAGGACGAAATCAAACCTACTCAGATAGAGCGATTCAATGCTGTTTGATGATCAAATGTCTATTTCGACTTTCTTTACGTATGGTCACAGGCTTTGTGCAAAGCCTTATTCAACTCTGTGGTTTAAGTTGGACGGCACCAGATTATTCCACACTCTGCAGAAGACAAAAGCAAATTGATATTGCGATAAGCTATCGGCAAAGTCATGGTGAACTACATCTACTTGTAGATTCAACTGGCCTGAAGTTTTTAGGTGAAGGTGAATGGAAACGCAAGAAACATCAACCTGAATATCGTCGGCAATGGAGTAAACTGCATATTGGTATAGATGCTAAAAAGCTGCAAATACGGGCAGTTCAGCTCACGACGAATAATGGCAGTGATTCACAAGTACTTGGTAATTTACTTGATCAAATTCCACCAGATGAACAGATTGATTCAGTCTATATAGATGGGGCTTATGACACAAAACAATGCCGTCAGGTGATTGCAGATTGACAAGCGCATGCGGTGATTCCGTCAAGAAAAAATGCGAAGCCTTGGCTTGGAAGGATACAAAAGTTCATTCCCCAGAGCGAAATGAATTACTTCGTATTGTTAAACTTTTGGCAAAAATGGTCAGGCTATCATCGATGCAGTTTGGTTGAAACCAAGATGCACTGCATCAAATTATTAGGCGATAAATTAATGGCAAGAAGCTTTCCTAGTCAGGTGAATGAAATTCATGCTCGTGTAGCGGTCTTAAATATATTTACAGAATTAGGCAGACCTCATACCCAAGTTTTCACTTAAATTTGAGCGACTAAGGAAAGCTCTATCTTTAAAATCTTTATGCAACAAAGCCATTCAGATCTAGATGTTGAAATGCAGTTTAATTTTGTATTTAACCTCATACTTGATGTGAAAAATCTGTGAAGCATTACTAAATAGATATAACAATACAAAATAATATCCATAAAACATATATTTACTAAAAAACAATAAAGACATATGGTTAATTAACATGCGACAAACATTGAACTTAAATATCTTCATTTCTATGCATTCTACACGCTTAACAATAGAAAATGATTCTTTTCAAGTCTAAATATACCTCGACGTGTTTCTCAGCAAAGCTAAGTTGTTTTACAAATTTAACCGTGTAATCAAAAGTTCTTCGAAATCAAATATCAATAATTAAGGAAATTATACATGGAACTCAAAACACTCATCTGTACTCTCACCGCACTCGGTGGCATCGGATTAGTTGGATGTAATGACTCAAATTCATCTGAGCCTATTCCTCCAACAAATGCTACTGGTAATCTCTTGGTACTGACCAGTAACGGTATGATTAGTTCACTCAATCATGACAAACCTGGTTCACTGATTTCAAATATTAAAGTTTCAGGTTTAGTTTCTGGGGATCAACTGGTTGGAATGGACCATCGCCCAAGTGATGGAAAGTTATATGCAGTAGGTTTGTTGGGTAATATTTACACGTTAAATCCAAGCTCTGGCGTGGCAAAATTCGTCATTAAGATGACAGCTGATCCAGCAGATACGACCGATGGTAATACAGTTTTTAGTAAAATTACTGCCAATCCCGATGCGCTTAGCGTGAATTTCAATCCTGCTGCGGATCGTCTAAGAATTATTGGTCAAGATGGTCAAAACCTAAGAGTCAATGTTGATACAGGTCTCACCATCACCGACGGAGAAATCAGTCGGGTTGGTGAAGCTACAACTGAAGTCAGTGCCGCAGCTTATACCAATGCTTTTGCTGGAACGGCAAGTACAAAATTATACAGTATCGATTCTGCGACAGATCGCATTTATCTGCAAAATGCAAATGCCGGAACATTAGGTATCTCTGCACCCTTAGGTCAGGATGTATCGAATAACGGTGGTTTTGATATAGACCCAATGAATAATATTGGTTTTGCCGCATTACAAGTCTCAGGTGCATATAAATTATTTAGAGTTAATCTTGCTCATGTAGGAACGACCAGTAACGCTATTTTTGAGACGAGCGACTTGCCTAGCGAATATCGTCAAACCTCCATTCGTGGGGTTGCACTTAATCGAGCAGAAGATACCACCTCAAAAGGAATCGGGCTGACTAACAATAATGCTTTAATTCGATTTGAAATCAATCGTCCAAATGATACGACTGAACAAAAAATCACAGGCGTATTGGTCAATGAAAAATTCGTAGGTATTGATTTTAGATTACGTACTGCTACCGATAAAACCAATACGCTATATGGTTTAACTGACCAAGCAAACCTGTATACTATTAATCCAAATTCTGGTGCTGCAACACTTGTGACTGCGCTTAAAGCCGGTACAGGTAGTAACTTTAGTGCTCTAGACGGCACAGAGTTTGCTGTTGACTTCAATCCAACGGCTGACCGTTTAAGAGTCATCAGTAATTCGGGGCAAAATCTGCGAATCAATGTCGATACAGGTGAAACCATTCAAGATGGCAAAATCAATGGGATCACCAATGCCGTGATTAGCGCTGCTGCATATACCAACAGTTTTCAAACACCTATTTCAGCACTTAGCACCGAATTATTTAATCTAGATCAGACCAATCAGTTACTGACGAAGCAAGTTCCACCCAATGATGGAACATTGGTGAGATTAGGTAGTCTTGGCGTGAACTTAGGCTTGAATGATGGTTTTGATATTGCTGGTGGTGATAATGGATTGGCTCTAGCGGCAATAAACAACAATAATGGTGCTTCTGTCCTATACCGTATAGATCTAAATAGCGATACAACACTAACAACTCCACGTGCACGTCCCGCAATTTCTGTCAGTGGTACGCCTAGTGTTATGAGCTCAATGATTGGTTCAAACACCACGCCCGCCTTGATTGATTTAGCGATACTTTTCAAATAGTTTAAAGAGTGCGCTTACCAAGTTAAAAGACCAACAGTCAAAAAGACGCATATAGGTCCGAATTGATAGGGTTGCAAATGGAAACTTTGGAGATACTGAACCAGTCAGTGAAGGTATCTCTGAATTAAGTTTCTTTTTTGGACCAAGCTATAGGATTTATTATTGCAAGCAAGGGCAAAGGGTTATTATTTTCTTACAAACGTTCCCAAATCTACTTGATTTTATTTAATATAAATCTCTTATGCGTAATTCCCAATATTTAAATTTTCCATCAAATTATTGTCAATTGAACATAATAGAGCTTACTCGAAACAGCCCTCACTCAGAGGGTTTTCTCAATTAACACACTGCACACAAACAGTGACATGTGCACCTTTGTCAAAATCGAATGCGCTGTGCAGTCCGAAAGTAGAATGCACAGCAACATGTGGTTAGTTATCCTGAGCAGCATATTTCAAGTTATCCGCTACACGATTCGTCCAGTCTGAGAGGGGGTAACACCAGACGTGCTATCTAGAATCCCCAATAATTAAATAGGGATAGTTCCAAAATCGGTGGCTATTCAGGGATTGATTTGTAAGAGATTTTATAAAAGTAACTATGACGTTAATTAAGTATATAAAGTTGTATAACAACATCTCATAAAAGAGAAAAAACCTCCGAGAATAATAGATATCGAACGGTTTTTTTTATGTCTGATCCATTTTAAAAAATAGAGGCTTAAAACTCTCTTAAGATGGATTGCTTAAAAATTTACGCATCTGTCTATGTCTTCTAGTGAGACCTAGTACCTCTTTACGCTTAATAATTTCATCTTCAGTAAAAGGCAGATGATTAATAAGCTCCTCAATCACCATAACACTATTTTCAATTAAGAAACTATCTTGCTCGGTTGACCAATTTGAGGTTATATGCTCAGGTTTTTTAGACAGTCTTTTCATAAAAAGAAATTATACCTAATCATGAGGACTCTTGACTTTCTTCAAGCACTCGCGGAATACACAAATTTCTTTATGGTCATTGGTGTAATCAATCTCTCTAGCACCATGAAGGCCAAATATACACATTAATAATCTGATCATCTTATTCCTCCTTTAACTACTTAAAAGGTATATGTCTTAGGCATCTATATTTATATGAATCCCTGTAAGACAGCATTTCGAACAACTTTATCGAAGTTTGAATGAAATGAATTTTCAGTAGTGTGACGCTTTGACAATAAACAGAAACTTGCTACCACACCTATGCCCACCAAAGTTAATATTTTCATCTTTAATTCCATCCGTGTAGAACTTTTGATTCAAACATATCATTGTGATTTGTATCTATCTAACCGCCTTCTGATGAATTACTGTTCATAATGTAACCACATTATTATTTATGTAATTGAATTTATTAAATAATGAAACAATTCCTATCAAATTACACTGAGTTATTACAACTTATAGATTTAAAGCTTTATGTGCCCATTTCAGAAATTTATCTTTATCGTTGAAATGAGGGACATTCAATAAATTGATATAGGAAACTTCGCCAAAGTTTCCTGAGATTTTATTTGATTCAAGAATTGTAAAATCTTCTTCTTGCCCTACATGTACTTCCCGAAAAAACTCCGTAACCTTCCGATCAAGGTTTAGTGAGGTAAACCCCTCTCTTTCAACTAAAAAGTCATAGATCTGGCTAATCACATGTAGTTCAAATTTTCTATTCATTGTTTTCCGTTCTCATAATTATTTTAACAATTGGTTTAATTTAAACTAATTTCTTTTACGGATAAAGGCAATAAAAAACCTACTCTCAGGGACATTTAAATAGATTTTCGCTTAGCCTTTGCTAGTAATATCTCTATTCGTTGAGTAACTTCCCACAATTTAAGCTCAGCATCACGCCAAAAATAGTAGACGTCACCATCTATGACATACATTTGCTTAATGTAGTTTATTGATTTTGGCTTGTTTACTTCTTTAGCATTAAAACATGGTTTATCAAGCACTATTACCCTGCCATCCAAATCACCACCGATACAGATATTCATTTCTATTCTTATTGTTGTAAGCAATGATTAAACTATATCACAAACGAAAAAGCGCAATTATCTGAACGCACTTTATCTACTAAGTATCTGATGAAAAATTAAAATTCATACCAATACGATTAAATTAAGCTACCATTAAAAAAGCTCTACATTTCTGTAGAGCTTTCCCCTTGGTCTTTTGCGCCGAAACAAGGAATCGTCGTTTTTATTTACAACAAAATAATTAAATCATTAATCGAATAAAAAATGAAGCAAAAAAAACCTGCATCTTGGGGAAGGTGCAGGTAGAAAACTGATATTAACTATCATGGAGAACTTAATACCAAGTAATATACTCGGTTTATATTGAGATCTCATTTACATTTTATTCCAAATTATCTAGCAACAAAAAAAAGTCCTTCAAATGATGAACTTTTTGCGGTAATTAAGTGAATTTCTATAACTTCGTCCACTATAGCAGAAATACGACATATACCTTGATCAAGGTCAAGTTAGAATATTCTCAATTTGCACTTCTAGCTTTGCTTTAATACTATTCACTTAAGCAATTAAAATAATTGATCTAATGTCTGAACCTCAGTTTTCTCTTAGTGATTACATATCCACAGTACAGGAAGTAATTCAAATTAATTTCAATGAGCCTGTATGGGTGAAAGCTGAGATCCGCAATCTCAATATTAAGGGTGGACATTACTATCTTGAGTTAGCTGAAAAGGATGAAAACACCGATAAAGTTATAGCAAGTTGTAAAGGCACCATTTGGAAATTTACAGCACAGAAAATGTGTGCTTAAGTTTGAAAGAGAAAGTGGTGTAGAACTTTCAAAGGATTTAAATGTCTTGGAAAAGTCAGAGCCAAGTTTGATCCTCAGTATGGCTTTTCAGTGAATGTTGAAGATATTAATTCAAGCTATACCCTTGGAGACATTGCATGGCGCTATCAACAAATTTTAGAAAGACTTACCTCTGAAGGCTTATTAAATAAAAAAAACTCGACTGCGGTCTCCTGAAAATTGACTCTGGCGGTCTGTGTGCCTTGCATGCCTAAAGCTTGCCAGTGAGCTGAATCAATCGAGATCGATGATGGGTTTAAGTCAATAATGCAGAGCTGAGATTTCCCTTGTTGATCTTTAAAACTGATTAATGCTTTATGAATCAATTCAGCACCTGAACACCACTGCTTAACTCCATGACAAAGCCCATTTTTGACCTGTAACGGCGCTGGTCCACCATCGGCAGCCCAAACAGCCCATGTCTCCTCATCGATTTCTTTTTCATAACCGAGTTCATGCAAAATACTTAAAGCATCAAAATGTGACTCAAAAAGCTTGGCTAAACTTAGGTCAAAGCCAGCTATCTGAGCAAAAATTTGCCAACGCTGATAGGTTTGCCCCGAAGCAGGTTCAGGCAACCTTCCAACAGAATGAATCAACTGTTTCAACACAATTGGACGTTGATTTAGTTTTTCTTCAGCTGAGTAATGCTCAAAGCGATTTAATATCTCTAAAGTTGAGCTTTTTATAAATATTTTTCTATTCATTCTTAAAATATTAATTCAAGTCAATTAATTTAAATAACAGGTGAAATATTCTGTTTGTTTAAATAGATAAATATTCATAGTTATTTAACTATTTATTTCGTTTTGTTTCATTGTTAACCAAATAGTATGTTTAGGTGTATCTATAAAATCATCATGTAAGGATTATTTAAAATCCAACAATTATAAGGAAATATGCAGTAGTTTAAAGGCTTCCATGTTGTTATGTTTATAAAAGAGGTTTAAGAAATGAGTACTTTAAATATTCAAGATATTAAAAAACATTCAGATGTAATTGCTTCTTGTGGTTCCAAAGTCGGAACAGTTGATCATCTCGAAGGTGATAACCAACTCAAATTGACTCGTGATGAAAATGATCAACATCATCTGATCCCAACGGCATGGATTGGTGAAGTCAAAGATGACAAAATAGTTCTGATTAAAAATTCAGAAGAAGTTAAGCAACAATGGCAAGCTATTTAAATTATTCTAAAATAAAGAGTACGACTAGATTTTGGTCGTACTCTTTTATTTCTTTGTAAGTAATTTCAAAGAAGCGCGAATCCGTCGCAATGTCCGTTGAATCAAAGGTGTTTCATTTCTTACTTGTAAAAATAGGTAGATGGAATCTATTTGTCATAGACTACATCTATTTTATATAAATTAATAGGTTAGCCTACTATCATTTAAAATTACTTCCTAAGAATGGGAAAATATACTCAACCACTTTTTGCGTAGCCCATAAACCAATCTCTTGGTGATGTTGATGTGGAGCTAAATATGGCATCAACTTACTAAGTTTATGCCCAGTATTTGTAGATATCTGAATTTTCTGCTGTAACAGCGATAATTCTTTTTCTGACAAATAACTAAAATCATTTAGTTCTATAAAGTTTTTTATATATTCTGAATTTACTGGATTAATGCGTCTACTTAAATTAGCACCAGCAATCCAATCATAAATAAAAGTTTTTTCTGCAGCAGAGAAAACTCCAAACATTTTCCCATCTTCTTCATTGATCAGCTTCCAAAATCGGCTATGTTCTGGATCTTCGTTAAGCTTAATCCATCCTATTTTTATTAGCTCAATAATGAATTCCTCAACCTGATCTTCTTCTGATAGCCAAGAATTTACAGACTTATTATTAAACTTGCATTTCTCATTATGCATGTGCTTTCCAACCAAAGCTTTGCTCTTGAAAATGTCCAGAACCACTCGCTCAGTATTTAGGTTCTTTATTATTTGAACTGAGCTAACTCCCCGATTATTCAATAAAAAGCCTATCTTTAATTTACGAATAAATTCGGATTGATTTGGGTAGCGTTTGGCTAAACATTTAATCGCATTTGTAGCTAATTGAGCATGTCCATTATCAAAGTTATCAATTGTAATGTGTAGGTTAAAATATTTGGAATCAATACCTAACTCTTTAAGTTCATAATTTGTAATCAGTAAATGAAGTGGTAGTTGTTCGTATCCAAAATTAAAACCTGCAATCTCGGGTATAAAATCTGATGGAGCATAAGCTAAAGCCAATTGTATTGCTGACTGGTGATAATATTCATCAGGCAAATTCATTGAAAATTGATGAAGACCAAGTGATAGAAGTAATTTATTGAAAAGTTTTACATGGTTACTTTGACTGGAACCTAACCCCAACTCCTCAACATATATCTGTATAAAGTCTCTAAAAGCTGGATCATTCCAGTACTGTGTAAAGCTATAAAGCCAAGCCCCGTCTACACGTTTGGTCGGTGCTACTTTGTATAAAAACTCATAAGCTTTACTTGTAGTTCCAAAAAACTCCCTTGCACTCCCATTTTCACGCCTTTCTAAGTACTCTTTGTAATGCAAGCATTGTGTTTTATTTTGTTTCTGCATCCAGACTGCCAATTGATCAACATTAGTAGGAAAATCAGAGAAATCACTATCCAAATGAAGTATTTCGTTTTCTAGGAAATGAAAAGCTTTCAACTCTTTTGCAGAACGCGACACTGATGGATCTAAGAAAAATTGTGTTATTTCAAAATATTTCTGATGGGCATCGGTTATTAAATTTAAAATTCTCTCTTTTACTGCAGTAGGCATTATAATTCTCTCGCGGTAAATAACTTATACCAACATAATTGACACTTATACTTAATTAATTAACAACTTTGAAAAGAAACGTTAATAAATGTAATCCTTTAATTTATTTAACATCACAATACAACAC
>NZ_LR732790.1:1844869-2088576 GCF_902505955.1 Acinetobacter sp. 8I-beige | reverse complement strand
CTATTAGGGTGGTCTTTTTCTGTGGAAATGACACTTTTTTAATTATAAAACAATAAAATATGATGTGGATAAGATTGTTTTTATAAAATTAATAGTTTGTGGATAACTTTGTGTTATATTCTATCCACAGTTTGCGGATAACCTTATCCACACCAGTATTTGAATTTAAATTTATTTTCATAAGCAGGCTTTTTGAGCAATATTTGCAGAATTTTCCATGACAGATGTGGATAACTTAGTTAGAATGGCGACCCGCTTCGGTGGGTACTTGGTGTTTTTATTAATTATCGATGGAATGAATAGGGGTTTCACATGCTTTGGACGGACTGCTTAACTCGCTTGCGACAAGAGCTCTCTGGGAATGTCTTTACAATGTGGATACGCCCTTTAGTTGCAGAAGAGTTAAATGACACATTACGTCTTTATGCTCCAAATCCCTATTGGACACGTTACATTCAAGAACATCACCTAGAGCTGATTACAATTTTAGTGGAGCAGCTCTCTGAAGGGCGTGTACGTAAAGTTGAAATTTTAGTCGATTCACGTCCAGGTGCAATTTTATCTGCGAGTGAGCAACCTGCAACGACGACGGCAGCTTTAGAGTCTGCTCCAGCACCTGTTGTACGTCCGAAAAAAGAAAAAGAAGAAGGGAATTCTAAAAACAGCCGTAAACGTCAGTTAAATCCTTTATTTTCCTTTTCACTTTTTGTGGAAGGTCGTTCAAACCAAATGGCTGCTGAAACGTGTCGTAAAGTTTTAACTCAGTTAGGTGCTTCTCAGCACAATCCCTTATTTTTATATGGCCCCACCGGTTTAGGTAAAACACACTTAATGCAAGCAGTGGGCAATGCCTTGTTGCAAGCCAAACCGAATGCACGTGTCATGTATATGACGGCAGAAAGCTTTGTTCAAGATTTTGTTAGTTCTTTACAACAAGGCAAAGTGGAAGAATTTAAGAAAAATTGCCGATCTTTAGATCTATTGTTGGTCGATGATATTCATTTGCTGGCGGGTAAAGAGGCGAGTTTAGTTGAGTTTTTCTATACTTTTAACGCACTTTTAGACGAATCTAAGCAAATTATTCTGACTTCAGATCGCTATCCAAAAGAATTAACGGAATTGGATCCACGTTTGGTTTCACGTTTCTCTTGGGGCTTGTCGGTTGGGGTTGAGCCACCTGATATTGAAACCCGTATTGAAATTTTGCTGAAAAAAGCAGAAAGCAATGATGTGGAATTACCGAGAAACTGTGCGTTATTTATTGCGCAACAAGTGGTTGCAAACGTACGTGAATTGGAAGGTGCACTGAATAAAGTGGTGGCCATTTCACGTTTTAAGGGTACAGCTATTGATTTGGATGTTGTGCGTGAGTCATTAAAAGACGTCTTGGCCATTCGTGCACGAACCATCAGTACTGAAAATATTCAACGTGTGGTGAGTGAGTACTTTAGAATCCCACTCAAAGAGTTGGTTGGGCCTAAACGTACCCGTATTTATGCTCGTCCGCGCCAATTGGCAATGGGTTTGGCACGTGAGCTAACGGGAGATAGTTTCCCTGAAATTGGTATGGCTTTTGGCGGCCGAGATCACAGTACCGTCATGCATGCTTGTGAAAAAGTTTTAAGTCTGCGCGATGAAGATCCGATCTTCAATGAGGACTATAAAAACTTACAACGTTTGCTGCAAAGTTAAGCAAAATTGCTCAAATTCTATTCTTGCAATGCGGCATGTTCTGCCGCATAGTACACTGCTAAAAACACATTTATTTATTATTTTATCTTCAGTTTTTCGAGGAATGTATCGTGCGTTTAAAAATCGCGAAAGAAAGCTTACTTAATGTTCTATCACATGTCGTAGGAGCGGTTGAACGTCGCCATACTTTAAATATTCTCTCAAATGTTAAAGTACAAGTAAGCCAAGCGTCGTTGACGATCACAGGTTCAGACTTAGAAGTCGAATTGGTTGCAAGTACCCCTCTTGCAGAAGGGGCGTGTTTACAAGCGGGTGAAACCACGGTTCCTGCACGTAAGTTGATGGATATTTGTAAATCTTTACCGACTGCTGCACTGATAGACTTACAAATTACTGAAGATCAACGTTGTATTTTAAAGTCTGGTAATAGCCGTTTTGTGTTGGGGACTTTACCGGCTGAAGATTACCCGTTATTGACCACAGAGAACACGCAAGGCACGCAAGTTGCAGTGACACAGCGTGAATTAAAGCGCCTATTTGAAAAAACTGCATTTGCTATGGCGGTGCAGGATGTGCGTTTTTATCTCACGGGAACCTTACTTGAAATTGATAATAATCAACTGCGTGCAGTGACCACAGACGGCCACCGTTTAGCTCTGTGTGAAACTGTTGCTAGCTCAAATGCCACTCAATTGATTCAAGCCATTGTCCCACGTAAAGCAGTGGGCGAATTACAGCGTTTATTGAGCATTGAAGATGAACAATTGGCGTTGTTGATTGGTCGTGAACTATTGAATGTGACCATTTCTATTGCCAGCCGTGACAAAGAACAAGGGGATACGACGGTTCGTTTCACCACGAAACTGATTGACGGTAAATTCCCTGATTATCGCCGTGTGATTCCACGTGGTGGGGATAAAAATGTGTTAATTGCACATGATGTCTTTAAGCAATCTTTACAACGTGTTTCGATTTTAAGTAATGAAAAACTACGTGGTGTGTTCTTAAACTTTGCCGCAGATACTTTGCAGCTACGTGCCAATAACCCAGAGCAAGACGAAGCCGTAGAAGATTTGGCGATTCAATATAATAATGCGCCAATGGAAATGTCTTTTAATGCCCAATACATATTGGAAGTCTTAGGCGCATTGGATGGTGATGATGTGTCAATGACGATGACCGAAGCAAATCAATCGGTTCTAGTGCAAGATCCAGCTCATCAAGATCAGACCTATGTGGTCATGCCAATGCGTGTTTAAGCCCTAGGTTCAGGCATGCAAATCACGCGTTTAAACATCGAACGTGTTCGAAATCTCAGAACGGTTGCTCTCCATGGATTGCAACCGTTTAATGTTTTTTATGGACAAAATGGTTCAGGTAAAACCTCGATTTTAGAAGCCATTCATCTGTTGGCGACTGGACGTTCCTTTCGTACCCATATTCCGAAAAACTATATTCAAACCGATACCCACAACGCGATTGTCTTTGCCCAATCCAGTTCTGAAAAAATAGGGATGCAAAAGCTGTTGTCTGGTGAACAGCTCATCAAGGTCAATGGCGACAACATTGCCACTCAAGGTCAATTGGCTAAGATTCTTCCTTTGCAACTGATTGATCCGCAAAGTACCGATATTATTGATCATGGTGCCAAGCCTAGACGGCAGTTATTAGATTGGCTGATGTTCCACGTGGAACCTGAGTTTTATCATGCATGGCAATATTATTCACGTGCTTTAAAACAGCGTAATAGTTTACTAAAAACACGACGGAATCTAAGCCTGGCAGATTTGGAGCCGTGGAACAAAATGCTCAGTGACTATGGGGAAATGCTGCATTCGCAGCGCGTCAGCATTGTGGAGCAGTGGAAGGGCTTTTTTGAGCAAGATTTAAAACACCTGCTGCCAGATATCGAGGTTCAGTTAGAATATAGCCCTGGCTTTCATACCGAGTTAGGGTTGCTGAATGACCTGCAAAGTCACCATCAAAAAGACCTTGAACGGCGCTATACCGAGTATGGTCCACACAAGGCAGATTTACGTTTAAAAACAAGCCTTGGCGATGCCGATGTCGTGCTGTCACGTGGACAAAAAAAGCTGTTAATCATAGCCTTAAAACTGTCACAGATTGCAATGCTACATGCTTGTAATAAGGAAACTGTGGTATTATTAGATGATCTGACAGCAGAATTAGATTTAACAGCACAACAACGTTTAATTGAGCGATTGAGCCAACTGGGTAGTCAAGTTTTTATTACCACTTTAGAGTATGAATCAGTCAAAAATCACTTACATGATTTATCTATTTCTTATCAATTATTCTGTGTTGAAAACGGTCAAGTTCAAGTTGTCGCACAATGATTTTAGATTTTACCCATCACGGGATAGACCTATTTTTCGCTAGGGAGAAACCATGAGTTCAGAAGATCAACAAGCTGCTTCTCAAACGGAACAAACCACAGAAAAAGCTTATGATTCCTCTAGTATCAAAGTATTACGTGGATTGGACGCAGTACGTAAACGTCCGGGTATGTATATTGGTGATACGGATGATGGTTCAGGCTTACACCATATGGTGTTTGAGGTGGTGGATAATGCGATCGATGAGGCGCTTGCAGGTCACTGTGATGAAATTTTGGTGACGATTCACGAAGATGAATCTGTAAGCGTATCGGACAATGGGCGCGGTATTCCGACCGATATTCACCCTGAAGAAGGGGTTTCTGCCGCAGAAGTGATTTTAACCATTCTGCATGCAGGTGGTAAGTTCGATGACAATAGCTACAAGGTTTCAGGTGGTCTACATGGTGTAGGTGTATCGGTTGTGAATGCCTTGTCACGTAAGTTGGAACTGACGATTCATCGTGCAGGTCATATTCATCAACAAGAATATAAACACGGTGATCCGGTTTACCCACTGACTGTTGTGGGGGATACGGATACGACAGGAACAACTGTCCGTTTTTGGCCAAGTGCTGAAACTTTTAGCCAAACCATTTTCAATGTTGATATTTTGGCACGTCGTTTACGTGAATTGTCTTTCTTAAACGCGGGCGTGCGCATTGTTTTGCGTGACGAGCGTATTCATGCAGAACATGTGTTTGACTACGAAGGCGGTCTGTCTGAGTTTGTGAAATATATTAACCAAGGCAAAACCCATCTGAATGACATTTTCCATTTCACCGTACAGGCTGAAAATGGCATTGGTGTTGAAGTGGCGTTGCAGTGGAATGATACCTATCAAGAAAACGTACGTTGCTTTACCAACAACATTCCACAAAAAGATGGTGGAACGCATTTAGCGGGTTTCCGTGCGGCATTAACACGTGGTCTAAACAGCTACATGGAAAACGAAAACTTACTCAAAAAAGAGAAAGTAGCGGTTTCTGGTGATGATGCACGCGAAGGTTTAACTGCTATTGTTTCAGTGAAAGTGCCTGATCCGAAATTCTCTTCACAAACCAAAGAAAAACTGGTTTCCAGTGAAGTGAAACCTGCGGTTGAACAGGCAATGAACAAATCATTCTCTGAATATTTGCTTGAAAACCCACAAGCTGCAAAATCGATTGCAGGCAAAATCATTGATGCGGCACGTGCTCGTGATGCAGCACGTAAAGCGCGTGAAATGACGCGTCGTAAAAGTGCGTTGGATATTGCAGGCCTACCAGGTAAGCTCGCAGATTGCCAAGAAAAAGACCCTGCATTGTCTGAATTGTATCTGGTCGAGGGTGACTCTGCAGGCGGTTCAGCAAAACAAGGCCGTAACCGTAAGATGCAAGCGATTTTACCGTTGAAAGGTAAAATCCTAAACGTGGAACGTGCGCGTTTTGACAAGATGATTTCATCTCAAGAAGTCGGTACGCTGATCACGGCATTGGGTTGTGGTATTGGTCGTGAAGAGTACAATCCGGACAAATTGCGTTATCACAAAATCATCATCATGACCGATGCTGACGTAGATGGTTCGCACATTCGTACCCTATTGTTGACCTTCTTCTTCCGTCAAATGCCTGAACTGGTGGAACGTGGTTATATCTATATTGCTCAACCACCACTGTATAAGCTGAAAAAAGGCAAGCAAGAGCAATATCTGAAAGATAATGATGCGCTTGAAACTTATTTAATTTCAAACGCGATTGATGAGCTTGAATTGCATATCAGTGCTGCTGCACCTGCAATCCGTGGTGAAGCTTTGGCGAATGTGATTGCAGATTATCAAACGTCTCAGAAGAGCTTACAGCGTTTAACTGTACGTTATCCTGCCAGTGTCTTAGATGCGTTGATTTCGGTTGAAGGCTTTAAGCTTGATCAAAACCATGACCGAGCTTATGTCGAGCAGTGGGCTGAACAAGTGCGCAGTGCTGTGGCAGAGATTCAACCGAGCTTGCGTCCAGAGTTAAGTTTAGAAACGTTTGAAAAAGAGCTAGCAGATGGTCAAAAAATCGAGACTTACTTGCCTCGTATAACCATCTATGTACACAATCTACCACACAGCTATTTATTAGATGCAGGCTTATTGGGTTCTGGTGAATATGCACGTTTGTTGAAGAACTCTAAGAGCTGGTTTACGCTGCTTGAAGATGGCGCATACCTACAAAAAGGTGATCGCAAAATTGCAGTCACTAGCTTCCATCAGGTATGGCAACATATTTTATCTGATTCCCGTCGTGGCATGATGATTCAACGCTATAAAGGCTTGGGTGAGATGAATGCGGAGCAGCTTTGGGAAACCACTATGGATCCTGAAAACCGCAACATGTTGCAAGTTACCATTCAGGATGCGATTGAAGCCGATCGTATGTTCTCTTGTTTGATGGGTGACGATGTGGAACCACGTCGTGCATTCATTGAAGAAAATGCATTGAATGCGGATATTGATGCCTAAGCGCTTTACAAAATAAGCCATAAAAGCACCCTGCGGGGTGCTTTTTTTTACAGCATTTTTTATGCTTTTGAATAAAATATAAGCAATGTACACTGTTATTAAACTGACTTATAGCGATGTCATGATGTGAGTATTAAGTCTTTTGCACAGTGCAAAATGTGAGGTCATTATGATGGATAATCAACTAGAACAAGTACGCGACATTTGGGTGAATGCATTTTTTACGGGCAATTATGAAGTTTTAGCTCAATATGAAGATGAGCATTTTAAGGTGGTCTATGAACAAGCTGATCGTGTAGAAAGTAACTATACGCGCTATGAAAAGATCGCGCATGCTGTGAAAAATGGCGTTTGGAAACCTCAAAAACCCGACATCGAATTTGAAGAATTTGAGTTTGATCGTGACCAAACACGCTGTCAGGTCTTGATCGGTTTGGTTGAAAATCGCCAACAAATCCAAGAAACATGGGTCTTCGATCAGGGATGGAAAATACAAGAATTACGTTTTTTAAAGGCGCAAAGAGCCGTATTAAATTAAGTAAAAAGAGCGCAAAAAAGAGGATGGATTTGCCTAAAACAACTGAATAAATAAACAACATTAGCCTGTGGATAAATAAAAATAGCACTTTATATCAGTTGCTAAAATACGTATAATTTTATCCACAGATGTTTTAAGTGCGGTCTTTAAATTTAAAACCCTGCCTTATTTTTAAATTTAAATCGGATCTTTTAAATTTATTCTCTCTTTTTAAATTCAAAACTTGTTGTGCTGAAAGGTGCATGTCTGCACATGATGGATATTCGCTGTCTGTTGTGAAGGTTGTATTTGGCTTTAAGCTGTGAAATTTACGGAAATAGGGCTGTATATAGTTGAATATTCAATTAATTAAGCTATATTAAACAATCTTGTTTTTTGTTTTTTAAGAATATCTAAACAATGAAAATCAATTAATTTATCGCTTTATTTATTAAGAAAAAATTTTAATTTCAATCACTTATATTTTTAAAATGCTCAGACTAGGTGGGTGCATGTCCTATTGAATTACATGCATAGACCGAAAAGGCAGGTTTTGGGAGATCGATTGGTGTTGCAGCAAAGTAAATCAATCAAAATGGTTAAGACATAAAAATGCCCGCCATGCATAAACAGAGCGGGCAGGGTATATGAGGAAAGATTATTCGTTTTCGAATGAGCTTTCGAGTTCTTCAAGTTCCATCATCAGCTCTAGCATTTGTTCTTCAGCTTCACTGACTTGGTTTTTAAGTTCAGTTTGCTCATTCATTAGTTTCATGAGTTCATCTTTGCGTGCAGCGTCATATAGGCCAGCATCACCGAGTAAACTTTCAATGTTGAGTAAACGTGGCTGGTGTTTTGCCAGTAGGCTTTCACATTTTTCGATATTTTTACGAATCGGACGCGTTTGTTCACGGCGCTGTGCAGCTAATTTACGCTGCGCTTCTTTATCAACCTTTGAAACCATAGTTTTTTGAGTGCTGACTTTAGACACGATCGGCGCTACGATTCCGCCTTGTTTAATCATTTCTAGGCGCGCTTGGCGTAACCAGTTGGCATAATCGTGTAGATCGCCTTCAAATTCGGTCGATTTTCCAGCATGGACTAAAATGAGGTCATCACATACGCTGGCAATCAGTTGGCGTTCATGCGAAACCAAGACCACAGCACCTTCATAGTCTTGTAAAGCCATGGTCAGTGCATGGCGCATATCTAAGTCTAAGTGGTTGGTCGGTTCATCTAGAATCAACACATTGGGACGTAACCATACGATTAAAGCCAGTGCTAAACGTGCACGTTCACCACCAGAGAAGCTCTCGCATGGGGTATCCATTCGCTCGCCACTAAAGCCAAAACTGCCTAAAAAGGCACGTAAGGTTGCTTCACTGATTTTTTTATCCGCAATCCGTGCCAATTGCAGCATTGGGCTGGCGGACTCATCCAGTGAGTCCATTTGATGCTGTGCAAAATAGCCAATATTCAGTAGCTCTGAGGCTTTGCGTTGTCCTGCCAATAAAGGTAAATCACCGACCAAGGATTTGATTAAGGTTGATTTACCTGCACCATTCATCCCCAATAAGCCAATTCGGCTCGTCGGGGTGATTTGTATGTTGATATTGGTGGCAATCAGTTTGTCGCCATAACCAATATCAGCCTGCTCTAAAGTCAGCAGTGGTGAACTCATTTTAGTGGGTTCACGGAAGCTAAAGGTAAATGGGGTATCGACATGCGCAGGCGCAAGCAGCTGCATCCGTTCCAATTGTTTAATTCGGCTTTGTGCCTGACGTGCTTTAGTGGCTTGGGCTTTAAAACGATCAATATATTTTTGAATATGTGCTCGTGTTTCGAGCTGCTTTTCATAGGCTTGTTGTTGTTGGGCTAAACGTTCAGCACGAGTGGTTTCAAAGGTAGAATAGTTGCCGCTATAGAGAGTGAGTTCTTGATTTTCGATATGTAAAATACGGTTAGTAATCGCATCTAAGAAATCGCGGTCATGCGAAATTAAAATTAGGGTGCCCGTATAGGCATTTAACCAATCTTCTAACCATAAAATAGCATCGAGATCTAAGTGGTTGGTCGGTTCATCCAGTAATAATAGATCCGAACGGCTCATCAGGGTACGCGCTAAGTTTAAACGCATGCGCCATCCACCAGAGAAACTCGAAACCAAGAGTTGGTTTTGATGTTCCATAAAACCCAGACCCGCCATAAGCTGAGCGGCTTTAGCGGGTGCGGAATAACCGTTAATTTCGTCGAATCGGCCATGTAAATCAGCCAGTTCAGTGTCAGTTAACTGTTCAGGATGGTTGAGCTGTTGTTGAATGTTCCAATATTCTTCATCACCGGTCAGGACGAAATCAATTGCAGCCATATCTAAGGCTTTTACTTCCTGTGCCATGTGCGCCACCGTCCATACGGCAGGGCGGCTTAGGGTGCCATCATCAGGACCTATCGAGCCTAAGAGCGCAGCAAACAGGGTTGATTTTCCAGCACCGTTGACACCGGTGAGACCAACTTTCCAACCCGGATGGATTTGCATGGAGGCTTTTTGAAATAACACTCGTCCACCACGGCGCAATGAAACTTGATCAAGCTGAATCATGGAACTATCAAATATCAGAAAAAGGTGTGCCTATTCTAATGGATGCGTCAGCAAAAGACTAAACATTCAAAATTTATCTGAACGGAAATCTTGAATAGCTGATTTTAAGAGGAGGATGAAATCATTTGACCTTTGGTCGGAAAGCTAAAAGTTGACCTTTTTTGACCTATATTGAGAAGTAGCACACAGATATATTTTCCCAGTAAAACAAAAATATGAAGGGATAATAATGAAAAGAAAAGGATTTTTTATTATATCGACGCTCGCACTGTGTACTTTCTCCAGTATGCTGCAAGCGAAGCAGCAGGTGTGTGTCTTTGATTTACTGGGTAAAGCGGGGGAATCTTATAAATTCTTAGAAGAATGGGCTTTGGTTAGTAAAAAATGGGGTGCACAAGTACAGTTGATTTCGTTTCAGGACGAAGACTTGGCCGATAAAGCCTTTCAAAATGATAAATGCGATGCGGTGTATATGACCTCAATGCGCGCGCGCACCTATAACAAGTTCGCAGGTTCGATTGATGCCTTAGGCGGAGTGCCAAGCAATAAAATTGCACAAAAGGCGGTGGAATATGTGTTGGATGCTAGAAATACCAAGCGCATGACCACCACATTACAAGGGGAAAGTTATGAAGTGGCAGGTATCGGCTTGATTGGTTCAGCCTATATTTTTGTAAAAGACCGAAGTCTGAATACCATCGAAAAAGCGCAAGGTAAAAAATTTGCCATCCTGCATTATGACCGGGCACAACGGGTGATGGTGGAGCGAGTGGGTGCTGTACCTGTAATGTCGGATATTTCCAACTTTATAAAAAAGTTTAATACGGGCGAAGTGGATGTGGTTGCTGCACCTGCATATGCCTATAAACCCTTAGAAATTGAAAAAGGTCTAGGCTCTAAAGGGGCTATGCTTAACTTTCCCGTAGTCAATGTCACTGCAGATTTAATTGTAAGACCCGAGCGTTTTCCTGCTCAATTTGGCGAGCAATCACGGCAATGGTTTTTGCAAAAAATTCCGCAATCCTTTGCTATGGTGCAGCGATTGGAAGCTGCCATTCCAAATAAAATCAAAATGCAACTCAGCAAGGAAGACAAAGAAAAATATCAGCGCTTGCTAAGGGAAGGGCGCATTGATTTAACCAAACAAGGGGTCTATGACCCAGGGATGATGCGCGTGTTGAAAAAAGCCCGCTGTACGGTTGAACGCACCAATTTTGAATGTTCATTGGGCGGTGAATAAGGTGAAAATCTGTATTTCTTTGTAATATTAAGCATCATTCATGTAAAACGGATGATGCAGGATTTTTATTTTAATATGATGAATTTAAAATGCTTTTACTAATCCTGTGAAAATAAAAAAGAGAGAAAAGAAAAAAATTTGCCCAATTGACAGTAATTTTTGAGTAAATGCTCTATTTTTTTAATTTTAACTTGCTTAATATTTTGCATGTGTATGGACACCTGTCAAACAACAAAACGAACAAGGACACAAGAATGAAAAAATTAACCCTCGCACTCGCTGCTTTTTCTGCTTTGGGTGTAGCGTCGACAGCACAAGCGGCTAAAGTGGACATCTGTGTATTTGACTTGCTTGGCAAATCTGGTGAGTCCTATCAAATGGCGCAAGAATGGGCTTTGGCGGCAAAAGGCTGGGGAGCTGAAATTAATTTAATCCCTCGTCAGGATGAAGCCGTTGCCGACAACGACTTTAAAGCAGGCAAGTGTGATGGCGTGTTTATGACCGCTATGCGTGCACGCCAGTACAATAAATTTGTCGGTTCTATTGATGCATTGGGCGGTGCTCCAAGCAATGCCATTGCACAACGTGCGATTACTTTTGCATTGGATCAGCGTAATGCGGCCAAAATGGTGACCAATCTTAGCGGTAAAAAATATGAAGTGGCAGGGATTGCACCTTTAGGTTCAGCTTTTATTTTTGTACGAGATAAAAGTATTAATTCCATTGAAAAAGCGGCAGGTAAAAAGTTTGCAGTCTTGGGCTATGACGATGCCCAAAAAATCATGGTGCAACGCGTCGGTGCGCAAGCGGTGATTTCCGATGTGTCTAACTTTGTGGCGAAGTTTAATAATGGTCAAGTTGATATGGTCGGCGCACCGGCTTATGCCTATAAGCCCCTAGAAATTTATAAAGGTTTAGGCACGAACGGCGCCATGTTTAACTTCCCTGTACTACAAGTGACAGCTGACTTTGTGATTCGTCCAGATCAATTCCCCGCAGGCTTTGGACAAAAATCGCGAGATTGGTTTGTGAAAAACCTACCGAAAAGCATCGCAATGATTGGTCGTTTAGAAGCAGGCATTCCTGCAAAATACAAAATGAACCTCACAGCAGAAGACAAAACCAAATATCAAAAAATGCTGCGCGATGGTCGGATGGATATGACCAAACGAGGCATTTATGATCCAGCAATGATGTCAGTCTTGAAAAAAGCCCGTTGCTCGGTGGATAAAGCCAACTTTGAATGCTCACTGGGCGGTGAGTAATTTTCGAGTGTAATCAAAGAAAGCTCAGTTTAAATTGAGCTTTCTTTTTTGCTTTTAACCGACCGATTTAAATGGATTTGAAGCAGCTAATTTGTATAGCGCGTAGGAAATGAGTGGTTTTGAACCGAGTGCATTGTCATTCGGGGCATTAAAAAATAACAAAGAGCAGAAGTGAATGGCTCATCACAATAAACAACAATAAGTCAAAAGGAAGATACATGAAACAGTGGATGAAAAGCCTCAGTGTCGGGACATTAGTCATTTCTGCAACAGCGATGGCACAGGCCAAACAAGTGGTTTGTGTATTCGACTTGGTCGGTAAAAATGGTGATGTGTATAGCCTGATGAAAGATTATCAGTTGGCGGCTAAAAACTGGGGCGCGGATATTGAACTGCGGGTCGGACAAAATGAAGCCGTGATTGCTGAGGATTTTAAAGCAGGAAAATGCGATGCCATTAGTGTTACAGGCATGCGCGGGCGTCAATTTAATTCGTTTACAGGCTCACTTGACGCGATTGGCGCGATTCCCGATCTCAGTTTAGCGGTTAAAGTGATGCAAGGCTTGGCCAGCCCAACTTTTGCTAAACATATGGTCAATGGTAAGTACGAGGTCGCAGGTGTGATTCCTGTGGGGGATGCCTTTTTATTGGTGAATGACCGTAGCATCAATACTGTAGCGAAAGCCGCAGGCAAGAAAATTGCGGTTTTAGACTATGACCAAGCGCAAAAAGTCATGGTTCAACAAATTGGTGCGCAAGCTGTGAGTGCCGATGTCACGAACTTTGGTGCAAAGTTTAATAACGGTCAAGTCGATATTATTGGTGCGCCTGCAGCGGTTTTTAAACCCTTAGAGTTACATAAAGGCTTGGGGACGAAAGGGGCCATTGTGAATTATCCGATTTTACAGGTCACAGGCAATATCATTATTCGTCCGGATAAATTCCCTGTGGGCTATGGACAAAAATCACGGGAATGGGTCAAAGGCCAGCTGCCGCGTGCATTCGGTATCTTGGGTAAAATGAAAGCTGAAATTCCGCAAAAATATTGGATGCAGGTGCCCGCTGCAGATCAACCCGGTTATCAAAAGATGATGCGGGAAGCACGAATTGATCTCACCAACCGCGGTATTTACGATAAGCGAATGATGAAACTGTTATGGCAATTCCGTTGTAAACAAGCGGCGAAAAACTTTGAATGTGGACTACAGGATGAAAATTACAAACAATCTTGAGAAAATTAGTCTGATTTGACTTTAAATATTCAAATAGGGACCATATATTGAGTATGCTATACTCGAAATATGGTCTTTTTGATTTGAAAGACAGCTGAACCGAACTGAGGAATCTAAGATGAATGCCCAAGCACTTGAACTAAGCGACAATGCCGCAAATAAAGTACGTCAATTACGTGACAGTGAAGGGAATCAGGATTTAATGCTTCGTGTATATGTCACGGGCGGTGGTTGTTCAGGTTTTTCTTATGGTTTTAACTTTGCTGAAAACCAAAATGAAGACGATGCAGAATTTATCAATGGTGATGTGAAAATGTTGGTTGACTCATTGAGTTATCAATATTTGGTCGGTTCAGTGGTGGATTATATTGAAGGTTTAGAAGGTTCACGTTTCATCGTGCAAAACCCAAATGCAACAACGACCTGTGGTTGTGGTTCATCTTTCTCGATCTAAACCTGATCTGATTAAAAAAGCCCTCATCATGAGGGCTTTTTATGTGCAATCATTCACTTTCAATCGAGTTTAATTGCATCGAGTAAGTCAAAAATAATCGTGGTGACATCTTGGCTTAAGTCACGGTTATTAAAAACTTCATAGGCAGTAATGGTGACATCGGTGTCACTCGGTAACAGTTTCTGTTCTTCTTCGATCAAGTCATTGATTGGTAAAAGCGTCTGTTTCACTTCTAGGTGTAAAACATCCTTAAACTCTAAATTTTCATCTTCAAGTTCTAACAGCTGCTCGTTGAAATAAGGCAATAGAATAGAATGGAGATAAGGTTGAATCTCAACAATATCAAAGATTTCGATATCACGAGTTTCTTCAATCGTACTGATGTGGTCATTTACTTCGATTAAGATATGGTAGTAACTCACATTCGTCTCCAAAGCTTCTAGTGGATATTCAATTATTTACAATAACACGAACCCGAGTCAAGATGTGCTGTGATTGTATTTCATACACCCATTAAAATTAGGGGATTATTTTTAGTAATCCATCACTTCAACGGGCATTAAATAACGCAATATCAGCACTTTGTAAACGAAAATTCTGCATATTTTGCTCTTCTAGCATTGGGTACATCAGGGCTTTCGGATCATTATGATGTTTCATTCCGAGGGCATGGCCAAATTCATGCGCTAAAGTCAGACGTAAGTCTTCTTTGGACTCAAACTCATAAATATGAATTTCACGCCCATTGAACAGTCCTTTATCAAATAGACGGGGTTGAAAGCGCTGGTTGAACTGGTCGATGGCCAGATTATGGCCTTGATCCAAACGGTTCAGTTCATCTACCTTTTGATTGTAGGCATTCACTTGCAGGTTAAAGCTGGCAATTTGTTGGTCTAAAACGTGTTGCTGTTGACGCAGCTGCACCAAACTCTGTTGTACGGCCGCTTGCTGCGAAGCAGGGACTCCGCCGTGCTGGTTATACTGACGGATCATGGCATTATAGTTTTGGCTAAGGTCTTGTAGACTCTGTTTTTGCACATCTAAAGCCCCTGAGTGACGTGTCAGATTTTGTTGCATGGCTTTGAGTTCAGTATTTTTTTGACTCAGTCCTTGTTCATTTTGTGTCAGTTTAGACAGTTGATCGCGGCGTTGTACCGACTCATCTTGACGTTGGTCATAAATGAGTCGAATACTGAGCCGAGCATTGGGGTCATAGACAAAGTAGTCTTGGCCCAAACCCTGTTTCCAAATGTCCGTGGCTTGCTGGCTAATCTGCTTTAACTCATGTTCACTAAGAGCAAAACGTGGATCGACTTCCGCAATACGATAGCGAATACGTTGATCGAAAGGATGGGTGAGTCGATCCAGCAGGGGATTGAGGCGCAGCTGAGGCTGTTGCATATTTTGATACAGAATCAAACCTAAAAAGCCCAGCAAAGCAAACAAGAGACTTTGACGCATATTTCATTCATATATCT
The DNA here is from genome assembly GCF_902505955.1 of Acinetobacter sp. 8I-beige. Lineage (NCBI taxonomy): Bacteria > Pseudomonadati > Pseudomonadota > Gammaproteobacteria > Moraxellales > Moraxellaceae > Acinetobacter > Acinetobacter sp. 8I-beige. Next base: position 2,073,218 of record NZ_LR732790.1, on the reverse strand, counting down.
TTATTTTTAGCTACTTTAGCGTAAAAAATACCTTTGCAACATAAAAAATACGTCTTCTCTATGGGCTTAAATTATTCCCAGTGCTGTCAGACTTTGTTTGACCAGTTGCTCACGCACGCTGGCTGAAATTCCTGTTTTCATATGCATATTCAAAGCAAAATACACTTTTTCACCTGTTGCTGTTTCGACCCAGCCTGTCCACCAGCCCACTTGCGGTTCTAGGTCCATGCCCCAACCAGATTTGGCGTAGAGTTTATAATTCGGTTTTTGTTCAATCAGCAGCATGTCTTGTACGGTATGTTGCACATCTGGCTTAAAAGCGAGTTGCGTATTGGCCAGCTTCTCTACAAAAAGGACTTCTTGAACAGGCGTAATTTGCAGTGGACCGACTAACCAAAAATTATCGACAACGGTGCCAATCTGTTGATTGCCATATCCAATGCGCTGTACTTCTTTTTGCATTAGATCTAGGCCAATGCGCCGTGCTAGCTCCTGATAAACAGGAACGGCAGATGCTTGCATGGCTTGCCCTAAAGTCATGTCTTTTTCCCAAGCAGGGAAGCTGTTCTTTTGACCATCCCATTTAAACACCTCGGTGCTGGTTGCTTTACCATGTTCTAGTCCGATTAAGGCATTCAGCATTTTAAAGGTAGAGGCGGGTACATAGGGTGTCTGAGCACGGCTCAAGTCATTGCCGTAGCTGTGTAAGCCATGCTTATCCTTTATGACAATCACCCCCGTGGTTTGGAGTTGATCGAAGGCCTGTTGGATCTGCTGCTGCGCACTTTGTTGCTCATGGTTTTTAGCTGTTTCTATGGAGGGGCTTCTTATTATGGTACATGCAGAACCGAAGGTAGTAATGAGGACGATGAGGCCCAACTGTAAAGTTTTCATGGGTAGCTAAGATCTAAATTTTTTATCAGCCTAAGGTAAAAGTGGAATGTGAAACAACAATATTTAGGTAATAAAAAACCGCGCTTTCGCGCGGTTTTTTATTAAAGAGACAAATTATTTTTTGTCATCTTTTACTTCAGTGAACTCAGCATCTACAACGCCATCGTCCGTTTTCTGTTGTTGACCAGCGTCACCGCCGAATGCATTCGGGTCGAAACCTTCAGCACCGCCTTGACCTTGCGCAGCTTCATACGCACGTTGTGTGATTGGCATGATGATGTTTTGAAGTGCTTCAGTTTTCGCTTTGATGTCTTCTACATCATTTTCTTTGGTCGAGGTTTCAAGCTCAGCGACTGCAGTTTCAACAGCAGTTTTTTCATCGCTTGTTACTTGCTCGCCTAGATCTTTCACTGCTTTTTGAGCAGAAGATACTAAAGCATCCGCTTCGTTACGTGCTTTAGCAAGTTCTTCGAACTTACGGTCTTCTTCAGCATTTGCTTCAGCATCTTTGATCATTGCTTCGATTTCAGCATCAGACAAACCTGAGTTTGCTTTAATCTGGATGGATTGCTCTTTACCAGTGCTCTTATCTTTAGCCGATACTTTTAAGATACCGTCAGCGTTAATGTCGAACGATACTTCAATTTGTGGCACACCACGTGGAGCAGGTGGAATGTCGCCCAATTGGAAGTTACCTAACAATTTGTTTTGCTGTGCCATTTTACGTTCACCTTGGAACACAGAAATGTCTACAGCAGGTTGGTTGTCCGCAGCAGTTGAGAACACTTGAGATTTCTTCGCAGGAATCGTGGTGTTTTTCTCAATAATTGCTGTTAACACGCCACCCATGGTTTCGATACCAAGTGTCAACGGAGTAACGTCAAGAAGAAGTACGTCAGTTTTGTCACCAGACAATACCGCACCTTGAATTGCAGCACCCATTGCTACCGCTTCGTCAGGGTTCACGTCTTTACGTGGTTCACGACCGAAGAATTCTTGTACTTTTTGTTGTACAAGTGGCATACGAGACTGACCACCCACCAAGATCACATCAGAAATCTCAGACGTTGAAAGACCTGCATCTTTAAGTGCAATACGGCAAGGTTCGATTGTACGTTCAACTAAATCAGCCACTAAACCTTCAAGTTTTGCACGTGTTACGTTGATCACTAAGTGTTTAGGACCAGTTGCGTCCGCCGTGATGTACGGTAGGTTAATTTCAGTTGCATTTGATGAAGAAAGCTCAATTTTTGCTTTTTCAGCTGCTTCTTTCAAACGTTGTAATGCAAGTGGATCTTGTTTCAAGTTGAAGTTTTGTTCTTTCTTGAACTCTTCAACCAAGAACTCGATTAAAGCATTATCGAAGTCTTCACCACCAAGGAAGGTATCACCGTTAGTCGACAATACTTCAATTTGTTGGTCGCCATCAAGGTCTGCGATTTCAATGATAGATACGTCAAAAGTACCACCACCTAAGTCGTAAACTGCAATTTTACGGTCGCCTTCTTTTTTGTCCATACCGAACGCAAGTGCAGCAGCCGTTGGTTCGTTGATGATACGTTTAACTTCTAAACCTGCGATTTTACCCGCATCTTTAGTTGCTTGACGCTGTGCATCGTTAAAGTAAGCAGGAACCGTAATCACGGCTTCAGTTACTGTTTCACCTAAGTAATCTTCTGCAGTTTTCTTCATCTTTTTCAAGATTTCAGCAGAGATTTGTTGTGGTGCAAGTTTCTTGTCGTTTACATCAACCCAAGCATCGCCATTGTCTGCTTTGATGATTTTGTAAGGGACAAGACCGATGTCCTTTTGAACCGCTTGGTCTTGATACTTACGACCGATCAAACGTTTGATCGCGAATAATGTGTTTTTAGGGTTAGTCACTGCTTGACGTTTTGCAGACTGACCCACCAAGATTTCGCCATCTTTATACGCAATAATCGATGGTGTTGTACGTGCACCTTCAGCGTTGTCGATCACTTTAACTTTGTCGCCTTCAAGTACAGCGACACAAGAGTTTGTTGTACCTAAGTCAATACCAATGATTTTAGCCATTTGGATGATTCCTCAAAAATTTTTGCAATGTTTTTGCTTGTTATTCGATATGAGAGCCTTTCAATTTTTTTCAAGTGATAATCACGAAAAAATTTCACAAACTCTCGAATTTATAGGGCTTATGCGCCAACCATGACCATTGCTGGACGGAGCAAACGACCATTTAAGGTATAACCTTTTTGCAATACCGTTCCGATCTCGTTGGCTTTCGCATTTGGATCAATCCCGACTGCTTGATGCAAGTCCGCATTGAAACCATTTGCTGTATCAACTGCAACCACACCAAATTTTTCCAGTGCAGTAAGTAACGATTTCAACGTCAGTTCCACACCTTCAAACATTGGTGTTTTTTCTTCACCCGATGCGCTAAGGGCACGTTCTAAATTATCCACTGAGTCGAGTAACTCTTTTGCGAATTTTTCGAGAACGGTGTCTTTATGCTTATCTGATTCACGTTGAATACGCTCTACACTTTTTTGTGCTTCGTATACAGCATTTGCAGTGCGTGCTTTTTCAAGCTTTAAGCTTTCTTCAAGATTGGTAATTTGAGCTTGTAAATCCTCAACTGAAACTTCAGCTTGCTCCGTTTCAGCTTGAGTTTGCGCTGTTTGTGAATCCGCTTGCTCTTGCCCTAGATCTTGAGCTTCTTGATTGTGCTCAGTCGCCATTGATTTACTCCGTTTAAATGGGTTCTTAAACATGTACAGTCCTTCAGGCATCAGTGTTAACTGGGTTAATCTGAACTGCCATGCGTTATTGAATTCAGGATTACTACAAAAGGTCGGGGCAACAGCCAAAAATTCAAGCGGCTTCAGTGATTAATTCATGTATTTTTGGTAAAAAATTGCTGAAATCAGACTTTCTTGGTGCTTATTCTGTCCGAAGGTCCATTTCCAATCCTGCTTGAGTTTTTTTATGTTGAAAAAGGCTAATCGTTACATTGAATTATTTTAATCAAATTTATCTGTTTTACTAATTTTTCGATTGTCCACATAATGAGTTCATCAGCGGTAATCATACTTTGTGGAGAGAGCAAAGTATGGTGACTGCGACCTATTTACATAGCTTGGGGAAACCCTCCTAATTTAGAGATTTAGGTTTGTGAATAGTACGTCTCCCAAAAGTACTTTATTCAGTGCAAAGGTATAATGCTGTCAGGATGCTTCGAGCTTTGCGCTCAAAATTCGATTTTTAAGGCTGTAGTTTCTTTATTTTTGTATGCTTTTTCGAGCTTAATCCGCCTTGGGTTAAGCTTTTTTTTTGCTTAAAATTTAAAAATAACATTATTTAATCGTGTATCAGCATACAAGAGTTCTGCAATGCTGAAGAGTTGATGGGCCAAGTATGGATTTCCTTTTGTGCTGCTAATCGAAGAGAGAAACAAAGAAGAATCAGTACATTAACTTGCGTTGCTGTTGAGATGTAGGATTAAGGCTGCATTTGTGCGCAATTAATAAAAAATTGCACAAGTTGTACTCGAGTCTGCAAAAACTACAACTCAGCACGTGTGTAAAAGTTTTCGGATTTGACAAAGATAGGCAGGGCAAAGTTTGGCTTTGCTATTTTGTATAACGTAAAAGGAAATGAAAGAATGTTAAATAAGAAAACTGCATTATTGTCTCTAGCGCTCTTAGGTTCAGCATTTGCCATTGTGGGCTGTAGCTCAAATGAAACCACTACAGCGCCTGAGTCCGCTCAAGTGACCACTGCACCAGATGCAGCAGCAACCGTTGAGGGAAGTGCTGGAGTAGAGGTTCAAGCGGATCCTGCTGCTCAGGTTGAACCCATCCAATCTGCACCTGCGACAACACAACAATAAAGCTTAAAAGAGCGTTCTCTTACACTCGCTTTGTTAAAGACCTTCACAGGATGCCGTGAAGGTCTTTTTTTTAAGGGTAAGTCACTAAAGCTGCTCAGCCGTGTTATTTCATCAGTCTGATGTACGATGACGATTTTCTCGTTCTTGACGTGAGTTATCCCAACCTTTGTTTTGATCGCGGCGTTGATCATCGGTACGTTGCTTACGATCGTTATTGGATTGTTTGCGTCGATCTTCAGTACGTTGACGCTCTTGCTCTCGACGTTGGCGTTCGGCATTTTGTCGTTGCTGACGTTCAGCATCATAACGTTTACGTTCTTGGTTTAATCGCTCTTGATCACGCTTTTTCTGTTGCCAGTCTTGATGACGTTGATTGGCGATCCGTTTGCGCTCAGCTTCAATACGTTGCCGTTCTTGTTCGCGGTTTTGGCGTTCCCATTCAGCATGTCTTTGGCGGTTTCGGTCTGCCTCGCGACGTTCACGTTCGATGCGGTTTTGTCGTTGTTGGTATTCCCAACGTTGGCGGTCTCGTTCACGTTCATAGCGATCATGCTGGTTGTAGCGTCGATCATCATAATCATAGCGGTGGTCATAGCGTCCGTCATAATAGCCATCCTCAGGAAAAGCCACACAGCCAACAAACAGGGTGCTGATGAGTGAGAGGAATATTATTTTTTTAGTCATGGCAGATCTCCTTCATAAAACGGAGTAGCAAAACACTCCTAAATCGGCATAAAAATTGTCAATGACAAGCTCTTAAAAGAAGATTAGCGTATAGGGCGTATTGCTATGTATCTTGATGTGAAGACTTATATAAGAGAATGGTCACGTAAGTGCTGATCATGTAGAGAATATGAAGAACGATAAAAGGATATTATTGACATGGGCGTGTTGAATCAAACTTTACAACAATGGATGGAACAAGGCCAAGGCAGTGCGGCACGAGTGATTGATCGCTTACCGACGGTAGCACAAGAAGGCTTGGTTAAAGCGCTGGGTTATCCTTACCAGTTTGAACAACTGGACCCCTTTATTAAATGCTTAATGGCAGCTCAATATAAGCAAGGCAAATCGGGCTTTATTTTTGAAGACTACCATCGTTCGCGTAAATTGTTTGATCATCAAATTCAAATGTTGACCGCGAAACCCAGCGCGGTAAAACAAGTGGAGGATTTACGTCTACCTTTACAAAGTGGAACTGTTTTTGCACGGCATTATCATCCTGCACCGAATAAGAAACTTCCGATGCTGGTGTTTTATCATGGCGGCGGCTTTGTGGTTGGCAGTCTCGACAGTCATGATGAAGTCTGTCGCTTACTGGCAATCCATGCCAAAGTGCAGGTGCTCAGTATTGATTATCCTTTGGCGCCAGAAGTTGGCCCGAACTTATTGATTCAATCTTGTGAAGATGCTTTGGCTTGGGTCTATCAAAACCGTCGTCAGTTCAAAATTTTGAAAAACCGAATTGCGGTGGCTGGCGATAGTGCTGGTGGTAATATCAGTGCCGTGGTGGCGCAGCGAACTGCTGCAAAAGCTTATGCGCCAAGTGCACAACTGTTAATTTATCCTGTAGTCGATTTCAAAAGTCGACATCCATCGTTCTTTGCTTATAAAGATGGACTGACCTTAACCGGGCAAGATGTTGATAGGGTGACGTCGTTGTATGCTGAACAACATCAGGTAGCTCTGGATGATCCTATTGTTTCGCCGACTTATGGCGTATTAAAAAGTGTCGCACCCGCTTTTGTCATCACCGCAGGTCATGATTTATTGCATGATGAAGGTGAAATTTATGCCATCAAATTAAAGCAGCAGGGCAATAAGGTTTATTATCAGAATTATCTAGATCAACCTCATGGGTTTGTGAACTTCACCATCATTTCTCGTCGAGCAAAAAAAATCACCATAGAAATGGCAAAGAACTTTAGGAAATTTTGGGTTAAGAATGCCAAATAAAAAAGCATGAATTTTCAAAAGAATGTTTCACGTGGAACATTCTTTTTTTATTTAGAGCGGATTTTGGCTTTTGGAAAAACCAGCTGAAAGCTCGGGACATAAAAACTTTGTAGAGCCTTGGCTTGGCCAAAGTCTGGAAAGAGAGTGGTATGGTTTTGCCATTCAAATTTTTTCAGTTTCATTAGTTTTGCGCGAAACTGTGGAGAAAACTCATAACGTTGACCTTGCCACGCTTGCTGTATTTTGAGCATAGAACGTGGAATGTGATGACTATTAATATAAAACGGACGTGCCTTTTTACATTGGGTGAGTGTTAAACGTAGTGTTTGGTTTTGAGTACTAAGCTGGCATTGTGTAGTTTCATTCTGAGTATGCCAATCAAACTGAGCGAACTCTTTCGGAATACCCCAAAGTTGTTGACCATGTTCAACTGAAATCTGTGTAGACACATAAATTTTAGGAATCGAGCTTAAACGCCGTTTGCTCAGTAAAGGATGGTCAAGCAAAAGCAGTTCATCATAAGGTCCAACAGGGGATTGATGATAACGAACCAACATGATTTGAACCACACGACCAATCGAGGAAGGCGCGATACGAAACGCTTTATATTGTCGGATAAATTGCGGACTAATCCAATAATTCAAAATAAAGGCTTCACCTTGTAAATGCCAAGGTGGAAATTGACTCAATTGAGGCAGGGCTAAAGCTTCATTCATCGTTATTCTCGTTTTCTTAGAAGAAGTAGTGTTTTATTTATACTGAACGATTAATATACCGAAATCTAATAACATCTGAATGCTGTGAGTAACGAAATGTTAAAGAAGAGTTTAGTTGCAGTGGCGGCTACATGTATGAGTATGGCGGTCATGGCAAATAACACGATTGTTGAAATGAAAACATCAATGGGCAACATCGAAATTGAACTGTTTAATGATAAAGCACCAATCTCAGCAAAAAACTTTGAAGATTATACGAAAGCTAAGTTTTATAACGGCACGATCTTTCATCGCGTCATTCCGGGTTTTATGGTGCAAGGTGGGGGCATGACTGCTGACCTGGTAGAAAAACCAACACGACCAGCCATTCAAAATGAATCAAGTAATGGTCTATCGAATAAACGTGGCACTTTGGCGATGGCACGAACCAACCTACCGCATTCTGCAACCAGTCAGTTCTTTATTAATGTGGTGGATAATAACTTTCTAGATAGAAGTACCAATAACGCAGGTTATGCGGTTTTTGGTCAGGTCACTAAAGGTATGGATGTGGTGGATAAGATCACTAAAGTACCGACAGGACGTGCAGGGCCACATCAAGATGTACCGAAACAACCTGTTAAAATTCTCAGTGTGAATATTAAAGCAGCAGCAGTGCAAAAGTAATGAAAAAAGAAAGCAGAAATATTAAATGTATATTTCTGCTTTAAAATTATTGAGTTAAGTTCATGGTTGTTTGTTTTTGAACCTTTTTAGTGCATAAAAATACAACACTCAATAAAACAACCAGTTAAAAGCACTTGCAAAGCTTTAGAAATCCTCTAGAATGCACCCCATACCGACGAGATAGACGGAAACGAACGAAGCACGAAGTGCTGAGTTGTTAAGTATATTGAGTCCAGCTTCTAGCACTGACGAGGTGTTAGAAAGATCATTAAGAGATTATGAAGAACAACTTGTGTGGATTTTTACTGATTGATCGATCAAGATCATTAAGAGATTATGAAGAACAACTTGTGTGGATTTTTACTGATTGATCGATCGAAAATATTTCATTGATTGAATGGTAAAAATTACTCGAAGTTTATTTGAGAAATATTTGTCAGAAAATTGATGAGCCAAGATTTGTAGCCATAAGCTACTAATGATTTTTAACTGAAGAGTTTGATCATGGCTCAGATTGAACGCTGGCGGCAGGCTTAACACATGCAAGTCGAGCGGGGAGATGTAGCTTGCTACATTTCCTAGCGGCGGACGGGTGAGTAATGCTTAGGAATCTGCCTATTAGTGGGGGACAACATTCCGAAAGGAATGCTAATACCGCATACGCCCTACGGGGGAAAGCAGGGGATCTTCGGACCTTGCGCTAATAGATGAGCCTAAGTCAGATTAGCTAGTTGGTGGGGTAAAGGCCTACCAAGGCGACGATCTGTAGCGGGTCTGAGAGGATGATCCGCCACACTGGGACTGAGACACGGCCCAGACTCCTACGGGAGGCAGCAGTGGGGAATATTGGACAATGGGCGAAAGCCTGATCCAGCCATGCCGCGTGTGTGAAGAAGGCCTTTTGGTTGTAAAGCACTTTAAGCGAGGAGGAGGCTACTTGGATTAATACTCTAGGATAGTGGACGTTACTCGCAGAATAAGCACCGGCTAACTCTGTGCCAGCAGCCGCGGTAATACAGAGGGTGCGAGCGTTAATCGGATTTACTGGGCGTAAAGCGTGCGTAGGCGGCTTTTTAAGTCGGATGTGAAATCCCTGAGCTTAACTTAGGAATTGCATTCGATACTGGGAAGCTAGAGTATGGGAGAGGATGGTAGAATTCCAGGTGTAGCGGTGAAATGCGTAGAGATCTGGAGGAATACCGATGGCGAAGGCAGCCATCTGGCCTAATACTGACGCTGAGGTACGAAAGCATGGGGAGCAAACAGGATTAGATACCCTGGTAGTCCATGCCGTAAACGATGTCTACTAGCCGTTGGGGCCTTTGAGGCTTTAGTGGCGCAGCTAACGCGATAAGTAGACCGCCTGGGGAGTACGGTCGCAAGACTAAAACTCAAATGAATTGACGGGGGCCCGCACAAGCGGTGGAGCATGTGGTTTAATTCGATGCAACGCGAAGAACCTTACCTGGTCTTGACATAGTAAGAACTTTCCAGAGATGGATTGGTGCCTTCGGGAACTTACATACAGGTGCTGCATGGCTGTCGTCAGCTCGTGTCGTGAGATGTTGGGTTAAGTCCCGCAACGAGCGCAACCCTTTTCCTTATTTGCCAGCGGGTTAAGCCGGGAACTTTAAGGATACTGCCAGTGACAAACTGGAGGAAGGCGGGGACGACGTCAAGTCATCATGGCCCTTACGACCAGGGCTACACACGTGCTACAATGGTCGGTACAAAGGGTTGCTACCTAGCGATAGGATGCTAATCTCAAAAAGCCGATCGTAGTCCGGATTGGAGTCTGCAACTCGACTCCATGAAGTCGGAATCGCTAGTAATCGCGGATCAGAATGCCGCGGTGAATACGTTCCCGGGCCTTGTACACACCGCCCGTCACACCATGGGAATTTGTTGCACCAGAAGTAGGTAGTCTAACCGCAAGGAGGACGCTTACCACGGTGTGGCCGATGACTGGGGTGAAGTCGTAACAAGGTAGCCGTAGGGGAACCTGCGGCTGGATCACCTCCTTAACGAAAGATTGACGATTGGTAAGAATCCACAACAAGTTGTTCTTCATGACGATGTATCTGAGGGTCTGTAGCTCAGTTGGTTAGAGCACACGCTTGATAAGCGTGGGGTCACAAGTTCAAGTCTTGTCAGACCCACCAAATCTGACTAACAAGCATTATTAAATGCTGAATACAGAAAACCAGAAACATTGACTTATTGATAAGCTGGGGACTTAGCTTAGTTGGTAGAGCGCCTGCTTTGCACGCAGGAGGTCAGGAGTTCGACTCTCCTAGTCTCCACCATATATTGTTCATCAATATATAAGCTAAGAAGTTAGATTATAGAAATTAGTAAGAAGTAGACATTGGTTTACATTTTATTAACTTCTGTGATTTATCACAGTTTCCTGACCTGACGAAGGCTGGAAAAATCATTAACAGAATATATTTGAGTTGAAATAATTTGTTCATACTCGTTTTTAAGATCGACATTAACAGTGATTTATTACTGATTGATGAAGATTGAAGAAATGAGTTACTAGCGAAATTAACTGAATCAAGCGTTTTGGTATGTGAATTGAATTGAAGCTGTACAGTGCTTAAGTGCACAGTACTTCAAACTGTAATGTTGAACGTTCTCACTTGTAGGAACGATCGACTGTTTGGGGTTGTATAGTCAAGTAATTAAGTGCATGTGGTGGATGCCTTGGCAGTCAGAGGCGATGAAAGACGTAATAGCCTGCGATAAGCTCCGGGGAGGCGGCAAATATCCTGTGATCCGGAGATTTCTGAATGGGGAAACCCACCTGTCATAAGGCAGGTATCGTATGATGAATACATAGTCATACGAGGCGAACGAGGGGAAGTGAAACATCTCAGTACCCTTAGGAAAAGAAATCAATTGAGATTCCCTCAGTAGCGGCGAGCGAACGGGGAAAAGCCCATTAAGTCATATAAGTTCTAGTGGAATGCTCTGGGAAGTGCAACCATAGTGGGTGATAGTCCTGTACACGAAAGGGCTTATATGATGATGTCGAGTAGGGCGGGGCACGTGAAACCTTGTCTGAATATGGGGGGACCATCCTCCAAGGCTAAATACTCCTGACTGACCGATAGTGAACCAGTACCGTGAGGGAAAGGCGAAAAGAACCCCTGTGAGGGGAGTGAAATAGATCCTGAAACCGCATGCATACAAGCAGTGGGAGCCGACTTGTTCGGTGACTGCGTACCTTTTGTATAATGGGTCAGCGACTTACATTCAGTAGCGAGGTTAACCGCATAGGGGAGCCGTAGAGAAATCGAGTCTTAATAGGGCGTTTAGTTGCTGGGTGTAGACCCGAAACCGGGTGATCTATCCATGAGCAGGTTGAAGGTTGGGTAACACTAACTGGAGGACCGAACCCACTGTCGTTGAAAAGCCAGGGGATGACTTGTGGATAGGGGTGAAAGGCTAATCAAACTCGGTGATAGCTGGTTCTCCCCGAAAGCTATTTAGGTAGCGCCTCGGACGAATACCATTGGGGGTAGAGCACTGTTTCGGCTAGGGGGTCATCCCGACTTACCAAACCGATGCAAACTCCGAATACCAATGAGTACTATCCGGGAGACAGACTGCGGGTGCTAACGTCCGTAGTCAAGAGGAAAACAATCCAGACCGCCAGCTAAGGCCCCAAAATTATAGTTAAGTGGGAAACGATGTGGGAAGGCATAGACAGCTAGGAGGTTGGCTTAGAAGCAGCCACCCTTTAAAGAAAGCGTAATAGCTCACTAGTCGAGTCGGCCTGCGCGGAAGATGTAACGGGGCTAAAACTATATGCCGAAGCTGCGGATTTGCAATTTATTGCAAGTGGTAGGGGAGCGTTCTGTAAGCCGATGAAGGTGTATTGAGAAGTATGCTGGAGGTATCAGAAGTGCGAATGCTGACGTGAGTAACGACAATGCGAGTGAAAAACTCGCACGCTGAAAGACCAAGGGTTCCAGTCCAACGTTAATCGGGGCTGGGTGAGTCGACCCCTAAGGCGAGGCCGAGAGGCGTAGTCGATGGGAAATTGGTTAATATTCCAATACTTCTATGTAATGCGATGAGAGGACGGAGAAGGTTAAGTCAGCCTGGCGTTGGTTGTCCAGGTGGAAGGTTGTAGGCATGTATCTTAGGCAAATCCGGGGTACTCTATGCTGAGAACTGATAGCAAGCTGTACTTGTACAGTGAAGTGGCTGATACCATGCTTCCAGGAAAAGTCTCTAAGCTTCAGTTACATAGGAATCGTACCCGAAACCGACACAGGTGGTCAGGTCGAGTAGACCAAAGCGCTTGAGAGAACTCTGCTGAAGGAACTAGGCAAAATGGTACCGTAACTTCGGGAGAAGGTACGCTGCCGACGGTGATAGGATTTACTCCTTGAGCTATTGGCAGCCACAGAAACCAGGCCCCTGCAACTGTTTATTAAAAACATAGCACTCTGCAAACACGAAAGTGGACGTATAGGGTGTGATGCCTGCCCGGTGCTGGAAGGTTAATTGATGGGGTTAGCGTAAGCGAAGCTCTTGATCGAAGCCCCAGTAAACGGCGGCCGTAACTATAACGGTCCTAAGGTAGCGAAATTCCTTGTCGGGTAAGTTCCGACCTGCACGAATGGCATAATGATGGGGGCGCTGTCTCCAGCAGAGACTCAGTGAAATCGAATTCGCCGTGAAGATGCGGTGTACCCGCGGCTAGACGGAAAGACCCCGTGAACCTTTACTGCAGCTTGACATTGAACTTTGATCTTACTTGTGTAGGATAGGTGGGAGGCTTTGAAACCGAGACGCTAGTTTCGGTGGAGCCAATCTTGAAATACCACCCTGGTAATATTGAGGTTCTAACTCTGTCCCGTTATCCGGGACGAGGACCATGTCTGGTGGGTAGTTTGACTGGGGCGGTCTCCTCCTAAAGAGTAACGGAGGAGTACGAAGGTGCGCTCAGCGTGGTCGGAAATCACGCGTAGAGTATAAAGGCAAAAGCGCGCTTAACTGCGAGACCCACAAGTCGAGCAGGTACGAAAGTAGGTCTTAGTGATCCGGTGGTTCTGTATGGAAGGGCCATCGCTCAACGGATAAAAGGTACTCTGGGGATAACAGGCTGATACCGCCCAAGAGTTCATATCGACGGCGGTGTTTGGCACCTCGATGTCGGCTCATCTCATCCTGGGGCTGAAGCAGGTCCCAAGGGTATGGCTGTTCGCCATTTAAAGAGGTACGCGAGCTGGGTTTAGAACGTCGTGAGACAGTTCGGTCCCTATCTACCGTGGGCGTTGGAAATTTGAGAGGATCTGCTCCTAGTACGAGAGGACCAGAGTGGACGAACCTCTGGTGTACCGGTTGTGACGCCAGTCGCATCGCCGGGTAGCTATGTTCGGAAGGGATAACCGCTGAAAGCATCTAAGCGGGAAGCCTACCTCAAGATAAGATTTCCCTAGGACTTTATGTCCTCTAAAGAGCCGTTGAAGACTACGACGTTGATAGGTTGGATGTGGAAGCATAGTGATATGTGAAGCTGACCAATACTAATTGCTCGTGAGGCTTGACTATACAACACCCAAACAGTTGGTGTTGTGGTTCAAATCACTGTAAACAACTTGATTTAGTTATAAAGCTAGATACATGAGCGAGGAATAAACAAACATTAATTATGTTTGTCCGAGCGCAAGACATAAAGCTATGCTTTATGTTAAAATCAACTCAAATATACCTGTTAATAACTCATTTGATGAAAGTTAGGCATACACAATGTGTAAATAAGACCCAACGAATAGTCATAAACAGTTGTGCTGGCGACAATAGCAAGAGTGAACCACCTGATCCCTTCCCGAACTCAGAAGTGAAACCTCTTAGCGCTGATGGTAGTGTGGAGTTATCCATGTGAGAGTAAGTCATCGCCAGCTCATTAATTCAAATCCCCCTCCGCTTATAGCTGAGGGGGATTTTTTTATGCACGAAAGGTTAAATAATATAAATAAAGAATTATTAAGAGGGAAAAATAAGAAGAAGTAANGTATTAATATCTCTTGGGAAAAAATTATTTGTATCAATACCATTGGGTATTAAAATGGTTTTTTTGCATAAGGGGGTTGAGTCATTTTTTAATTTATTACTTGCAAATAAACATATGTCAGATTTTTTCAATAAGAAATTATAAGAATTAAAACCTAGAAAATTCTTATAACCAGAAAAAGTATTGTATTTGTCATAAACATCAAAGATAAATTTGGCGAAACATATTTTTGATAGAATTAAACCTAATAATCCAAGATAGCAATCTCCACTTGCTACAATGGTTTTAGGTCTTTCAAATATAATAATAAATATTAGTTTAAATATAAAAGAAAAACTGAAAATTGCGGTTGAAGAAACTTCTAATTGGTCATCTATGTCTTCTATTTTTTCTTTAGTGTGGTAATCAATTAACCATAATTTCGTTTTTGTTTTTTTAGACCAATGGTACGGTAATTGATAAATACGTCCGAATTTCTCAGAATAAGCATCCCTATTTGTATAGAAACGTTTACCAATGAAAAGTATGCTCATTTTGCTTTAAAGTCCTTTAATATATTGTGTAATTACTTTGCTAGGAGATTGCTTTAATATTTTTTTATTTTTTTTAAGACTTAAATATTTTTTAGAAAAAATATATTCAGTTAATTTTTCAATATCATTAATCAATATTGCATTTTCACCCAGTCCGTCTTGTCGTTCTGTCGTTTCTCTAAGTAATAAGGTTGGATGTCCAAAAAATGCAAGTTCCTCTTGATTGGATCCACCATCAGTAATTACTACTGTGCTAGTTAAAGCTAATTTAAGGAAATTCTGATAGTTCATTCTGGGTAGAAGCTTAATTTTATTATTTCTAGATAATGTATTTAAGAGATTATATTTCTCTAGCTTTTTTTCCGTTGCTGGATGTAAGACAAAATTGATTGAATAATTTTTGGATAAGGAGTGAAGCATATTTGATATATCATTTAATCGATCTTTATTATAGATATTTTGAAATCGATGAATCGAAACTAAAATTATATTACTTTGTTGCCTACTCAAATTTTTATTTATATTTAAAAGATTAATACTATCAAGAATGGTATTACCAAAAGTATTTAATGCAGTTGTATTGGGGTAATGCTTCTGCATATGATCAAAGTCTTTTTGTGTTGGGCAGCAGGCGATATCGGTCGTTCTAAAAACAATTCTACGGATCATCTCTTCTGGAAAGGGGCTGAGAAGTTTTTTTGATGTTAGTCCACTCTCGAGGTGAATGACTTTATTGTTAGTAAGTTTTGCTGACAATGCACTAGCAAGTGTTGTAAGGGTATCGCCATGGACAAAAACATTTGCATTTTCGAATTTTCGTAGAAAATTAATAAGAAGTTTAAAAATTTTTGGAAACCAGCTTAGAAGAGCTAATATGTTTGAATGTTCTTTGTTGTTGGGAATTAAATGTATTGGACAGGTCTTAATTTTAAATTCATCAATGAGATCTTGCATGGTATCTCTGTGTTGTCCCGTCAGTATAAAAGTAACGGGTAATTGCTCTTTTTCAAAAAAGTAAATTACAGGAGCAACTTTTATCAATTGAGCCCTCGTGCCAACAATAAAGATATTGCTCATAAAATTTCCTTTTTATTAAACTATTAATTTTAATAGATTTAATTTTTTTTTTAAAGCTTTTATTTACTGATATAAAATTATTTGTATGACATTTTTGAAAATATTAGTGGCAAAAAATGTCACTTAATTTGGTTTAATATCTCATAGTTTTTGCAAATTTGAATAAAAACAAATGATTATGTTTTGGCACGATTTTTGTATTTTTGAGGTATGTCGGTATTGGGACGAATAAAATGCAAAAGGGTTTTACGTTAATAGAGCTTATGATTGTCGTTGCAATCATTGGTATTTTAGCTGCAATTGCAATCCCTGCGTATCAAAATTATACAACTCGTGCTCAGGTTTCTGAGGCTCTAGGTATGGCTAGTACTTATAAAGGAGATTTAATAGCAGTTTATGGTGATACTGGTGCTTGTCCTGTATCGTTATCTGATATGGGGGTGGTACCTACGGGGTTAATTAATTCAAAATATGTACAAAGTATTGCCTTAAATACAACTTATCCATCAGCTGTATGTGCTTTTGAGTTCACATTTAATAGTTCTGGTATGAATACTAGTGTTGCAGGCAAGAAGCTTATTTTTGCAATGATGAATTATGCTGGTAATGGCTCTGCACATTGGGAGTGTGCATCTACAGAAATTAGCCAATTATATTTACCTACAGCGTGTAAAGGTATTTAAGTTAAAGCCCGCAGTCACGGGCCTTAAAATGACTTAGATCTGACTCTGAATATAATTCTCTACACCGACTGTTTCAACTAGATCAAGTTGTGTTGTCGTCCAATCTAACCACTCTTCTTCTTTTTCTAAAATCTCTTGAACAAGATCTCGAGTAACGTAGTCTAGTTGCTCTTCTGCAAGCTTAGCAGCGGCTTGAATGGATTCAATGTTCTCTTTAACTTTACGCACATCGCAATTTAATACTTCAACAGTATGTTGACCGATGTAGAGTTTACCCAAGTGTTGTAGGTTTGGTAGACCCTCTAAAAAAAGAATACGTTCAATGATTTTGTCAGCATGCTTCATTTGGCGAATCGATTCTTTATATTCGGCAGAACCGAGTTGCTCAATCCCCCAATCATTAAACATACGAGAGTGTAGGAAATTTTGGTTAATGGCAGTTAAATGATGATAAAGCACCTGATTTAACTGATTAATTACATCACGATTGCCTTTCATGAGAAAGCTCCATTCAAACTGCGGCTTAAAAATAATATCAATAACTTATGAGAAATATCTTAAACAACAAAGTGGATTTTGGCGAGTAATTTATAGAACAGCAAATGAAAATCGCAATCAAAAGCATGCGGAATGGAAATTTGATTTTTAGGCATTTTAAGAGAAAACCCGCTTAGAGTCATAAGCGGGGGAGGAGCTACTCATAAAGAGTAAATTTATAATTATGATTATTCTAAAAAACGAATGAAATGCTTAGGCAGCAATAGCTAAGCGTGAGGCAATCGCAGAGACTTCAGCACTGATGATTGAGCGTGCTTCTGGTGCACAGCGACCACAGCATGTTCCGAGATCCAGCATCTCGCGAACTTCGCGATAACTGCCCGCACCATTTTCAACAGCGTCTTTAATATCTTGATCTGTAATACCACGGCATAAGCACACGTACATTTCAGCAAGCCACATGAAAGAAATAAGATAAGTGATATTATTGATAATTGTTATCGTTTGTCAATAAAAATCATTTGAAATTTCATTTGTCTTTATTGGAGTTTTGGATAAAAAAAAGCCACTCAATCGGTGGCTTTTTCTTAAAAAATATAACTTATTGATTAATAATCACAATACCATCCATCTCAACCAATGCATTTTTAGGTAGGCTTGCCACACCGAGCGCTGCGCGTGCTGGGTAAGGTTGTGCAAAATATTCACCCATAATTTGGTTGACCAACTGGAAGTTTGAAAGATCAGTTAAGAAAATATTCAGCTTCGCGATATCAGCCAGTGTTCCACCAGCGGCTTCACAGACAGCTTTTAAGTTATCAAATACACGGCGAATTTGTGCTTCAATGCCTTCAACCAACTCCATACTGTATGGGTCTAAACCGATCTGACCAGAAAGGTAAAGTGTATTGCCAACTAAGATTGCTTGCGAATAAGTGCCGATCGCAGCAGGGGCATTTTCAGTATGAATTACTTGGCGGGACATCGTGTTCTCCTATTATATTCACCATCAATCATAGCCTAGATTGGCATTAAAATGTGTGGATTTAAACAATTAACTCGCAATCGATGTTTCCGTAATGCTCGCTGGTTGAGCCAGTCGACTGATACGCGGGAAGCCAAAATGCATGCGTAGATCGCGAATAATTTTTGCAATTTGCTTACGATTGTGCACCACAACATTGACATAAGTCTTATCATCTTGATTACGCACCATTTCTACCCCGATTTTTTCTTTACGGCATTGATAAATTAGGTCAGAAATTTGTTCGTCATCCATGGCCATGTTAATCAATAAATATGCAGTAAAACTAATTTCTTCTTCATTCTCGTTAGTCCACTGCAACGGCATGATATTTTCAGGGTGCAGATGTTGTTCATGTAGGAGGTTATGACAACGTGCACGATGCACAATAAGACCGCGGCGTGATAAATGTCCTTGAATTGGGTCACCCAACACAGGGTTACAGCAATGTGCGTATTTAACATCGACACCCTCAGTACCTTGAATGAGTCTGTCAGATTCCTGTGCACTTTGGTCATGCGCAAACAAATGATTCGCAACCAATTGCGGCAGTAAATCGCCCACGGCAATTTGTTCAAAGAGTTGGTCTTTACTTTCAATATGTCGCCATTGTAAAAGTTCTAACCAATCTGATTCGGTTAAATCTTTAATGGATACATTGAATAGTTTTAAAGCGCGATTTAAAGCTTGTTGTCCAACAAGGCGTTGTTCTTCGATGTCTTGCTCACGCAGTATATTTTGTAAGGCACGACGGGCTTTTTGCGTGTTGACAAAGCTGAGCCAATCTGGGTTTGGGGTGGCCAAGACATCAGTAATAATTTCAATCACCTGACCACTGTGCAATGGCGTAGAAAGTGGTTTAGTTTCCCCATTGATTTTCGCACCTACCGCATGGTTACCTAAAAATAAGCTAGCAGAGTAGGCAAAATCGACTACCGTTGCACCTTGTGGTAACTCGTGTAGATGACCTTGTGGGGTATACACCCAAATTTTCTCTTGGTGTAAATAATCGAGCAGTTCGCTAAAAGTGGTTTTAGCACAGGCTCCATCGATCAAGACATTCAAGTTCTGCATCGAGGCTTGAATCGCAGAGCGGCAAGCTTGCGGAGCACTGTCGCCTAGGACTACACCAAAACGCGCAGCTTTGCGCATCAGTTCGGTTTGAATGGTGACTGATAAGGTTGTATTTTCACCTTTTAAACGTAGTAGTAGCGATTGGTTACCACCTGGGAGTGGTTTACGAATATGGTCTGCAAAGTGTAAAACTTGAAAACTCTCTCGCAACACATCGGCTAAGCGGTCACAGTCAGCAATACTATTTAGAATAATTTCAAAGGCATGACTATGCGTAAGTTCATGTAGATCAATGTCATTTTTTACAAAGTGACGTAACAGTTCGATATTATTATTTTTCTTTTTAATTCGACCTGAGATTTGATGGGTTTTTAATAGCTCAGTAAGATTATTTTCCCATTTGCTTTGATATTCACAGCGTTTGGGTTTGGTTTGCAGGAGGGCTTCTTGGACATTGTTATACATGTCGAGATCAAGGTTTTGATAACACAGATGTTCGAGGTTATCGCCCATCTCATTCATGCCAACAATACGTGCCATTGGGACAAAAATATCAAAGGTTTCTTGGGCAATACGCGCACGCTTATCGGGGCGTAGTGCATCCAAGGTAGTCATATTGTGATAACGATCAGCCAGTTTAATAATAATGACACGTGGGTCTTGTAGTGTAGCTTGCAGAATTTTTCGGAAAGAAGCGGCTTTGTTATATTCTTTATCGCTGGATTGACTAAGTTTGGTGACGCCATCGACCAATTCGGAAACGGTTTTTCCAAATTTTTCTGCAATATCTTCTTTGCTAAAGTCTGTGTCTTCAATCACATCATGTAAAAGTGCTGCCATCAGGGTTTCGGCATCTAGGCGCATATGCGCTAAAATACAACTGACTGCAATTGGGTGTAAAATGTAGGGTTCGCCACTTTTACGGGTAATACCATCATGGGCAATATCCGCATAATCACAGGCCGCAAGCACTCGCTCGACGTCGCTTTCAGTTAAGTAAGCATCGATAATAGTTTTGAGCTGTTGTTTAGCTTGGCTGACCATTGGGCCTGGCATAAAACACCTTTAAGACGTAGCAATTACAAGAAAATTTTACTGATCCTCTAATGAAAAACATATTGCATGAGTTGTCAAATTTTTCATTGAGAGAAAAGCAAAAAAGATACACCTAAACCACGATGAATCCTATCTTCTAGTTATAACGTGTATTGCACAAATATAAAAGTTATCCAATAAAAAAGCCTAGTTAAAAACTAGGCTTTTAAGCGATAAACTTTTCTTATTGGAAAGAAAAACCATCTAAATTCAAATTGTTTGCAGACAGTGCAAGATCAAGACTCGAAGTTTGGTAGTCTTGCTCACGTTGTTTCAAAATATCTTTAGAAACATGACCGATTGCGATTTCACGTAATGCAACAACAGTCGGTTTGTCATTGTCCCACTCAACAGTAGGTTCAATGCCTTGACGTGCCAATTGACGCGCGCGTTTGCTTGCCACTAGTACAAGCTCAAAGCGGTTGTCTACATGGTCTAAACAATCTTCAACGGTTACGCGTGCCATAAGAGTTCTCGTTACAAAGGCTAAAATTAAACAGACTGTGCAGTATAAAGTGCTTTGTCTGTAGACTCAAGTTTTAATCACTTTTCAACTGGGGTGATCAGCTCAGAAATCATTTTCTGATGACGACTTGCTTGCTGAGTAATGACCAAACGATTGGCAATAATTACAGACTCAAGATCATGCAATGCCTTATTAAAATCATCATTAATAATGACATAGTCGAAGTTAACATATTGTTGCATGTCTTCAACCGCACAGCCTAAACGACGCTCAATCACTTCAACCGAGTCTGTGCCACGGTTAGACAGACGTTGACGCAGATCAAACTGGCTTGGTGGTAAAATGAAAATTTGTTTAGAGTCAGGAAAAAGCTTACGCACTTGCTGTGCGCCTTGCCAGTCAATTTCTAATAGAACATCATGACCTTTCGCGAGTTGTTCTTTTACTGTAGCTTGAGCTGTACCGTAGTAATTACCGAAGACTTCAGCGTATTCAATAAAACCACCTTGTTCAACCAAGGCTAAAAATGAGTCTTTTTCGGTAAAATGGTAATGTACACCATCAAGTTCGCCGGGACGTTGCCCACGTGTAGTATGAGAAACAGAAACGTGAAGATTCGTTACACGGTCAAGGAGGGCTTTTACGAGGGATGTTTTGCCTGTTCCTGAAGCTGCAGAAACGACAAACAAGAGACCCGACATGATATTTTTCCTGATATGATAAAATATCTTCTCTATTTTAGAGCAGACAAGGTTTAAACGAAATAGCAAGGCGTCACTTTGTTTGCATTTATTTTATTAGTTTCCGCTGATTGAAAAGTGGTATCGAGGAACATATGGAAATTGTATTGGCCAATCCACGTGGTTTTTGTGCAGGTGTTGACCGTGCGATTGCCATCGTAAATCGTGCGCTCGAGTGCTTTAATCCCCCCATTTATGTACGACATGAAGTGGTACACAATAAATTTGTCGTGGACGATTTACGTCAACGGGGTGCAATTTTTGTCGATGAATTGGATGAAGTGCCTGATGACAATATTGTAATTTTTAGTGCACATGGGGTCTCTAAAGCGGTACAGATCGAAGCCGAACGTCGCGGTTTAAAAGTTTTTGATGCAACCTGTCCATTGGTGACCAAGGTTCAT
The DNA here is from genome assembly GCF_902505955.1 of Acinetobacter sp. 8I-beige. Lineage (NCBI taxonomy): Bacteria > Pseudomonadati > Pseudomonadota > Gammaproteobacteria > Moraxellales > Moraxellaceae > Acinetobacter > Acinetobacter sp. 8I-beige. The sequence continues at coordinate 2,051,484 of NZ_LR732790.1, read as the reverse complement.
ATTGAAGTTACTAAATATGCTCGTGAGGGAGTTGAGGCTATCTTAATTGGTCATGAAGGCCACCCTGAAGTTGAAGGTACCATGGGGCAATATGACCTGAAAAATGGTGGTGCGATTTATTTGGTTGAAGATGAACAAGACGTGGCCGAGCTTCAAGTGCATCATCCTGAGCGAGTGGCTTTTGTTACTCAAACAACCTTGTCGATTGACGATACTGCAAAAGTGATTGATGCGTTACGGGCGAAATTTCCTGAGATTCAAGGACCGCGTAAGGATGATATTTGTTATGCAACTCAAAACCGTCAAGATGCGGTGCGTGATTTAGCAACCCAATGTGATGTGGTTTTGGTAGTCGGTTCACCAAATTCATCGAATTCGAATCGTTTACGAGAATTGGCCGAGCGAATGGGTAAAGCCGCTTATTTGGTCGATAATGCAGATGAACTTCAACAGGCATGGTTTGAAAATATCGCTAAAGTTGGTGTCACAGCGGGTGCATCTGCACCTGAAATTTTAATTAAGCAAGTGATTCAACGATTACAAGACTGGGGTGCAACGCCACCACAAGAGCTTGCTGGAACGGAAGAAAATATTACCTTTAGTTTGCCAAAAGAGTTACGTATTGCGGTAACCCAAGCCTAAAAGGTAGATTGGTTAACATTCTAATTTTATTGAAAAATTGACAGATGATTGTAAATTGGCAATCATCTGTTTTTTTATGCCTTTTATCCTGTATTGTGCTGATTGTGTAAAGAATTAGAATATGATTTTAAATAGGGTAAAGTTTTGTTGCCTTGGGGAGGGAGTATGCAAAATCAACAAAAAGGGTTCACCTTAATTGAGCTGATGGTGACGATTGCTGTTATGGCAATTATCGCGATGATGGCCGCTCCTTCTTTTAATGAGATTAATTCGAATCAAAATCTGAAAAAAAGTACGAATACTCTAGTGCAGGAAATTAAGGCTGCGCGTACTAAGGCGATTTTAGAAAAAAGGGTAATCACATTAAATTTAGCTTCGTCGGCTTCTAACACGCAAACGGTTTTAAATTGGACTCAAGATGGAAATGTGGTTTTGAAAACGCCTACAAATAATAAGCTCTTATTTAATAGCAATGGTGTGATGACTAGTACATTTTTTGAAATTGTGCTCTGTAAGGCATCTGGTGCAACCACAGCTAAGCCAACTACAGCAAAAAAGATCACTTTAACGAAATTTGGTCAAATTGAAAAAATAGAAGATGGGAGTTGTCCATGAGCACAAGATCATCTCAGAAAGGTGTAGGAATGGTGGAAGTCCTTGTTGCCTTGGTTGTGTTAGCAATTGGTGTATTGGGCTATGTCATGCTGCAAGTTCGTGCTATGGAGGCAACCATTGAGGGAACACAGCGTATTCAGGCAATTAATATAGCTCGAGATTTGGCAGAGCGTGTGCGGGTTAATCGAGAGGGGTGGCTCGGGACAAATACGTATTTGGCAGAGTTTTCTGGTACTCAAGCACGTGCTGATACAACGCCAGATTGTGCGGCTGCGAATTGTACTGCTGCTCAATTGGCTGATTTTGATGTGGCTGAGCTATCAGCTTATGCAGTTCAATATGGCATGACTTTAGGTATGTCTGCATGTCCGAGCACGAATGGTCGTCAATGTTTATTTGTGGCTTGGGGAAACACCGTGGCTTCAAGCAGTACATCAAATACAAACTCATGTGTCAGCGGTAATGCTTATAGAACAAGTTCGACGTGTGTAATGATGGAGGTTTACTGAAATGAAAAAGCAAGCCGGATTTACACTTATAGAGCTGATGATTTCAATTGGTTTGGGGTTGATTATAGTTGCTTCAGCTTTAATGCTGTTTTTAAGCGGCCAGCGAAATGTAGCAATGCAAAAAAGCGCTGCGGATTTGCAGGATGATCAAAACTTCGGTTTGAACTACATTGCGAAAAATATTCGAAATGCAAATTTAAATAGTCCTTCTGCCAGTTTAAACAATGCCTCTCAATTTTCAGGCATTGTTTTTAGTAAAGCTAATCTTAGCTCCAGTTTGACAGGCTTACCTACTGATTTTAATGCAAAATTTATAACAGCAAATATTAGTACGCATACAAGTAATATGCGTTCAAAAATCAACACAACTTATACTGACGCTGTAAATGATCAGTTGGTAATTCAGTATAGGCCAACGCAGGCAGGCGGTTATGACTGTGAGGGTAATTTAATAAACTCTTCATATGTTGTTGAGCGTTATTTTGTACGAACAGATGCGAATGGAGGCGGTACGGCTGCCGAACGTTCGGCCTTGGCATGCGCTGCCAGTCAGTATGAAAGCTCTGATACAGATTTAGAGGCTGCGGCTACGGATGGCATATATGGAAGCGGGCAAATTATTATGAAAAGGGTAGATTTGTTCCATGTGCGTTTTCTGGTGGCGGGCAAGCGTTACATGACTGTTGCGGAATATAACACTAGTGTGGCTAAACCGCGTATTTTAGCTGTGCAGCTTGGGATTATTGCTCGTGCACCAGATGGAAGCGGTGAGCGTTCGATTTCTACAACTCAAGAATTTTCTTTATTAGGCCAAACATTTACACAAAAAACGACTTTTCCGAACCGTTATCTTAGAACACCAATTATGCAGACAGTTGCTTTAAGGAATGCACTGGGAGACCGTTCATGAGAAAAAAACAAGTTGGAGCGACTTTAATTATTGTATTGCTGTTATTGGTTGCGATTACGCTAATAGGTAGTTTGGCAATTCGATCGAGTGTACTTTCTTTAAAGGTGTCTACTATGAGTCAGGCGCAGCAGCTGCTGCTGCAGAACTCAGATGCTGCATTATTTAAGATTGAAGATCCCGCGCAATTGATGAGAAGCATGGCGCTGAACGGTATGTTTGGCTACATCAAAGGTGAAGATAATGTGGGTAAAGAACTGGTCTTTTGTTTCAAATCTGGAAATACGGACTTTTTTAGCCTTTCGAAGTCAAGCTTGATTAGCTGGAATGGTTCTTCTATTACAAATGATGGTCTGGGCAGTACTGGTTTTTGTAAAATGGAGAGCGGTTTTTTTACATCAGGACGTAGTGCCGTTATAACGCAAATTGCCGTTAAAGCGATGGATGCAAAAGATGCGATTGCTTTCCAGCATATGCAAAAGGGTACGGATCCTGAATCTTCCAAAAAAGACCCAGCGCAAATGTATACCATTTATGCGACTTCAATTTTTCCAAATTTAAGCTCAAGTGAGTTGAGTGACAGTGCGCTAAAAACAGCAGTAAACACATGCTTCAACTCACGTTTTAACAGTATTCCTTCTGACAAGCAAAGTGAGTTGGATGTGGATATTTTAAGTGAAAATGCAAAGATTAATGACCCAACGACCTCAGCAGACGATAAGGCTGAGAGTGAGGCAAAGAAAGCAAGTTTGGAATTGGCTAAAGTGACGGTTTCAGCTTGTCTGGCGAACCTCGGTGTGCCTACGCATACACAAGTTGCCAATTATGCTTTGACGCAAACATTAAGCAAGTAATGAGGATATGAAAATGAAAGCTAAAAAATACAAACAAGGTTTAGTGACCAGTTTAACAGCCCTCTCGACTGCAATGTTGTGTCAAACAGCGGCGACTTATGCCAGCGATATTGAGATTTATAAAGCGCCGACCAATGGTGGTGCGACCTTAATGTTTTTGCTGGATCTTTCGGGGTCAATGGCGGGTTCCTCGCCTATACAGACCGATTTTTTTAATAATAATTCATGTGAAAATGAGAATCATAATATCTCCACTGAATTAAAAGGAACTACTTATAGTTACTCAGGACAATACTGTTTTATTAAAAATAGCACATCTACTTTAGTGACAACTGGGACGGCAAGTGAGGTAACTATCGTCGAAGAAAGACGGGGGAACGGGGATTGGACAGTTAAGTCAAGTTCACCACCTGCTCTTAAAAATGTAAATGAAACCTCAACAATTGTTAATGATTCATATAGTGGTTTGCCTGCACTATTGAAAAACAGAATACAAGGATCGTGTTTACAACAGCCATTAAGTAACAGTACATCATGGCGTAATACAGCTCAAACACAAGGGGATTATTTTAATCAGAGTGAAAGTGGTAACGGTCAAAATAAGATCAGAACTAGAAGCTATATTTTAACGACTCCTAATACTACCATCAGTAGGACAGAAACGGGGACAAAATATAGTTGTCCTGATCGTGTCACAATGCTGAAGCGTAGCCTTTTTGACTTAATTGTTGGTAGTTCGTCTGTTGCTGGAACAACAACAACAAATACTCCTTTACCGCCAACTTCTTCAATTGGTTTTACTACTTTTTATAAAGCAACCCCAGCTGTGTTGTCTTCACCACTTGTATTAAATGATACAAATAAAGCTAGATTATTAAATATTTTGACACAATGGAATGCTGATGGGGGGACACCAATCGCTCGAGCATATTCTGTTGGTGCAGCTGGTTTAATGAAACATGTATCTACAGCAGAAACAGCATGTGCTGGATATGGGCTTTATTACTTAACAGATGGTGCTCCAACGGGAGACAGTTTTTCACTTGCGGTAACAGATAATAATGAAAATTATATTAATAATTATTTGAAAACTGGTTCGAAGTTAACATATTCATCGGGCTGGGGATGGTCAACAGGTAATTGTACTGATTCATGGTCTTGTGTTGCTAATGCAGCAGGCTTCTTGTACAACAAAAATAATACATCGAATGTTGAAGTAAAGACTGCAATTGTTGGTTTTGGCAATGACTTTAGTTTTACTGATTCCAATGGAAATAATATTGTCTATAATCCAAAAAGCAATTATACAGATTCCACTCTAAGTGGTTATTTTACTGGAAATGCTTTGGATGCAGCAAAAGCAGCTGTTGCAGGTAAAGGCGGATGGTATAGTGCGTCAAATACGAGTGATATTGTTAATAGCGTACAGAACTTTGTTGATTCGATTAAAGTTCCAATTCCTGCTATTACTACAGGTACATCGGCTATTCCGCAAGATGTACTGAATACTTCGGTCATTCAGCCTTATGCCTATTTTCCGCAATTTCAACCGAAACCGTCAGAAGAGTTTCGTACATGGGCAGGGAATTTGAAAAAATATAAAGTCGATGAAGGATTATTAAAAGATAAAAATAATGCTGCATTATTTAGCAGTGCAGGTGTTTTAAATACAACCAATGAAGACCTCTGGACGCCAAATTATGCGACGGGTACAACTTTGACGGCTGATCAGCAAAGTTTAAAAGCATTAGGTGGTTTACTCAGCCGTTTAAATTTGAAAAAAACTGGTTCGAATTTAAATCGCAAAGTATTTACTAGCGATGGAACAACACTTACTGCTGTGGATGAAGCTTATATTAAAGGTGCTCCAGCAACACGTGGCTATTATTTAGGGTTGTTAGGATATAATGTAACTACAGCTCAGGTCGCTGGCCTAACAACAGCTCAATCTGTAGAAACCTTGATGGCTTCAGCGCCTGAATTACGTCAAGTCGGTGCTGTTATGCACTCCACGCCTGTTTTGTTAACACAATCAGGCAAGATTACTTTTGTTCCTGCACAAGCTGCAAAAGAAGCGGTGCCTGCGACAACAACTGAACCAGCACAACCAGCTGTAGCTGCACGAGCTGCGTATAATGATACAACAAATCGGGATGACTATATCCTATTTGGTACAACGCAAGGTGTGCTGCATGTTGTGAAAGCAGGAAAGTCAGATGAGATAACGACTGTTGGAAATACAGCTGGAGAGGAAGTTTTTGCATTTGTCCCTCAAGAAATGCTGGCGGCCCAAGGAAAGGCATTTTTAGATCCGCCGCAAACTGTTGTGGAGGGTAGTACTACAAATGGAATGAATAATTTGTACTATGGTGTGGATGGCGCTTGGACAGCACATACAGAATATGTTTATAACAATGTAGATGAAACGTTTAAAGTTTATGACACATCTTTAAAGTATGGTAAACAATGGGTCTATGGTGGTCTACGCATGGGCGGGCGAAGCTATTACGCTTTAGATTTAACAAATTTGGATTCACCAGCTGTGAAGTTCCGTATTAACCCTGTTACAAGCAGTGTGGATGGTTTTGCGACGCCTTCTGATCAAACAACACGTTATGCGAACTTAGCAAAAATGGGCCAAAGCTGGTCTAAGCCAACCATTGCCAATGTGCAATGGAAAGGTAAACGTCGTTTAGTGATGTTTGTTGGCGGTGGTTATGACTCTGGCTATGAAACCTTTAACTATGATCAGACCAGTGGCGTGGGCGCGGGCGTTTATATGTTTGATGCCAATACGGGTGAATTTTTATGGTCAACCTATGATGCTAAAGATGCAACTAAGCCAGCCGTTGCACCATATATTGGTGATGGTAATGAGTTAAAGTACAGTGTTGTGAGTCAAATTAAAGGGGTTGACCGCGATGGTGATGGCGATGTCGATCATTTGTATTTTGGTGATTTGGGCGGGCAAGTATTCCGTGTGGATTTAAATAGCACACATAGTGCGAGCGGCACAGCAGCGAATTATGCCAAACAAATTACTCGCATTTATAATGGCCATGTGGCCAATGGTGTCAGCCCGCGTTTTTATGAAATGCCAGCCTTTACCGTGTACCAAGGAACAGGCGGACTATTTGCTGTGATCAGTATAGGTTCAGGAAACCGCAGTACGCCATTGCTGGGTAAAAAAGTAAATACTGGTTATATTGTAACTGGTGAAAACGATGCGCTAAATACAACATTAACAAATGATGCAATTTATAATATTTATGACAAGGTCGTAACGGATACTGATCCTGCGGCAGTGACATTGCCAACGAGTCCAACACTGTCCAATTTGTACGAGTTAACAAGTGCAAATCGTGAACTAAACGCTACAACAGCAGGGACACCGCCTGCAAATTTGGCTGCCAATAAAGAGAATTCAAATTATAAAGGATGGTACTACTCTTTTATATCGCCTAATTTAGCATCTAATGATACTCGTAGAGCAATTGAAAAAGTTCAGGGTGATTTGATTGCTATTGATAATGACCTTTATGTCAGTACCTTTGATGCAGAGGGCGTGGGGACAACTGAATCATGCGGTGCAGGGATCTATGGAAATAGCCGCGCGCACCGTTTCTGCATGCCGTATGGCCAATGTCTAAATGGTGATACTGTTGCAAACAATACGCTGGTATTAGGCAAGGGGCTTTTAGGTATTACCATGGGACCAGGTACATCGGGTGCTGACCGTCGTATTATTACCCCATTAGGAAGTTTGCCGAACGGGAATAAAATTACGGGCATAACATATGGTGCAGCCAATAAATTGATTCCGCAAAGCTGGTATGAGAAAAATTAAGGATGCAGTGTAAATGATCATCAAAATGAAAGGATTTACACTTGTAGAGCTGATGGTGGTTGTGATGGTGGTTGCCGTTGTGGCAGCCATCGCATTGCCAAACTATCAAGCATATGTGCGTAAATCGATGGAAAATAGCGCACAGCAAGAAATCCAGAAAATCATGCGAGATTTAGAGCATCAGAAATCTAGGCAGTTTAACTATTTGGGTTATGTATTGTCTCCTGATCCTCTGTATTTACCGTCTGGTGCAACAGCAACAACGGCAAAATATAAAATTGAAGTGATGGATGGTGATTCTTCAGATGCTTCTCCGATAAAGTTAAATGCAAGTCCTGCACCACTTGGACGGAATTGGGTAATTCGAGCTTTGTCTGCGGATGATAGAATGTACAGCTATTTGATCAATAGCAAGGGTACCAGCTGTAAGAACAAAACGTATGCCAATGTATTACTGACAACGTGCGGTATAGGGAGTGAAGCATGGAAATTGCAGTAAAAAAAAGCGGTTTTACTCTAGTTGAATTAATTATTGTTGTGGCAATTTTAGGAATTATTGCTGCATTTGCTATACCAGCATATAAAAGTTATGTGCAAAAAACAAAAAGAGCGGAAGTACAGGCGGAGCTTGCGGAAGTTGCAGGACAGTTGCAGCGTTTCAAAATGGCAAATTATACTTTTGTGCAATCTGTATCTGGTACAACAATTACGCCAATTAATTTGACTCGTTTAGGATACTCAAGTACTACACCAAATTCTCAGAATGGCCTGTATCAATATGCTTTATCTTTTAATGCAGCAGCAACAAGTTGGACACTAACAGCATCACCAATTTCTTCAGGTATGCAAAAAGGCAGTGGCGGCTTAACTTTGAATTCTACTGGACAGCAGTGCTGGTATAAAGGAAAAGATAGCTTTGATGCATCTACTGATACATGTTTTGGCTGGAATGAAAAATAAATTCAAAACTGTGGATAAACAAATTTTAATCTTTCTTTCGCAGCAAAGATAACGTAAAATATTGCCCTCTATGAAAGGGGTTTGAAATGTTCCGGTGGTCGGGGCAGGGATAATCCGTAAAAACTATAAGGTTGTATCATGGTAGTTATTCGTCTTGCACGCGGTGGTGCTAAAAAACGTCCGTTCTATCAAGTTATTGTAACTGATAGCCGTAATGCACGTGACGGTCGTTTCATCGAACGTATTGGTTTCTTCAACCCAACAGCTCAAGGTAAAGCAGAAAAACTTCGTTTAGATGCTGACCGTTTTGCACACTGGGTTGCTCAAGGTGCTCAACCATCTGAACGTGTTGCTTCTTTAGCTGCTCAAGCTAAGAAAGCTGCAGCTACTGCATAATTTTTGCTAATTAAGTAGTAGGTAGCCCATGACACCAACACAGAATGTTCCCGAAGATCGTATTCAGATTGGACAGTTACGTTCAGCATATGGATTAAATGGGTGGCTCTGGATCTATTCCAATACAGAACCGATGAGCAACATCTTTGACTATCTGCCTTGGTACATTGAAACCAAAGCAGGTTGGCAAACAATAGATGTAAAACGTTGGAAACCGCATGGCAAAGGCTTAGTTGTTTCGCTAAAAGGCGTCATTGATCGCACTGCAGCAGATAACCTAGTTGGCGCAAATGTCTGGATTTCAAAAGCGCAACTTCCTAAAGCAGGAATGGATGAGTTTTACTGGTCAGATTTGAAAGGCTTAACAGTGTTAGGTTTGGATGATGAAGAACAAGAAGTAAATCTCGGAAAAATCCATGAAATGTTTGAGACAGGTGCCAATGATGTGATGGTAGTTCACGCAACACCAGACAGCGTTGATGCTGAAGAGCGTATGATTCCATGGCATAAAGATGTGGTGCAACGCGTTGATCTCGAAGCTGGTCGTATCTACGTTAATTGGGGCGTAGATTACTAATTATTTTTGGAAATACGGGGGGTCTGCGATGTTTTTTGCAGTCATTACGCTTTTTCCTGAAATGTTTGAAGCGATTACAGCCTACGGTATTAGCGGGCGTGCAGCAAAAAGTGATTTAGTACAAGTAACTTGTATTAATCCTCGTGATTATGCTGAGGGCAACTACAAACGAGTGGATGAACGTCCATTTGGTGGTGGTCCAGGTATGGTGATGATGGCTGAGCCTCTGGCAAAAGCAATTCAACATGCCAAAGAGCTTGCCATGCAAGCAGGTGCAGTTCATGTTCCTGTGGTGTATATGTCACCGCAAGGAAAAACCTTAAATGAGCCTGCAGTACAACAGTTTGTCGACTATGATGGATTGATTGTATTGTGTGGTCGTTATGAAGGGGTCGATGAACGTTTGATCCAAAAATATGTTGATCAGGAATGGTCCATAGGGGATTACGTTTTATCGGGTGGCGAGCTTCCTGCGATGGTTTTATTAGACAGTATTATTCGGAGACTCCCGGGTGCAATGTCTGATGAACAGTCTCATGTGCAAGACTCATTTGTGGATGGTCTTTTGGACTGCCCACAATATACCAAGCCAGACCATTTTGAAGGTTTAGATGTCCCTGAAGTCTTAAAGTCGGGACATCATGCCAATATTGAGAAATGGCGATTTTTGCAGCGTTATCAACGAACACAACAACGCCGACCTGAGTTGGTGGAAAATGTGGAGTTGACGAAGCAGCAAAAGAAATGGCTAACAGATTTGAATACTTAATTCAGAGTATTCTTTTAATAGGCTCTTTGTGCATTGAAGTGGTCAAGCATAAAGAGAAAGATAATCGGGTCTATGCGATTTAGCCTCTATACCCAGCGGATATCAGACCTCTTCTGACCCGCACATATTGGAGATACCCCATGAGCGGTAAGCATCCTTTAGTACAAGCTGTTGAAAATGCACAGCTTAAACAAGACATCCCAGCTTTTGCACCAGGCGATACAGTTATCGTTCAGGTTAAAGTAAAAGAGGGTGACCGTGAGCGTCTTCAGGCATTTGAAGGTGTTGTAATCGCGAAGAAAAACCGTGGCTTGAACTCTGCGTTCACAGTACGTAAAATTTCTAGCGGTGTTGGTGTTGAGCGTGTTTTCCAAACTCACTCTCCAATCGTTGCTAAAATCGAAGTGAAACGTCGTGGTGACGTTCGTCGTGCTAAACTTTACTACCTACGTGAATTGTCTGGTAAAGCTGCACGTATTCGTGAAAAGTTACCAGCTCGTAAAGTTAAAGCTTAATTTTAAGTTTTATACGAGTAAAAAAATGCGCCCAATGGCGCATTTTTTATGCCTAAATTTTAGAGTCCTTGAAGCTTCAAACGGTTGGCGTGTTGACGATAAACATCCACAGGGTCTGGAGCAAAAATAGAACGTAGACCAAAGAACTGGTTAATCACATCTAAATGGTTCCAATTATAGTTATCGCGCACGGTCTTGCCATATTTGGCACTACAACGTGAGACTAAGCCATCATTATCATTTGGCGCTTGCATGAGTAAGCCTGTCGCACCCAATAATGAGTCTGGATCAAGAATATTGGTTAATGTTGAGTTGCCAGAGAAAGAGTAAAAATAAACCCCATTCTCTTTCGCTAAACCTTCGCCACAGCTTGTTTTTGGCATACCCAATGGATATTTCTGTGCAAAAGCTTTAGACCCAGCTTGACTCAAACTTTTACCAGCACCGAGTGCATCATGTGGAAGTGAGTTCGGATTTTGCTGTTGTGCCCAAACAATAGCCTTGGACCCAAAGTTGATTAAGCCCACCAACGGTTGTTCTAGCGGCGTACCTTGCGCGGAAATAATCAAATCCGCCACAGGAGAGCCTTTTAAAGGACTAGAAATGGCTGTTGCAGACGCGATTTTATTGGGCATAACATTTGAGACATAGGCAATACTATGTCCGCCGTGACTATGACCAAGCAAATTGACTTTGGGTGCTCCTGTAATCGCTAAGATTTCATCAACTTGTTGCAGCAGTTGTTCACCACGAACTTCAGATGTGTTGAATGGCGAAACGCGTGTTGCCCATGCGTTTGCACCGTTACGGGCTAAATCTGGCAAGATTTGATACCAGTAATCCACACCAAGTTCATCGGTTCCTGCTCGAATCCAGCCACCCATACCATGTGCAAAAACCAAAGGGTATTTGGTCTTTGCATAATTAGAGGCAACGTAGTTTGATTTAATTTGTGAAGCAGCTGCTTGCGTTTGTGTAGCTGCAAGTGCGCAGGTCGACAGCAGTCCAGCTATCAATAATCCATATTTCATTGATCATCCTCGTTTTTTATTTTTTATGACGACAATTTAAGTTGTCAAAAATGAGTATAAAGGTGAGGGAGGAGGAGCGTAGAGAAATCCGATTAAATTAAATACAGTTTGTAACTGGATAATTCTAGGAGGCATCCCTCCGAAACGTTGAAGATTCGAAGGGAAAAATAGAATTAGAGTCCTTGCATTTTTAAGCGATTGGCATGCTGGCGATAGACATCAACAGGGTCTGCGCTAAATAGACCACGTAGCCCCATAACTTGATTGACCTCATCTAAATGGTTCCAGTCATAGTTATCACGGATGACTTTACCGAAGTGTGTACTACAGCGTGCCACTAAACCATCATTGTCTAAATGGCCATAGGCCAAAGGCCCCAACAGTGAGATCGCACTATCTGCAACATCGAGAATGTTCGTGACCTGAGACGTACCTGTCCACGAATAGTAATATACGCCATTGCTGGATGTTGCACCGCTCTTGTTACAGTCTGAAGCCAGTGCTGATGTTGGATATTTCTGATTAAAAGCACTGGAACCTTGCTCGCTAATCGAGGTGAGCGATGCCTTTAAATTGCTTTTTAATGCAGGGTTACTTTGTCCATAAGCAAGCATAGGACCAATAATATAATCCGCCGCTAGGCTGAGTAGTTGTGTTCCGCCTTGATTGGCAAGAAGCTGATCCGCCACTTTTGAACCTCTAAACGTTGCTCCCACGCCTGTCAGTGAGGCCACATATTGCGGTTTAACTGCTTCTACATAGCGAATGGTTGGTCCACCATGGCTATGCCCAATCAAATTAACTTTGGGCTTGCCAGTCAGGGCGATGACCTCTTCAACTTGTTGTAGTAACTGTTCGCCCCGTACTTCAGTTGACTCTAAAGGTGAAATTTGTGCTGCAAAGGTGGTTGCGCCATTTCGAGCCAAGTCAGGTAAAATTTGATACCAGTAATCCAGTCCAAGTTCGGCAACGCCCACTCGGCTGAACCCAAACATGCCATGGGTAAATAGCAATGGATATATAGTTTGAGCATAATTACTTTTTACGCTTGCAGTTACCGTCTGTAATCCAGCTGTGGCTGTGGTTGCGCTGAGTCCAAGGCTGGTAACCAGACCTACGAGTGACATTGTTTGTATCATTCTTTTCGTTATAAACATTTTTTTCATCCTGAAAAAGTCAAACACGGTATAGCTTTAATCTGCGAACGGAAGTTTTCCTCCCGTGTCATGTGTGGTTTCAAAGGCTCCTAGTCGAAGTTGTTCTTGCGAATTATTAAACTGTTGATCACGTAGTTTTTGAATGGCTTGTTGCTGCGCGTCTTGACTCATGTTGCTGTTGAGAATGCTGTCGCGTTGTTCTAAGTAAGTATTGACCCGAGATTTCCAATTGTTTCGATCTTGGTCGAGTTTTTCTAGGCGTACGGTCGCTTCGGCACCGACAAGATTCTGGCGCATTTGGCGAATTTCTTCGGCAGAGCCGCCGCGCGCTTTAATATCTGAGGTCAGTTTACGCAGATCTTCGAGTTTGGAGAGTTGTTCTAGGTTTTCTTTCCAATCTTCAGGCAGTTGAGCAAACAACTCTTTCAGTTTCTGCGCTTTTTGTACTTCGGTCAGGGACTGATCTGCCATGATGCTCATGCGGTCTAAGGTATATTCATGGTAGGTATTTTCAGCGCCAAAGAGACCTTCGATTTCATAGTCAGAAAAGAACTGGCTGCGTAGGTTTTTCATCAAAGTAAAAATTTTACGATAGTACTCAGGGTCTTCTTTATTTAGGCTTGGCTCCTTCAGACTACCCAATTGCACACGATAATCTAAATAACGAGTCCAAAGATCTAAAATTTGCTTAAGCGCAGGTTCTTGATAACCTTGCTGGATATAGGCTTTAAAATCTTGCTTGATCTGGTCAATATTTTTTTCACCATATTGGGTAATAAAATATTCAAAACAATTACGAGTTTGTTCATTTACAACTAAGCGATTACCTTGGTCGAGCACCAGTTGGCAGTTGACTTCGGTGTCCTGTTGGCTGTTACTGACAAAAGGCAGCCCTGAAGCATGTGGCAAGTCTGATGCTGCGGGTAATAAGCCTGTCGTATTTTGAGCGCTAGAGCGAATCGGCCCTTGGTTTGAGCCAACAGTTGCATTGGGTGCGAGCCAAATGAGAAAACCAAGAATCACAACGATGATCACGGCGAAAATGAGCCATAATTTCTTTTTTTGCATATCCTATGCCTAACATCCCTATTGTATTTTTTATTTGGTTCATATGACTGAACTCGATTTATTCTGAAACAAAAGGGCAAATAAACAACAGAAAAGTTGTAAAACTAGACAAGCGGTTGATAGTATTGCGGCAGCTTTAAGACGTGTCTATGTTATGAAATCATCTGCTTCAAAAATCCAGCGCCGTGCCGTGAATGGTGTATTTTTATTGAATAAGCCATTGGGGATCAGTTCAAATGCGGCATTGCAAAAAGTGCGCTGGTTATACCGTGCGCAAAAGGCGGGGCATACAGGAGCGCTTGATCCATTGGCATCGGGACTGCTGCCGATTTGTTTGGGCGAAGCGACCAAGTTTTCGCACTTTTTGTTGGACTCGGTGAAGCGCTATCAAACCATCATTCAGCTAGGGCACAGTACCACCACAGGTGATGTGGAAGGCGAACGGTTGTTAGAGCAGGCTGTACCTGAGTTAACCAAAGAGTTGATTGAAGCCGTTTTGGTTCAGTTTATGGGTGATATTCAGCAAGTGCCACCAATGTATTCCGCTTTGAAGAAAGATGGTCGTCCTTTATATGAGTTAGCCCGTAAAGGGATTGAGATTGAGCGTGAAGCACGTCCAGTTACCATCTCTGCGATTGAGCTGCTTTCATTCACAGCAGACAGTGTCACCCTCGATATTACCTGCTCGAAAGGCACATATATTCGTGTTTTAGGCGAAGATATTGCGAAGGCATTGGGTACTTATGGTCATTTAACTTATTTACACCGCATTAAAACGGGTCATTTTGATCTCATTCCAAGTTATACCATTGAGTATTTGGAAAGTTTGTCTGAACAAGAGCGCGAAGCACTGTTGTTACCTGTATATGCACCTGTAGATCATTTTCCTAAAGTACAAGTTCCAGAAGGACGCAGTGAATACTTTAGTCGCGGTATGGAAAGTAATATTGAGCATACAGCCGAAGCACAGGTCTTGGTTTTCGATGGGGAAAAATGCTTAGGCTTAGCTGAAATTACTGATAAGAAAAGATTGGTTCCAAAGCGGGTTTTAAATCTATAATCGAAATATATCACTCGGTAAAAAGGACAAGGCGTGGACATCGACATTATTATCAGTCTGATCTTTTTTGCCTTTTGTGCAGGCGCAATTGACGCTGCCGTCGGTGGTGGTGGGCTGATCCAAATTCCCGCTTTGATGAATGCATTTCCGTCAATGGCACCTGCCACTTTATTTGGCACCAACAAATTAGCGGCAGTGGTGGGTACAGCCACTTCAGCCGTTTCCTTTGCCCGCAAAGTGCGCTTTGAATGGAAACTTTTGGCTGTGGTCGCAGTGTGTGCCACCATCAGTTCATTTGGGGGCGCGGCCAGTGTCGCCATGATTCCAAAAGAAGTCCTCCAACCCTTTGTCTTGGTCATGTTGATTGTGATGGCGGTATATACCCTCATGAAGAAGCAATTTGGGCAAGTGCATATGGCACAGCGTGTGACGCCTAAAATTTTGCTGTTGGCGGGGATTGGAAGTTTAGCCATTGGCTTTTACGATGGTTTGTTTGGCCCAGGTACGGGCAGCTTCTTTATTTTCTATTTTATTCGCTATTTACGCGTTGATTTTTTGCATGCGGCGGCATTGGCTAAAATTGGCAATGTGATGACCAATCTTGCAGCGCTAAGCTTTTTCATTCCCTCGGGGCATGTGCTCTTTGCTGTAGGAGGCACGATGGCCGTCGCAAATATGATCGGGTCTATTTGTGGGGTAAAAATGGCGCTGAAATACGGCAGTGGTTTTATCCGCATTTTATTTCTTATTTTGGTAACTATTTTAATTCTCAGGTTGAGCTATCAAATGTTTTTGATGTAATGGTGCGATACCTTTAAAACTTCATTACAAAAAACGCGCAGTCTGTGACCTCATTTCTCGTTTATTGCATTTATGATCAATACAGTGCACTTAACGCTGTGCCAAGAAGCTTTTCAATAAAAAATGATGTTTTAAGTTGAATGGAACTGGAGCATAGAATGAATATATTTGAAGCCTTAAGAGAAAGTCACGTTATACAACGAAATTTGGCTGAACGACTACTCCAAACTTCAGGGGATACGCCTGAGCGCCGTGAGCTATTTGAACGCCTTAAAAATGAATTATTTGCCCATGCTGTGGCAGAAGACCGTTATTTTTATATCCCGTTAATGATGACTGATTCGGGCCTCAACATTACCCGCCATGCTTTGGCAGAACACCATAAAATGGATGAGTTATTAGAACAATTGACGGAGACGGAGTTCTCAAATCCGGGCTGGTTGGCAATTGCAAAAAAATTATCGGAAACTGTACATCATCACTTACAAGAAGAGGAGCATGGTTTTTTTCAGCAAGCAGGAAAAATCTTACTCGATGCTCAAAAGACTGCGCTCGCCAAGCAGTATCAGCAGGAATACAAAAAGTACAAAAAAATTGAAAAAGACAGTTTGGTTTAAGTGCATTTTAAACCAAAGATGGCGAGTGCCATCTTTTGTGATTTAAAGCGCGTCATCACTTTGTGGTTTGGCTCTAAAGGTAACACCAACAGAGGCAATCATAATGCAAACCAACGCCAACGTTTGCCACATACTAATTTGCTCTTTTAGTAGTAACCAACCTGCCAAGGCTGCTAAAGCCGGTGATAAACTTGAAAGCGTCCCATAGCTAAGTTTACTCAAACGTTTTAAAGCCATCAGGTCTAGAGCATACGGAATGGTTGTGGCGAGTAGTGCAATCAATAAGGCTTTGGGCCAGTATTCCGTTTGCATCAGCGCTGTAGGGTTATACGTGGCACTAATGGGCAGAAGCACCAAGGCTGAGATCACAATAGCAATACTGAGAGCATGCATGCCGATATTTTGACGGACGACTTTTTGCCCAAAATAAATATACAGCGCCCAGCAAGCACCCGCTGAAACCGCAAATGCAGCTCCTAAGAAGGAGAAGTTGGTTGCATTGGCTTGATGCCACGGCACCATCAGTGCAATGCCTAAAATCGCTAATCCGACCCAAATATAATCACGACGTTGTTTGATCGAGAGTAGCGCTAAAGTTAAAGGGCCTAAAAACTCTAAACCTACGGCAATACCTTGCGGCAGTTTACCCAGCGAAGCGTAGAATAAAATATTCATGAGGCATAAGGCTGCTGTATAACTGAGTAAATCTTTCCACTTTAAATGCGGTAGGCGTTTCATGATGCTCCATGAACGGAACATCAGCACAATTAAAATTGCGGCAAAGCACAGTCTAAGGGTCACCACGGTGAGGGGATCCAGCACGGCAATCAACTGCTTGGCAAAAGAAGCACTGATTTGATAGGACAGCATGGACAAGACCATGAACATCACTGCCATCAGTTGAGAATTAGGCATCATGCACACATCAGGTCATAGCGACCTATTTTTTTTAAGAAGGTGGATTAGTATAACGATTCAGCACCCAAGTTGGATGCTGAATAAGCTGAATTTTTTTAATGCAACGACATGAATTTAAAAGTAATTGATAGAGCCGTTGGATTTAAAAGCTAAATTCAAATGCTGGATCACATGGTTTAAACTGTAGTTTTTCGGTTTTTCTGGGCTGTATAGGTACAACCAATAGACGCCATAATAATCACACTGAGCGCAAGCCACTGTGACCACAATAGTTGCTCGCCTAGAAATACAAAACCGGATAGTGCTGCGATAGCAGGTTCAAGACTCATGAGCGTTCCAAAACTTAGAGCGGTTAAATTGCGTAGCGCAATCATTTCCAAGCTAAAAGGCAAAGCGCTGGCCAAAACTGCCAAAGCTACGAAATAGATCAGGTTTGAGGGTTCAAACACATTTGTGGGTAAACCACTGAACAGGGTGAGTGGCATTAATATCAGCATGCCGACAAACATACCTAAGCACACGGTATGATTGCCCGAAACACCCGATGGGCGCTGTCCCGCCACGATATACAAGGCCCAACATGCACCTGCACCTAGTGCAAATGCAATCCCAAGAGGATCTAAAGGTTGAGCTGCTTGGTCGAAAGGAAACAGTAAAACTAAGCCTAAAATAGCCAGCCCGACCCAAACAAAGTCAAAGCGTTGTTTGGCATAAAACAGAGCAACACTGAGTGGGCCAATAAACTCAAACGACACTGCAATGCCGAGTGGCAGGCGAGCAATGGATAAATAAAACAATAGGTTCATGCCTGCCAAAGCAAAACCATAGCTGAGAATGGCTTTATATTTAACTTGCTTAAAATCAACCTGCCAAATTTTAAACAGCACGGCCAAAATGATTGATCCCAACAGCAAGCGCATGGCGGAAACGGTTAAAATGGGAAATTGATCAAACAAAACTTTGGCCAGTGAACCACTACTTTGCAAGCTAAGCATTGCAATCAGCAATAAAAAAGTCGCTTGGAGGTGGGGAGTACTTTTTAGATTTGGCATTATTAGAATACTAGATAGAGAAATGAATACTTGCGAAAAGTAGCGGGGAATGTGCTTGGGTCGCACATAAAATTTTAACAAGTATTCAAAAATAAAAAAACCACAGCTTGGCAGCTGTGGTTTTTAAATAGAGTCGAATTAGAACAATACGCGAACGCGGATTGTGCCTTCAACATCTTGCAGAGTATCTAAAGCTTCTTGAGATGCTGTTGCGTCTACATCCATCACCAAGTAACCCACATCACCTTTGGTCATTAAAGACTGACCAGAAATGTTGATGCCGTGTTCAGCAAACAAGTTGTTGATTTTTGACAACACGCCTGGAACGTTTTTGTGGATGTGAAGTAAACGGTGTTTGCCTTCGGTCAACGGTAACGCGATTTCTGGGAAGTTCACCGCAGATAAAGTCATGCCTTTATCTGAATAAGAAACGAATTTCTCAGCCACTTCTAAACCAATGTTCGCTTGCGCTTCCATGGTCGAACCGCCCACGTGAGGAGTTAAGATCACGTTTGGAATGTTACGTAGTGGAGAAATGAACTCTTCACCATTGGCTTTTGGTTCTTTCGGGAATACGTCAACCGCAGCACCAGCAACATGACCTGATTTCAAGGCATCTGCTAAGTCTTCAATTACTACGCATGTACCACGTGCAGCATTGATGAAGATTGCACCTTCTTTCATTTGTGCAAATTTTTCTTTGGTCATGAAGTTACGTGTAGACGGAACATCAGGTACATGCAAAGAAACGACGTCAGCAGTTGCTAAAAGTTCGTTTAAGCTACCGACTTGACGTGCATTACCTAAAGGTAATTTCGTTACTGTGTCGAAGTAGATTACTTTCATACCTAAGCTTTCAGCAAGGACAGAAAGTTGTGAACCGATTGAACCGTAACCGACAATCCCTAAAGTTTTGCCACGAGTTTCGAACGAACCAACAGCTGACTTGTTCCAACCGCCTGCATGTGTATCTGTCGATTTTTCAGGTACACGGCGAAGAAGAAGAATAGCTTCAGCAAGTACAAGTTCAGCCACTGAACGTGTATTTGAGTATGGTGCGTTAAATACTGGAATACCACGAACCATCGCAGCATTTAAGTTCACTTGGTTGGTACCAATACAGAAACAACCAACAGCGATTAATTTATTCGCTGCTTCAAACACTTCTTCAGTGAGTTGTGTACGGGAACGAATACCAATGAAATGTGCATCTTTAATCGCTTCTTTCAACGCTTCACCTTCAAGCGCTGTTTTACGATAATCGATGTTGGTGTATCCGGCAGCATTTAGTGTGTCGATTGCGTTTTGGTGAACGCCTTCTAACAACAAGAAACGAATTTTATCTTTAGGAAGTGAAAGATGTTGGCTCATTACGGCTCCGCTACAAAGGCCAAATTTAGTGGCGATATAATAGCACGTACCGCGCCCGATATACATTTCCTTTATGCGGACTCTGCTGGGTATTTTTAGCCTCTATAGTGCGTAAAAAAGTCTTTTTGGTCTAATTAAACTAATCATTTCAAAGGTATCCTGAATAAAACAGCTTTTTCTGCGGGAAACAGAAAAAATGCCTTATAATATGACTCCGTGAAAATAAGCCAGTTGCACACTGCTGCTTAAATCCTCACGAACTGCCTGAGCCTTAGGGCATGGAAAGACTGAAATGAAGCGCTTTTCATGCAGAGAACCCTAGCGCCACAAACAACTTGTTTACTTCTTGCAAGGTCTGAAAACGATGAATGCTCCAGTCGCTTTAACCCCAGAGTTATTGACCCAATTGACAGCAATTGTAGGTGAAAACCGCATTAAAACCGATGCGGATAGCCTTGAAAATTGGGGACGCGATCATACCAAACATTTTGATCCAAACCCGTCAGTCATCGTTTTTCCATCGAGCACGGAACAAGTGCAAGCGGTTGTGAAACTTGCAAATGAGTTCAATGTTGCGATTACACCATCAGGTGGTCGTACTGGCTTATCTGCCGGTGCAGTCGCTGCCAACGGTGAAATTGTGGTAAGCATGGACAAGATGAACCAAATCTTGGAATTCTTCCCAGCAGACCGTATGGTTCGAGTCCAAGCAGGTGTGGTGACTGAACAGCTGCAAAACTATGCTGAAGAGCAAGGCATGTATTACCCAGTTGATTTTGCTTCTGCGGGTTCGAGTCAAATTGGTGGAAACATTGGCACCAATGCAGGCGGCATTAAAGTTATTAAATACGGCATGACGCGGAACTGGGTACTTGGTTTAACTGTAGTCACAGGTAAGGGTGATGTGCTGCGTCTAAACAAAGGTATGATCAAAAACGCAACGGGTTATGCGCTGCAACATTTATTCATTGGTGGTGAAGGGACACTGGGCTTAGTGACTGAAGCTGAAATCAAACTGGAACGCCAACCGCAGGACCTTCAAGTAATGGTATTGGGCGTGCCTGACTTTGATGCTGTGATGCCTGTACTGCATGCTTTCCAAGCAAAAATTGACCTGACTGCATTTGAGTTCTTTGGTGAACTGGCAATGCAAAAAGTGTTGGCACATGGTCATGTACAACGTCCGTTCGAAACCGAATGTCCATTCTATGTATTGTTAGAATTTGAAGCGCCATTTGAGCCAATTATGGACAAGGCGATGGAAATTTTTGAGCACTGCATGGAACAAGGTTGGGTAGTGGATGGCGTGTTGAGCCAAAGCCTCGATCAAGTGGAAAGCTTATGGCGTTTACGTGAAGACATTTCTGAGTCGATTGCTCCATTTACACCATACAAAAACGACATTTCAGTGTTGATTACGCATGTACCTGCATTTATTAAAGAAATTGATGCGATTGTGGCAAGCAACTACCCAGACTTTGAAATCTGCTGGTTCGGTCATATTGGTGACGGTAATTTACACTTAAATATTTTAAAACCAGCTGACCTAAGCAAAGATGAGTTCTTTGCTAAATGTCAGGTGGTGAATAAATATGTCTTTGAAACCGTGAAAAAATACGACGGTTCAATTTCTGCAGAGCACGGTGTCGGTATGACCAAAAAGCCATACCTTGACTACACGCGTTCGGCGGAAGAAATTGAATATATGAAGGCATTGAAGCAAGTTTTCGATCCAAACGGGATTATGAACCCAGGTAAATTATTCGACCTTTAAGTCCGAATTGAGTTTTAAAAGCGCATCCACTATGATGCGCTTTTTTATGGTTGAAGGGACTGAATTACATTTACTAAATAGTGTAATAGGCCTAAAAAAGGCATGATGGACTGATAAATAATGAATTTTGGGTGGGATTTATGTTGCGTCTTATTTTAGCTTCAGCCGTATGTGTGGGATTATTGTCTGGTTGTGCGACGACCAAAGAGTTAGTGAATAAAGTCGGTTCGTCAGATACGCCGTTGGCTCAGGTACTCAAAGAGCGTCCAGATTTGCGTAATGAGTTGGCTACGGTTGAAATCCGCCAGTACTTTAATACGGTTGAGTCACCGACTGCGGCAGAAGTTAAAGTGACTGAAACAGGGTTGTTAGATGATTCGGTGAAGTCGGTGCGTACCGTGTATAACTTTAAGTTGGTCGATGGCGACTGGGAAAAAACTGCGACGAAAACCTCTTACCAATGTGCGCGCGGTAAAAATACCAAAAACTTCCAAACAGCCAAGTGTTCTTGATTGAAATAGATGCTTGTTTTGCTGGTGATAAAAGTGGCGTAGTCGGTTTACGCCTTTTATCATTATTATCTTGAACAATTCAAACAAAGATGACGTCTTAAAAATGCGTCAGTCGATTCTGAATAATAATTTTAGAGCTGAGCTCACTTTTAGAATGAGCACCAAGCTTCTTCATTAAATTGGCTTTATGAACCTCGACTGTACGATGTGACAAGGAAAGTTTTCGTGCAATTTCTTTACAGGTTAGTCCATTTACAATGAGCTGCGTAATCTCAGACTCACGTTTTGTTAACTTCTGTTTACTGGTCAGCGGATGCTGTTCTTTACGTTCAAAATGCCACACCATCAATTGAAAAGGATCTTCAGGGGTGAGTGTACGTCCATGGGTATGTGTCCAGAAAATCTCTCCACTTTTATGCTGCATAAAGCGTTGATCCGAATAATGCAGGCTATTTTTTTGCAATAGGCTTTGCAAAGCATCATTTCCGACCTTCTCATAGTCTTCAATACTGGGGAAAATTTTAATAATGGAGTGATGAAGAAGCTCTTCACGTTCATAACCAAACATCTGAGCAAAGGCGTGATTCATTTCGACCATATGCCGATTACTGAGCACCACGATAGGTGCGGGGCTAAAATCAAAAGCCAATTTATTATAGTCAATCATAATAAGTATCCATACTTAGTATATGAAGCAATATAGTAAATTGTGCTGAATTAGCAATTGTAAAAAATGACCTTTTTATCTTTTCTATTGTTTTCAATGATGCATTTTTGATTCAAATATTGGGGTTGCCAAGTGCATCCTCAGCGCTTAAAAATCAAGAATTTATTTTTAAGTTTATGTAATTTAAATAAAAAATACTTTATGAAAACTACTTAAGTAATTAAGTAGATTGACTCTATTTCAAGATTAATCCACATTAATAAATTAGTGAATTTTAGTTCACTTTTATAATATTTTTCTTAAAGTTATGAGTCGTCATAGCTTTAAAGTGCATGAAATCATAACCAATATCGTTATAGTTGCGTGGTTTAAAAATCAGGACAGATTTTAAACGTGACAGAAAGCAGACAATACTAAGAATTGCAAGAGGTGGGTATGGAGCAGATACAAGGATCGGGTCTTCCACATAAAAAGTCTTCTCACCGTTTGGCTGGAATCTCCAGCATGGTGGGAACGACCATAGAATGGTACGATTTTTTTATTTATGGTGCCGCTGCGGCGCTGATTTTTAATAAATTGTTTTTCCCCAATTTAGACCCTTTAACTGGGGTATTGGCAGCTTTCGCCACCTATGCGGTGGGATTTATCGGACGACCACTGGGCGGGATTATTTTTGGACACTTTGGTGACAAAATTGGTCGTAAAACCATGTTGTTAACCACCTTGATTATGATGGGAGTTCCGACGGTTTTGATTGGGCTGTTACCCACTTATGAAAGTATTGGTTATTGGGCAACCTTCTGTTTGGTCATTCTTCGATTTATTCAAGGTATGGCGATGGGGGGAGAGTGGGGTGGTGCTGTTTTGATGGCAGTTGAGCATGCACCCGAAGGTGGCAAGGGCTTCTGGGGAAGTTTACCTCAGGCCAGTGCAGGGGGAGGTTTATTACTGGCTTCTCTTGCTTTAGGCGCTGTTTCTTTACTGCCTGAAGCTAGCTTATTTAGTTGGGGATGGCGTTTACCATTCCTTGCCAGCATTCTGCTATTAGGAGTTGGTTGGTATATTCGCGTCAAAGTGCCTGAATCACCTGACTTCGAAAAAGTGAAAGAGCAGGCGCAGGAAATTAAAGTTCCTGCTATGCAAGTCTTTAAAAATCACCCACGTGAGTTGCTGACGATTATTTTCGCGCGTGCAGCGGAAAATGCTTGGTTTTATATTGCCTCTACATTTGCCTTGGCGTATACCACCACCAAGTTAGGAATTCCGCGTCAGGATATTTTATTTGCAACGATTTGTGGTGCAGGCTTAATTATGGTGATGACACCATTGTGTGGTCATTTATCGGATAAAGTCGGGCAACGAAATATGTTTATGTTTGGTCTCTTGGTCTTGGCATTATATTGCTATCCATTTTTCACCATGTTGGGCACCAAAGACCCAGTATTAGTTTGGACGGCGATTGTGTTAGGTATTGGTGTGGTTTTCCCCATTATGTATGCACCACAAGCCCAGCTATTTGCCCGTCAATTTCCGGCTGAAATTCGTTACAGTGGCATTTCCATTTCTGTGCAATTTGCAGGTGTATTAGGAGGGGGGTTAGCTCCGCTTATTGCAACTAAACTCTTGAGTATTGGCGATGGCAGCCCGCATTTAATCATTAGTTATATTGTGGGGATGGCTGTATTTGCAATCATTTGTTCTTTCTTTATGAAGCCTGATCATCTCACTCGTGAACCGAACACGATAAAAGTCAAAACTGAAATCTCAGCTTAGCTACTGTAAGAAAAATTACAATTTCTCAAGTTATAAACTGCTAAACTACACCCACTCAAATTAGTGGGTGTATTAGTTTGAGTTATAAAAATCTCACAACTGAAATCGTTTGATCTATCTTAGACACCTTGTGAATACGGTGTATTAAGCCGCGAAATCTCAGCGCATTTAAAAAAACGTAATTTAATAAATTTCTCAGTGCTTGCCATTGGGCTTAGTCGTCTCTCCCTCTAACTGACTTTGCTCAGGCTTGTACGCATTTTATATGTAGATAACAATGCAAAACGTACAAACTTTAAAGTTAAGCCGTGCCACATTGATGTTTCCTTTGGCATTGGTTTTATTCGAATTTTCGGTCTATATCGGTAACGATTTAGTCCAGCCTGCCATGCTCGCGATTACCCAAGACTTTGGGGTAAGTAGTGCGTGGGCGCCATCCTCTATGTCCTTTTATTTACTGGGCGGGGCTTGTGTCGCGTGGCTGCTTGGACCACTCTCAGACCGTTTAGGCCGCAAAAAAGTGTTGCTCGCAGGTGTGGCATTTTTTGTGCTGACTTGCCTCGCGATTTTACTCACTCAAAATATTGAGTCTTTTTTGGCGCTCCGCTTTTTACAAGGCGTGGGGCTATCGATGATTTCTGCGGTGGGTTATGCCGCAGTACAGGAAAGTTTTGAAGAGCGTGATGCCATTAAAGTCATGGCACTCATGGCGAATATTTCTCTGTTGGCACCGCTGCTTGGCCCTGTAGTGGGTGCATTTATGATTGACCATGTGTCATGGCATTGGGGCTTTATTGGCATCGCCTTTTTGGCTTTTTTAAGTTGGTTTGGTTTAAAAGCCAAAATGCCTGCGACACAACAGCGTCATTCTAAAAAGCCGCTGCGCTATATTTGGGATGACTATAAGACGGTCTATAAAAATAAGACCTTTTTGGCGCTCACCTTTGGCCTACCGATGGTCGCGATGCCTTTGATGCTGTGGATTGCACTGTCACCCGTGATTTTGGTGGAAGAACTTGGCTTGAGCAGTATGCAATACGGCTTAGCGCAGTTCCCCGTCTTGGGTGGTCTCATTCTGGGCAACATTGTATTGATTAAAGTCATCGACAAAATGGCACTGGGTAAAACCGTGTTACTCGGTTTACCTTTGATGTTCGTCGGTACGCTGTTGGTGGTGCTCGGCACTATTTTCCAAAGCTATTTCTTACCGTTACTGATTGTGGGGATGACTTTGGTGAGCTTTGGCGAAGGCATTAGTTTTTCGGTGTTATATCGCTTTGCGTTGATGTCATCGGAAGTATCCAAAGGGACGGTTGCTGCAGCCGTTTCGGTACTGATGATGTTTACATTCTTCTTCGTGATTGAACTGATTCGTATGGCTTATGTGGCATTTGGTCTTTGGGCCTATAGTTTGGTCTGCCTGATATTGATTGCACTTTGGTTTAGCTTTCCACGTGCGACCGTGAAAAAAGTGATGCAAAAACGTCTCGAGAGTGGTGTCTACTAAGATTTTATTCACTGAATTCAGCGAGGTTCACATTAAAAAAAAAGCGCGCATTCATTTGAATGGGCGCTTTTTATTACTGCTCTAAAAAATCCTTTTTAAAGCCAGTTTTTTAACTCAGGCTTCAGCTTGCTCAGGTTCTAATTTTTTAATTTTGGCATCAAACACAAAAGGCCCAAAAGGTAAGATTGAAGCGATCAAACCTAAAATAAACATCTTCAAAGACCATTTTTTCTTTTCACAGACCACAAACAGCACAATTAAAAACAAGATAAACAATACGCCATGACCCATACCCACGTATTTGACTAGGATCGGGTTATCAAAGATGTATTTCATTGGCATCGCAACGAATAACAACAGTAAAAAAGAAATCCCTTCTAAAAATCCTACAACACGTAATGTCTGAATGTTCATGGTCAAAAAATCTATGAGAATGAAGCTCGAGTGTACGCAAGAACCAGATAAAAATGAACCACAATACACCCGTACATCATGAACCTTTTAAAGATCGTCGTTGTGTCATCCGTTTTATTTAATGTCTCGGGCGAGCAGTTCAGTTTTTAACTTCAGCAATTCGGGCAGAGTTTCCAGTAGTAGACTGATTTGTTTGAGTACCAAGTGTAAATTCTGATTCATGGTTTCTTGCGCATTTAAGCGTTTAATCTCTGCCAGTTTTTGCTGGATGTCGAGTTCAGCTAATGCCTGCTGATGGAGCAGTACATGATTTAGCGTATTTTGACACCACAGCATGAGTTCCAGCACTTGTGTATCCTGCACCAATTCTCGGTGACTTCCCAAAGCAGAAATATAACTGAGTTGACTGTGGCTATATACCAAGTAGCGAAAAGCATGATGTACCAGTTCTGGGTTTGGATTGGGTTCAGTACTAAGACTGGAGATCATGTTCGCCAGTTCAGTTTGGGCATTATGCGCAGTACGTCGCGCACTGCGGTAAGCGAGACTATTATTTTTGCCGTGTTGATATTGTTCACAAATGGCATTGAAATAGTTGAGGGTTGCATCGGATGCTTTTTTTATGGTGTTGGAAATATTGCGGAAGTCCCAATCGGGCCAAATAAAACTCACTGCGAACCAAGCAATGGCACAGCCAATGAGGGTGTCTATAATTCGTGGTAAAATAATGGCATAGCCTGCACCTTTTAAATTAAAAATCAGCAGCACCATGAGTGTTGCCATCAGGGTCGCCATGGCATATTTCTTGGAACTGAGATAGAAAAAACACACGCCAAAAATAATGGTTAGTAGCAGTTGTCCTTCAATACTTGGGACGAAATACAGCAGTGGAATCCCTAAAACAACGCCCAAAATAGTGCCCAAGGTTCGCATTTTTAAGCGGTTTTTGGTGGCGAAATAACGCATTTGGCAAACAAATAAACTGGTGAGCAAAATCCAATATCCATGTTGCGCAAAGGGCAGAAGCGAGATGCCATAACCGACAGCAAAGACAAAGGCGATACGCACCGCATGGCGAAACAGTGCGGATTGGGGAGTGAGATGTTGGTTGAGTTTGAGCCACAGATCATGCCAATCATGAATATCATCATCATATAAGTTGAGGTTATCAATATGCTGTTGATAACGCTGTTCTTGGCGCGATTGTAGTTGGTTGAGGTGCTGAAAACGTTCATGCACACTGTCCAAATTATTTAAAATCAGTTGTAGATTTTTGACTTCAATATTGTGTGGATGATCTCGAATCCAGTCCTGCATGGAACTGTGTAAATTCAGCAACACCTGAGTGGTCGTTGGATCGGATACATAGGTTTGATTGGCTAAGATACATCGTGCCAAAGCCTGACAGGCAAGGGCTTGCAGCCGAATATTTTTTTGAATACGAAAAATGAGGTCAGTACGGCTAAAGTTTTGATGTAACTGCTCATAGTGTAAATAATTAGAGCTGGCTTGTTCATGAATGTCTTGAACGAGAAAATAGAGGTTGAGCCAATAAATTGTATTTTGGTTGGCGCGAGATGCTTTTAGTCGCGTCAGTAGTGAGCTTTTGGTGTGGTTAAAACTTTGCACCACAGTACTGTTTTGTAAGGATAAATCATAGAGAAGCGCTTCTACATTGTCTCGATTGTCTGGGTCGAATAGACGTGCTTTTGCGTTGAGCAAATCGGCAACTTGATTAAAACAGCGGGCTAAGTTGTCCTGAACGGCCAAGGTGGGTTTAAGGATATAAAACACAATGGCGGTACAGCCATACCACAATGCTCCAAAGACAAAACAACTGGGTTGAAAGTACCAAACCGAATATTCACCTAGGCCAAACATGCTGTATAGGGAAAGTAGAATGGTGCCAAAGCTCATTGCTGCATAGCGTTGCCCCAGTGCCCCTAGTAAAATAAAACAAGCACTAGACAGTGATAAATATAAGATGAAGAAGAATTTATAAGGATGTAAAAAATCTAAAATGCTACTAACACTAAAGAACAAGATACAGACATAGGCAAGATTTCTGAGACGAATGCTGAGCCGGTCATCGAAGTCGGTCAGGGCTGTTGCAATTGCGCCTAATGTGGTCGGAACGATGAGCTGTTGCAGTCCTAAAAAATATAAACCTAAGGTTGTGCCACTCAGCACAATCAAGATTTGCAAGCAATACATAAAAATTGCATTGGACTGAAAGGACTGAAACCACTGACGAAGATTGTTCACGATGTAATAGTCTAGGCTTAGTTTTATTTTGGTTTTAGCCTGAACTTTTTTTAGAGCACTGTCAATTTAATGCGGTGCTCCACTGCATTAAAAATTCACCTATGACAATAAAAATGCAGCAGAGCATGGCTCCGCTGCATTGTGTATAAGTCGAAACTTATCCACATGTGCGAGTTCAAAACACTACTTTATTCACACTGCATGGGATAATAGATTTATTTAATTACGCCACACGCAATACGGTCACCGCCACCGCCAAGTGGTTTAGGGGTGTCTGAATAGTTATCACCACCTGCATGCACCATTACCGCTAAGCCCTCAACGTCAGCTAAACTTAAGCGAGGAGCGAGTAAATTGACTTTTGCATTACCTGCTGAATCGACATTCAAGATCGGTAAATCACCCATATGGCCATTGAGTGGTGTGCCGTGGTTTGGTGCTTTTTCTGGGTTAAAGTGTCCCCCAGCCGCTAAAGCAGCCACAGGTTTTCCTTCTTTTTCAGCCACATCACACGAACCTTTTTCATGGATATGAAAACCGTGTGGGCCGGGTGGAAGTTGAGTCAAATTGGTTTGAATCGCTAAACCAACAGGGCTATCAATAAAACGAATGGTGCCAATTTTTTGTCCCACACCTGTAGTTGAAACGGCGTGTACATCGACATCTTTAACCATCGTATTGGTTTCAGTGGGTGTGGTGGTACATGCTACAGTCCCTAAACCGATTAAAGTCACAAGTGCGCTTAATTTGAAAGCAGAAGACAACATGTTGGGTCCTTTTTCCTTAAAATTCAGAACCATTCAAACAAAGGCAGGGCTTCGGTTCAATGTTGTCCGTAGAGTGTTTTTGTATCTGATATAAAAAAACGCATACTTTCGAGGAAAGCATGCGTTCAAGTCATTTCACTGAACTTATTTTTTGGGCGTATCTAAAGGCTCTTCGGGTGGATCGTAAGCCAATGTCGCTTTCGGCATCATTAGGGGTTCATTGACTTGTTCATGTAGCCATTCGCGCCAAATGGCTAACAGTACTGCTAGAATCACGGGGCCGACAAATAAGCCGACCATACCAAAGCTGGCTAAACCACCCAATACACCAAACATGATCAGTAAGAACGGAATTTGCGTTGCACCTGAGATCACCAATGGGCGAATCACATTGTCTGCTGTGCTGACCACACAAACCCCCCACACCATCACTCCAATCGCTTCAATAGTCTGCCCTTGAGAGAATAACCATAAAGACACGGCACTATATGCCACAGGAGGGCCAAAAGGAATGAGTGCAAAGATAAAGGTCACAATGGTCAGTACCATTGGGTTTGGGACACCAGCAACAAAATAGCTCAGGCCTGCCAAGAGTGCTTGCGCAATTGCAGTCAGGCCAACTCCATAGACCACAGCACGCGTTGTTTCTGAAATGGTGTCTAAATAGTGGTGGATACGTGGGCCAATCACCATTTCCAGCGCTTTACTGACCTGATTTAAAATGGTTTGTCCGTCACGATAGAAGAAGAATAACGACATCACTGCAAAGCAAAGTTTAAAAATATTTTTACTGATTTCACTTAGCACCAAACGGCCATAATTTAAGTGGCTTTGAAACCAGCCCGAAACATTTTGCACAATACTGTTCGGATCGGTATTGATTTCTTTTAAAGTACGAGTGACTTCTTTACCAATAATCGGCAAATCCCGAATAAATTGCGGAACATCTAAATGACCTGAGAACACTTGTCTTTGTAGTTCATAAAATAGATTACGACCTTCATGTTGCAGCATAAAGATAGCAAAGGTCAGCGGGATACCGACAACTAATACCACCATACTGATCATGATGGTGGCGCTTAAGGTTGGACGTGGTCCACATAGTTTCTGTACTGAGTGATATAAAGGCCATGTGATGTAGGCAATAATCGCAGCCCAAAGCACAGGTACAATAAAGTATTTCAGGACTTGAAAGCTCAAATAGAACAGAATAAAAATCAGTCCAAATAACAATACTTTTTGTAAGGCTGGTGCGTATCGTTGCACGGTATTCACTGCTATATCTCTAAGGTCAAAGTCATATTAACTGAAAAAAATGCGCACGAGAACGTACCCTTGGTAAGTTCTCGTGAATAACCGACTATAAATAGGGAATAGTCCCGTTTTATCTATAGCAAAATATTTTAGAACCAAGCACTTGGGTCATCGACAATGGCATTGAGCAGCGGTTGCCATTGACTTTGAATGGAGAGGTAATTCTTTTGTGTTTTATCAAATACGCTTAAACCTTGCATTGCCAATTGGCCATATGCAGTACGTTCTGAAATCCACGCTACAGGCTGTTGTTCAATTTTTGCAAAAAAATCTTGGATGTCTTTGGCACTGGCGCTGTTGGCTTTGACCCGATTGGCCAAAAGCAAAATTTGCACTTTGCCTTTACGAATGCGTTTAATGTCTTGTAAATGCTTTAAAAAACGACGGGTACTGTCAATATCAAAAAACGAGGGTTGCAGTGGGGTCACAATCGCATGCGCTTCACTGACCAGCTGTTCGGCATGCTCACCAGACAGCGCACCCGGCGCATCGATAATTAAATATTCAATGTTTTTAGGCACTTCACCTATCGATTTCTCATGGCGCCAATCTAAACTTTGAATATGCGCCACTTGCTCTGGACGCTGTTTTAACCACTGACGAGCAGATTTTTGATTATCCGCATCGGCCAAAGCTACTTTATAACCTTTTTGTGCGAGTGCCGAAGCTAAATTGATTGCGGTTATCGTTTTGCCACAGCCACCTTTTTGGTTGGCGATTAATATCGTTTTCATGACCTTAAATGATTTTATTCTGCTCACCCCTAGCATATCATTCTTTTGTGTGTCGCATATGACACCAAACCAAAGTTGTAAGTTTAAATCTTGCTACCTGTAGCACAAAATTAGGAAAGAACCATGTCCATATGGATGGCAATGTTGATCGGTGCAGCAATTGGTGTGGTCTTGACCACCCTTATTTTAAGTCACAGCCGAAATGGACGCATCAAAGCAGAATATGAGCGCTACATTGCCGAATTAGAATTAGAGCATCAGCAGGCTTTAACCCATGCACAAAAGCGCAGTGTCAATACCAGTCGTGCGGTGCTTAAAGGCAAAATGGCGGAGCAACTGGCCCCGATCATGCCGCAATTTGAATACTTACCTAGCGATGCCAAATTTTTGGGCGATCCTGTCGACTATGTGGTATTTGATGGCTATACCGACCTGCGTGATGGTGAAGGGCGACCAGAGGATATTGAAATTGTTCTCATTGATATTAAAAGCGGTGGGGCGAGGTTAACCAAAGGACAAGTTGCTATTGCGCAAGCGATTCAAGCTGGGAGGGTTCGTTTTGAAACGGTCCGCATTGACTTTGATACGATTGAATAAGCTTGGCGATGTTCACCCATGAAAGTATCTTGCTTGATATAGAGCAGGTGCTTTCTTCATGACTTTCATGACCCATCACTTGAGTATGGCTTTTGAGCGCGTGCAAAAAACATCAGTTGTCCGAGTTTCGGAATACCTTCGGCATAAAAGTAGTGCTGTTCTATCATATTAAATCCTGTTGCTTTTAAGGCCTGTTCAATATTTCGATTGAGATGGCAGCCATCGGCTAAACGCTTTTGCACAGGCGTGAGTAAGTGTTGTAGGCGCTGAATATAAAGGTTATTTGTATTTAATACGTGCTCCACCACATGTAAGGTGCCACCCGGTTTGAGCACCCGTAATATTTCCGCCAAAGCCTGTTCTAGCTCAGCAATACTACACAGTGTCCATGTACTGACTACATGCTCAAGGCTATGGTCAGCAAAAGGCAGCTTTTCCGCACGGGCTTGTACATGATGCACTTCAAATGCTGCTGCTTGTATCCGCTCTAAAGCCAAATGATAAATTTCAGGACTGGGTTCAAGGGCAAAGACAGTATCGACATTTTGATAAAAGGGCAGATTCAGCCCTGTACCAAAACCAATTTCCAATACCTCTCCCTGAATTGGCAAAAGCAGTTCGTGGCGTTTGTCCATTAAGCTTGGTACTTGCATGACCTGATTCAGGACATGTGGAAAGATGTGTTGTTGATAGTATTTATAAAGCATGATTGTTTTTTGGGGCTCTGTTCTTCAGCTCTAGCCTAACTGAAAAGTGCTGTGGCTAAAAGTAGACTGCATAATTCATTCATAATGTTACTAAGTTCATAAGCTTCTTTTCAGGAAACTGGACTAAGATGAAATTGTTTCGTATTTTCCTAGGTTGATGGGAATGAGGTTTGCAATGAAATCTAAATTTATCCTGCTCGGTTTACTCAGCAGTTTGCTGTTGCCCATCAGTGCAAGTGCCACTGTGGATTACAACATTGCCAAAGGTTTAGCACCGACCTCTAAAGATCAATCGATTTCGGTATTGAAACCGTTTAAAGGTGATTTTCGAATTTTAGGTTCTAAAATGTATTCGGATGATGCACAAGCTAAATTCTCTCCGATTGACTACGCCGTGAGTTGGGGCTTGTTTGCTGAACCTGAAATTGCACGCCATATTACCGTGAATCAATACGACCGTTATCTCAACTGGAAAATTGATCGTTTGCCTGTGCCTGCCGAGCAAGCCATGCAAATGGTGTCAAATATGCACATCATTCCAGCCAACCCTGAAATTGCTAAACAAATTAAACACGTGAAACGTGGTGATTTGGTTCGTTTAAAAGGTGAGTTGGTTGAAATTAAAGACAAAGATATGGTCTGGACCTCATCCTTAACCCCGACCGATACGGGCGATGGAGCATGTGAAGTATTTCGGGTCAGCTCAATTCAATGGATCGAACGGGTAAAGGGGTAATGTGGAAGTAGCGCTGAGTTATTTCATCGTGCTGTTTTAATGTTTTCTAGGCGATTAATAGCCATATGAAGTCTTGCTCCACGTGAAACCTACTTGTCAAATCTGTGGATGCTTATAGGTGTATCAATGTTAATAGTGTTTATAAATATCTGATAATAAAATTAATATTGTATTTGTTTAAAACCACGTTCAAGTAACTTGAACGTGGTTTTTTATCTTTATTTTGCAGTTAATGCCGTACCATCAAATTCAATACCATCCCATCCATTCAACATAAATTGACGAATATTTTGATGATCTGTTGCATCAGGTGTGGCTAAAACAGAAGCATAGTGTTCTGCAAATAGGCTTAAAGTTTGCGTTTGATCGAGGCCTTGAAGCTGTGCAAACGAAAACACTTTTGCACTGCCTTGGTTTTCAGTTGCTGCATTGTGCTGTAAACCATTTTTAAATGCAGTTGGTGTATGTGTATAGGCTGCTTCAATGAATGCCAATACATCTGAAAATTTTGCTTCGCCCGCTGCAAGCTGAGCCAATAATACCTGTGCCATGCGTCTATTTCCGACTAAATTTATGTCCACATCATACCCAAAAATTGCATGTTTGGGAGTTTTTGCCTGAGAGAAAACCTTCTGTTTTGCATGAAGAACGGGTGCTAGTGATTTTGGGAATCTATGTTGTATTGGTCATAGAGCACACTAGGGTGAAGTAAAGATATTCGGCGATGCAGGGTTCAATATCCCATGTAAAGCATGTGCGAGTTCGAATGCTAATGTTCACTTTTGAGAGTGAGACAATAAGATATGTAAGGATCAACAACCGATGTTGAAAAACCTTGAAGTGCGAGGATTGATTCAGGTTTAATAGCATTATAGTTGATGAGCTGTGGATAACTTCGGACTTATCCATACGCATTTTGTAAAGAATAGGATAGGTCAATGAATTGGATCTTGGTGGCAATGGGGGGCGGAATAGGGGCCTG
This sequence comes from Acinetobacter sp. 8I-beige, assembly GCF_902505955.1. Lineage (NCBI taxonomy): Bacteria > Pseudomonadati > Pseudomonadota > Gammaproteobacteria > Moraxellales > Moraxellaceae > Acinetobacter > Acinetobacter sp. 8I-beige. Next base: position 2,017,069 of record NZ_LR732790.1, on the reverse strand, counting down.
TTTACGCTACGGTGCAGGATTATGGTTGTTTAAACCCAGTATGAGTTTTCCATGGCCGACATGGTGGATCAACATCATCGGTTGTTTTGCTGCGGGTGTTTTTTTTGCATTTAGCCAGAAGTTTCCAGTACTGCAACAAGAAGCACGTTTATTTTTGATGGTAGGTATATTGGGCGGTTTCACGACATTTTCGAGTTTTGGTCTCGAAACTTTTCAGCTTTTTAGACAGGGACAAACTGTATTGGCTTTGAGTTATGCACTGTCTAGTTTAGTGGTGGGCGTCATCGTGCTTGGGATCGGATTTTATCTGTTAGATAGTGTGCTTAAACATTAAGAAAAAAAAGATGGTCAAAATAGGAACCAGAAAAGAACGCATAAAAAAGAAGCCTAAGCTGGAGGAGGTCTTAGGCTTCTTGATATCTTTACTATAACGCGTATAGCTTAAAGAAAAATGAAATTATTGTGAGCGTTTGAAACGCGCGAAACGTTTATTGAAGCTTGCAACACGACCTTCATTACTGGTTTGACGTTGTTCACCGGTATAAAACGGATGTGATGCACTTGAGATATCTAAACTGACGTAAGGATAAGTCTTGCCTTCATACTCACGAGTTTGATGACTTTGTAAGGTACTGCCGATCACGAAAAACGCGTCGGCATTGGTGTCGTGGAACAGGACTTCACGATACTCTGGATGAATATTGGCACGCATAGACTTCTCCTTAAATGTATTATTTTGGAATGTTATAATATAACAATTGATAAGTCAAAATAAACCCCGTGATTTTATGTAACGGGGTTTATTGAGTTGTAGCGATTTTATCGTGCCTACAGTCTTTATTTAGGCAGGCGGTGGCACCAATTCTTCGAATAGATCATTAAGGTTGTCGTGCACTTTGAGATGAATCAGGTTCCAATAATGTCCTGAGACTGTTCGATTGACCATTAGCGTATCGGGCGAGGGTTTAAACACATCCCAATATTTCAGCGATGGCTTGACCAGTTCAATGCCATCATGATGCGCTGAGTTCTCAGCAAAGTCATACAAAGTGGTCAGTGGACGCATGAGCACTTCTAACCATGCTTCATACAGTTCGGCAGGAAATTTGCCTTGTTCGGACATGGAGTGCAAAGCAGTCAGTTGCTGCTCCATGGCCAAGATATTACTGTCGCGCGCTGCTTGAATCAGCTGCTTAAAATGCATCACGATTTCAGTCGATAGGGTTTTGACACCGCCGTAGTCATATACGATCACGCTACCATCTTCTCGGAAAGCAAAGTTGCCCGGATGTGGGTCGCAGTGGAAGCGTTTTAAAAAGAAAATCTCACGACCAATGGCACGGAATAAACGACGGCCCAGTTCATTGCGCGTGTCTTGTGACCATGTACTGGCAGTTTCAATGCTTTCGCCGTGCTCTAAGCTTAAGGTCAAAATATGACGGCTTGAATAGTCTTTGTAGACTTGAGGAATAATAATTTTAGGGTCTAAAGCTTGATGAAAGGTGCGTGCGACCTCTAAGTTTTGCGCTTCTATTTGATAGTTTAGCTCGTTGTCTAAACTGTCTTGAATTTCTTTAAAGAGTTGATCTTGCAGCTTACGGTCAATTTTAAGTACACCCATCAAGCGTAGCGCTAAACGGACTTGTTTTAAGTCGCTTTCACAGGCTTCTTCCACACCCGGATATTGAACTTTAACTACAACTTGCTCACCACTCGGTAAAGTGGCTTTATGTACTTGACCAATGGAGGCTGCGGCAAAGGGTTGTTCATCAAAAGAGGTAAAAATTTGATTGAGCGGCTTGCCGAGTTCTTTTTCAACTTGAGCTTTGATCTCTTGAAAAGGCATCGCTGGCGCTTGGCGTTGTAATTTACTAATTGCACGTGCCACTTCAGGCGGAAAAATATCTTTGTATTGAGATGCAATTTGCCCGACTTTCATCACGGCACCTTTCATTTCACCTAAGGTATCTGCAATTTGAAGTCCAATGTCCTGAAAAAGCTGACTGCGCGCCGCATTTTTTTTATCTTCATCGGCATTGAAGTTTTTAATTGAATTGGTCACAGTCTTGGTTGCGATACTTGCCGTCATGCTGGCAAGTTTCATAAAGCGACGACCGGGCGTACGAGTCGTATTTGCCATGCGATATTCCTCGGGGCATCTTATTACATCTCAGATTTGATCATAGGCGACAAATGCAAAACTGCCTACTTTAAATTGTTAAGCTGATGTTTCTATTTAAATAATAGTGGTCAATTGTGTGAATTACACACAGGATGCTTTTGTATTTAAAAATCACGTTACACTGTGCGAAAAATTTTGAGTATGAAATAAATGAAAGTGTATCGTTATTTTACAGGCAAGGACGATGTACATTTTTGTGCGCGCGTCACCCAAGCACTGAATGAAGGCTATAGTTTGTATGGTTCACCCACCATGACCTTTAATGGCAGTGAGGTGATCGTGGGGCAGGTGGTGGTTAAAGACGTTGAGGATGAAAGTGAAGTGCCACAAGGTCTGAAAGATGCTTTGGCACAGCAGTAAAATAGCTGGAATAGGAGAAGAGACTGACTTCTTCCTATTCAGTGCCATGCATAACTTATGGATAGTCCTGACTGAGGCGTTTATTGTTGTTATAAAGTCGGAGCAAGAGCAGGGCACACGCCACGCTTAAACCGACAATCAGTCCAATCCAAACACCTGCCGCACCTATATTGGTGTAGCGCGCCAAATAGATACTGACCGGAAAGGCCACGATCCAATAGGCAACCATTGTGATCCACATTGGACCTTTGGTGTCTTGCATGCCGCGTAAGCAGCCTGCGGCACTAATTTGCCAAGCGTCCATCAGTTGGTAGGCGAGTGCGAACAGTAGTAAATACATCGCAACTTCTGATACTTCATGATCTGAGGTATAAATTGCCACAATTTCAGGACGAAACAGTGCAATCAGCAGCATGGTCATCAGCGCCAAAACCGTACCTGTAGCCAGTCCGAGTTTTTGCACCTTTCGCATAGCCTCCCAGTTTTTTTCGCCATAGTAGGTCCCAACACGAATAGTCAGGGCGATGGCAAGGGACATCGGAATCATAAATAACTGAGAGGTGACCGACATTGCAATTTGATGCGCCGCCACAATGGTTTCACCCAGTGGACTCAGAATAATTGCAGCGGTACTAAAAATACTGACTTCGAAGAAAATCGCTAAGCCAATGGGTAAACCAAGTTTTAAAATACGTTCGATCCAATAGCGATCCATCTTCTCCCAAGTACTAAACACTTGAGTTTTTTGATATGCCGAAGCTTTAAAAATATAAGTGGCTAAGGTGAAAAACATGATCCATTGTAAAATCGCAGTGGCAAATCCGCAGCCTGCCGAACCGAGTGCTGGAATTGGGCCGAAACCATACATAAAGACAAAGTTCAGTGGAACCAAAAGGACCAAGGCCGCTAAGCTAATGACGGTCACAGGACGTGGGTGACCAAGTGCCTCAGAATATCCACGCAGTGCTGCATACATAGTCACCGCAGGCATGCCAAAGCCAATGGCATGTAAAAATAGGCTGGCTTTAGGCAGTAAGTTTGCAGGTACACCCATGAGTGGCAGTAAGAGCGGCATGCTTTGTAAAATTAAACCCGCAATGCTCCCCAAAATAAAGGCCACCCAAAGGGACTGACGAGCAATAGTGGCGATTTTTTCAGGGGTACGTGCGCCATTGGCTTCTGCCACCAAGGGTGTTGTCGCAATCATGATGCCACTGAACAACAACATGATCGGTATCCATAAACCGACACCGACAGCAATTGAGGCTAAATCGGTAGGGGATAAATGTCCAGCCATGATGGTATCAATCAACCCGAGACCCGCTTGAGAAAACTGCGTGATCAGGATGGGCAGCATTAACACCAATAGCTTTTTTAATTCGAAACGATGGGACGTGATTTTATTTGTAGTCGACACAAAAATTACTCATATTCATCATGTGCTTGGTCTAAATAAATTCAGCGTTGTAAAGTGAGAAGCACACCAATAAAAATTACGACGCCACCAAGTAAACGCTGCCAATTGACAGGGGTTTTTTCGGTACCAAGTAGACCATAATGGTCAAAAATCACGGAGGTCAGGATTTGTCCAAAAATAACCAAACCTGAAAACGTGAGAAAGCCTAATTTAGGCGCAGTATAGATGCTTATACTGATGGCATAAACCCCTAAGCAACCACCGAGCCATAAGTACCATGGAATATTGGAAAAATCATGTAACTGTGGTTTGTCCACAGGTTGGAGTACAACCAAAAGCGCTAAAACGCAGGTTCCAATGAAGAAGGATAACAATGCGGCTTGTAGTGGAGAGTAAAAATATTCTCTGAGTTGTGTATTTAGTGCCGTTTGAAAAGTCATAGCAATGCCAATACCAAAGGCCAGTGGTAGCATAAACAGCAAGTGGCTCGATATTTTCATCATTTTAAACCATTCATTCTTCTTGTCTTTTTATCAGTCTAATCCAAATAGACACAGATTTCATAAGTGTCTTGATGCAGTCATGTTAAAATATGCAAGATTACCGCTGTGCTTTAGAGTCTCTTCCTTGACTGATTTACATCCTGCAAATATTCCGTTGTCTTTATATATTCACATGCCGTGGTGTGTGCGTAAGTGTCCTTATTGCGACTTCAACTCGCATGCGGTGCCAGATGGCAAACTGTCTTTAGATTTAGAGCAAGAATATTTACATGCTTTGGTGGAGGACTTTAAAACTCAACTCGAGTTTGCTCAAGGGCGTCGTATTCATAGTGTGTTCATTGGCGGCGGAACACCGTCCCTCATTTCAGCGCAAGGGTATCAATGGTTATTTGCCCAGTTAAAAGCATTACTGCCTTTTGAGGCGGATTGTGAAATTACCTTAGAAGCCAATCCTGGCACAGTTGAACATGACCCTTTTGCTGATTATTTGGCAGCAGGTATCAATCGGTTATCGATCGGGGTTCAAAGCTTTAATACTGAACATTTAACCAAGTTGGGACGAATTCACAGTAACGCCGATGCGATTTCTGCGATTGGCCTTGCGCGTGATGCAGGTTTTAAACGTATTAATGTCGACCTGATGCATGGTTTACCTGAACAGACTTTAGAGCAAGCTCTACTGGATTTGAAGCTTGCCGTGGACAATGGTGCAACCCATATTTCATGGTATCAACTCACGATTGAACCGAATACCGTATTCTTTAGAACCAAGCCTATCTTACCTGTGGACGATGTGCTTGAAGAGATTCAAGCCCAAGGTGAAGCTTATTTAAAAGCGCAGGGTTTTATCAATTATGAAGTTTCGGCATGGCGTAAAGAGCAGCCTTCCGCGCATAATTTGAATTACTGGCAGTTTGGCGACTATTTAGCGATAGGTGCAGGTGCACATGCCAAAGTGACCCAGCCAGATGGGGTCTATCGGTTCCAGAAAACTCGTTTACCCAAAGACTATTTGGCTAAAGTCCCTGCGGAGCATGTGCAGTTTAAGCGCATTGAAGCCGACGAACTTCCATTTGAGTTTATGATGAATGCTTTGCGTTTAAATGATGGAGTTACTGCTGAAAATTATGCGCAGCGGACAGGTTTGAATCTGGATAGTCTGGCTGAAACTTTAGACTCACTACACAGTCGAAAATTAATGGTGGATGATGCGACGCGTTTAGCGTGTACCGAGCAAGGGCATGTATTTTTAAACTCAGTGTTGGAAGAATTTATCTAAGTTTTTTAAGTAAGCTATCTTTTAATAAGGCATATTTATTCGTCGGTATAGAGGGAATGAATATGCCTTTTTCTATGGAATCAAAAATTTAATAATACAGACTCTTTGTTTAACAGAAGAAAATGGCAAAGACTGGATTTAGAAGAAATGAGAACCGTAGATGAAGAATCTTTCAATTTAGATTTAACAACCATTCATTTGAGTGGTGAAAAAGAATATTAAAAAATGATAAAAGTACCCAGTAATTTATAATACTAAGGGAATAATATGAAAAAAATAGGACTATTATCACTCATAATGCTTGGAGCGGTAGGCTCTACGTCGAATGCAGCGATTCCAGATCAAGTTGCTGAAGATGCTTATTTGTATGGCTACTCCATTGATGAAGCCTATAAATATTTCTATAAAACAACGGTTGAAACTAACACCCCATTAAATCGGTTCCAAAATATTCGTCAACTCGCGGATGATACATATACTGCTCACCCAAGTATTAATAATGATACCTTGCACTTAATGGGTTGGTTAGATGTAGGTACAGAACCTGTTATTGTGAGTATTCCAGATTTTGATAAGGGGCGTTATTGGATTTTGCACACCATGGACATGGGTCACTACACTACAGCCATGATTGGTGCCAGAACGCGTGGCACTAAAGGTGGTCGTTTCATGTTTGCTTCAAAATCTTGGAAAGGTACTGTACCTGAAAGTGTCGACCAAGTGATTTATGTCGAATCTGATTTGCAAAAAATGATGGGTCGTATTATGGCGACAGGCAAAGAAGATGAGAAAAAAGCCCTAAATTATATGGATCAATGGAACATTCGAACTTTATCTGAGTATTTGGGTGAAGCAGGGCCAAAACAAAAAGAAAGAAACTATCCAAACCCAGAAAATACTTCTTGGTTAGAACGTGTCAACTTTATGCTTTGTGAAGGCACAATGGCAGAGGCAGATAAAAAGTGGGTTAGCCAATACAAGGCAATGGGTATTGCACCTTGTAATTATAAGTTTACTCAAGAGCAATTGGCGGCTGCTAAAGTAGGTGAAAAACTTGGTATGCAGCATCTTAAAGACCTTTTACCTAAATTGTCCAATTCTAGTAATTTATTAGGTACTCGTGAGCAATTGGGTGATGGCCCTCGCGACCTATTTGCAGAAGGAACCTATATTGGTCAGTGGGGGTTACCACCAACTGAAACCGTGTACTTAAAAACTGATGTTGGATCAGATGGTAAAAATATTAATGGCTCAAATGGTAAAAAGTACAAAATACACTTTAAAGCGCCAGAAGTGAGTCAGTTCTGGTCATTTACGGTCTATGGTTCAGATAATAAGCTTATGGCACATAACGAAATGAATCGTCATAGTCGTGGTGACCGTACACTTAAAGCGGGTGCAGATGGTCTGTACACCATAGAATTAAGTTCTGATGAAAAAGCTAATGCCAACAATTCAAACTTTCTACCGATTCCAAATAAAGACAGCTATATCATTTTAAGAATGTACGGTCCAAGTAAAGCCATGCAAGAGGGTAAATATTCAATGCCTGTGATAGAAGTGGTGAAGTAAGACTTTGATGTAATAGTCTATTCAAAAAAGCTCAGACTTCAGTTCTGGGCTTTTTTATCAATATGAGATTGATTTCAATTGTTTTTAATTTATTCACTTGTCATCATAGATCAGATCATCTTCATGCACATTGATAAAGTCAGGTTGCGGATTTGTATCAAATTGAACCGCAGAAATCGACGCCTTGCCTAAAATCTTTGCTTTTCCCACTCTGTGCATACCATCCATCAAGCGACCTTGAGAACATAAAATGATGGGATAAGATAAATCTGCCTCTTGAATGAGTTGCATATGCGCAATAATTTCATGAGTGGTTGGGTGAGTATCTGGATACCAATAAGCTTCGTCTAATTCCTTGATGTCTGATAGCGGAACTTGTCTGACTTGAAAAGATTGAGTGAGTTCGATCAAGCGATCGACATCCCAAATATAGGTATCGTTTTCAACTTTTCTAAAATGATATTGCTTTCTCATCAGGATTAAATCCAGATAAAATACACAAGAATTAAAACATAAAGTCTAAAAGAATACCTGCGCGTGAAATTAAGCGAGTTAATAATCATCAGGCTTTAAATGGTCAGCCATTTTTGATTCGGCCGATAATGAATAGCGTTGATTCATTTGTACGAATTAGCTTACATCAATTCCCGCTTTTTGCGCCTATACGCATGCTTGTAAATTTTCTAATATAGAACCATAGAGAGCAGGATGCTCCAATAGAATAACAATAAAGATCAGCTCAAGGACGAAGGTACGACAGGAGTCATACCTCAGCACTTAATACGAAAAACCCCGACAGGATGTCGGGGTTTTTTATTGTCCAAATGTTTATCTTGTCATATAGGCAAGCTTATATTTACATCTTAAAACAGAGCCATTTTGAAACTTTGTTATGCTGAATAAATGAGCTGTAATACAGAACTCTAGGTTTCGTAAAACTGAAAATAACCAAGCAATAATAAAGGAGAATCAGCATGGCACAGACCAGCCAAGACCGTAATCCAAGCCCTGATTTAGCTGAAGATAATGCATTCTTTCCATCGCCTTATTCACTTTCCCAATACACCGCCAGTAAAACCGACTTCGATGGAACCGACTATCCAACACCCTATATTGGGCATAAAAAAGTTTTGATGGTCGCAAGCGATGAGCGTTATCTACTGATGAAAAATGGCAAGTTCTTCTCCACAGGCAACCACCCAGTAGAAACTTTACTGCCTATGTATCATTTAGATCGCGCAGGCTTTGACATTGATATTGCTACGTTATCCGGCAATCCCGTTAAACTTGAAATGTGGGCGATGCCCCATGAAGATGCTGTCGTGCCTGCAACATTTCAAAAATACTTAGCCCAATTTAAGAAACCCTTAAAACTGGCAGATGTACTGAAAAACAGTTTAGGTGATGACTCTCCCTATTTGGCCGTTCTTATTCCCGGTGGGCATGGTGCTTTGATTGGTTTACCTCAAAGTGAAGACTTAAAAACCTTACTGAAGTGGGCGGTGGCAAAAGATAAATTTGTCATTTCGCTGTGTCATGGGCCAGCAGGCTTATTGGCTGCCGCATTTAATGAAGCCCCTGAAAATTATATTTTTAAAGGGTACAAAATGTGTGTGTTCCCCGATGCACTCGATCAAGGGACCAACTTAGAAATTGGCTATATGCCGGGGGAGTTACCATGGTTACTGGCAGATCGCTTAGAAAAGTTGGGTGTTGAAGTGGTCAATAAAGAGATGTCGGGACAGTGTATTCAAGACCGTAAGCTAATTACAGGAGATAGTCCTTTGGCATCGAATACCTTGGGTAAAATGGCAGCACAAGCGCTTTTGGCCGAGGTTCAGTAATTATTGTTTTCTGAAATCAAGAGCGCCGTGGCGCTCTTTTTTATGTCTGATTTGCTTATTAAAGGTTCTATTATCTAAGCTTGGAAACTTCTCTTTAATGTGGATAAAGGCTTAAATTTAAAGATTTATTTGCTCCAACCAAACTGTTTAAAAATCGCACTGCCTTGAGCAGAACTTAAAAACGTAACAAAACTTTTTGCTTCAGGATTTTTTAGACTGTGCTGAGTCAGTGCAACACCTGCATCACGGTAAATCACCAGTTCAGGTTCGATCGGAATAATTTGCCCAATGTCTGGATTACTGACTCCCCAAATATTAAACACCAACCATGCATCATAGCTGCTGTCCGCTTCCCATGCTTTTTTCGCTGCGCCTGTATTGGGTGCATACATGGCGATATTTTTACGGAATGATTTTGTGAGCTGAATATTACCCGTTCTACCCGCAATATCTTCCCACATGCCCACTTGGCCTGCGCCATGTGTGACCAAAACTTTAGTGTTTGGCTTACTTAGATCTTTAAATCCCTGAATATGTTTGGGATTGCCTTTTCTGACTAAAATGGCAGCAGGGCGTAAGTAGAGTGGTTCAATTGAGTCCTTTACGATTTTGTTGGCAAATACGCTTTCAAAATCAGACATCATCGCTTCCGAACCGCTATAGATGACGTCTGCATCGAGTTTGGCTTCGTCGGCCCATTGTGAAGTAGGACCAGCGGTTACATGGACATCTATCCCTGTCTTATTTTTAAATTGTTTCGCTGCTTCATGCATCGCTGGTGCTGGCCCACCTGGACCATAAACATTGATTGCCGCAATAGTGTCCATTGATAAAAAGCCCAGCATGAGCGGAAAAATATAGTAGCTCAGCTTATATATTTTTAACATTGTTATTTCCTTTACTGATATTTGAATGCTGATCATATTTGTTTTTCTGATGTAATTGAATCTTTATATTATTTTTTTTGTTAAATGATTTTTGCAATATGTGAAAGAGAACAGCAGCAACTACGAAGTTGCAGGTTTATGGAAATATAAGGTCGAACAAGAAATAAAAAGAGCGCCTAGGCGCTCTTTTTATCGGTCTAATACTGTTAATTAGTAGTCAAAGCTAAAGTGTTCAGGTGCTAAAGAAGTCATGGTTTTTGAAGGATTGACCATTGCTTCGGCATGACCTTGAGTGCGTGGCAACAAACGTTCGAAGTAGAAGTCAGCGACTTTAATTTTCGCTTTATAGAATTCAGCAGATTCTTTACCCTCACCAGAAGCCAGTTTTTCTGAAGCCACAGCCGCTTGTTGTGCCCAGAAATACGCCATCATCACATAGCCAGAGAACATCAAGAAATCGACAGAAGCTGAAGATACCACGTCACGGTCTTTACGAGCTGCAAGCATAATGCGCACCGTTAAGGCATTCCATTGTGCGCATACTTTGGTTAAGTCCCATGCAAAACGACGCATGTATTTGTTGCGTGCCTGTTGACCACAGAATTTTAAAATTTCAGTGGTGTAGTCGCGAATCACTTTACCTTTAGAGGTCAGAAGTACTTTACGACCAATTAAGTCCAGTGCTTGAACACCAGTTGTGCCTTCATACAGTGTCGCAATACGTGCATCCCGTGCAATTTGCTCCATGCCCCATTCTTTAATGTAGCCATGACCGCCATAGACTTGCATACCGTGGTTTGCAGCTTCCAAGCCCAATTCAGTTAAGAAGCCTTTTAAAATTGGGGTATAGAATCCTAAGTGATCATCATGTGCTTCAAATGCAGCAGTATCGCCACGCTCAAGCGCATCTGCCATTTTGTCGGCAATTTGTGCTGCATAATAAATCATTGAACGACCGCCTTCAGCAATCGCTTTTTGTGTCAGCAACATACGGCGAACGTCAGCGTGATGAATAATGGCATCCGCGACTTTTTCAGGGTCTTTTTTGCCAGAAAGTGCACGCATCGACATACGTTCTTTGGCATATGGAAGTGCACCTTGGAAAGAAAGCTCAGCATGTGCAATACCTTGAATTGCCGTACCGATACGTGCGGTGTTCATAAATGTAAACATGGCATGTAAGCCTTTGTTTGGCTCACCAATCAAGTAACCGACAGCATTGTCAAAGTTCAGCACTGCGGTTGCAGAAGCGCGAATCCCCATCTTATGTTCAATCGAACCACAGGTCACAGGGTTACGTTCACCAAGGCTGCTGTCTGCATTGACCAAGAATTTAGGCACAATGAACAGTGAAATTCCTTTGGTGCCTGCAGGTGCATCTGGAAGACGAGCAAGTACGATGTGAATGATGTTTTCAGTTAAATCTTGCTCACCTGCAGAGATGAAGATTTTGGTGCCTGAGATGTTATAAGTGCCATCGGCATTTAATTCTGCTTTGGTCTTTACTTGACCTAAGTCGGTGCCACACTGAGGTTCAGTTAAACACATGGTACCTGACCATGTACCTGCCACTAAGTTAGGCATATACAGATTTTTCTGTTCGTCAGTACCAAACTGTAAAATGGTGTTCATACAGCCAACGCTTAAACCTGGGTACATTTGGAATGACCAGTTTGCTGTGCCCATCATTTCTGATTTGATCAGATTTAAAGATTGAGGCAAATTTTGACCGCCAAATTCTTCTGGAAAAGACAGACCTTGCCAGCCACCTTGGACAAACTGGTCATAAGCGTCTTTGAAGCCTTTTGGTGTTTTCACTTCACCATTGTCGAAGGTACAGCCTTCTTCATCACCCGATTGGTTTAAAGGAGATAAAATATTTTCACAAAAATCTGCTGCGCCTTCTAAGATCATATCTACCGTATCAGCGTCGGCAGCTTCACCATTCGATAGGGTTTGATAATGTGCAGGATAGTCCAGCACTTCATTCATTAAGAAGCGAATATCATGTAAGGGAGCTTTATATGCAGGCATGTGTGTAATCCTAATTTAGAAATAGTATTGGATTATTTAAATCGATCATTTCATTATTCATACATCGTATCAAAATACATTGATAGATCCGACTTGAGAAAATGTCAGAAAGGCGAATTGGTAGATAAAATCATCAATCTAAAAAGACAGTTCTGTTACACTTACTCGATGGTCTTTTGATCATGTACTTTTTTAATAAACTATAATTAACTCAGGTTTTCAGCAAGTATTATGCGCTTAAAATATATAACACTTTGTTTATTGGGTTTGAGTATCAGTGGGTGTACTCAGCATGTCATTAAATCCAATGCATCTTCAGATCAGCAGCTCGGGCAACAAGCCACGCATGGTCTTAATGCCATGTTTGAAAATGCCAGCTATGATTTTAAAGGTCAATTCTCTATTCAATCTGACTTTAATTTTAATGAGTCCAAGCCAAATACTCAGTCAAATTCCAAGTCCAATGTTCAGTCAAATGGGACGAACTTAGACCCAGAGTTGAAAAAACAATTAGATCAACTATTAAAAAATCAAAAGATTTCCTTTACCGCCAAAGAAAAACAAGCTTTATATGATGCACTTGCGCGTGAACAAAATCCGTATGCATCGCTGTATGGCAGTGGTGAATCACGTTCTGCTAAGGTTCAAATCGCAGAATCTTTGGTGAATTTACTCAATGACTTACAGTTTAGTTATCAAGGCTCTGTGCATTTCCGTCAAAAATTGGCAGCATTGACTTTGCAGTTAAGTTATCAAAAACCAACCTTACAAGTGCAAGCACAGTTGCCGATGGTGGTTGATTTTAATGACTATAAGTTTTACACCAACTACTTTGCCTTTATGCCGTTCATGGTGAATCGTGAAAGTCAGGATCGTTTTGCTTACATTGACTTTTCTAAGCATAAAGAAGCATTCGGTAATATTGATTTTAAAAAGTTTGCTGAATACTTAAAGCAGATGAATGCACTGCCATATGCTTTGGCAGAGCCAAATCAGGTGCATAGTGTTGATTTAAGCAAGTCAGAAAAAGAAGCGGGGCTAAGCAAGAAAATTCGCTATATGGGTGACTTAGAAACAGCACAAGTACAATTGGGCTTATTTGAATACGTCAATAAACTGCATTATACCCAGCAGATACAAGCTTTTGATGCTGAGAGTCTGATTGAAGATGCCGCAAAAACACCAAGTGCAGCGGATGAAACAATGCAGGCGGCGAAAGAAGCAGAGAGTGCTGCAAGTAGCGCAAGTGAAGACCCGGCCTATGATTCACTCGAACGTGTCAGTCATTTGGTGAACCAAAAAATGCAGAACTTGCGTGGTTATGGGCAGAGCGATGAACAAGACATTGTTGTAGATGCCGCTGCCGATGCTACGGTTGATGCAGCAGCAGATGTGGCTTATGCGCAGGCCGCGACAGAAGATGCTGATGAGACAGCAACTGAAGTGTCTGCTTCTGTAGCACCAAATACGCTATCTGAAGAAGCTTGCGATGCGCTCATCAACAGCAAGAGCATTCCTATTGGTAAAGTGACCGCATGCCGTGATTATCAAGATATTGATGTACTTGCACCTAAAGTAACCAATCAATCTGTAGATGAAGAGACTTTTGGACAAGTAGCGACCAATGTTTTGGAAGAGTTGAAACCACTCTTTACCGCGTATCAAACAGAGCAACTGGTAGACGCACAAAGCTTTAAACAACTTTGGCAAAAACATCAGGCTGAAATTACACCGATCATGGCACAGCTGGGTAGCGAGCGTTCACCGTTTGTGATGGATGTTGGACTCGACCAAAAAGGTCGTGCGCAAAACATGGATTACAACATTGTGATTAGCGATGAGCAAATTGGTAAGCTACAAATTAAGAGCACCAATCAGGTATTTAATTATGGCAGTGCGACGGCCATTGACCGTCAAGCTTTAAGAAATGCCAAATCGATTGAGGAAGTGTCTAAAGGTTCATTACTGGAAAATGTAGTGAAAGGCATGCTGGGCCCGTTAGGTGCAGATTCATCAAGTGTAGAGAGCGCATCATCAAGCACAACAGAATTACCTAAGGCTATTTCAGATTATTACCAGCAGGCAGCGCAGCAAAGCTATGCACGTCAGCATTCTGAAGTTAAAGCGTATCAAGCGGTATTTGCTTTGATGTTTGCCGCACAACGTCCAGAGTATATTCGTTACTATAGCTCAGCGACCATCAATGAAATTTCAGAAGTGTATGCCTATGAGTTCATGGATGTTGCAGAGCCGAAGGGTGCAGCACTTAAACGTCTGAATCAGTTACGTCAAAAACATGCTTTACAACATGAACAAGACTTTGATGAGCTGGGTGAAAGTATCGCCAATATCGTTAATGATGCACTGGAAGATGTACAAGAAAATCAGCAATGGAAGGATTTGGCGAAGAAATACAAAACCAAGCAAGCGGTCTTTGCTCAAGTCTATCAAGACAAATTTACCAATACCTATGAAATTGACCAAGAGCAAACTGCATATTTGACTCAGTCTGCACAAGTCTTTGCTAAAGCATTTGCAGATGACTTAAAAGGTCAATTGACAGAAAAATCGTTGCAAGGTTTGAAGCTTGAACATGACGACTTCTTTAGCGATTCGACCTATTACGAGACCTATAAAGCCGTACAGAAACACATGAACTAATCTGAAAAAAAGAACCTCTGCGGAGGTTCTTTTTTATTTGTGCTTATAAAAAATCTTTCAGATTGGGTTTGACGCTATTCCAAATTGAAAAAGATTCAATCGCCTGACCAACCAGCATGCCGTAGCCTTCTGAGGTAGGTACGCCGCGAGCTTTGGCTTGATCTAAAAAGGTTGAGGGTTTGCCATAGGCCATTTCATAAGCATGTTGAAAGTGCAAAGCTTCAGGCAGAATGAGGGCATCGCCACTTAGGCTGGCAGAAGTTGCGTTAATTACTAGATCAAACTGACCTTCGAGCGCATCTAAGCCGATGGCTTGCAATTCGGCTTGCGGTACAGCTGTTTTTAAGTCAGCAACCAGTTGCTCAGCACGGGCAAGGGTACGATTGGCAATCATAATTTTTTTCACCCCTGCTTGGACCAGCGGATAAATGACGCCACGAGTTGCACCACCTGCACCGATGATCAGTACATCTGTCTGGTCTAAGTTCCAGTCCAAAGCATGAATGGCATCGACTAAGCCTTGTCCATCGGTGTTGTCACCATGTAATTGACCATCAACCATCCACAGCGTATTGACTGCTTTTGCGATTTTAGCGCGTTCAGTGAGGACTGCGCAGGCTGCAAAGGCTTGTTCTTTAAACGGGACAGTGACATTAAGACCCATGCCACCCTGTGAGAAAAATTCTTGGATATTTGCGAGGAAGCCATCGAGTGGCGCAAGACGTTTACTATAGTTGAGGTCGAGCCCCATTTTTTGTGCAAACGCATGGTGAAGTTCAGGTGAGCGAGACTGCTCAATCGGGTTGCCAATGACAGCGAATTGTTTGTTCATCGCACCAAATCCATGTGGAAAATGCTGTTCAATATACGGCAAATTACACACAGGCTAAAGCGTTCAGTGGTTTTTTATCAACAGAAAAAAGAAAGGCGACTTATGGGTTACAGATGCTGTGAATCGCATCAAACAATAATTTTGCTGCGGTCAGGGTTAAGCCGATACCTGCAAATACGGTGATGCTGATGGATGCATTGTCATTAAACGCACTTTCAGAAAAAATCGTGGTACTGATCGAGCTTAGCAACACAATAGCAAAGCAGAAAAGAACCATGGCGGTCGAGCTAACTCTTTTTGCGAACATGTTTGGGACCTCAGAGAACAGCAAAGGAGGATACTAAAGGTTGATGTCATTAAAATGAATACATTGAAAATGACTTAATTTAGCTTACGGTTTTTGCGAACTTAAAAGAACCCAATTGCTGTTTTAAACCTGTGACAATGCTTTAATAAATGCAAAGAAATGACGCTTTGTGTAGTGGCCATTCTACGAGGAATTGATCGGGAAATATATAAAATTTAATATATAAGCTGCCCTAATCTGGTGAAAAGGGCATGCGTGGGGGATATAGAATTGTAAGCCTGTGTGTCTATTTGAGTAGCTTGAGCCAATCTTGGGGTTTTAGGTAAAAGTCGGTCAATTTTTTCTCAGCGGAATCGGCCTCCCATTCAGGTCGATATGACCAACCGGCCAAATTTGGCAAGCTCACTAAAATCGATTCAATTCGGCCACCTGTTTGTAACCCAAAGAGCGTGCCGCGGTCATAAACCAAGTTATATTCGACATAACGACCACGACGATAGATTTGAAAGTCGCGTTGCGCCTCGCTAAATGACTTGTCTTGGTTACGCTGGAAGATTGGAAGAATGGCATTCAGATAGCCATTGCCCACGGCTTGGATATATTGGAAACAGGTTTCAAAGTCCCATTGATTGAGATCATCAAAGAACAATCCACCGACACCACGTTGTTCGTCACGGTGTTTTAAATAGAAGTAGTCATCACACCATTGTTTATGTTCGGCATAGACTTCAGCGCCAAAGGGCGCACATAAGTCATGCGCTGTCTGATGCCATGACAGCACATCTTCATCATTTGGGTAAAATGGAGTGAGATCGAAACCCCCTCCAAACCACCAAATTGGATCTTGACCTTCTTTTTCAGCCACGAATAAGCGCACATTGGCATGTGAAGTCGGGACATTTGGATTTTTCGGATGGATCACTAAAGAAACACCCATGGCCTGTGCTTTGGCGCCTGCAATTTGTGGATGGCGCTCAGTCGCTGAAGCGGGGAGTTTAGAAATGTTGATGTGTGAGAACATCACTCCACCTTTTTCAATCACCGTACCATTTTGCAGTACGCGTGAACGACCCCCACCGCCTTCAGGACGCTCCCAATCATCTATTTCAAACTGCGAAGTCCCGCCACCAGTACGTTCTTGTTGTTCAAGTGCGGCACAAATACGAGCCTGTAAGTCGAGGAGAAATTCGCGAACGCGTTGGATATCCGCAGACGTTGGGTGCTGCATGAAAAGCCTCATGGGAAAAGATGAAAACTGCCTACATCAAAACATAAAACAGCAAAAAGATTAAGAATATTTTCCGAAGAGTCCTACTGCAGCATTCGATGTCGTGAAGCAAGTTAAAATGAAAATGCTGCCATGCGAAAAATAACCTGACCAATTTGCTAGGTTGAATTCTGATTCTAAGCTCAGCAGAATAACCACAGTACAGACCTGAGTTTGGCGATGCAGAATAGGCTGCATCTTCTGAATGCGGAAGAGCTGATGGTAAATATGAGCGATTCATTGATTCAAAAATACAATGTTCCTGGTCCACGTTATACCAGTTATCCAACGGTGCCGTATTGGGAAGAGGCGCAGTTTTCCTTAGATCAATGGAAACAGACGCTGAAAACATCGTTTGCTGAATCGAATTCGACTGAAGGCATAAGTCTGTATCTTCATCTGCCTTTTTGCGAAAGTCTCTGTACTTTTTGTGGCTGCCACAAACGCGTGACCAAAAAGCATGAGATGGAACTGCCCTATATTCAGGCGGTTTTGAAGGAATGGTCTCTTTATTGTGAATGGCTTGAAGAAAAGCCGCGCATTAAAGAAATTCATTTGGGTGGGGGAACGCCAACTTTCTTTTCTCCAGCGCATTTAACTCAGTTAATAGAAGGCATCCTTGCGCAGGCAGAGATTGCCGAACAGCATGAGTTTAGCTTTGAAGGGCATCCGAATAATACCACACGGGAGCATTTGCAAGCCTTGTATGACTTGGGCTTTCGCCGTGTTAGTTATGGAGTGCAGGATTATAATGAAACCGTACAAAAAGCCATTCATCGGATACAGCCTTTTGAACATGTCGAGCAAGTGACTCAGTGGGCACGTGAAATAGGCTATAGCTCAATTTCACATGATTTGGTCTTTGGTCTGCCTTTTCAAAACCTAGATGATGTGCTCAACACCATTGATCAAACCAATCGTTTACGTCCAGATCGTTTGGCATTTTATAGTTATGCGCATGTGCCATGGATCAAAGGCAATGGGCAACGTGGTTTTAAAGACCATGATGTGCCGAAAGATGAAGTAAAACGCCAGTGTTATGAAGAAGGAAAAAATAAGCTGCTTGCGCAGGGGTATCATGAAATTGGTATGGATCATTTTGCTTTAGAAAGTGATGTGATGTATCAATCATTTCAGGCAGGCACTCTGCATCGCAATTTTATGGGTTATACCGCATCGAAAACCCAAGTGATGATAGGTTTGGGTATTTCATCGATCAGCGACAGTTGGTATAGCTTTGCGCAAAATGAAAAAAAACTCGAAGATTATTATGCGCGACTAGAAAACAATGAAATTCCCGTCTATCGCGGGCATATTTTGAGTGCTGAAGATCTGATGATTCGTCGTCACATTTTAAATTTGATGTGTAGCTTTCAGACGTCGTGGGCAGATTCAGATATGCAATTTCTAGAATTGGCTGAGGTCTTGGGACAACTGGAAGAAATGCAGGACGATGGTTTATTGGAAATTAGACCACACAGTATACGGGTGACTGAGAAGGGCAAAGCCTTTGTACGCAATATTTGTATGGCTTTCGATTTGCATTTAAAACGTCGTCGACCAGAGAGCCGTATTTTCTCCATGACGATCTAATTTGATTGAAGTGCTCTAAGCCGGCCTTTTTTAAGCAGGCTTAGAGTATGTTTTCAAATTTTAAAAATCATCTTTCTTGTACAAATGTGCCATACGTTCATGTTTGGTTTTTAAATATTCTTCATTGAAGGGGTTTAAACCGACCGTCAAAGGCACACGATCCACCACATTGATCCCTTGCTCTTGCAGTGCTGCAATCTTCAATGGATTGTTAGTAATCAAAAGGACTTGTTGAATATTGAGATGATCCAACATAATGCTGACCATGTCATAACGGCGCGCATCGGCAGGGAGGTTAAGCATTAGATTGGCATCGACAGTGTCATGCCCTTGGTCTTGTAGCGCATAAGCACGAATTTTATTGGTGAGCCCAATGCCACGACCTTCTTGGCGCAAATACAGAATCACGCCTTGCCCAGCCTCATTGATCAGTTTTTGCGTGGCTTGCAATTGTGGACCACAGTCACACTTCAATGACGCAAAGGCATCGCCCGTGAGACATTCGGAATGAACCCGAACTAAAACGGGTTCTGTGATCGGCTGATCCAAACCTTTTGAGAGTGCAACATGTTCTTCACCGGTCTTAGGATCTTGAAATACGGTGATGTTAAATTCACCAAAAGCAGTCGGTAAACGGGATGTGGCAACAAATTCAATAGGCACAGCTAAACCTGTAAATAGTTCAGAAATTGGCTAAAGTATAGCGTAATGCATCGACATTGGTAGAATTGCATCCATGAATTTATGCAGAAGATTTTCTTTTTTGTATAAAGCGAACGATAATAGTTGATAAATAGTAAGATTATTCAGGATAATCACCTGCACTAAACGAACACCCAGTGAGAGCACTGCTCAAAACTGCATCGCTAGAAATATGGCTGATTGAAGGTGATAGCATTCGACGATATGATCGAATTACCCATTTGACCTAGCTAGATTTGCCAGGCTTTAGAAGGCTTTGCCATATTATGTTGTATACAGAAATACCAGCTCATCGCCCTGTAACACCGTTGTTGGATACGATTGATCATCCTCAACAACTTCGCTCGCTTGAGCAAAGTCAATTAGCACAAGTGGCAGACGAGCTACGTCAATTTATTCTGTATGCCGCAGGACAAAGTGGGGGACACTTTGGTGCAAACCTCGGTGTAGTCGAGCTCACCGTGGCATTACATTATTGCTTTAACACGCCGAATGACCGCTTAATTTGGGATGTCGGTCATCAAGCTTATCCGCATAAAGCATTAACGGGTCGCCGTGAACAGCTCACGACTATTCGTGCCAAAGATGGTTTAGCTGCCTTTCCTGCGCGTGATGAATCGGTGTTTGATACCTTTGGGGTTGGACATTCTTCGACTGCGATTTCAGCAGGTCTAGGTATGGCGCTGGCACGTCGTTATCAAAACAATCCATGTGAAGTGGTCGCGATCATTGGTGACGGGGCGATGACAGCGGGTATGGCCTTTGAAGCCATGAACGATGCAGTCGCGCATGATGCTGACCTGATGGTGGTGCTAAATGACAACGATATGTCGATTTCATGCAGCACAGGTGGTTTTGCTAAACATTTGGCTTCGATTTGGGAGAGTGGTCAGTCCATTAATATTTCAGCGGATGGCGAAGCCTATGTGCAGCCACACCCTGAATGGACCTATAACTCACGCTTACATAGCGCAGCGACAGATGCGGCCGACAACGTATTTAAAGCGATTGGTTTTGATTACTTTGGGCCTTTTGATGGGCACGATGTCGAGCAGTTGACACAAGTCTTTACCGCGTTGAAAAAACGTAAAGGGCCACGTTTAATTCATATCTATACCAAAAAAGGGAAAGGCTTTGCACCTGCTGAAGCTGACCAAATCAAATATCACGCGATTACAAAAATAAATGCCAAGTCTGCTCCACAAACAGCGCCCAAATATTCAGATGTCTTTGGTCAATGGTTATGTGATGAAGCCGCACAAGATGAGCGTTTACTAGCGATTACCCCTGCCATGTGCGAAGGCTCAGGTATGGTAGGTTTTGCCAAACAGTATCCACAGCGCTTTTTTGATGTCGCGATTGCAGAACAGCACGCTGTAACTTTAGCGGCAGGTATGGCATGTGAAGGCTTAAAACCTGTGGTGGCCATTTACTCGACCTTCTTGCAGCGCGGCTATGATCAATTGATTCATGATGTGGCTCTGCAAAACCTAGATGTTACCTTTGGTATCGACCGTGCAGGCTTAGTGGGTGAAGATGGCCCGACTCATGCTGGGGCCTATGACTATGCCTTTATGCGCACCGTACCGAATTTGGTGATTATGGCGCCAAAAGACGAAAATGAATGTCGTCAAATGTTGCATACCGCTTATTTATATAATGGTCCTGCTGCAGTGCGTTACCCGCGTGGCAATGGTTTGGGTGTTGAGATTCAACAACAGATGACCCCGATCGAAATTGGTCAGGCTGAAATTGTAGCGAGCTTTAATGATGCCCAAGACGACGTTATTAGCATTCTTGCCTTTGGTAGTCGTGTTCAGGCTGCAGTAGAGGCAGCACAGGCATTGGCTGAGCAAGATTTAGCAGTTCGTGTGGTGAATATGCGCTTTGTTAAACCGCTTGATGAAAAGATGATAGCGACTTTAGCACCATCAACGGCTTTATTTGTTACGATTGAAGAACATGCGGTGATGGCGGGTGCAGGCAGTGCAGTCAATGAATATTTGGCACAAGCTCAAATCGTGAAACCGATGTTAAATCTCGGTTTAGCGGATACATTCATGCATCAAGCCACGCATGCGCAAATGTTGCATCAGGCGGGACTAGATGCAGAAGGCATTGAAAGTTCGGTGCGCCAAGCGTGGTCAAAACTTGTACATATGGTTTAAGCGCCGTTTTTAAATTTTAGAAACATTTTTTCCCTAAAAGCCCCGATCTTTGATAAGATGCGCGGGCTTTTATGCATTATTCTTTATCAATATCTTCAAATTGTAGTGGGTGTTCAATGGAACCTATGGTGGTGATGGCTGCGCGTGCGGCTCAATTAGTCGGTCAAGAGCTTTTAAAAGCGCATCAAAATCGTCATAAGCTCGATCTACAAGTCGAAGAAAAAGGAATTGATGGTCCTGTAACGCGTGTAGACCGTTATTTGGAACAATTGGCTATCGATACCCTACGTAAAAGCTATAAAAATCACAGCTTCCTTGGTGAAGAGTTTGGTTTTCAAGAAGGTAAAGGTCACGACGCAGATTGGTGTTGGATCATCGACCCACTTGATGGCACGCTAAACTTCATTAACGGTGTTCCTCACTTCTGTATCTCTATTGCAGTTCAACATAAAGGCATTACTCAACACGGCGTGATTTACGACCCTGTGAAAGATGAGTTGTTCTCTGCAAGTCGTGGCCGTGGTGCCATGATGAACCAACGCCGTATTCGTGTAAATGTGAAAGACAGCCTTGAAAATACATTCATGTCTGTGGGTCATGCTTACCGTGCAAAACGTAATGGTGAAGTGATTTCTTATGCAAAAAATCATTTTGATTCATTGTTAAATGTGACTGAAGCTGGCGCGCAATACCGCCGTACAGGTTCTGCAGCATTAGATTTGGCGTATGTTGCAGCAGGTCGTTTCGATGCGTATTTTGAACTCGGCTTAAAGCCTTGGGATATCGCAGCTGGTGAGTTGATCGTGAAAGAAGCGGGCGGTACAGTGGTTGATGCACGTGGTGGTAGCGAATCTATGGAAAATGGCCAAGTACTGGCATGTTCTATGAAAATGTTGAAACCTCTGATGAAAGCAGTTGTACCTGCTTGGGGTGAAGCTGCTAAGTAATAGCATGCAGATCGTGTTTTAAGACATTGAAAAAGCCCTCATAAGAGGGCTTTTTCTTTGATGAGACATGAAAAAAATAAAGGCTTTGTAGTGATTTATTTTATGGCTTTGACTTCTATTCGATTGTAAAACACAGGCTGCGCCAGATTCTGATCAACTCTGAATGAAGATCACTCTATCTCAGAAATAAAGTGGGTTAAAATTAGCCAGCGTATAGACACCTATTTAAGCTTGCTGTGTGTAATGTTCATTACAGGTCAGATAGCATGTCAAATCACGGCAGCATTAGAAAAAGAGTTCGAGCAATGAATTGCAGCTCATGCTAGATCAGTTGAGCAAAGAGCAAAGAGCAAAGAGCAAAGAGGAAAGAGGAAAGAGGAAAGAGGAAAGAGGAAAGAGGAAAGAGGAAAGAGGAAAGAGGAAAGAGGAAAGAGGAAAGAGGAAAGAGGAAAGAGGAAAGAATGCTATTCAATATTTTTCTAGATGGTCAAAAAAATTAAAGTGAAAACCTGCATTTATTCAATCTTTGAGGAAAATATTGTATCAATTTCACGAAAAGAGGTGACTTTTAAAAATATCCTGCTATACTCCGCCCACGCACTAAATTTCGTTCATTACCTGAACATTCTCTTCTATCATTGTGTATGCGCGTCCGGTCCAAAGAGAGGACATTATTTCGCGCCCCACCCAATCGCTTAAGCGATTCCTTCAGGTTGCGGCTGTAATCAAATGTGCGTTATACGCATCGTCGTTCTCGGATCGCCGCTGATTCTATATTTTCAGCGATTATTGCTGTGCCGCTTTTTGCCGATGTCCATCAGACCATATATTTAATGGAGCACCCATTTTTCGGGTGAAATACTCTATGAGCAAAACTTTTGCTGATTTTCCTTTACATGAATCGTTACAACAAGCTTTACAAAGCTTAGGTTTTACTTCTCCTACGCCTGTACAGGAACAATCGATTCCTGCAGCTTTAGAAGGTAAAGACCTTTTAGTATCTAGCCAAACAGGTTCAGGTAAAACTGCAGCGTTCTTACTTCCAACGTTAAACGCACTTGCAGCCCAAGAGACTTTCGTTCCGTTCAAAGAACGTATGAAAGCAATTACACAACCGAATATCTTGGTTCTTTGCCCAACTCGTGAGTTAGCGCAGCAAGTAAGCCAAGACGCGATTGGTTTTGTCCGTCACATGAAAGGTGCACGTATTGCGGCGATCATGGGTGGTATGCCGTTTGGTAAGCAAATCCAACAGTTAAAAGGTGCGCAAGTTGTTGTTGCAACACCAGGTCGTTTACTTGACCTTGTAAACCGTCGTCAAATTAAATTAGACCAAGTTGATGCGCTTATTGTTGACGAAGCAGACCGTATGCTTGATCTAGGTTTCTCTGAAGACTTAGAAGCAATTAGCGATCTTGCTGCAAACCGTAAACAGACTTTAATGTTCTCTGCAACATTTGCTGGTCGTATCATTACACTTGCTGAACGCATGATGAATGATCCACAACGTATTGCAATCGAAACTGGTCACTCTACGAATACTGACATCACTCAGACTTTACACTGGACTGATGGCTTTGAGCACAAGAAAAAATTACTAACGCATTGGTTAAGTGCTGAAGACGTAGATCAAGCTGTTGTATTCGCTTCTACTCAAGAAGACACCGATATGTTGGCTGAAGAACTTGCTGAAGCAGGTTTATCAGTTGTAGCACTTCATGGTGCTATGCCACAAACTGTGCGTAACCGTCGTTTACGTAGCATCCGTGAAGGTCGTGCAAAAATTTTAGTTGCGACTGACGTTGCTGCACGTGGTCTTGACGTACCAACCATTTCACACGTAATCAACTTCGGTCTTCCAATGAAGAACGAAGACTATGTACACCGTATTGGTCGTACAGGTCGTGCGGGTCGTACTGGTAAAGCAATCACTTTAGCAACTTACCGTGAACGCGGTAAAATCCGTGCTTTAGAAGATTTCTTAGATGCACGTTTGAATGTATCTGAAATTGAAGGCCTTGAGCCATCTCCACCTCCTGCACGCGGTAGTCGTGATGGCGGCGGTCGTGGTCGTGATGGTCGTGGTCGTGATGGCGGCGGTCGTGGTCGCGGTGGTTTCGGTGGTCGCGATGGCGGCGGTCGTGCTCGTTTCGAAGGTGAGTCTAACTTTAAACGTCGTGAAGGTGGTGATGACCGTCCACGTCGTAGCTACGATGACAAACCTCGTGGTGATCGTCCATCATTTGGTGGTGAAGATCGTCCACGTCGTGAGTTTAATAATGATCGTCCACGTCGTGAAGGCGGTTTCGGTGATCGTCCACAACGTTCTTTTGATGACCGTCCAAAACGTGATTTTGGTGATCGTCCAGCGCCACGTCGTGAAGGCGGTTTCGGTGATCGTCCGCAACGTTCTTTTGATGATCGTCCAAAGCGTGAATTCAACTCTGATCGTCCACGTCGCGAAGGCGGTTTCAACGATAAACCACGTTTTGACTCGAATGATGACAACCGCGGTAACCGTGTAGACTACAAACCACGTCGTGAAGGTTCTTTTGGTGACCGCCCAAAACGTGATTTTGGTGATCGTCCAGCGCCACGTCGTGAAGGTGGTTTTGGTGACCGTCCACAACGTTCTTTTGGTGATGACCGTCCAAAACGTACTTTCGGTGGTGAAGACCGTCCTAAGCGTACTTTTGGTGGCGAAGACCGTCCGAAGCGTGAATTTAATTCAGATCGTCCACGTACTGAAGGTGGTTTTGACCGCCCACGTCGTAAGTTTAACGACTAAGTCTGAATGAATAAAAAAACCAGTGGAAACACTGGTTTTTTTTTGTCTACGGCTGTAAAAAAATAAATTAAAATGTATACTGAGTCATATTTTAATTGTATTGATAATAATGATGCACAATAATGAGGTTGAATCAATCGCCACACTCTCTGACGTGAAAGAGGTCAATATGGCACATTATCTCGGACTCTTTTTGCTTATTTGCAACATTCTTTTCTTTGTCTATAGTCGTTATGGATGAAGCAATTCATCTTATGTAGCTTGTTTTCGCCGTTCAAATAAATATAAATACAACCAACTGAAATCAATTCGTGCACAAAATTAGACACGGAATACGCTAACATATCGTTTTTTAATCCTTTATAGTATGCATGCTGAAAAAATGCAGGAAAACGCACAGCTATGAATAATCAAGCGCCTCTGACTGCTCAAGCCCTCATTGAGGTCAAAGATCTGAGCTTTAAGCGAGGGGAACGTGTCATTTATGATCAGGTCAATTTAAAAATTCGACAGGGTCAAATTACGGGCATTATGGGACCATCGGGTACAGGTAAAACCACTTTACTGCGTTTAATTGGCGGTCAATTGACCCCCGACCAAGGTGAAGTGCTTTTTGATGGGCAAAATATTGCGAAAATGTCACGCAAAGAGTTATTCGCTGCGCGTGCGCGTATGGGCATGCTTTTTCAAAGTGGCGCATTGTTTACCGATATGTCGGTATATGAAAATGTGGCCTTTCCGATAAGAGCACATACCAAGTTGCCAGAACATTTACTGTCAGAAATTATATCTTTAAAACTTGAATCTGTCGGCTTACGTGGCGCAGAACAGATGATGCCTTCTGAGCTCTCAGGCGGGATGAACCGTCGTGTGGCTTTGGCACGTGCAATTGCACTGGATCCTGAGCTGATCATGTACGATGAGCCATTTGCAGGACAAGATCCAATTGTGAAGGGTGTACTCACACGTCTGATTCGATCATTGCGAGAAGCTCTTGATTTAACAACAATTATTGTCTCGCATGACGTGGCTGAAACCTTATCGATCGCAGACTATATCTATGTTGTTGCTGAAGGTAAGGTGCAAGGTGAAGGCACGCCTGAACAGTTACAGGCGAATGCCTCTCCGTTTGTTAAACAGTTTTTAACAGGTGCAGTTGAAGGGCCTGTCGATTATCAATTTAGCCATAAGGCATATCTAAATACTGAGGTGCAAGCATGAATGCGATAGCACTCTTAGGTCGACGCGTGATTGAACGGGTTCGCGGCATTGGTGTTGCCAGCCTGATGTTATTACAAATTT
The DNA here is from genome assembly GCF_902505955.1 of Acinetobacter sp. 8I-beige. NCBI lineage: Bacteria > Pseudomonadati > Pseudomonadota > Gammaproteobacteria > Moraxellales > Moraxellaceae > Acinetobacter > Acinetobacter sp. 8I-beige. The sequence continues at coordinate 1,990,424 of NZ_LR732790.1, read as the reverse complement.
TATTTTCGATGCCCACTGCTTTAGGTGTTCGGTTATTTGTTTACCAAATGTACCGTGTTGGGGTGTTATCGCTGCTCATTATTGTGGTGTCAGGGCTATTTATTGGTGCGGTACTGGGCTTACAGATGTATAGCATCTTGGTGACCTTTGGTAGTGAAGCGATGTTGGGTACAGCGGTTGCTTTGACCTTACTACGTGAGTTAGCACCTGTGGTTGCAGCATTGCTGTTTGCAGGTCGTGCGGGTTCTGCATTAACGGCTGAGATTGGCTTAATGAAAGCCACAGAGCAGCTGTCCAGTATGGAAATGATCGGGGTTGATCCACTTAAACGTGTGATTTCGCCGCGACTTTGGGCCGGTATTTTCAGTTTACCGATGTTGTCTGTCATTTTCGCTGCGGTGGGGATTATGGGTGGTAAAATGGTAGGGGTAGACTTCTTGGGTGCAGATGAAGGTTCTTACTGGAGTGGCATTCAAAGTAGCGTAGAGTTCTATAAAGATGTCCTGAATGGCACCATCATTAAAAGTTTTGTTTTTGCTTTAATTTGTACATGGATTGCGGTGTATCAAGGCTATGCCTGTGAACCGACATCTGAAGGTATTGCGACATCAACCACACGCACTGTGGTGTATTCATCGCTCTGTGTTTTAGGTTTTGATTTTGTGTTGACTGCGGTCATGTTTGGAGGTGTTTAATGAAATCACGTGCAAGTGAGCTGGCAGTCGGCATATTTGTCATTTTATTCGGTATCGCTTTGTTTTTTATTGCGATGCGAGTGAGTGGCTTGGTGGGATCAAATCTCAGTGATCGCTATGAAATGAGTGCAACTTTCGATAACGTAAATGGTTTAAAACCACGTGCGAAAGTGACGATGAGTGGGGTGAAAATTGGTCAAGTCGATCAAATAAGCTTAGACCCTGTGACACGTTTAGCGACGGTTTCTTTTTCTTTGGATGGTAAATTAACGACCTTTAATGCAGCACAACTCAAAGAAGTTGAAAAGAATGCACTTGAAGAGCTTCGTTACAGTAGCGACTATACCACTGCGGATGCTGCGCAACAAAAAGAAATGGAAAAGCAACTTATTGCGAACATGAAGTCCATCACCAGCATTGATGAAGATGCTTATATTATGGTGGCAACCAATGGTCTGCTAGGTGAGAAGTACTTGAAAATTGTTCCAGGGGGTGGTTTGAACTACGTGAAGCGTGGTGAAAGCATTGGCAATACCCAAGGCACAATGGACCTAGAAGACTTAATTACTAAATTTATTACGGGTGGTGCAGGTAAATCGAAAGATGCTTCAGCAACAACTGAGCAACCTGAAACCGCTGAAACAGCAGATGCCAACGTGTCATTTGTTGAATGATTTGAAGAGGACCAATTGTAGTGAATACTTTATTGAAACAAACACTGACAGCTAGCATTTTAACTACAATGTTTGCGGGTACTGCTTTTGCAGCACCAAGTGAAGCACCACCTGCTTTTGTTAAAAAAGTGGCAGATGGCTTGATTGCGCGTTTAAAAGCGGATCATGCCAAGCTCCAAAACAACCCAGCTGCGGTGAAAACGATTGTTCGTCAAAACTTAGACCCTTATGTGGATTCACAAGCATTTTCTCGTATTGTGATGGGGACTTATGCAACCAATCAATACAGTACAGCTGCACAACGCGCGAAGTTTGAAAACAATTTCCGTGAAACACTGATTGAAAACTACGGTTCTGCATTCGCGAAATTCAGCAATCAGACGTATACCATCCGTCCGTATAAAGAAACCAATAGCAAAAACCCTGTGGTGACGATCGACTTTAATAACAAAGGCGAAAAAATCCCAGTGTCTTTCCAGTTGGCGGATAAAGGCAACCAATGGAAAATCCGTAATATCAATGTGTCGGGTATCGACCTTGGTTTACAGTTCCGTAATCAGTTCGCGGCAACGGTTAAACGTAATGGTGGCGACCTAGATAAAGCGATTGCAAATTTCCAACCTGATGCAGAAGCAGCGGTTGAAAAGAAAAAATAAGTAGGTGAAAGGTGATTAACTTTAGCAATCAGGAAATGCAGCTTTCAGGTCAGATTACATATGACAATGCTGAAAGCTACTATCAACAAGGTCTGAAGGTGATTCAGTCACAGTCTTATCCTGTGGTGGTGAATTTGGCCCAGCTTGAGCATGGTAGTACATTGGCATTAGCAGTATTGGTGCGTTGGTTACGTCAAACACCCGATGCACATAGTTTACATTTTAAAGCTGTACCTGAAAAAATGATGAAGGTAATTCAAGCCTGTCATTTACAGGATGACTTAAAGTTAATCCCTTAAATAAAAAAAGCACCTTAAGGTGCTTTTTTTATATGTTGCGTTTCTTAAATTTATGAGGAAAATAAGTGTTTTAAGCTTTACTTAAATCCATTTCTTCCAGCGGAAGTAAATGAGCGGACCAATCAGGAACGCCATTAAGATCAGGCTCACCACAATAAAACTGGTGCCGCCTTTGGCAAAAGGCAACACATCGGTGTTCATGCCGTAAATACTGGCAATCAGCATTGGTGGAGCGAGCATACTGGGTAAGATAGAGAAGCGACGAATCGTGTCATTCTGTTCGGTGTTAATGAAGCCTGAGGTGGTATCCAGTAAGAATCTCACTTTTTGGAACAAGAAGGCATCGTGCTCAACTAGTGAGCGAACGTCTTCACTGAGCTCTCGAATATCCGCATCATAAATATGACTGCCTAAAGCACGTGGGCGTGATAGAAAGGTCAGTACACGGCGTAAGTCAATCAAACACAACTGTGCTTTTCCAAGCATATCTTCCAAGTGTGCCAGACGGGTAATCATGTCATCTAAGTCGAGAATCATCTCGCGGTGACGGTTATTCAGCACTTCTGTGGAATACTTTTCCAAGTCCTTGTGGATATCTTCTAAGATATCCGCAAGCTCGTCCAGCTTCGCCTCGAGTAAACCGAGTAAGATCCACGTTGGATCTTTATAGTCGATTTCGTAGTCATTGCGGCGCGCACGCGCACGAAAGGCACGGAACGCTACCAGTTTTTCCCCGCGAAGGGTAAAGAGACGTTCTTTATGTAAAATGAAAGCGACAGTTTGTACCGTGGCAAGGGCACCGCTGCTTTCTTCAGGCTCACCATCGACTTGATAGTTTTTATTTTTCGTTAAAAAATACGTACTGATATGCAAAATACCGTCGTCATCACGGTAGAATCGAGCTGAAGATGAAATGTCTTCGAGTGATTTTAGCGTAGGTAAATTTTGTTCATATGCATCTAAAATCCACTGTTGTTCTTCTTGGGAGGGAGCAATGAGGTCAAGCCAGACCAAATCGGGCTGAAGATCGAAATCGCCATTAATGGTGATGTCTTCTAAGCTACCGCGCTCTGTGGCGTAAAAGGCTTCAAGCATGCCGTCTTTCTCCTTTGCGCAGTAATGGTTGAAGTGGATGGGTGTATTTTAGACAAGGATTGCAATAAAAACACTGATCGAATGGTTAAATTGCTAAAAAATATCCATTCATTTTAGTGAAGTTGCATGACAATTAAATATCAGAGTAAAAAATGACAAATTCAATTGCGATCTTTTGTGGTTCCGCATTAGGTTCAGATCAAATCTTTTCCGAAACAGCACGTCAGGTTGGACACACCATTGCAGAACAAGGCAAAACCTTAGTCTATGGTGGTGGTCGTTCGGGCTTAATGGGTATTGTGGCAGACAGTGCTTTAGAGGCAGGTGGTCAAGTGATTGGCGTGATTCCACACGTGCTGGTGGATCGTGAGTTGGCGCATCAAGGCCTGACCGAGTTACATGTCGTCAAAGATATGCAAGAACGGAAACTGAAAATGTCAGCTTTGTCGGATGGATTTATTGCAATGCCTGGCGGTGCAGGGACTTTAGAAGAAATCTTTGAACAATGGACGTGGGCGCAGCTCGGCATTCACCTTAAGCCGAATGCCTTTTTAAATGTAAATGGCTTTTATGATGATTTACTTAAATTTCTAAAGATGACCACCGACAAAGGCTTTACCCATGCACGCTTTACCGATAGCCTGATTGTGTCGGATTCGGTGAAAGCAATTTTAAAGCAGATGGATCAATTCCAAGCACCTGAACCGAAGTGGGGTATGGTTGATCCTGAGTTGTTGGATGTCAAAGCATGAAGGTGATTACGGTCGCTGCGGCTATTATTGTGAATGAACAGCAGCAGCTTTTGTTGGTGCGTAAGCAGAACACCGCATGTTTTATGCAAGTGGGCGGTAAACTTGAGCCCAATGAAGCACCTGAGCAAACCATGCTGCGTGAGATTCGGGAGGAAATTGGAAGTGATGCGACGATTGAACAGTTTGTTGGTCGTTTTGAAACAGCCACCGCCAATGAACCTGATTTTAAATTGGTGAGCTATGTTTACCATGTTCAGCTTCAGCAAGTGCCACAAATTGCGGCTGAAATTGCAGAAATGAAATGGGTCAGTTTGAATGACCAGCAGACTACACTTGCACCGCTGACCACTGAGGTGGTCATGCCATGGGTACGTGAACATTTGATGATTGAAGTCGTTTAATTATTCAAGCGCATAGGCAATACACGCGGCGCTGACTTTATGACAACCCAATTGTTCAAGTTGTAAAGTCAGGGCCTGAATGGAGCTGCCTGTGGTCACGACATCATCCAAAATCAAAACACGCCGGTAGCGTTTTGCGTACTGACGTTGCTGTGGATCGATTTTAAACTGTTGATGAATTTGATCTAAGCGTTCCAGTCGACTGAGTCCTTTTTGCGAATGTTGATGCAGTCGTATCACAGGTTGCCAAATGGGAACATTTAGCTGCTTGGCTAAGTCTTTGGCGAGGATCATTGATTGGTTATAGCCACGTTCGGCTAAACGCTGGTTCGAAATCGGCATTGGAACAATTGCTTGCACTTTAGGGAAGCGAATTTGCTGAAGAATGCCAGACAGTAGAGGCTGCCAATGCAGTTGTTGTTCATATTTGAACTGCTGAATAAGATGATCTAAAGGATATTGATAATGTCCCGCCACATGAATACTCAGCTCTTGTTTTTCAATGGTCTGTGGATGCAGTGGGAGTTGTTGCCAGCAATCCAAACAGACCGAATGTAGATCTGCGCGTACAATGCCACACAACTGACAGGGCTGTGCTCTGTGTAGCAACTGTTTGGCGGTGTGCAGTAAATGACTAAACATAGGCATAGCGTGGTGCTTCAGGTAGCCAGCGTTTCAGTAAGGCTTCAGCATTTTTAGGATAGTCTTTTAAGATCTGAGCTGCGACATAATGTGCCTGATTGAGCAAATGATCATCACGTTCCAGTTTGGCTACACGAAAGCCCATATCGCCTGTTTGTTTGGTGCCAAGTAATTCACCGGGGCCGCGGATTTCCAAATCTTTTTCGGCAATTAAAAAGCCATCATTGGTTTCACGCATGATGCGTAAGCGTTCTTGCCCATTTTGAGACAGTGGGCTTTTATATAATAGGGCGCAAAAGCTAGCCTTGGCGCCTCGACCAACACGGCCACGTAATTGGTGCAATTGAGAGAGTCCTAAACGTTCCGCATTCTCAATCACCATGATTGAGGCATTCGGTACATCGACTCCCACTTCAATCACTGTGGTCGCAATCAAGAGTTGTAATTCATTGGCTTTAAACTGTTGCATCACTGCTTGCTTTTCATCGGCCTTCATTTTGCCATGTACGAGGCCAATGTTGAGTTCGGGGAAACGTTCTTTAATTTCTAAATAGGTCGCTTCAGCAGCTTGAGCATCTAAGGTTTCAGACTCTTCAACTAAGGTGCAGACCCAGTAAACTTGTTTGCCTTCTAGGCAGTTGCTGGCAATACGCTGTAGGACTTCTTCACGGCGGTCGAGTGGAATGGTCACGGTTTGAATCGGGCTTCGTCCGGGGGGAAGTTCATCGATCACAGACGTGTCCAAGTCTCCATAGGCAGACATGGCTAAAGTTCGTGGAATAGGGGTTGCGGTCATCACCAATTGATGTGGGGTCATATTCTGCGCGCCTTTATTGCGTAGGGCTAAGCGCTGATCGACCCCGAAGCGGTGCTGCTCATCAATAATTACTAATCCAAGTTTGGCAAAGCGGACATTGTCTTGAAACAGGGCGTGTGTACCCACCACCAGATGCGCTGTGCCATCTACAATCGCTTGTTCGGCTGTGGCACGGGCTTTGCCTTTTTGTTTACCTGAAAGCCAAGATACACTGAGTCCCAAAGGTTCAAACCATTTTTTAAAATTGAGATAATGTTGTTCCGCCAAAATTTCAGTCGGTGCCATTAACGCCACTTGCCAACCTTCCTCTAAGGCATGGCAGGCTGCGACTCCTGCAACCAAGGTTTTGCCTGCGCCGACATCGCCTTGAACCAAACGTAACATCGGTTTATTAAGTTTTAAGTCTTGTACAATTTCTTTGGAGACACGCTTTTGTGCATTGGTCATTTCAAAAGGTAGGCTGCTGAGCAGTTGTTTGGCAAACTGACGACTGGCAGAAATACGTGGCGCTTCAATTTGTTGGATATAGGCACGACGGCTTAATAGACTGACTTGATGCGCAACCAACTCTTCAAAAATCAAACGTTGCTGGGCAGGGTGTGAGCCTTGGCTCAGTTGCAGCATATTGGCATCTACAGGAGGATGATGGATGTAGTCCAATGCCTGTTTAAGTGCATAGCCATTGGTAAATTTTGCGGGCAGCAGTTCAGGTAAATCATCACTGTGTTTAGTGAGGGCCTGTTTGATGTATTCACGAAACTTCGGCTGAGTCAGACCCTCTGTGCTGGGGTAAATCGCAGTCAGTTGGGTTTGTGGAAGCGGCATATGTTCTGTAATGATTTGAATTTCTGGGTGATACATTTCTAAGCCACGCGCACCCACACGGACTTCACCAAAAATACGTAGACGATTACCGATCTTTGCACGGTCCGTTAAGCCTTTATAAATATGGTAAAAGCGCAAAGTCACTTTGCCAAAGTCGTCTTGCAGTCCAATCGCCATGGATTTTCGCTTACCCGGTGGAAAGTCCACACCTTGAATCGTACCTTCGAGTAGGTAGCTACGCCCAACCGTTAATTGGTTCATGGGGATGATCGTGCTACGATCTTCATAGTCTCGTGGCAGATGAAACAGCAGATCATCTGTAGTGAAGAGATTCAACTTTTCAAGTAGTGCAGCAGAGGCAGCTCCGACCCCCTGCAACTGATGGACTGCAGCCATGTCCCCTCAACTTTGTCTGTGATTTGGTGCTAAATGCATATTTTATTTATAGGTTATGGTAAAACATCTCAGCGTGTTGCTAAACAGTTATTTCAGCAAGGCCACCAAATTACCACAATTAGCCGAAGTCCGAAATCAGATGATTGGGCTGAGCATTTGACTCAAGATATTCATCAGTTGGATTTGTCTCAAGTCGCACCGATTGATGCCGTATATGTCTTACTCTCGCCTGAGAGCAGTACGGTGGAGGCGTATCAGCGAACTTTTGTAGACTCGATTGCACCCATGCTACAAGCCTTAGAAAGTCATCCTTTAAAAAAAGTGATCGTGGTTTCTTCTTCACGTGTCTATGGTGAAAGTGCAGGGGAGCGGGTTGATGATGACACGTGTCCCCAACCGAGCGATGCGCAAGGACAAGTGCTATTGAACATGGAAACTTTGTGGCAACAGGCTTATCCCTCTGAATGTGTGATTGTACGTCCAACAGGAATTTATGGAACCTCAGTTTCACGTATGATTAAACTTGCAGAAACTACAAAGTCTTACCCAAAACTGCATTGGTCGAACCGAATTAATATTGATGATTTGGCTGCTTTTTTAGTGTACTTGCTTCACGTGGAACATACTGAAAAGTCTTATATTTGTAGCGATAGCCAGCCACTGCCTTTACATGAAATCATCCAATGGTTCCAACAGCAGTTAGGATTTCCAGCTTTGGGTTTGGAGAGTGATGTGCCATCAGGCAAGCAAATTTATGCATCACGGATGCAGCAGATGAATTTTGAGTTGCAGCATCCTCATTGTTTTGATGATTATTTGGCATTTTTAGCCGAGTGTGAGTCAAAATAATTTTTACTTTCATTCATGAAAAAATGTGAAACGTAGCTGAGAAAATAGCTATAGAGCGTGAAGAATCATAAAAAAACCTGTTCCAGTACGCTGAACCCCTGGAATTTATTTGACTAAGATATTGATTATTATAATAAAATTTCAATAATTTCGTATATGGTGTATTATGTTAATTTTAGTAAAACTTAAGTTAGAGTTTTCTATTCGCTTCATCATTCAATCCATTGAGTGATTCTAGAATCTTGTAAATGTGAGTATTTATAGCGATCATAGAATGTAAAACAGACATGTTCATTGCTATTTTGACGACTTAAATTCCCATCAAATCGCATTAACCGTGAATATTTAGAACCATCTACGCGAATTTGAATTCGCTCAAAGGGATCACAACGTGTTTGCGAACGACCACTACAATTTTTATAATATTTATAACCAATCACAGTGCCACAGCTTTGAGAAAGTTGCATCGGTTGCTTTTCTTTCATTCCCATCCCGATGCTATAAGAAATCGTTCCAACAACAATAAATCCACCCATTGTCAGAAAGGGTAACATTGCCCAGCGTTCATTTTTCTCAGCTTTGGGCATCACGACAGCAAGCACAAAAATAAAAGCAATAAAACAAAAGAAATATAAAACTAACCCTATAATAATCAAAAAATTAGACATAACTCATCAGATATATATTTTGCGACTCAATCTAACACAAAAGCGAATTTATTAGTAATCGATAAAATTCATTTAACCTCAATAAGTATATGTTTATAATAAGGATAATAAAATTAATATCTTGTGATTAATATGTCATTAAGTTCAAAAAAACTAGTCGAGTTTTCTATACTTGCCATATTGGGTTTTACGCTTTATTTCGGGGTTACCGCTTACCATAATTGGAAATACAAACAGGCGTTAAAATCTGATAATCAAATCAGTGAGTGTGGTGAATTTATTGAAAAAACAGAAATAGTCAGAGAACGCTTTGGACGATCAGATAGTATTGAACCGGTCTATACCTTCAAGAATACCCAAGGCAATTTATTCAGTTTTAGTGGTAGTAAACAAGTCATCAAGCACTTGCCTCGCCTCAATATATTACAAACGAAACAAGCTATCTGCTTTCAATATGCAACGATATCGAAAGATAAAAATGGTTTTTTCACTCTCACTAATATTCATTAGAAGCAAGTTTATTTAACATAATAAGCTTAGGTGAAACAGATTTTAATTTTTATTCAAACACTTAAAGCACAGGCACCTACCTTTTTTAGATACCTATGCTTTTAAAAAGAAATTACTTCTTCTTACGTTTCAAACGCTTTTTCGCTTGTTCAGCAGCGACTTTGTCTAGCGTGTCTTTCAGTTCTTCATCGCTGAAAGTGGTGATGTGTTGCAACATTTGTAGCGTGACATCATCCAGTACCAAGTTGGCATATTGCGCAACGTTTTGAAAGTTTTCATCAAACACAATCGCGTTGTCCGAGTTGGTACTGATATAACCCTGTTGCGTGAGCACTTTAATAAAGCTTTGGAACAGGGCTTTATCAAAGAATTCAGGTGAATTGAACTCATATAGGACAGACAGACGCTGACCGACCAAATGACTGAGTTCTTCAACTTGACGTGCTGAAATATTCCCAGAACCACGCTGTGTAATCAGCGCAAGCGTCATATAGTAACGTTCGAGACTTTGCATTACTGGCGCTGCCAAGACCACCAATTGGTTATGATCTTCACTGTTTGGAGCAGGAGAAATCAAGTGGCCTTCAGCATCTTCAGAAATCAGCTTGGCTTGAATCAAACCATCTACATAAGCACAAATTTGATCTTTGAGCTCAGCATCTTCCCATTTTAAAAACAGTTCCGCCTTTAAGAATGGATATAGCGTGCGAATCACATTGATTAAATCACCACGGCCAATGGTTCCATTGTGTTCAACCAAAGCAGCAACGAGTGATGGCAATACAAAGGCATGCAAAATGTTATTACGGAAGTAGGTCAGCAGTACTGCTTGATTGTCCGCAATCGCAATAATGTCACCGAGTACGTGATTGACACGCTTGATCAGTTTCAGCTTTAAACCATAAGCAATGATTTCTTTACCCGATAATGGCGTGACCAAGAGGCGCTCATCATAAGGAAGTGTCGTCAACAACTTGCGGTAGGTATCGAGCTGTTTAATACAGATTTCTTCATCAAGGGTATGCTTTTCAGTGGCCAGCAGAACCAAAGACAAGAGTGAAACAGGATTCACCACAGCCGCACGGTTAATATTTTCTAAAATTGCATGTGCTGAACTGTTGACTGCATCAGAGACTTCTTGCGGAATTGGATCATCATTTTTAGCAATTTGTACATTCTCAGCGCCATGCTTTTTCAGCATGTCATCGAGGAAAACGGGCTCACCAAAGTTGAGATGGACTTTCCCGAAAATACGTTCAATTTTGCGTAAAGTTTGCAGAATCCCAAAGACAGACTCGGCTTCTTTGGGTTTACCGTTCATCTCGCCGACGTAGGTTGCACCTTCCATCAAGCGTTCATAGCCAATATAGGTCGGAACAAAGACTATCGGTTTGGCACGCCCACGCAAGTGACTGTGCACCGTCATGGCTAACATACCTGTCTTCGGAGGTAGCAGACGACCTGTACGTGAACGACCACCTTCGATGAAGTATTCTAAAGGCGTGTTACGCGACAAAATGCTGTATAGGTATTCTTTAAAGACCGAAGTGTAAAGTGCATTACCACGGAAGGTGCGGCGAATAAAGAATGCACCGCCACCACGTAAAATTTGCCCAACAAATGGCATATTCAGGTTATCGCCCGCAGCAATATAAGGCACCATCAAACCACGGTTATACACCACATAAGACAGCAGTAAATAGTCGATATGACTGCGGTGACATGGGGTATACACAATTTCGTAGTCTTTAGCCAACTCACGAACCGTATTGAAGTTATGCACTTCAACCCCGTCGTAGAGCTGCGTCCATAATCGTGCCAGCGCCATTTCCGCAAAACGGATGGTTGAATGTGAGTAATCCGATACGATTTCATTGACATAACCAATGGCACGACGTTCAGCATCCAACATGCTAATTTTGCCGCGGATACTTTCGCGGCGAATCGCATCTTGTACATCATTGGCTTTAATCAATGAATGCATCACGTTGCGACGGTCAGAAAGATCGGGACCGAGTACGGCTTCACGGTGTGCATCGAGCTGATTATTTAAGGTATTTAGAATGTAGGTCGCAGGGGATAAATTCGGATAGGTGGTTTTTGCAAAGTCAACCAAAGCACGTAAAGACTGACTTTCATGAAACTCTAAAAATGACTGACGACCATGTAAACCGATATTCATCAGCTGTTTCACCGTACTTGGAGTTGCCCAAGTGTCGGTAAATAACAATTTAAACCAAGAGTCTTCTTTATCTGGTGAACGTCCCCACAGTACCGTCACAGGTACCAGCTCCACGTCTAAATCGGGTTGTTGCTCTAAAGCTTCAACTAGACGTAACAGGCGCGGTGGAAAGGTGTGTGGTGAAGGGTTAAGTAAATTATTTTCATCGTTATGCTGTAAAAACACGATCGATGCTTTTTCTTGATGTGTCCCCACGACCAAAGGATCGAGTGCAGGAGCAAGCTTTAAACGACGTGTTTCACCATCCACCAACAGCGCATTACTGCGTGAGTGATTTTGAAGCACATAACAGACAATTTTTTTGGGATGGCCTGAAGCTGCTGGGTCAGCATCTGTTGCTGTCGGTTCTGTTGGAACCTCACCCAATACATGTGGGGTTACTATGAGGTCAAGAAGCTTACTTGAAAGCTTTCTATACATTTGACCAAAGCCACTTTTGGACATATACACTCCTGCTTAAATGACCAATCCCGCAGTTTGTCTGAAGGGGTATTTATTTTGCGTAATTGTAAACATAAACCGTATGTCATTTCCTGACAAATTTGTTTTATATGGTGAATTTTATCGTTAAAAATCGTATTTTTAGTCGGAAATAACGAAAAAAACTTATGACAACTCAGTCAAGCAATCTATAGGGTTTTAGTCTGAATTTATGGCAAAATAGATTTTAATATCGATATCATACCTCATCACTTTACAGAAAAATCTGGTCTCTCACCATTAAGTAGGTCGCTTATGAATGCCTTAACCCAAGAGTTGGTTGAATTACTGAGCCTCGAAAAAATTGAGGAAAATATCTTTCGTGGACAAAGCCGTAATTTGGTTGGGAAGCGTGTTTTTGGCGGACAAGTCTTAGGTCAGGCCCTACGTGCGGCGTCATATACGACGGATCGTCCAGCCCATTCTTTACATGCATACTTTTTATTTGGTGGCGATGTGAACGCACCGATTATCTATGAAGTTGATCGAATTCGTGATGGTCGTAGTTTTGTCAGTCGCCAAGTGCGTGCTATTCAGCATGGTAAAACCATCTTTATGTGTATGGTGTCTTTTGCTGACAATGAAGAAGGCCTGAATTACCAAATCGGTGAGCCTGAGTATCCAGCACCAGAGTCTTTAAAGTCTGAGGCTGAACTGAAAAAAATGATGGTGGAATTTGTGCCTGAAAATGTGCGTGCAAGTTTCATGCGCGATCGTCATGTGGAAATTCGTCCTATCAATCCACAGAACCCGTACCAACCGCAGCCTGAAGCACCTGTGTATGCGCACTATATTCGCACGCATGACCGTATAGTAGCAGAGGTGGATGAGATTTCATTGCATCAGGCGATTGCGGCATTCTATTCAGATTTCACTTTAATGACCACGGCACTGCGCCCACATGGTTTAAGTTATCTTTCGCCAAGTTTACAGTGTGCGAGTATCGATCATGCCATGTATTTCCATAAACCCTTTCGCGTGGATGACTGGCTGCTGTATGACATGGACGCCACAGTCAGTGCCAGTTCACGTGGTTTAAACTTTGGACGAATGTGGCAAAACGGTGAGTTGGTGTGTAGTACCACGCAAGAAGGTTTGATTCGTCTCCGTGAAATCGAAGCCCAATAAAGCCTGATCATAAAAAAGCTGAGTGATATGACTCAGCTTTTTTTATGGCTGATTTTATGACTGAAAGGTGGTCAGAGCAGAGCGAGGCGTTGAGCTTCAATTGTAATAGTCTCATATTTTTGGGAGAGGCATATGGGTAAATGTGCAGTACTTGTGACAAAAAAATGCTCGATTCTAGTCCGTTCACATGGCATAGTTTCCCAAAGAAATCTTTGAAAAGCATGAAGCTATGAGCTTAAACACGCAAATTCTAATTGCAGCGATCTTCGGGGTCATCTTCGGATTTATTCTCAATCTTTTCCCGGGTAGCGCTTTTTTAGAAATGAGTTTGTATGGAATCGGGGTGGTCAGCAGTATTTTTATTGGTCTATTAAAAATGCTCTTGATTCCCCTTATTTTTAGCTCAATTGTGGTGGGAGTATCTAACTTACAAGCGGGCGGCCAGCTCTCCCGTGTTTGGAAAATTACGCTGGCATGCTGTGTTACCACCACGACTTTGGCCTTGATATTGGGTTTAAGCTGCGCGCATTTATTTGAAGTCGGCAAAGGTGTCGATATCGCCATGTTCCAAGACGCCATGGCCGCTCATCAAACTCCAGATACGCTCACCCCATCTTCGTTCTTCACCAACTTTATTCAAAATACGCTGATTAATCCCTTCAAAGCCTTTGCCGAAGGCAATGTTTTAGCGGTGGTGGTTTTTGCGTTGTTCATAGGTGTGGCACTGGTTAAAGGCGGCGAAAAATTCCGTACCGTACGTAAGCTGAGTCAACAGTTCTTTGACATCATGATGTTGATGATTGGCTGGGTGATGAAGCTAGCCCCGCTAGGAATTTTTGCATTACTCGCTAAGTTGATTGCCACTGAAGACATTTCGGTATTGAGTCGTTTGGCTGAGTTTGCTGCTGTGGTAACGGGCACCACCATTTTTCATGGTCTGGTGGTTTTGCCACTATTGCTGTGGATTTTTGGCAAGATGAATCCGATGACCTTTTTTAAAGGCACTCGTGTGGCGTTAATTACGGCTTTTGCCACCAGCTCAAGCTCAGCAACTATGCCTTTATCACTCAAGTGTGCGCAAGAAAATCTCGGTGTACGTCCACAAACGGCGGGCTTTGTGATTCCATTGGGCACGCAGCTCAATATGGACGGTACTGCGCTGTATGAGGCGGCGGCAGCTTTGTTTATTGCTAACTTGATGGGGCTAGATTTGACCTTGAGTCAACAGTTGGTGGTGTGTCTGACGGCGATGATTGCCTCTTTAGGTGCTCCAGGGATTCCGAGTGCAGGCATGGTCACTATGATTATGGTATTGCAGTCTGTCGGACTTCCTGCTGAAGCAATTGCGATTTTATTGCCGATTGATCGCTTACTAGATACCGTGCGTACTGTGGTGAATGTACAAGGTGACATGATGATTAGTGTGGTGGTGGATCGACATACCCAAGATCTGGATGCACCTTTGCCCAATTTATCGAATCCGTCTTAAGTTTTGCCCTAAAATAAAAAAAGCAGCTTAATAGCTGCTTTTTTTATTTTAGGATTTAAGCGACTTTGAGCATGGCACGTTTTGCCGCAGGGGATTGGTCTAAGTAGGCAATGGCATCTTCTGTTTTGGCTTCGTGTACGGGGTCATACCACGGCACTAGATAGCCAAATTGCTGTGAGATGAGCCATAACGGACTTGGCAACACTTGATGATTCCGTTTAGAAATAGACAGCCATTCACGCCAAATCCAGGGTTTAAACAGACTGGGTTGAATAGACTTAAAGCGGTCATCTTGTTTCATAATATGGGCTGCACCATCGACCCATAAACCGAGAACGGCAGCAATTACCACCAGACTCAAATAATAACGCGCAATGTAGCCACCACCTAAGTGTCGGTACAAATCAAATGCGACAGTACGGTGTTCAATTTCTTCTGCGCCGTGCCATTTGATCAAGTCTAACATCGCAGGGTCAGCGCCCATTTTTTCCCATTCGGTGTTGTCCAGTGCATATTTTCCAAGGACACAGGTCATGTGTTCCACCGTGGCAATAATACCGAGTCGAAACAGATCCCACTGGTGCTCAAGTGCTTTGGGCACAGTGAGATCAAGCGGTTTATCGGCCAGTAATTTTCCAAATAAGAAATCCATCAACGCTAGATTACGGGAGACATCAATATTTCTTTGGCTGAGATACTCTTTATTGGCTGAGTTGTGTGCCTGCGCATGCATGGCTTCTTGGCGAATAAAGGCTTGTACATCTTGCTTCAGCTTTTCATCGCTAATTTGCGGTAAGACTTTGTTATAGAGGCGGCAGAACCAGAACTCACCTGCAGGCAGGATCATATTAATTTCATTGATGAAATAGCTGGCAAAAGGTTGGTTTGGAATCCAATCAATCGGACTGTCTTGCCATTCAAACTTAACTTTGCGGGGCTTAATTGTGTAGGCAATAGAGGAACGAATTTTGTTTTTTTTCAATCGAGACCATAATTTCATATGCTGACCTATTTTTATATGTGTTGAACTTTCTACGAGCTGAATAAAATCAGTATAAAAAAAAGTCCCCGATTGTGATTAGCAATAGGGGACACAGATACAGCAATAGATGATGCTTTTATAGGTTGGCGTTTAAAACTTAAGCCTCAGACTGTGGTTTGGCCTCAACATCGTCTTCAGCTTCAATATCCATAACGTCTTCAGGATCTTCATCGAATTCGTCTGTATCCAGCTCATCGGCTGTCGCATCTGGAATGCTGCTTAAGTCAAAATGTTGTGCTTGATCTAAAGTAAAATTCAGTCGTCCGCCCATCACACTTGCCAGTTCTTCTAGGCCTTGTTTATTGAGAGAAGAGAACAATTGAATTGAGAAATCAAGTTTCATCTTTTTCAATTGGGCTTTAACTTCTTGTAATGCTTTAGAGGCAGGGCCACGGTTGAGTTTATCGGACTTGGTCAGTAGCACATGCACAAACAATTTACGTGAATAAGCCCATTCCAACATCATCACGTCAAAGTGCTGTAGCGGATGACGAATATCCATCAACAAGACTAAGCCTTGTAAGCTTTTACGCTGAATCAGGTAATTTTCTAACTCTTTTTGCCACACGATTTTCATCGCTTCAGGCACGGCTGCATAACCATAACCGGGTAGGTCGACGAGACGTTGATCGGGATTACCCAGACTGAAAAAGTTAATCATCTGCGTACGACCCGGTCTTTTCGAGGCACGAGCCAATTGCTTTTGGTTGGTTAAGGCGTTGATCGCACTAGACTTACCTGCATTTGAACGACCCGCAAAGGCAATTTCATAACCTGTATCTTCTACACACAGGTTGAGCTTCGGAGCACTCATTAAAAACTCTGCTTTACGCAGCCAGTTGAGAGCGTGCACAGCATATTCAGTAACTGCAGAATCTACCTTTTTTTCATAGCTAATTTTTTGCTTTGGGGCAGCAGCAATTTTACTGTTTTTGGATTTTCCTCGGCTGTGGTGCATAACTCAACTTCAATTTATGATCTACAATCAGCCATTATAATGGAAGTCGAGCAGGCAATCGACCTTTGCAGCGTAAAGTCCGTAATCTTGTCTATAAAAGACCTTAATTTGCAAGATTGATCAGGTTAATCGGTGAGTGGGTCGTGAATTTATTCTGAGCCTCAGTGCCCAGTACATCAGCTAATGTATATTGGTCTAAGCTGTGATAGAACTGATCCAGTGCTTGATCTAAGATCCCTTTCAGTCCGCAATTTGAACGGAGTACACAAGGTGGGGTGTTACATTCCACAATGTTCTGATCCGCTTGTAAGACCCGTACAATTTCGCCCAGTCTTAAATGGAGGGTTTCTGGATTGAGTCGAATCCCACCGCCACGACCACGTGCAGTAATAATCCACTGCTGTTTCGCCATAAAGTGTACGATTTTCATCAAGTGGTTTTCAGACACTTGTAGAGCTTGCGCCAGTTCTGCGATGGTATGCGGCAGTACTTTCGGCTGGGAAACATACATCAGAATTCGCAAAGCATAATCGGTAAATTTATTGAGCTGCATGAGGGTACTGATCGTTGATAAGCAAAAAAACAAAGGGCTAGTCTAGCATAACCTGACTAACCCTCTCTATTTTATGCCGATGGCATGAGTTAGTGATGAACACCACCTGTGCCAAAAGCTTCACTGTGAATATTTTCGGCAGGCACACCACGAGCAATCAGGGCTTTTTGTTGTTCAGCCATAAATGGCATTGGGCCGCATAAGTAGTAGTCTGCTTGAACAGGTAGAATCGCGCTATCAATGGTACTCAAATCAAGGCGACCCTGCGCATCATAATCTTGACCCAAAACATCGCTTTGATGTGGGAACTCATATGCAGTAAAGGTACTTAAGCGTGGGTATTTGGCTTTTAAGTCATGAATGTGCTGTTTCATGGCATGCACTTGTTTGCTGCGGCAGGCGTGTACAAAAGTCACAGGTTCTGGCATATCTAAAGTCACCAACTGATTTAGCATCGCCACCATTGGCGTGAGACCTACACCACCACTAATAAAGACATTGCGTTTATTTGGGTCAATCAGGTAGAAGTTACCTGTTGGTGCAGACACTTCAATTTCAGCACCTTCGGCTAAACCATGCAGAGTATTTGACACCCAGCCTCCTGCCAAATCACCTTTTTCATCTTCGCGTTTGACCGAGATACGTAAATAGTCAGCTTGAGGGCTAGTTGAAAGGGTGTATTGGCGAGGTTGTTTTAGACCAAGTTCCTCAACAAATACACGTACTGAAATGTACTGACCTGCTTCATATTTTGGTAAATCACCACCGTCCACAGGGGCAAGATAGAAAGAAGTGATTTCATCGCTTTCAACCACTTTTTTCGCGATTTTAAAGTTACGCCAGCCTAACCAGCTCCCTTTGGTTTGTTGATGTTGTTCATAAATCGCTTTTTCAGTACTAATGAATAAATCAGCCAATTGACCATACGCTGCAGCCCAAGCATCAATCAATGGATCTTCCATTGAAATACTTAAAACTTCACTAATAGAATGCAGTAGGTTTTCCCCAACAATGTTGTAGTCGGGTGCTTGAATATTCAAGCTGACATGTTTGTGAGCGATTAGTTCAACCACAGGAAGCAATACAGAAGGGTCTTCAATGTTTTCTGCATAGGCCAACACAGCACCCGCCAAAGCTTGGGCTTGAGCACCACTGCGTTGATGCCCCATATTAAAGGTTTCTTTTAAATTAGGATTATTGCCTAACATACGGTTATAAAAATAACCTGTGAGTGCGACACCGTTTTCACGAAGGACGGGAACAGTTGCTTTTACAAGGTCAATTTGCTGCGGAGTCATGTTTGATCTCTCTTGGCTATCATTTATAAGATGTATTTAAAATATACCTTTAAAGATGCAATGTAAATACATCTTTAAATAAAAGCTTAACTTTTATATGGGATATATGAATATCCCATAAGTTTTGATTTTTAGATTTAAAAAGTAGATCACTTACGACCAAACAAAGAGCCGAGTAAACCACGGACGATTTTTTGTCCCGTACTGCCCCCAAGGCTACGTGCTGCACTTTTAGCGAACGTCCCCACTGTATCTTGAATCAGCTTCTCACGCTGTTTTGCTTCACGTTCAGCTTCCTTCTGCTGTTCTTTCGCGATGCGCTCTTGCTCACGTGCTTGTTGCTTGGCCAGAGTCTCAGCTTCTTTGGCTTGTTGTTTCGTTAGCGCTTCTTGTTCTTTGGCTTGTTGTTTCTCTTGCTCTATCTGCACGGCTTGTTGTTGGCGTTCAACCACTTTATTTTGTAGAAGTTCAAAAGCACTTTCACGGTCTAGGCTTTTTTCATAAATGCCTGCCACGATACTTTGTGAAATTAAGGTTTGACGTTGTTCTGGGCTAATAGGACTGAAAGACGAGTAGGGTGGCATCACCCATGCACGCTCTACGACCTGCGGCGTGCCTTGTTCATCTAAGCAACTAATCAAAGCTTCACCCACAGCTAGCTCGGTGATGGCCTGCTCAACTTTAAATTCAGGGTTGGCACGGAAGGTATCCGCAGCCGTTTTAACCGCTTTTTGATCTTTAGGGGTAAAGGCACGTAAGGCATGTTGTACGCGATTTCCGAGTTGCCCCAACACGCTTTCAGGCAAATCCAGTGGGTTTTGCGTGACAAAGTAAATACCCACCCCCTTGGAGCGGATCAGACGCACCACTTGTTCAATTTTTTCTTGCAGCGCTGCACTGGCATTATCAAATAGCAAATGCGCTTCATCAAAAAAGAACACCAGCTTAGGTTTGTCCATATCGCCAACCTCAGGCAGCTGTTCAAATAATTCTGAAAGCATCCAGAGCAGAAAAGTGGCATAGAGCTTTGGGGTGTTCATGAGTTTGTCTGCTGCTAGGATATTGATATAGCCACGACCATTACTGTCGGTCTGAATAAAGTCGAGAATATTTAAGCTGGGTTCCCCGAAGAATTGATCACCGCCTTGATCGGCCAGTGCCAATAAATTCCGTTGAATCGCGCCAAGGCTGGCAGGAGATAGGTTGCCATATTCGGCTTTAAACTCTGCGGCATGTTCACTGACATAACCGATCATGGCTTTTAAGTCTTTAAAGTCGATCAGTAACATGCCTTGATCATCTGCAATACGGAATACCGCAGAAAGTACTCCTTCTTGAGTATCATTCAAATTCAGCATACGTGCCAGTAACAGCGGGCCAATTTCGGTAATCGTGGTGCGAATAGGATGACCTTGTTCAGCAAATAAATCCCAAAACACCACGGGGGATGCAGCAAAGGGAATGCTGTCGATGCCTAAACTTTTAATGCGTTCATCAAATTTGGGATTGGATGCACCTGCTTGCGCTAAGCTGGAGACATCACCTTTGGCATCGGCTAAAAATACGGGCACTCCGAGTCTGGAAAAACTTTCAGCCAACACCTTCAGGGTTACAGTTTTACCTGTCCCTGTTGCCCCTGCAATTAAGCCATGACGGTTGGCAAACTTCGAGTGTAGAACAACATCTTGTTGGGTATTCGTGGTTTTCTTAGCAATGATGATCGGGGTGCTCATACTTCTTCCTATTCAATTTTTTTGTGATGGTTATTCAGTTGTTTTAGTGCGTTTTCTATATCTTGAATTAAATCGGCAGGATGTTCTAGTCCTATACAAAAGCGAACCAATAAACCTTGTTGTAAATGTGTATGCTCAAGTGCACGCATGTCTTTGAGGTCATACAGCATCACCAAACTTACAGGACCACCCCAACTAAAGCCGAGTTTGAAGACTGACAGAGCATCACAAAACTGACGAATATCCTGTAGATCAAATTCGGGCTTGAAAATGACACTGACCAAACCTGCACTGTGTTGATCGACACAAATGTCTTTCCAATATGAATGACCTGCAGCACTCGAGTCAGCAGGGTGTAATACTTGCACAAATTCGGGTTGTTGTTTTAGCCATGCCAGTAGCTGTAGCGCACTTTCAGACTGTGCGGCATACCGAACGCGCATTGATGCCAGACTGCGTTGGACTTGAGCAACATCATCCCCAGAGACGCTAATGCCTTGAATGGCATGCGTACGAAAGAGTTGATGATGTAAAGCTCGTTCGCGTGTCACGACTGAGCCCATTAAAATGTCTCCGCCGCCACTTGGGTACTTGGTTAAAGCATGTACTGTCACATCTACACTTAAGTGCTCATCACTAAAATCAAAAGCATTAAAGGCAAGGCCTGCGCCCCACGTGTTGTCTAAAGCAGTGAGCACATGATGTGCTTGTGCCTTTTTCACCAGTCCGACCAAATCTGGAAACTCCAGTGTGACCGAGCCTGCGGCTTCTAGCCAAATCAGCTTTGCTTTTTCTGTCGGTTGGAAAGAAGACACATTAATAGGGTTATAAACACGAACACCAATGCCATAGCGTTTTTCTAGATTACGAAGATGCTCCATGTTTGGCCCGTAAATATTATCTGCCACCCAAACTTCATCACCATGACTTAAAAAACATGAGTTCACTAGGTTGATGGCAGATAAACCACTCGGTGCGAGTAGGCAGTACCTTCCACCCTCAATTTGTGCAATGTTATCGCCCAATGTAAATGTGGTGGGGGTGCCATGGGTGCCATAACTATAGTCATAGTCATCGGTCCAATGGCGATTAAACAGTGCATTGGTATCTTCAAAAATAATTGTCGATGCACGATACAGGGGAGGTTGAACTGTTGAGATGTACTGAGGCGCTTGTCTTGGTGCATGAACTAGGGCAGTTTGCGGATTTCTTTTCACGAATCGACTCTTCATAAAGTGCTAAATTGTTTTTAGCTTAAGAGAAAGTTTCTAAATAGGCGAGAAAATTGAACAAATGTGAATAAAGGTAAACAAAATAAAAAGTTGGCTTCAATTTTGCTAAATCATCGATAAGGGTAGTAAAAAGAAGGCATAAGCGCATGACGTCGCATTTAAAAGTACATTATTTTCAGCATATTGCTGGTGAAGGGTTCGGCAGTTGCTATACATATTTAAAACAACAAGGTGCAGTGATCAGTGCAACAGAGTTTTTTGCTTTACCTATAGATCAAGCCTTAGAGATAGAAGCTTTACCGAGTATTGAGGATGTTGACTTACTCATCATTATGGGCGGTACCATGAGTGTGAATGATGAAGTGAATTTTCCATGGTTAAAGATTGAGAAGCGTTGGTTAAGGCGTTACTTGGCCGCAGGAAAACCTGCGATTGGTTTATGCTTGGGTGGGCAATTGATTGCCAATGCACTCGGTGCTGCGGTCAGTCGCAATGAACAACAGGAATTGGGTTGGGCGACAGTACGTAAAATCCAGCACGTCCCAACAGAATGCTTTGAATTGCCTGAACAGTTTAATGTGATGCAATGGCATAGCGAGACCTTTGAAATTCCAAAAGGTGCTGTACATTTGGCTGAAAATACCGTCTGTCGCAATCAAATGTACCAAATTGGAAAGAATGTATTGGGTTTTCAATTTCACCCAGAGATGGTGCCAGAAACCTTGGCACTCTTTTTAGAAAATGATGACGAACTGAATAAGTTTTCGGGGCAATACGTGGCAACTGAAACCGAATTGAAAAAATCGCCGAAATTAAATTTTATTGAGGGAAATCAAATTCTTAACAGTGCAATTGATTATGTGTTGCGGCAAACAGTCTATTGATGCTTTTTTAAGCTACTGATAATCCAAACAAATTGAATATATTGTAAAAAATCAAAAATGGATTTGCTTATGCATTAAACAATGGCTATAATGAGCGACCCTTTAATGAAAGGGGGTTAGCTGCGAATAAAGTAGTTAACATCGTGACAGTCGTGGCATCGATCATGACCTTAGTGATATTTCACTGCTCTTGACACTTACCTTTTAGTGGGGTGAGATGCGTCAGGAGTGATTCTTTATATATTTGGCTTGGAGTTTACTGGTATGTCTAACCAGAGAATTCGTATCCGTTTGAAGTCTTTTGATCACCGTTTAATTGATCAATCAGCTCAAGAAATCGTAGAAACAGCAAAACGTACTGGCGCACAAGTTTGTGGTCCAATTCCAATGCCTACACGCATTGAACGTTTTAACGTTTTAACATCACCACACGTTAACAAAGATGCGCGTGACCAATACGAGATCCGCACTTATAAACGTTTGATCGACATCGTTCAACCTACAGACAAAACTGTAGATGCATTGATGAAGTTAGATCTTGCAGCTGGTGTTGATGTTCAGATCGCATTGGGTTAAGGCTTTCGGGTTAATTAACGCTCTAAGTTAATTAGGCCGCTTTTTTAGAGGTTTATGCACATGGCTATTGGTTTAGTCGGTCGCAAGTGCGGTATGACACGTATCTTTACAGATGCTGGTGTTTCTGTGCCTGTTACAGTGATTGAGGTTGATCCTAACCGCATCACTCAAATCAAAACGCTTGAAACTGATGGTTATCAAGCGATTCAAATCACTACTGGTGAACGTCGCGAATCTCGCGTAACTAACGCTCAGAAAGGTCACTTCGCGAAAGCGGGTGTTGCTGCTGGTCGTCTAGTTCAAGAATTCCGTGCAACAGAAGCTGATCTTGAAGGTCGTGAAGTTGGTGGAACTATCGGTGTAGACATGTTCACAGTTGGTCAAGTTGTTGACGTAACTGGTCAGTCGAAAGGTAAAGGTTTCCAAGGTGGTGTTAAGCGTTGGAACTTCCGTACGCAAGATGCGACTCACGGTAACTCACTTTCTCACCGTGTTCTGGGTTCTACAGGTCAAAACCAGACTCCTGGTCGCGTGTTCAAAGGCAAAAAAATGGCTGGCCATTTGGGTGCTGAGCGCGTAACTGTACAGGGTCTAGAAATTGTATCTATCGACGCAGAACGTTCAGTTTTAGTAGTGAAAGGTGCGATTCCTGGCGCTACTGGTGGTGACGTAACTGTTCGTCCTACGATCAAGGCCTGAGGGGAAATAACGTGAATTTAAATACTGTTTCCGGCTCTGCTGTTGAATTATCAGAAGTTGCGTTCGGTCGTGAATTCAATGAAGCTCTTGTACACCAGGTTGTTACAGCTTATTTAGCTGGTGGCCGTCAAGGTTCAAAAGCTCAGAAATCACGTGCAGACGTTTCTGGCGGTGGCAAAAAGCCATTCCGTCAAAAAGGTACTGGTCGCGCTCGTGCTGGTTCTATTCGTAGCCCAATCTGGGTAGGTGGTGGTAAAACTTTTGCTGCTCGCCCACAAGATTGGTCTCAAAAAGTTAACCGCAAAATGTATCGCGGTGCAATGCAATGTATCTTAGCTGAACTTGTTCGCCAAGATCGTCTTGTATTGGTTGAAGAGTTTGCTGTTGCTGCTCCAAAAACTAAAGAGTTGCTTGCAAAACTTAACGACTTGAATGCTACTCGTGCATTGATCGTTACAGAATCTGTAGATGAGAATCTATATCTTGCAGCGCGCAACATTCCACACGTTGATGTGGTTGATGCTGCTGCTATCGATCCTGTTAGCTTGATTGCGTTCGATAAAGTTGTTATGTCTGTAGCTGCTGCTAAGAAAATTGAGGTAGAACTCGGATGAACAACGAACGTATCTATCAAGTCCTACAAGGACCTGTATTCTCAGAAAAAGCACAAGTTTTAGGCGAAACTGCTGGTGTTCAAGTTTTCAAAGTTGCACTTGATGCAAACAAACTTGAAATCAAAAAAGCTGTTGAGCAATTGTTTGGTGTTCAAGTTGTTAAAGTTAACACAACGATCACTAAAGGTAAGACTAAACGCTTTGGTAAAACATTAGGACGTCGTTCTGATGTTAAAAAAGCATACGTCAC
Source organism: Acinetobacter sp. 8I-beige (assembly GCF_902505955.1). Classification (NCBI taxonomy): domain Bacteria; kingdom Pseudomonadati; phylum Pseudomonadota; class Gammaproteobacteria; order Moraxellales; family Moraxellaceae; genus Acinetobacter; species Acinetobacter sp. 8I-beige. The sequence goes on along the minus strand of NZ_LR732790.1, from coordinate 1,965,967 downwards.
CCTGAAAGCTGGCCAAGATGTTGAAATGGCTGACTTGGGCGATACCGCTGAAAGCGCAGCGGAATAAGGACGAGAATTATGCCAATTCAAAAATGTAAGCCAACGTCTCCTGGACGTCGCTTTGTAGAGAAAGTCGTTCACGACCATCTTCACAAAGGTGCGCCTTATGCTCCGTTGGTTGAAGCTAAAAAACGTACTGGTGGTCGTAATAACAACGGTCACATCACGACTCGTCACGTTGGTGGCGGTCACAAGCAGCACTACCGTCTAGTTGACTTTAAACGTAACAAAGATGGTATTCCTGCAACTGTAGAGCGTATTGAATACGATCCTAACCGTACAGCACACATTGCACTAGTATTGTATGCTGATGGTGAGCGTCGCTACATCATCGCGCCTAAAGGCCTTCGCGCTGGCGATAAAGTTCAATCTGGTAACGATGCTCCAATTCGTCCAGGTAACTGTTTACCGCTTCGCAACATGCCTATCGGTTCTACTCTTCACAACATCGAACTTAAAATCGGTAAAGGCGCGCAATTAGCTCGTTCTGCTGGTACTTCAGTTCAGTTGTTGGGTCGTGACGGTTCTTACGCTATCGTTCGTTTACGTTCTGGTGAAATGCGTAAAATTCACGTTGAGTGCCGTGCAGTTCTTGGTGAAGTTTCTAACCAAGAAAGCAACCTTCGTTCACTTGGTAAAGCAGGTGCAGCACGCTGGCGTGGCGTTCGTCCTACCGTTCGTGGTATGGCGATGAACCCAGTAGATCACCCGCACGGTGGTGGTGAAGGTCGTAGCAAAGGTATTCAACCTGTAAGCCCATGGGGTCAAAAAGCTAAAGGGTACAAGACACGTACCAATAAGCGTACGACTAAGATGATTATTCGCGACCGTCGCGTTAAGTAACAAGTAAAGGAATCTGACAATGCCTCGTTCTCTGAAAAAAGGCCCATTCGTCGATGCGCACTTGTTCGCTAAGGTTGAAGCGGCTATCGCGGCTAATAACCGTAAGCCGATCAAAACTTGGTCGCGTCGTTCGATGATCCTCCCAGATTTTGTTGGTTTAACAATTTCTGTACATAATGGCCGTAACCATGTTCCAGTGATCGTATCTGAACATATGGTTGGTCACAAACTTGGTGAATTCGCGCCAACTCGTACCTATCGTGGTCACGGTGTTGACAAGAAATCTAAACGTTAAGGTGCTATGATGGAAGTTACTGCTAAATTACGCGGTGCCGCTATCTCGGCACAAAAAACTCGTTTGGTTGCAGACCTAATCCGTGGCAAATCTGTTGCTCACGCGCTTAATATTCTCAACTTCAGCAACAAAAAAGCTGCAGTTTTGGTTAAAAAAGCATTGGAATCTGCAATTGCAAACGCTGAACACAATAACAGTTTAGATGTAGACGACCTTAAGGTTACTACGATTTACGTTGATGAAGGCACTAGCCTTAAGCGTATTATGCCACGTGCTAAAGGCCGTGCAGATCGTATTACTAAGCGTACTTGTCACATTACCGTTAAGGTAGGGGTTTGATATGGGTCAGAAGGTTCATCCAATCGGTATCCGCCTTGGTGTTGTAAAACGTCATAACGCCAACTGGTATGCGAGTCCGAAACAATACGCTGAATACTTGCTTAAAGATCTTCAAGTTCGTGAGTTTTTAACTAAAAAACTTAAGAATGCAATGATCAGCAATATTCTTATCGAACGTCCTACGGGCGCTGCTAAAGTAACTATTAGCACTGCACGTCCTGGTATCGTTATCGGTAAAAAAGGCGAAGACATTGAAAAATTACAGCGTGAACTTACTCAAATTATGGGTATTCCAGCGCAAGTAAGTATCAATGAAATCGATCGCCCAGACTTAGACGCTCGTTTAGTTGCTGAAGCTATCGCTTCTCAATTAGAAAAACGTGTAATGTTCCGTCGTGCTATGAAGCGTGCGGTTCAAAACACAATGCGTGCTGGTGCTAAAGGTATCAAAGTTGAAGTATCAGGCCGTTTAGGTGGTGCTGAGATTGCTCGTACTGAGTGGTATCGTGAAGGTCGCGTACCTTTGCATACACTTCGTGCAGACATCGATTATTCAACTATGCGTGCTGAAACGACTTACGGTACGATTGGTGTTAAAGTTTGGATCTTCCGTGGTGAGATCTTGGGTGGCATGAAACAAGTCATGAACCCAGCTCCAGCTGAAGAACGTCCAGCTAAACGCGGTCGTGGTCGTGGTGAAGGTCAAGAGCGTCGTGGTCGTCGCAATGATCGTTCTGCTGAAAAAGGAGAATAATCCATGTTACAACCTAAACGTACTAAATTCCGTAAAGTGCAGAAAGGCCGTAACACTGGTCTAGCTCACCGCGGTAGCTCGGTATCTTTTGGTACAATCGCACTTAAATCTGTTGAGCGTGGTCAAATGACTGCTCGTCAAATTGAAGCAGCGCGTCGTACAATCAGCCGTCGTATTAAACGTGGTGGTAAGATCTTTATCCGTGTTTTCCCAGACAAGCCGATTACTTCTAAGCCTCTTGAAGTGCGTATGGGTAAAGGTAAAGGTTCTGTGGAGTACTGGGTTTGTCAAATCAAACCAGGTAAAGTCTTGTACGAAATTGATGGTGTTAACGAAGAATTGGCTCGCGAAGCGTTTACGCTTGCAGCTGCTAAACTTCCGTTTAAAACCACTATCGTGACTCGGACGGTAATGTAATGAAAACTAAAGATCTACGTGAAAAGTCGGTAGAAGAGTTGACAGCTTTGCTTGATGAGCAACAGCTTAACCAATTCCGTCTTCGTATGGCAAAAGCAACTGGTCAATTGGGTAAATCGCACGAAGTTGCACTTACTCGTAAGACAATTGCTCGTATTAAGACACTCCTTACCGAAAAACAGGGGAACGGACAATGAGTGAACAAACAGTTCGCACGTTAACCGGCAAAGTAGTAAGCGACAAAATGGACAAGTCTATTGTTGTACTTATCGAACGCCGCGTTCAACACCCGTTGTATGGCAAATCAATCCGCCGTTCAACTAAATTACATGCTCACGATGAGAACAACACAGCTAAAACTGGCGACGTTGTGACTATCAAAGAAAGCCGCCCAATTTCTAAAACTAAGTCTTGGACTCTAGTTGAAGTTGTTGAAGCTGCTGCTGAGTAATTAGACGTATCTGTTGCATCATCGGTTAATTTCGAGTACTCTTTGAGCCTTTCGAAATTGTGACCGGTGATGCTCGGTTTTGGAGTAGGGCAATGATTCAAACCGAAAGTATGCTAGACGTAGCAGACAATAGTGGTGCTCGCCGCGTACAATGTATTAAAGTACTTGGTGGTTCACACCGTCGTTATGCTTCTGTTGGCGACATTATTAAAGTTACTGTAAAAGAAGCTATTCCACGCGCACGTGTTAAAAAAGGTGACGTGATGAATGCTGTTGTAGTTCGTACAAAATTCGGTATCCGTCGTCCAGACGGTTCAGTGATTCGTTTCGACGATAACGCTGCTGTTATTTTGAACAACAACAAAGCGCCGATTGCAACTCGTATTTTCGGACCAGTGACTCGTGAACTTCGTACTGAACAGTTCATGAAAATTATTTCACTGGCTCCTGAAGTTCTATAAGAGGCAATCATGGCTAAGATTAAAAAAGGCGATCAAGTTATTGTGATCGCAGGTAAAGAAAAAGGCAAACAGGGTACTGTTCTGTCTGTTTCAAATGACCGTGTTATGGTTGAAGGCCTTAACTTGGTTAAGAAGCATCAAAAGCCGAACCGTGCAACAGGTGCTGAAGGCGCTGTAGTTACACAAGAAGCTTCGCTTCATATCTCTAACGTGGCAATTTTTAATGCTACAACCCAAAAGGCTGACCGTGTTGGTTACCAAGTGACTGAAGGCGTGAAAACTCGCGTTTACAAGTCAAATGGTGAATCAGTGGCGGTAGCGAAGTAATAGGTTGAAAAGGCAATGGCCAGACTTAAAACGCGTTACAACGACGAACTTAAGGCTCAATTACAAGAGACTTTAGCCGTTAAAAATGTGATGGATATTCCTCGCATTACTAAAATCACGATCAACATGGGTGTTGGCGCAGCTGCTGCTGACAAAAAACTCCTTGATGGTGCTCTTGCTGATATGCAAGCTATCGCTGGTCAAAAACCAGTTCTTACGTTAGCTCGCAAATCAATCGCTGGTTTCAAAATCCGTGATGGTTGGCCGATTGGTTGTAAAGTTACTTTACGCGGCGAACGCATGTACGAATTCTTAGACCGTCTAATCTCGATTGCGATCCCTCGTATCCGTGACTTCCGTGGTTTCTCTGCGAAATCATTTGACGGTCGTGGCAACTACTCAATGGGTCTTAAGGAACAAATCATGTTCCCTGAAATCGATTTTGATAAGATTGATCGTATTCGTGGTATGGATATTACCATCACTACGACTGCTCGCACCGATGACGAAGGCCGTGCGCTTATGCGTGCATTCGGCTTCCCGTTCAAATAAGAGGTCGATATGGCTAAGAAAAGTATGATTAATCGCGAATTGAAACGCGAAGCTACTGTTGCTAAATACGCTGCAAAACGTGCTGAATTAAAAGCTGTTATTGCAAACGTAAATGCTAGCGACGAAGAGCGTTTCGAAGCGATGATGAAATTCCAAGCATTACCACGTAATGCGTCTCCAGTACGTTTACGTAACCGTTGTGGTTTAACTGGTCGTCCTCATGGTTACTTCCGTAAGTTCGGTTTAAGCCGTAACAAATTACGCGATACAGTAATGCAAGGTGATGTACCGGGCGTTGTTAAGGCAAGCTGGTAAGGAGCGCTATAGATGAGTATGCAAGATACCGTTGCCGACATGTTAACTCGTGTTCGTAACGCGCAAATGGCAAAGAAACAAACCGTTTCTATGCCTAACTCTAAGTTGAAGGTTGCTATTGCAAACGTTCTTCAACAAGAAGGTTACATTTCAAACGTAGAAGTTGCGGATGCTGAAGGCAAAGCAACTCTTACTTTGACTTTAAAGTATTTCGAAGGCAAACCAGTTATCGAAACTGTGAAACGCGTAAGCCGTCCAGGTTTACGTCAGTATCGCGGTAAAGATGCACTTCCGAGCGTTAAGCAAGGTTTAGGTATTGCAATTGTTTCTACAAGTAAAGGCATCATGACTGATCGCGCTGCACGTGCTGCAGGTATCGGTGGTGAAGTTATTGCTTTTGTTTCTTAATAGGTGATTCCTCATGTCTCGTGTGGCTAAAGCCCCAGTAACTGTACCTAACGGTGTAACAGTTACTCAGAACGGCCGGCAGGTCGAAGTGAAAGGTAGCAAAGGTACTTTGTCTTTCACCCTGCATGCGCTGGTCGAGCTTAAACAGGAAGACGGTATTTTAGCGATTGCTCCAAAAGCTGAGTCGAAAGACGCTTGGATGCAAGCTGGTACTGCTCGCGCTGTGCTTAACAACCTTGTAAAAGGTGTGAGCGAAGGCTTCGAACGTAAGTTACAACTTATCGGTGTTGGTTATAAAGCTGCGGTTAAAGGTAACATTGTTAACCTTAACCTTGGTTTCTCTCACCCGATCGACTATACGCTTCCTGAAGGTGTAACTGCTGAAACTCCTACAGCAACTGAAATTGTTCTTAAATCTGCTGATAAAGCACGTTTAGGCCAGGTTGCTGCAGATATCCGTGGTTACCGTCCACCAGAGCCTTATAAAGGTAAAGGTGTTCGTTATTCTGACGAAGTTGTACTTCGTAAAGAAGCTAAGAAGAAATAAGGCGCGAGGTTCTTATGAACGAAAAGAAACAATCCCGTTTGCGTCGTGCGAAAAGCACACGCTTGCACATCCGTGCGTTGGGTGCGACTCGTTTGTGTGTAAACCGCACTCCGCGTCACATCTACGCTCAAGTTATTTCAGCAGATGGTGGCAAAGTTTTAGCGCAAGCTTCAACTTTAGATGCTACTTTACGTGCTGGCACAACTGGTAACGTTGAAGCAGCTACTAAAGTAGGTGCTTTAATCGCAGAACGCGCTAAAGCAGCTGGTGTTACTAAAGTTGCATTTGACCGTTCTGGTTTCAAATATCATGGTCGTATCAAAGCCTTGGCTGATGCTGCTCGTGAAAACGGCTTGGAGTTCTAATCATGGCTAAAGTTGAACAAAACGAAGGTCTTGTTGAAAAGCTGGTTGCCGTTGATCGTGTAGCCAAAGTTGTTAAGGGTGGTCGTATCTTCTCTTTCACAGCATTGACTGTGGTTGGTGATGGTAATGGTCGTGTAGGTTTTGGTCGTGGTAAAGCACGTGAAGTTCCAGCTGCTATTTCTAAAGCACTTGAAGCTGCTCGTCGCAACATGATTACTGTTGACCTTGTTAACGGTACTGTACAGCACCCTATTAACGCGCGTCACGGTGCAAGCCGTGTTTACATGCAGCCTGCTTCTGAAGGTACTGGTGTAATCGCTGGTGGTGCTATGCGTGCAGTTTTAGAAGCTGTAGGCGTACGTAACGTATTAACAAAATGTTATGGTTCTACTAACGCTGCAAACGTAGTAAACGCGACTTTTAACGGTCTGCGTGATATGACTTCTCCTGAGAAGGTTGCTGCGAAACGTGGTCTTACAGTAGAACAAATTCAAGGGTAATCAATCATGAAAACGATTAAAGTTACCCAGACTAAATCTTCTGCGCATCGCTTGAAAAATCACAAGCTTAGCCTACAAGGTTTAGGTCTGCGTCGTATTGGTCATACTGTAGAAGTGCAAGATACGCCTTCTAACCGTGGTATGATCAACCAAGTCTACTATATGGTTAGTGTAGAGGAATAAGCCATGACTCTGCGTTTAAATGAGCTTGCACCTGCTGAAGGTGCAAAACGTGAAAATCGTCGTCTAGGCCGTGGTATCGGTTCTGGTGTTGGTAAGACTGGTGGCCGTGGTGTCAAAGGTCAGAATTCACGTAAGAGCGGTGGTACTCGTCCAGGCTTTGAAGGCGGTCAAACTGCGTTATATCGTCGTTTACCTAAATTCGGTTTCACTAGCCAAATCGCTTTGAAAACTGCTGAAGTACGTTTATCTGAGCTTACTAAAGTGGAAGGCGACATCGTTAGCCTAGAAACTTTAAAAGCTGCAAACGTTGTACGTAAAGATATGTTACGTGCTCGTATCGTACTTTCTGGTGAAATTACTCGTGCATTCACTGTTCAAGGTGTTGCTGTGACTAAAGGCGCTAAAGCTGCTGTTGAAGCTGCTGGCGGTAAAGTCGAGGAGTAATCGCTAGTGTCTATGTCTCCTAGTTCTTCAGGTCATGTCAATATGATGAAAGGCCAGCCATTTCATGTGAAATACCGTGAAATTATTCGCCGCATGATGTTTCTCATCGGTGCATTATTGGTTTTTCGACTAGGAGCACATATTCCAGTACCAGGCATTAATAATGCCGCACTTGAAAATCTTTTTAATGCAAACCAAGGCACGATCCTTGGTTTGTTTAACATGTTTTCAGGTGGTGCATTAGAGCGTATGTCCATTCTTGCTCTTGGGATTATGCCGTACATTTCTGCATCGATTATCGTGCAGTTAATGTCTACAGTTATTCCTTCGCTGGAAGCTTTAAAGAAAGAAGGCGAACAAGGCAAGCGTAAGATTAATCAATATACGCGACAGGGTACATTGTTCCTTGCACTCGTGCAGGCAATTGGGATGTGTGCTGGTCTGATCAGTCAAGGGATTACCTTAACTGCAGGTCTGGCTTTCTACGTACCAGCTGTAACCTCTTTGGTTGCAGGTACAATGTTCTTGATGTGGTTAGGTGAGCAAATTACCGAACGTGGGGTGGGCAATGGTATTTCCATGATCATCTTCGCCGGTATTGTTGCAGGTTTGCCGAATTTAATTCTGCAATCAATATCATCAGTAGATAATGGTCAAACCAGTCTAATCGGCTTGGTAATTTTTGGCGTGTTGTCTCTGGCTGTATTAGCTGCAATTGTGTTTATTGAGAAGGCGCAACGTCGTATTCCAGTAAACTATGCTCAAAAACAACAAGGACGTCGTGTATTTACTGCACAACAGTCACATTTGCCATTAAAAATTAATATGGCGGGTGTGATCCCTGCGATTTTCGCAAGTTCATTGCTTTTGTTCCCTGCGAGCTTAGGGCAATGGGTGGGTAGTGCAGATCCGAATGCGGGTATTATCAAACGTAGTTTGCAAGATTTGGCATTGGTGCTTTCGCCTGGTCAGCCGTTGTATTTGGTGCTCTTTGGTGCGTTAATTATCTTTTTCTGTTACTTTTATACAGCGCTTGTATTTAGCCCGAAAGAAGTATCGGAAAACTTGAAACGCAGCGGGGCTTATGTACCTGGTATTCGTCCAGGTGAGCAAACTGCTCGTTACTTAGATCATATTCTTAACCGTTTGACATTTATTGGCGCGATTTATATCACCATCATTTGCTTAATGCCGATGATTTTACAAAGCTCATTTGGTATTCCATTCTCTTTAGGTGGTACCTCTTTGCTTATTGTTGTGGTGGTAGTGATGGACTTTATGGCTCAGCTGCAAGCACATCTCACCTCGCATCAGTACGATAATCAAACGTTAATGAGAAAAACGACTGCTCATCCTAAGGGATAAGCGCACTTGAGGTTTCATCATGAAAGTACAAGCTTCTGTAAAGAAAATTTGTGGTAGCTGTAAAGTTATCCGTCGTAATGGGGTTATTCGCGTAATTTGTAGCGCAGAACCTCGTCATAAGCAGCGTCAAGGTTAATCTGATCAAGACCTGTTGATTTCAGTAGGCTAATTAGGTTATTATCCGCCCCTCAAGATTTTTGTGGGGCGGTTGATTGTCTTAACTGCCTTTTTGGAGAAAATTGAATGGCTCGTATTGCCGGTGTAAACATTCCGGATAACAAGCATGCTGTTATCTCTCTAACGTACATCTTTGGTGTAGGTCGCCACACTGCTAAGAATATCTTGGCTGCTGTTGGTATCGCGCCGACTACAAAGATCCGTGAATTAGATGACGCTCAGCTTGATGCGATTCGTGCAGAAGTTGCTAAGGTTCCGACCGAAGGTGATTTACGTCGCGAAATTTCCATGAACATTAAACGTTTAATGGATTTAGGCTGCTACCGCGGTCTTCGTCATCGTCGCAGCTTGCCTGTCCGTGGACAACGCACCAAAACTAACGCACGTACCCGTAAAGGTCCGCGCAAACCTATTAAGAAATAAGATTTCTGGAAGCTAAAAGATGGCTAAAGATACTCGCACACGCAAGAAGGTCACTCGTACCGTCTCTGAAGGTGTTGCACACATTCACGCTTCTTTTAATAACACCATTGTGACTATTACCGATCGTCAAGGTAATGCACTGGCTTGGGCTACCTCTGGTGGACAAGGCTTCCGTGGATCACGTAAATCAACTCCGTTTGCTGCTCAGGTAGCTGCTGAAGTTGCTGGTAAAGCTGCTTTAGACTACGGTTTGAAAAACTTGGACGTCCTTGTAAAAGGTCCTGGTCCTGGTCGTGAATCTGCGGTTCGTGCTTTAGGTGCAGTGGGTTATAAAATTAACAGCATTACCGATGTGACGCCAATCCCGCACAACGGTTGCCGTCCACCTAAAAAACGTCGCGTGTAAGGAGAAACATTCATGGCTCGTTATATTGGTCCAAAATGCAAACTCTCTCGCCGCGAAGGGACAGACCTGCAATTAAAATCTGGCGTTAAACCATTTGACGTCAAAACTAAAAAAGCTGCTAAAGCTCCTGGCCAACATGGCGGAGCGCGTGGTGGCAAACAATCTGAGTACTCACTACAATTACGTGAAAAACAAAAAGTACGTCGTATGTACGGTGTTTTAGAGCGTCAATTTAGTAATTACTATAAAGAAGCTGCTCGTGTGAAAGGCGCAACTGGTGAAAACTTGTTGAAACTGCTTGAAAGCCGTCTTGATAACGTCGTTTATCGCATGGGTTTTGGTTCTACACGTGCAGAAGCTCGTCAGCTTGTATCTCACCGCTCGATCACTTTGAATGGCCGTCGTGTTAACATCGCGTCTATCCAAGTTAAAGCTGGTGATGTAATTGCTGTGCATGAAGGTGCTAAACAACAATTGCGTATCAAAAACGCAGTTGAATTAGCTGCACAACGTGGCATTCCTTCTTGGATGGAAATTGACCATTCTAAGTTTGAAGGTACGTTTAAAGCTGCACCAGATCGTTCAGATTTACCTGCTGAAATCAACGAAAGCTTGATTGTAGAATTGTATTCTAAATAATCCTTGAGGTAGCAATATGACGCGTACTGCAAATGAGTTTCTAACTCCGCAAGCGATCAAGGTCGAAGCGGTTAGCGGGACCTCGGCAAAAGTTATTCTAGAACCCTTAGAGCGTGGCTTTGGTCATACTCTGGGCAATGCTTTACGTCGCATCCTTCTTTCTTCTTTACCTGGCGCTGCTGTGGTTGAAGTTGAGATTGAAGGTGTCGAGCACGAGTACAGTACTTTGGAAGGCTTGCAGCAGGACATCGTCGAGCTCTTGCTGAACCTAAAAGGATTGTCTATTAAGCTGTTCGATCAAAATGAAGCTTATTTGACATTAGAGAAACAAGGTCCTGGCGACGTAACTGCCGCTGACCTTCGTTTACCTCATAATGTTGAAGTGGTTAACCCTGAACATTTGATCGGTACTTTAAGTGCTTCAGGCTCATTAAAAATGCGCTTGAAAGTTTCTCAAGGTCGTGGTTATGAAACTTCTGACTCGCGTTTCCCAGAAGGCGAAACTCGCCCTGTAGGTCGCTTACAGTTAGATGCTTCTTATAGCCCAATCAAACGTGTGTCTTACACAGTGGAAAACGCTCGTGTAGAACAACGTACAGACCTTGATAAATTGGTCATTGATCTTGAGACCAACGGTACAGTTGATCCTGAAGAAGCGATCCGCAAAGCGGCAACAATCTTGCAACAACAAATTGCAATTTTTGTTGACCTTCAGAAAGATCAAGCTCCTGTTGCTCAAGAACCTCGTGAAGAAGTTGATCCGATTTTGCTTCGTCCAGTAGATGATCTAGAGCTTACTGTTCGTTCTGCTAACTGTTTGAAAGCAGAAAACATTTACTACATTGGTGATCTTGTACAGCGCACTGAGGTTGAGTTACTCAAAACTCCTAACCTTGGTAAAAAATCGCTTACTGAGATCAAAGATGTTCTGGCTTCAAAAGGCTTACAACTCGGCATGCGTTTAGAGAACTGGCCACCAGCTAGTCTCCGTATGGACGATCGTTTCGCCTATCGTAGCCGTTAATTAAGTAGGACTATCACCATGCGTCATCGTAATAGTGGTGTGAAATTAGGCCGTACAAGCAGCCATCGTAAAGCGATGTTTCAAAACATGGCTAACTCTTTGTTTGAGCACGAGTTGATCAAAACAACTGTGCCTAAAGCAAAAGAGTTACGTCGTGTAGCTGAGCCTTTAATCACTTTAGCTAAAAACGATACTGTTGCAAACCGTCGCTTAGCGTTTGCTCGTACTCGTTCAGCAGCAACTGTTGGTAAATTATTTACCGTTCTTGGCCCTCGTTACAAAGAACGTAACGGCGGTTATCTACGTGTTCTTAAAGCGGGCTTCCGTGCAGGTGATGCTGCGCCGATGGCTTACGTTGAACTAGTAGATCGCGAAGTTAAATAATTTCGTAGAATTATTCAGTTGTTCTTAGAAAAAGACCAGTGTTTCACTGGTCTTTTTTTATGGGTTTTTGTTCGACAATCTTTGTATTTTGGCCTGTAGTGACATATTTTACGACAGATCTGCTTAAACTTGACATTGTGTATTGTCAGTTTTATGGTTTAATAAGAACAGAATATAAGACAGGATAAAAACAACATGGATAAGCACGTCGATCTGCTCATTGTAGGTGCAGGTATTTCAGGCATTGGCCTTGCGGCACATTTAACCAAGCATTGTCCACAACGTTCGTTTGAAATTATTGAACGTCGTGACAGCTTTGGTGGAACATGGGATTTGTTTAAATACCCAGGTATTCGTTCTGATTCAGATATGTCGACCTTTGGTTTTAATTTTAAACCGTGGCAACAAGCCAGCGTTTTGGCAGATGGTTCTTCGATTAAGGGCTATTTGGCGGAAGTCATTGATGAACAGAAACTCAAAGAAAAAATTCATTTTAAGCATCGCGTACTCAGCGCCAATTATGATTCTGCTCAGAAAAAGTGGCAGGTAGTGATTGAGAATGCAAAAGGCAAAAAAGAAAACTGGATTGCAAATTTTGTGTTTGGCTGTACAGGCTATTATAACTACGACCAAGGCTACCAACCTGATTTTCCAAATAAAGACGTATTTAAAGGCGAGTTTGTAAATCCACAGTTTTGGCCTGAAAAATTAGATTATACAGGTAAAAAAGTCGTCATTATTGGTAGTGGTGCGACAGCGATTACACTGGTGCCTGCGATGGCCAAAGGTGGGGCTGCGCATGTCACTATGCTACAACGCTCTCCAACCTATATTGCTTCGGTACCATCGATCGATTTTGTATATGACAAAATGCGTAAAGTGTTGCCGGAAGATGTGGCGTATAAACTGACTCGTGCACGTAATATTGGAATGCAACGCGGGATTTACGCACTCGCGCAGAAACAACCGAAATTGTTACGCCGACTGCTGCTCCAGTCGATTAAAATGCAGCTCAAAGGTAAAGTGGACATGAAACACTTCACCCCTGAATATAATCCTTGGGACCAACGTTTATGTGTGGTGCCAGACGGTGATTTATTTAAAATTCTTCGTTCAGGCCAAGCCAGTGTTGAGACAGATCAGATTGAGCACTTTACTGAAACGGGTCTCCAATTAAAGTCTGGTCAGCATTTAGAGGCCGATATTGTCGTCTCAGCCACTGGTCTAGAAATTCAAATCTTGGGTGGTATACAAGCGACCATTGACGGTAAACCGTTAGATACCTCTAAACATATGTTGTATCAGGGCGTGATGGTCAGTGATGTACCGAATATGGCGATGATTATTGGCTATATTAATGCGTCATGGACCTTGAAAGTGGATATTGCAGCTGAATATATTTGCCGCTTACTCAACTATATGGATCAAAAGCAGTGGGCTGAAGTGATCCCGAAAGGGGATGCGACAGAGCTAATGGATGATACGGTCATGGGCAGTTTAAGCTCGGGTTATATTGCACGTGCTGCAAATGTGATGCCAAAACAGGGTAAACATGCGCCATGGAAAGTCAGCAATAATTATCTTGCGGATCGTAAGACATTAAAAAGTGCTTCTTTTGAGGATGGAGTACTGAAATTTGCTAAACGTGATGCAGCATTGGATCAAAAACCTAAACTGGTGTCTTAGACTGAATGGTTGATTTTAAAAAGGAGCGTAACGCTCCTTTTTTATGGAAATGACTTTAGGGTGTTCTGTTTTTACTTTCTTAAACGGTAGGACTGGTGGATGATTTTAAAAACTTAAAAGATAAAGAATAGGGAATATTTTGAATATCTTAGAACAAAGTTACCAAGTCCCATCTGCATCGAATATGATTCATGCCAAAAAATGGCACACTGATGCAGCAGATCATGCTTTAGCTCCGATTATTTTAATGCACGATTCATTGGGTTGTGTGGCTTTGTGGCGGGATTTTCCTGCCCGACTGGCACAAGTGACCGCGCGCGTGGTCTATGCCTATGATCGATTGGGTTTTGGTTTATCTGATGCGAGTACACAGCCCTTGGCACATAGTTTTGTCATCACTGAAGCAGAACAGACCTTTAAAGCTGTATTGGATTATTTTTCGATCCAGGATTTTGTCATCCTCGGGCATAGCGTGGGTGGGGGGATGTCTGTTGCGATTGCTGCGGCTTATCCAGAGCGTTGCCAAGGATTAATTTCAATCTCTGCACAGTATGCGGTTGAAGCACTGACACTGAAGGGGATAAGTGAAGCAAAAATTGGCTTTCAACAAGCGGGACAAATGGAGCGTTTGGAGAGGTATCACCCAGAAAAGGCGCAGTGGGTGCTTGATGCATGGACTGAAACATGGCTATCGCCCGCTTTTCAAGATTGGAATTTGGCCAGAGTGATTGATGGTGTGTGTTGTCCAACGTTGGTTATTCATGGTGAACTGGATGAATATGGCAGTACTGCACAACCTCAGCAGATTTTTGAAGGGGTGTCTGGACAGGCTGAGCTGCACATTTTAGAAGGTCTACATCATATGCCACATAAAGAGCAGCCAGAGTTGGTGGTTGCCTTGATTGCGGAGTTTCATCAAGTACATTGTTAAAAGTAAAAGCCCATCGAAAGAGGGGCTTTTTGATCTTAGAGTGAACGGGAAATTAACTCTTTCATAATTTCATTGGTTCCTGCATAAATGCGATTGGCACGATTATCTAGATAAGCTCGTGCAATCGGATATTCCAGCATATAACCATAGCCGCCATGCAGTTGTAGACATTCATCGACAACTTTAGAAAACATCTCAGAAATTTTATATTTGGCAGCCGCTGCGGCATCAATGCCGAGACTCTCTTCCAGTTGCAATTGCATACAACGGTCGAGGTAAGCGCGGCAAAAATCGATTTCTGTACGTAACTCTGCCAGTTTAAAACGGGTATTTTGAAAGCTTGAAACTGTTTTTCCAAAAGCTTTACGTTCTTTGGTGTACTGAACAGTATGCGCCAGTGCTGCTTCAGCACCCGCTTGGCAGATAATGGCCACCAACATGCGCTCCCAAGCCAGTTCTTTCATCAGCATCATAAAGCCCATGCCTTCCATACCCAGCAAATTTTCTTTGGGGACTCGGACATGATCAAAAAACAATTCGCAGGTATCTTGTCCTTTCATTCCAATTTTATTGAGGGGTTTACCTTTACTGAACCCTGCACGATCAGCTTCAACGATGATTAATGAGAGATTAGCTGAACCTTTTTCACTGTCGCCCGTCTTACAGACCACAATCGCCATATCACAGAGATAGCCGTTGGTAATGAAGATTTTGGAGCCATTGATAATATAGTCATCCCCGTCTAAAACAGCTGTTGTTCGTACCGCTTGCAAGTCTGAGCCTGTGCCAGGTTCAGTCATCGCAATGGCTGTGACGGTTTCACCCGAAGCCATCCGTGTTAACCAATAGTGTTTTTGTACTTCACTGCCAAAGTTATTGATATAGTTCGCGACAATGTCCGAGTGTAGTGAAAATCCAGTTGAGGAATCCATGGCATAGGCTTGCTCCTCGATCAAAATCATACTGTACAAACGGTCTACACCCGAGCCACCATAAGCTTCAGGCATGGTGGCACACAGTAGTCCCATGGCGCCTGCTTTATTCCATAGTTCACGATCGACATGCTGCTGTTGTTCATATTTTTCAATATTTGGAACAACTTCTTTGGCATAAAACTTTCGCACAGTTTCTCGAAATGCCTCATGTTCAGCATTAAATAAGTTGCGCGGCAGCATATTGTTTAACGGGCGAATTGCGCCTGATTGCATGGAAGCTCATCCTGATGTTGTTATTTTGCTAAGAGAGTAGTGAAAAGCAGGACATGCGACAATGGACTGAATGCTCAAATCTATTTGATTTTTTGATGAGTTTTGCCAGTTGTTAAAATTGCGACATTTAACTAGTGGCGAGGGAGGTGTGATCGGTTAAACTAAGCCGTTTCAATTAATTTGGGGAATGTAATGACTGAAGAAATGAGCTTGGAAGAACGTAAAGTAATCTACCGTGCACGTCGTGGTTTAAAAGAAATTGATGTGTACTTTGACCCTTATGTGAAAAATTATTATCTTCAGGCGGATCCTGCGGAAAAGGCCATGTTTGCGGCCTTGGTTGAACAAGAAGATCCAGATTTGCTGGATTGGTTTATGGAAGTCTCTGAGCCGCCACGCCCTGAAATGAAAACCTTGATTCAAAAATTAAAGCATTATGTACACGGATAAGTGCAATGGAACATCGTCATTTTCAACTTAAACCCAGCCGCCTGGCTTATGTGTTTCAGTTGTCGATTTATGCCGTTCTGATGCTGGTCTTGTATCAGCTACTTCCTTTAGGAGTGTGGCTGATCGCTTTGGTTGCAGGCTTTGTGCTGTATTTGTTTTTTCTACGTGGGCCGCAACATTTTCAGCTTCAGCATTTAGATGGCCGTGATTGGTCTTTGTCACTTCAGAAACAAACCAATGTGCAACGAGTGCAAATCAGCCATATTGTTGATCATCGTGCTTATATTGTGATTTATTTTCAACACTTTAGAGCTAAACCGATGTTGGTTTGGTGTGATCAGTTACCCATCACGCAATGGAAAGCCCTGAAAATACTCACTAAAATGCAATAATTGTTGGACAATTTTAATTCGCATTATTTATTTAAGTGATTGAAAAATAATAAATATAACCGTATCGCATTTTACTTTGTCTGACATATCTGAAGAAACTGATGTGCTTTTTAAGATTGTCAGACAACTTTCCTGCAGTTTTTTGATCTTAAAATGTACATTCAAATCACCAACAGCAAACAAGGAAAATCGTATGATGATCCCAACTTGGATGTTTCTAGTGGTAGCAATTGTGTTAGCGATTGTTATAGGACGATTAGGAACTGTGCTGAAGGAACGATTTGCACCAAACAAAGCCTAGCTAGGCTTCACAGTTGATAAGTAGCATGTGCCGAACCGTCGCTATGCTACTTTTTTTTGCCTAAAAAAAAGTTGAGGCGTCATTTTAGTCAATTTTCCGCTTTTTATTTCATGGCAGAGTAGTGGTCTGATTTAGAGTAAATACTCTTTTCTTCGGAAAATGCTTCTGCTATGTTTGTCAGCATGGACACATACAATTATACAAATAGAGGACAGGAAAATGTCGCAAGTCCAAAAAATAGGCCAAGGTGTGGCTGTTGTAGCGCTTACAAGTTTATTATTTTCGGGTTGTTCACAAGTGGTTAAAACAGGCGCCAATGCTGCGCTCGGGTTTAGTGAAAAACATATTGTGCCGCCTATTTTAGCCATGGAAGATGCTGAGATGGTGTGTAACTCAGGCAATGCTTTGACTCCTGCAATTATGTCGACCAAAGACATGGGGGCAGATCCAACGCGTGTTGCAGTTTTACTTTATTCAGCATCGGGTATTTGTGCGGAAAATCAGGCACTTGAGGCTGAGTTACGTTATTTGCGTGCCTCGAAAGCAGGCAATGTCTCTGAAGCACAGGATGCTCGAATTGAACAAAAGCGTTGGGCGGCGACTGCAGCACAACGTCAATATACTGGCTATCAACTTTTTCAAAACCGCTGGGAAAAGAAATATAAGAAACCATTGGGTGAAGGCTGCCCAAAAATGAACAGCGATTTGGATCAAACTGTATATATGCTGGGGATGTTGAGTGGGTTACAAGCCATGACCAATGATATTAACTCAGGTGGTGCAGTCAATGTTCCTAAAGACATTGCGGCTATTGTTGAACGTGGGATGGTGTGTCTAGACAATGAAAAGTTTTGGGGTGCGCCGAATGCAACACGTGCGGTGATTTGGACCTTATTGCCAGGTGCGGGTGAAGGTAAACCTGATCCATATCAGACCTTGAAACAATCGATGCAAATTGGAGAGCAAAAAGGGGTTCGTTTATCTCATGCAATGTATGCTATAGCGGCTCAAGCCAGTGGGGACGATGCCAAGATTCGTGATGCATTGAAAAGTTATGCGGCCTCTTATAGCGATGAAAAACAGAGCAATCCACAATTTAAACTGATTGATAGTATGGCCTCGAGTATGGTTCAGGGTATTTCGGATCGTTATTGGACTGAACATACCGGGACACGAACTGGGGATGGTGGTATGGCGCACTTCTGGGATGAAAAAGAAGACCGTTCTGAGCTAGATGAGTTGTTTAGTGAAAGTTAACCAATTTTAAACTGAGCCGAAGCGCAGAAAAAATAACAATAAATAAATGAGCAACACGATAAGGACATGTGATGCATGATCAATTTCTGAATCGAAAAATCATTTTGATTGCGTTTGTCGTGTCGATCTCGGCATGCCTACAGATTTTTAAAGATCAATTTATTTATTGGCGAGTGGATATTTTTCCTGAAATTTGGCGCTTGTGGACAGCGCACTGGGTGCATGTGGGATGGATTCATTTTGCACTCAATATGCTGGCTTTTATGTGCTTGCCTTTTATTTTTCCACGTGCGCGCGTCTGGCATTTTGTGGCGTTATTGCTGATTTTACCGCCGTTGATTAGTCTGAGTTTTTATTATTTTCTGGCGGATATTGAAGCCTATGCTGGTCTGTCAGGGGTGCTGCATGGGATGTTCACTGCCATAGCCATTGTCCATTTGCTATACCGTAAAGAACGGATGTTTGCGAGTTTGGTGCTGTTTCTCATTTTAGGCAAACTGATTTGGGAAAATACCTTTGGCGAGAGTGCTACGGCTGAACTGATCGGTAGCCCTGTTTTGGTCGAAGCGCATTTGTTGGGCGTGATCTGGGGGATTGTGATTGCAGCTTTATATTTAATTGGGGTGAATCTATTTGATGAATAGAGGATTGACCTAAATTCTAAAAAGAAAATCTAGATTGTCATATTCAAAAATATAAATTTGATGAAAAAATAAACAAAACAAAAATCTAAAGGCATAGAGAAAGGACAAGCTCGAGCCGACTAAAACGACAGGTTCTACGGTGTATTGCGCCGAATAGAACTGTAATAAAAATAGGAAACAACATGCAGAATCATGGACAGCGCAGATCAGGACTCGATCTGCTGAAGTATATATGGACCGAGTGGATTTCTACTTTTTTCATTCTGATTTTACTGTTACTTACGCTGTTAATTGGTACAGGTGAAATGATCCATGGCCAATTGCTACGTATGGGTGAGCGCTTATATGGCGATCCAGCCACGGGTATGCAGTACTCTTTTTTAAGGGCAGAGCCAGCCAAGCCAGAGTGTAATCGTCAGCCGAATGTGGATGCTTTGGTCAAGACTCAAATGCAAGCCAACGCTGCAGATGAGTTCGCAGACTTTTTTGGTACGGCTTCGGAGGCTGATGTGCGTGCGTCCATTTTGGCAGGTGTGCAGCAGTGTGAAGAAAAGTATCAGTTTTATGATAAAGCCATGCAACATATGGAGGCACATCCAAGTATCCGTGCCTATCGTAATTTTGAAACCACTTTTTTTGGTATTTTTAAGTTTGGAACAGAAAATCGCGCCATTCTATTAATTTTTATGGTGGTTTTAGCTGCGATTAGTGCCACCTTAAAAATCCATCATATTGGTTTGCGTGGCCCTGCAACCAAGCTGGATTATCGAGTTTATAGCCTACTGATGACACTGGGTAATGGTTTATTGACTTACTCGAGTATCAGCCAATTTAACTCAGTCAAAGACTCGGGTGTACCGATGAATGGCGAAACCCAGCTGATTTATTGGCTGTGGATGATTCTGTTTTCGGTACTTACCTTGATAAGTGTGTGGCAGCTGTTTAGCCCACCGAAAGAGGCCAAAGCCGGCGGGCGTCTAGGCTTTGCTTTCCTGAGTGTGCCTCTGTATGCCTACATGGCGGTGATTACGGGTGTGGCGTTTATCTTCTTCATGGACTACCCCATGGGGCAAGGGATTTACTTGGGACAGCTGGTTGAATTCTCCAGTATTTTCCTGAATTTAGCCCTATTTATTTGGGCGGGTATGTTGTTGAAACAAACTCGTGTCGTGGATCTGTTCTTAAATATTTTGCGTCCATGGAATTTGGCGCCTGAAACTTTAACTTGGTTGATTTTAATCGCTGCGGCTTTACCGACCGCATATACCGGTGCATCGGGGATCTTTGTGATTGCAGCAGGGGCGATTATTTATAAAGAAGTCTGGAATGCAGGTGGACGTCGTCAGTTTGCTTTGGCTGCAACGGCAATGTCGGGTTCGCTGGGTGTAGTTTTGCGTCCATGCTTATTGATTGTCGTGGTGGCATCCTTAAACAAAGAAGTCACGACGGACCTGCTTTATCAATATGGTGTTTACACGTTCTTACTGACCTCAACACTGTTTTTAGTAGTTTCACTCTTCTTTGCAGAGAGTAAATTCCGCATCGCGGCACCGAGTTTGGCCGCACCGAAATCAGGGCGCGCATTCCTAGCAGTTGTGCCTTATATCGTGATTTTTGTCCTCACGTGGATGTTCTATAAATTCTTATTAGACACTGACCTAAATGAATTTACTGCACCCGTGATGATGCCTGTGATTTTATTGATGATCGTGTTGTTTGATAAATTACGTCATCAGCCTGCGCCTTTGCCTGCTGTGGGGCATTGGGATGAGACACTCAGCGCAAATTATAACTCGGGTGGTGAACCTGTATTGGCAGGGGCTCAAGTTGCCCATGCAGAATACCGTGAAGGGCTACATGGTAATGCCGCAGATGATGGACAAGTGGTGAATCATGGGGTGGTTCAATCTAGTTCCATGGACGTGTTACGCCAAGTCGGTTTTTGGAAGTCGATGCATATCTCGACCAGTGAAACCGTTGGACACATTGGTGCTTTGGTCATTTTAATGGCGCTGTCGGTGAGCGTGGGCGGATTGCTTGAACGTACGGAGGTGATGAGTTTCTTCCCAACTGATATTAGCAGTACGTTCTTGGTCATTACTCTGATTTTGGGGTTGATGGTCTTTGTTGGGATGATTATGGATCCGTTTGGCGCCGTGATCTTGATTTCTGCGACGGTTGCACCTGTGGCCTATCAATATGGTATTCATCCTGTCCATTTTTGGATGATCACCTTGATTGGCTTTGAGTTGGGCTATGTGACACCACCTGTGGCCCTTAATCATCTTTTAGCAAGACAATCCATTGGTGATGCCGAGGTGAATGAGGCCGATGAGGAAGTGCGTCATTTATCTTTCTATTATCGTTATGAACGTTGGATTTTACCTTTGATCGTGTTGTTCCCAGCGATGCTGATCATTGCTTATGTTCCATACTTCTTTAAGTTATTTGGCTGGTATCACTAAGTTGTGAACTTGAGTTAGACCATAAAAAAAGCATCTTCGGATGCTTTTTTATGTTTTGGAGTTATTGGAGATACTTCTGAAGAAAATAGCTCTTTTTTAGGATTTACCAACGTAAATTGCCACTGATATCAAAACAAAGTACAACGATATTGCTAAGCGGCCTATCTTAGAAAATCAGCCCTCACTTAGGCTCAATGATAAGACCCAATCGGCAAATAAACTCCTTCTAAAAGATATCCTTGGCATGAGCTAGGGGCTGTGATGTATAGCGACTAGAGACTTTATTGGTGAAGGTAGTTCAAATGAGATGATGAGTTATGTAATGGCTTAGTGCTGATTGAAAGGATGGGTGAAGCAGCTAGGCAAAAAAAGACGTTAGCGTATCAGTCGATAGGCTAACGTCTTTAAAAAGAATAACTGTATTTTACTGAGCAGCCAATTGTGCTTCTAACAGTTTAATTTGTTCTTCTTTGAGTTTTACGAGTTCATCAGCATCTTTGTGCTGTGCTTGCAAGCTTTTTTCCTGTTCCTTCAACTGGCTTTGAATATCGTCCAGTTTCGCCACTTCTTCTTTAGCAAGTGAGGCATTTTCAGGTACAGGTGCTTTTAAAATATCTTCTTCGACCAATTTAATGGTGTTGTCAGCCATGGAGGTCGAAGCTGCTTTTTCAGCTTCTGGAAGCGCCTTCACGGTCGGTTGAATCAACTCCGCTTGGTGCACCGGTGTTGCAGACTCTTGTGCAGCAAACAACCATTGATAAAGTGCAAAAAACGCAATGATTGCGACTAAACCTGCTGTAATACCCCAGAGTAATTTAGGGTTGTTGTGTTGTACGGACGACATTCGATTCAACCTTTATTCTTTGATTGACGTGGTTTAAATTGAATGACCCCAACCTCGTCAGGGATAGCAGGGATCTGAGGCTCGTCTACATGAGTTGGACGATTCTCAGAATAACCACAGTCGATACATTCAATCCATTCATCGTCATTCGAGGTAAGCATAACAACTCGATCCATCGCCTGACATTTAGGACATTTTGCACCTGCAATGAAACGACGTTTAATAGTCATTAGACTTACCTTCTGAACAATTTAGGCGCCTAGTTTACTCACTTTTTTAGCGGTTCGTCCAACCTTGATGACGAAGTAAAGCATCTATTTTTGGCTCGCGTCCACGGAAATTGATAAATGCATCAAGCGCTGTATCTTTTCCGCCAACTGCTAGAATAAACTGGCGAAATTCTTTTCCAGTGGCAGTATTAAAAATCCCTTCATTTTCGAAACGATCGAAGGCATCACTGGCCAAAACTTCCGCCCATTTATAAGAATAATAACCTGCTGCATAGCCGCCTGCGAAAATATGGCTGAAGCTATGTTGGAATCGGTTATAAGGAGTAGTCTCTAAAACAGCGTATTGTGCACGGATGTCATTTAAGGTGGCTTGGATCTGATCTGCTTTCAAAGCAGGGGCTGCTTTATGAATGCTGAGATCGAACAGGGCAAACTCAATTTGACGTAAACTTTGCATGCCAGATTGGAAGAAACGCGCGTCCAGCAAGGCTTTGAGTAGACTTTCTGGTAAGGTTTCTTGGGTGTCAACATGTGCACTGAGCAGGTCTAAGCTTTCGGTATCCCATGCCCAAAACTCCATGAATTGGCTTGGCAACTCTACAGCATCCCATGCCACGCCGTGTGTCCCCGCAACTGCAATATTGTCAACTTCTGTCAACATATGATGTAAACCATGTCCAAATTCATGGAACAAGGTAATCACTTCATCATGTGTCAGTAGTGCTGCTTGATCTCCCACAGGTGGCGTAAAGTTACACACCATATAGCAAATCGGTTTTTGTAGGCCTTGCGTTGTTTGGGTGCGAGAGCGGAAACCACTCATCCATGCACCACCACGTTTGCCCTGACGCGCATAGAGGTCAAAGTAGAATCCACCGACCACTGCGCCTTGATCTTCGAGTTCAAAATAGCGTGCATCTGAGTGCCAAACTGGGGCTTCACGCTCCACAATTTGAATTCCATAAAGACGGTTCACAATGCTAAATAAGCCCTGCAAAATCTTAGGTGCAGGGAAGTAGGGCTTGAGTGCTTCTTGAGATAAATTGAACTGTTGGACTTTCAATTTTTCCGAATAATACGTGCTGTCCCACGGTTTTAAATCATCAATGCCATCTTCAGCGGCAATGGCTTTCAGCTCCGCCACTTCTTTGAGCGCAGGGGCACGTGAATGTTCAGCCAAATCACGTAAGAACTGATCTACGGTGGCTACATTTGGCGCCATTTTGCTGGCCAATGAAAGCTCGGCATAATTATTGAAACCTAACAGTGCAGCCATTTCCTGACGTAGGCTTAAGATTTCTTCCATCACCGCGGTGTTATCAAACTCAGCATGTTCAGACTGATCTGATGCACGTGTGGTATAGGCACGATACAGCTCTTCACGTAAAGGACGGTTTTCCGCGTAGGTCATAATCGCCAAATATGACGGGAAGTCTAAAGTGGCAACGGGTTGATCCAGTTCGCGCTGCTGACCATATTGTTTTAATAGCTCTACACTGCTTTGGGGTAATCCTGCCAGTTCGTGGTCCGCTAAAGGTTTGAAATAGGCTTGTGTAGCATCAAGAACATGGTTGGAAAAGTCGGACGATAGTTGTGATAAGCGTGCCGAGATTTCTGCATAACGTTTTTTGGCTTCACCTTCTAAAGCCACCCCAGACAGTTTGAAGTCGCGCAGTGCAAGTTTAATCGCACTTTGTTGGGCTTCAGGCAGGTGATCAAATTGTGCAGCATCATGAATGTGTTGATAGGTTTGATACAGCGCTGTGTGTTGACCTAACTCGGTATAGTATTCACTTAAGCTTGGTAATAGTGACTGGTATACCTCACGAGTTTCAGCATTGTTCATCACCGCATTGAGGTGGGACAGTACGCCCCATGCTTCACTCATATTATTTTCTAAATGATCGACTTGTTCTAAGACCGCAAGCTGTGCCTGAATCGATTCAGGGACTTCGCTCAGGTCTTTTAAAAAACTTTGACCCTGTTGAATGGCTTGTTCGATCTGTTGTTGGAGTTGTACTAAGGTGATTTGATCAAACTGTGGAACAGGCAAGGTTACTTTTTCTAATGTCATGCGTTTAAGCCAAATTAAAAGTTCAGTTATCACTAGATGTAAGGGTGATGCACTGGGAAATCAAGTTTTAATTGGTTTTGATGTTTTGCGCCGCTTGAAATTCAGCCCATGAAGGGTAGTGCTGATCAATGCGTGAGGGCTGATAAAGCACTTTGGCAAAGTTACGGGTCATACATTCAGTTGCTAAGATTTCACCGCTTTTATATTTTTCTTTGCGGTGTCGCCAAATTTCGTTTTGTCGGTAGTAGTCCGTCCCGATTTTTAGGAAGGCATGCTGTTGTTCAAACACGTGATAGACATAGCCTAAATCGACTGAGCAACGCAGTTCACCTTCTAGGCATTTCTCACTAAACCACAGCCGAAGTTGAAAGCTATGCGGGGTGGGGTTGTAAAATTGATAATCAATATAGTTATAAAAAATTGCAGCGCCACTACCAAATGGAAGTACACGACCATGATCTGGAAAAGGGTCAAAGGAGTGCTGTGAACGCTGTACCACTTGCAATGGGCTATGCAAGACAAGCCAGTGAATGAGATTGGCAATTTGGCAAATACCGCCGCCAATACCACCGCGTGCTTGACCAAAGCTGAGTTCCATTCCCTCAACATAGCCTTTTTGAGTTGTTGGTTGTCCTACCAACTGACAAAAAGAAAAAGTCTGTTGTGGGTGGATTAAAATCCCAGAAATACACGGACTGGCAATTTTGAGATTGATGACTTTATTGTGTTGCCAGTGCTGATCGATGTCGCCTAATTTACGAAACAGAACGGACTGATGCTTTTTGACGCGAAAAGCCAAAGGAGCGTTAGAAAATGAATGTGCGTAGTCTTTCCCATCTGTTTTCCATTGCCAATAGCGCATCATACGTCGGCTACGCGTGGCCATGAAGTAAAGCAAGGGATGATATTGGCTGATGGGTTTGCTTAAAAATAAACGCAAAAAATTCATGTTGGCCCTATGAAAAAAGGTGCTAGGACACATTAAGCCCTAGCACCTTTTTCATCATTTACTCAGTTTTCGCTTTTGCGTTTGATTTTTTCTTTTTAAGTTTAGCCTTTTTCTTCACTTTATCTTTAACCTTTGTTTCAGACTTTGATGAAGATTTTTTACCAGGCTTTTTGCTGTAGGAGCTAGGTTGGGATTTATCTTTTTTGCGTCGTATGGGCTGGTCTCCGCTGTTACTGGGAGAGGCGTTTGTCGACTCGCTGAAGACTTCTTCTTTACTTTCGCTTCGTGCTGTTTTGGCTTTACCAACACGGGGTGCTCGACTACGTATGGGCCGACCACCATGTGAGAGTTGCTGCAATAATTCAAAATCAATTTTGCGATCTTCTAAATTCACTGCTGCAACTTTGATTTTCACTTCATCGCCCAAGCTAAAGCTTTGACCGCGTGCCTGCCCAATCAAGCTCTGACTTGGTTGGTCATAGACAAAGTAGTCATCGCCTAGTTGGCTGACATGGATCATGCCGTCAACATATAAGTCTTTGAGCGTGACAAATAGACCAAATTCCGCTACGGCAGAAATGGTGCCGACAAACTCTTCACCTAAATGTTGCTGCATATAATGACATTTCAACCATGTGGTGACAGAGCGAGACGCTTCATCTGCACGACGCTCAGTCGCTGAGAAATGTTGACCAGCATCATCCAAAGCAGCCCCTGAAAGAGGTGCAGGTTTATGTTTTAACTTGGCTTTAATCGCACGGTGTAACAACAAGTCTGGGTAGCGACGAATTGGGGAAGTGAAGTGCGTATAGGCTTCATATGCCAAACCAAAGTGACCTGCGTTATTCGCACCATAGTAGGCTTGCATCATTGAACGTAACAGCACGGCATGGATACTTGGAGCATCAATACGATCTTTGGTTGCATCAATCACGGCTTGGTAGTCTTTCTGAGTCGGCTGTTCTGGGAACGGTAGACCGAGCAGTTTGACAAAATCGCGTACTTTTTGAATACGTGAAAACTCAGGTGGTTCATGAATACGGTATAACATTGGCACATCATGTTGTAGCGCATATTCAGCCGCTGCCACGTTTGCCAATAACATACATTCTTCAATCAGTTTATGCGCATCATTACGCGTACGCGGTAAAATTTCCTTAATGCCGCCCAGTTCATCAAAGGTCATGTAGGTTTCAACGGTTTCAAATTCCATAGCATGACGTTCTGCACGTAAACCTTTGAGGACTTGATAAAGTTGGAACAGGGTGTTTAAGGATTTGCGTACATCACGGTCTTCTGGGATGGCACTGCTGTCACCTTCAAAGTATTGAGCAACGTTGGTATAGGTTAAACGTGCTTTTGAGTGCATCACAGATGGGTAGAACTCAAACTTGGTGACGCGACCGGCACGTGACAGGTTTAAATCACAGACCATACACAGACGGTCTACATGTGGATTGAGTGAGCATAAGCCATTCGAAAGAGCTTCAGGCAACATCGGTAAAACAAAGTGCGGGAAATACACTGATGTACCCCGTTCTTGGGCTTCATCATCCAGTGGTTTGCCTGAACGGACATAGTGACTGACATCTGCAATGGCCACCACCACACGGTAACCGCCGCCTGGACGTTTTTCTGCATAGACTGCATCATCAAAGTCGCGTGCATCTTCACCATCAATAGTGACTAAGGCTAAATCTCGTAGGTCAATACGACCTTCACGGTCCTGCGCTGAAGGCTCTTTAAAGCTTTCTGCTTCTTTAATCACTTCTTCTGGGAATTCATACGGCAAACCAAACTCTAAAATGGTTTGGGGAATAATAATTTCAGTATCGGCCTTGTCTGCCATCGATTGCACAATATGACCTGTCGCCAACTCATCTTTGGTTGGGTAGTCATCAATTGCAACACGAACCGAATCGCCCACTTTGACTTGTGCGTGTTCGATTAACTCTTTTTCTAAAGTAATCGGTTGGTGCGCATTGGGATTTGCTGGTTGAATAAAGTATTCACCGTCATGTATCGATACTTTACCAATGATTTGCTTCACACGGTGTTGCACCACTTCGGTAATAAAGCCCCAAGCTTTACCTTTGCGGTCTACTGAGGTTTGACGCACTTTAACACGGTCACCATTAAACACTTGGCGCAGTTCGCGTTCAGGTAGAAGTAAGTCTTCATGCCCTGCAATATTCGCCGTGCCAAAGCCTTTACTGTTGATGTAAACCGTTGCTTCATGTTCAGGTTGCTCTTCGGCAATTTGAAACTTGAAGCCATCTTTCATCAGTTGACCATCACGAACCATCGCAATCAGACGATGGCTGAGCGCTTCAATGCTTTTTTGGTCTGCAATTTCAAAAATTTCGACCAAGTCCGCATGCGATAAAGCCGTCTTTTTTTCTTCGATGGTTTCTAAAATGAGCGTGCGGCTCGGAATAGGGTTGTCATAACGTTCAGCTTCAGCTTTTGCTTCAGGATCGACCCAATTTTTCATAATGTCTTTGGCTGTATGTCAGTAGATAGGATTAGCATAAGTCATGCGAAGACAGACTGCACGCAAATGATTGCAATATTGTGTTTTATGTCGGCAATTTAGAATATCTGCTGTTTTATTCAACATGCAGATGTAGAGAAAAGAATAAATTCGGCTGAATCCGCTCTAAATTGTTTAAAAAGTATTTAATTGAACAGAAATATGCAAAAAATTGAGTGTCTGTGCTTGCAGTGCTAGCATGAAGTTTGTATTATGGCCGCACGTTACGGTGAGATGGGTGAGTGGCTGAAACCACATCCCTGCTAAGGATGCGTACGGGTAACTGTACCGAGGGTTCGAATCCCTCTCTCACCGCCAACTTTACTTATGTCGCGCTCATAGCTCAGCTGGATAGAGCACTTGGCTACGAACTAAGGGGTCGGGAGTTCGAATCTCTCTGAGCGCACCAATAAGTAAATTGTATGTAACGTATCGCCTGAATTGGCACACAAGTAATGCGCTCATAGCTCAGCTGGATAGAGCACTTGGCTACGAACTAAGGGGTCGGGAGTTCGAATCTCTCTGAGCGCACCAACTTGAACAATCAACCGCACATGTTGCGGTTTTTTTGTGTCTGATCGTTTTATATTTGAAAAATATTAATTTTTCAAGAATGTAATTAATGTGATTGCAATTAAATAGCAATAACACATACAGATTGCGATAATAATAGTTTTATTGATCTTTTTTTGCATTTTAATATTTTGAGGAATACTATCGGAAATCTGAAAAGATGCCACGGATCCGAAGAATAAATAACTTATAAATATGAGTATGAGTGAAATCCATAAACTATTTTTTTTATTAGAAATAGAATTTTGATCATCTGGAGGTGTAGTTAAATAATTAAATGTTTGTTGGCGATTATTTTGATCTATGAAAACGATGTCTTTTAAATGTAGTGAAGTATATCGCCCTGTCTGTTTATGTATTTGAGCGTAAAAAAGTACACTTTCAACTTTTATTTCAGATGAATAAGCTAATTTACAGATATTTTTTAGTTTGTTAGTGCAAAGTTGAGAATAAAATACGTCACCATCCTGGCTTATATATAGGCTTTTACGATTATCTCGAAATTTTGACACGGTAAAAAAATAGTTTGAAGTCATATGCCTTTCAAATACGTGCCATTCGTTTGAGTGTAAGCTTTCAATATATCGAACTTGATTTTTTATTGTTTTAATAGAATAGCCAATGACGATGAGCAGGATAAGTACAGATGCTATTGCTGGTCCAATTTTACTCATGTTTAAAGTTGATTGATCTACTTGATTTGGCATTTGTATCTTAAATTAATTTTATGTAATTCTTCTATTTGATTATAAAGAATCTCATACTAGTTGTGGTTGCTGTTTGTGAATTTGCACTAATTTTTAATGTATTGAGTGAATGTTGTAATTATTTATATATTTTTTAGCGACTTAATCTGATTTATGTACGATTAATAAACATTTGATGGTTTGTTGCTACAAAATGACTTATCAAAATGAAATAAACCATATACAATGCACCCGATCAAGACGTCGCGCTCATAGCTCAGCTGGATAGAGCACTTGGCTACGAACTAAGGGGTCGGGAGTTCGAATCTCTCTGAGCGCACCAACTTGATCAATATTGAAAAAACCGCACATGTTGCGGTTTTTTTGTTCCTGAACTTTCTGTTCAGTAGAAATCCATAGCATGGATAGATTTTTTGCCGTAGTTATTCAGTTGTTTCTTACATCTCAGTTTTATAATGCGGTTCTGATATCGGTATGGCCTCGGCTTAAGTGGATAGCCAGCTAATCAACATCGATCTGCTAAAGTCCTAAAAAAATGACCGATTGTGTTGTAGTATTGAGCACAATATTTTTAGCTATTTGATATGACCCTATGTCAGAGAACAAGCCTGCATTATCGACACGTTATTTCCTCACTTTAGAAGAATCCCAAGATGGCTTTGCCTTAGCGACCTTTGGTAAAAAGCAAATGACGCGTTTTATCACGCCGTTGATTAGTGTCGGGATTATTGTGTGGGGCTTTATGCTCGGCTTTTCAGGTGTCGGTCGCTACTATGTGGCGTTGGGTATATTTTTCTTAGTTTTACAAATTCTCATGCGCTATTGGTTTCTGCCGATGATGTTTAAGCGCCAATTTGTGAAATATCAGTTTGGTAAAAGTGAGCAAGGCATCGATTTATACCAAGATTATGCGGAAATTTATGCCAATGGCCGTAAGCAAGTGGTCCATTATAATGAAGTGCAAAAGTTTGCCAGTGGCAAGCTGACCTATATGCTTGAGCTGAAAAACCGTACTGTGGTGATTGTGCCTAAGCGTGCGTTGGCCGATAGTGCGGATCAAGCAAAATTTGAAAATACTTTCAAAAAATAAGCATTTTGTTCCATAACACCATCAACAAATCAGAGGAAGATCATGAGTACACGTCCATCTAAAATTGTCTGTGTCGGTCGTAGTTATGCAGACCATGCCAAAGAATTAGGCAATGCGATTCCTGATCGTCCCGTTTTATTTATCAAACCACCGAGCAGTTTGCTCAGTTTAGATGAGGGCATCTCTTGGAATCCTGCATGGGGGAGTTGCCATTATGAATGTGAACTGGTTTTACGCATTGACCATCGCCTAAGCAAAGCAGCCGATCCAGCTCAAGCCCTGCAAGCGGTGGGAGCTGTGACTTTAGGTTTGGACTTAACCTTGCGTGACTTACAAGATGACTTAAAAAGCAAAGGCCAGCCTTGGGAACGTGCCAAAGCCTTTGATGGTTCGTGTGTGCTGGCAGACTGGGTTGCTGTTTCCGATGTGGTACAGGACTGGGATGATGTGCATTACAGTTTTCATGTCAATGATGAGCTTCGCCAAGCGGGCAACACCGCACACTTAATTTTTGATATTGGGACCTTGTTGGCCGACATTAGCCAAGTCTTCACTTTGGAAGCAGGCGATGTGGTCATGACAGGTACACCTGTTGGGGTTGCTGCATTACAGGCAGGTGAGCAATTGAAAATGACCCTAAAAGGTAAAAACCAAGACTATTCTTGGAATACCTTTGTTAAAGCTTAATTTACAGGCTTTCAAACCCCATCATTCAAAAAGATCACTTCGGTGATCTTTTTTTAGCGTTATTGGTGGCTATGGTACAGTTTACGGAACTGATCGGGGGTATATACCATCCAGCGTTTAAACATATTAATAAAGGCCGATGCATTGGCATAGCCCAAATCCAGCGCGATACTTTCGACCTTTTTTCCCTCTGTCAGCATGCTCATGGCTTTCATGACTTTTAAGCGCTGTCGCCATTCATTCAAGGACATGCCAAGTTCTTTTTGACTATAACGTGCCAGTGTGCGTTCAGTCATATTGTGCTGTACTGCCAGTTGTTGCAAAGAACTGTTGTCCGCAGGGTGCAGATGTAAAAAATCTAAAATGCTTTTTAGGGTCGGGTGTTCAGAGTGCGGTAAATAGCTACTGACCAATTCTGCATGGTGTAATTGGTCAAGCAAGACATAGAGTAAGCGCATGTGTTCAGGTGCATCATCTGGCAGGCTGTGCTGTCTCAAATGCTTAAATAGTGCCGAGACCAAAGGTGAGCTGAGCATAATACCCGCTTGCTGAGGTAGATGAGTGCATAAGCTTTCATGGATATACAAGGTGCCATGCGAAACATCGGTACGATTTAAGCTGCTATGAGCCACATTGGGGGGGAGCCAAATGCCATAAGGTGGTGGGGTAAGGTAGTCAATCTGGTTAATATTCACTTCCATCACACCATTAAAGGCATATACAAATTCGCCCCATGCATGTCCATGCACGGGATAAACCGACTGCGCGGGGTCTTCACGAAAGCTGATCCACAATAATTTATCAATATGATCATTGGTTGGTAATTGTTTGAGTGGCGCGCTCTTTTTTTGTTGTCGTTGGGGCATGGCTGAAATTGCCTGAATAAGAAGATCTCTTGTCTGTTTTAAATTATATGTTTTATTTCAGACAAATCTATAGTGAGCTTTGATCTTTTTCAGTGGAGCAGGTCGTGAGTAGTCGTCAAGCGCTGGACAGTAAAGCTTCAGGGATTATGTTTGGGCTGTGTATTTTGTGGGGATTACAACAAGTGGTGTTAAAGCTTGCTGCCCCCGATATTTCTGCAGTGATGCAAATTGCGCTTCGCTCAGGTTTATCTGCGTTGATGGTTTACCCCATGATCAAGTTGGCAAAGGGCACATCTTTGTGGGGGCGAGACTACTTACCCGCAGGAATTTTAGTTGGGCTTTTATTTGCAGCAGAATTTTTTCTGGTCGCGCAAGCTTTACGTTTTACCTCAGCGGCGCATACCGTGGTTTTGCTTTATACCGCGCCTATTTTTGTAGCATTGGGTTTGCACTGGAAGCTGCCTTCAGAACGTTTATCACTTATCCAGTGGTTGGGCATTGCATGTGCATTTTTCGGGATCGTGATTGCATTTTTATTTCGCCCTGCAGCTTCGCAAGCAGCCGCAAGTTCTGCACTTTGGGGCGATGCTTTAGCACTCTTGGCAGGGGTATTGTGGGCAGCCACAACTATTGCAGTTCGGTTGACTAAACTAGCAGAAGCACCTGCGACCCAAACTTTGTTTTATCAGCTCTTTATCGCTTTCTTAGTGTTATTGCCTGTGGCTTTTTTCATGGGACAAGCGACGATTCACTGGTCTGTATTATCCGTTACAAGTTTGCTTTTCCATACCGTTGTCGTGTCATTTGCCAGTTATCTGATTTGGTTTTGGCTGTTGAAAAAATATTTGGCATCCCAGTTGGGAGTCTTTTCTTTTTTGACCCCAATCTTTGGGATGTGTTTTGGTGTGGTATTACTCAATGAGCAGCTGGAACTCAACTTTTTGGTGGGAACATGCTTTGTGTTGATGGGGGTAATGGTGGTGAGTTTGCATCATAAAATTAAGCAGTATGTACAAGCATTTAAAATGG
Organism: Acinetobacter sp. 8I-beige; assembly: GCF_902505955.1. Lineage (NCBI taxonomy): Bacteria > Pseudomonadati > Pseudomonadota > Gammaproteobacteria > Moraxellales > Moraxellaceae > Acinetobacter > Acinetobacter sp. 8I-beige. Next base: position 1,933,372 of record NZ_LR732790.1, on the reverse strand, counting down.
CTTTGCAGTAAATACTGAGTCGGTTTGAATCTGTCTTAAACTCAGACTGATTTGAGTTGGATGATAAAAAACGTGTCTTGGACACGTTTTTTATATGAAGTCTTAAGACTTATCATCAAAAATTGTAGACAGTGGAATGGCGAGTTTGGCCGCCAGGTAATCATCCGATTCTACTAACGCTGGGCCAATTTTCTGCATCCAAACATCATCCGGATGGACATTACCCATATCTTTACGCTTTGGTAAAGGGTAAGGAAGTTTGCTGTAAAAACTCCAAAAATCGACTTGAGATAAATTACGTACCAGTACATATTGGTTGTCATCGGTACGTTTGACTAAGTTTTGCTGTTCAAGCATAAACACGTAACTCGGCCAACGCCCCAATTCATCCCGTCCTAATACATCTAAAGCTTCATCATCAGAGACACTGAGTCCTTGCTGTTGCTTTTTATAAAACAGCTCCAGCAAATCTAACAGCATAATGACTGGGTGCCGTTTTTGCTCTTTATGGGAGGTAAATGCGGTCAGTGCATAACTAATTTCGACCCCGATCAGGACAATATTCCACGATAGAAAAATCCATAATAGGAAAATTGGAATCGCGGCAAATGCACCATAGATAATTTCATAACTGGTGAAGTTCGACATAACGAAGCCGAATAAGTTTTTTAGGAGTTCAAACACGACGGCACTAAATAAACCTGCAATCAAAGCTGATTTAATTGGGACACTGCGGTTTGGAATGGTCCAATTCAGAATAAAAAAGCCGACGACGGTTAAGCAGAATGAAATCAGCCACAGGACAAATGCACCATCAAGCTCATAGCCTGCAAAATTATTGCTCAGAACATTGAGCGAAGCCATCGTCGACGAAATGACAAAGGCACTGCCGAGTAGAATGGGGCCCAAAGAAATAATGGTCCAATAGCGCATAAAGCCAATAATGCCACCGCGAGTCTCACGAACGCGCCAAATTCGGTTAAAGACCGTTTCAATACTGGTCAGCATCATGACGGTAGTGACGAATAAAAATAAGATCCCGATAATGGTTAAATTACTGGATTTATCGGTAAACGCATTTAAGGCCTTGTCAAAAGCAATCGTGGTTTTCGGTAAAAAATTACTATAGATCAGTTGTTGTAGTTGCTGCCGTGCAGGTTCAAGTGCTTTAATTGAGGAGATGATCACCAAAAAAACGGTCAGCATCGGAACGACGGCAAACAGGGTGGTATAGGTCAGCGAGCCCGCTTGTTCACGACATCGATCGGCCTCAAAGCGGCGCAGTACAAATAAAACGAACTGAAACCAAGTTTTCTCATAGAAAGGAAGTTTTCTTAAGTACTGTTCTAACATAGGCAAAGTATCTCTTTTGTTTTCTTCATCTTTTCTACATTTTTCACCCTAAGCTTAACCAAAAAATAGGAAAAATACCGTATAGTTTTATTTTTTCTGTCACTGAACTCTATTCATGCAAACCTATGTTTTAGTTTTATATTACAGCAAATACGGCAGTACCCGTGAAATGGCGCATCTGATTGCAAATGGAATTGAAGCCAGTGGTGTTGCAGTTAAAATTCGAACGGTGCCGAATATTGCGGCTGTGGTGAAGGAAGCAGAGCCGAGTATTCCTACAGAAGGCGATATTTATTGTAGTTTAGAGGATTTGGAGAACTGTGCGGGTTTGGCGCTAGGCTCACCAACCCGCTTTGGTAACATGGCCTCTGAAATGAAATATTTCCTCGACCAGACCACAAGTCTTTGGCTCAATGGAGCTTTGCATGGCAAGCCGGCTTGTGTGTTTACCTCGTCAGGTTCGATGCATGGTGGGCAAGAAAGTACTTTATTGACCATGCTGCCACCATTGTTTCATCATGGCATGATGATTTTAGGGTTGAACAATGCCATTCCCGCATTGTCATATACTAAAACAGGTGGAACACCGTATGGCGCTAGCCATGTCAGCGGGGCTCGACATGATCAGAGCTTAAGCCAAGATGAAAAAGTGCTGTGCGAAGCTCAAGGTAAGCGTCTTGGGGAAGTTGTGAAGAAACTACAAGCCTAGAACATTGAGACATGAAAAAAGCCCATCCATGATGGGCTTTTTATTATTGGGCTGGTGTCAGATGCTGTTCTTTGAACTTTGTACCGCACTTGAGACATTTATAGTCAAGAAATACATTTTTATCGACAATCACACCTGCTTTTTTACCAAAACGATGTCCTAAAAAACCACCTGTCACACCAATACTGACTGCACCGACAAAAGTGCCAATAGTACCACCCATAATCACCCCAAGAGGTCCAGCCGCTGCACCGATCGCTGCACCAATAGAGGCCCCAGATGCTGCACCACCGACGGTACCAGCGGTTGCACCTGCCGAACTGAGCAATACGCCCCCAATTTTAGTCAGTTGTTGCTCGTGATTGCGTTTTTCAACCTCACTAGAGCCACATTTTGGGCAGAGAATTGTATTTTCCATAGTCTATTGGCCTATTCGGGTGACCAGTGTTTGAAGCTGGCAGCCGTTTTACGGTGTGGATGACACGTTGCGCAGAACAACCGTGTTTTGTGCTTGAATTTGAAAGATCTAAACAACTGAATCTAGAGTAAATCTTAGTTGAACTTGCAGCAATAATATTTATTAAACTTGTAATTTTCTTGAGTACTTTATGCTGTATTTTTAAATATGGTTTAGTTGGCAAAGTGAATTCGGTTTCGTCCTGCTTGTTTGGCACAGTACAAGGCTTTATCTGCGCGTTTAAAGACATCCTCTGCATCAGCGTCATGTTTACCGACTTCAGCAACCCCTATACTGACCGTGAAACAAAGCACTTCTTGTTCATAATGCACTTCCATGGCTTCAATCGTTGAACAAATACGTTTAAAGACTCGCATGGCTTCATCACCCAAGCAGGCGGGTAAAATAATCGCAAATTCCTCCCCACCAATACGGGCTAGAAAGTCTTCGTCACGCAGTACGCTGCGGATTTTTTTGGTCATCTTTTTAAGCACATGGTCACCTGCGGTATGCCCATAACAGTCATTCAGCTGTTTAAAGTGATCAATATCTAAGATGCCTATCGTAAAGGGCACGCGAGTATGGCTGAAATGCTGCATGGTTTGATTACTTTCTTGCACAAATACTCGACGGTTAAAGGTTCCTGTGAGTTCATCTGTAGACGCTAAGACAGCCATTTCTTGCACTTGTAAATGCAGTTTAATGTTTAAAGCTAACCATGTGGCGAGGCTCTGTAAAAGAATCGCTTGTTGTAGGGTGTAGTGATATTTACGTTGATCTGCCACATTTAAGGTGCCAATACACACGCCATTGTGAATCATGGGCGCATCCATACAGGTGCCCATGCCATGCTCTAAAAGCATTTTACAATCCAGCTCATCCGACTGAGCGAGGTCATCGCAAATGATCAGTTGAGACTGGGCAAAGACTCGTCCGACAAAAGTCTGCCCAATCGGAATTTTAAAATCCATCGGAATCGCATGATTGCCTGAGATCGAATACAGCTTGAGATATTCTTCAGTATCTTGCAAGGTAATACTGGCCCGATCCGCATCAAACACGTGAGAAATCCAGTAAGCAATGGTATCTAGAACAGCTTGCAAGGAGTCTGCTTTACTCAAGTCGTGAATGAAGTCTACAGGGAGTTGGATGGAGTGCGCGCCATCAAAGCCAGATAATTGGCTTGGGGTAAATGATCGTTCAGTTAATTGTTTCTTGTTTATCATTCAATTCGGTATCTCTATAAAATAGTATCCAATTTAGTCTTTGTTTGTTTTGCTCTTAGAAAGTGGACATTACCTTTTAGATTTGATCATGCTATATAAATCGCATTTCTCCAACTTCAATGTGTAATTAAATTGAAAAAAAACGATATATTTTTACTTTAAATTAAAAATAACCTACAGCGCAAATGTGGCATTTACATGTGGATGACCCGCGGGTCATCTGAGTGACAAAAAAAGAGCACCTGAAGTGCTCTTTTTTTGAAGTTAAACGCCGTGATTAGTCTCGAACAAATTCAACAGTGCCATTTGCCAATGACTTTACGCGTGCCAAAGATTCAACGCGGTAGCCTTTTTCAAGCAAAATGTCACGACCAGGTTGGAATGATTTTTCAATCACAATACCCACACCAACAACTTCTGCTTTCGCTTGGTGAATTAAGTCAATCAGACCCAATGCCGCTTGACCATTGGCCAAGAAGTCATCAATCACGAGGGCTTTGTCTGCTGAGCTGATGTGCTTATTTGAAATTGCAATCGTGCTTTCGGTTTGTTTGGTAAACGAAAAGACTTTTGAGCGGTAAAGGTCATCTTTTAAGGTTAAAGATTGGTATTTACGCGCAAAAATAACGGGCACGCCCAGTTCTAAACCTGCCATGATTGCAGGTGCGATACCTGATGCTTCAATCGTGATGATTTTAGTGATGCCTGCATCTTTAAAACGAGCAGCAAATTCTTTACCGATTAATTGCATCATAACCGGATCAATTTGGTGGTTTAAGAAAGCATCAACTTTCAGAACTTCATCAGATAGAACGATACCTTCGCTTAAGATTTTCTGTTCTAGTGCGTACACGGGAGAATCCTCTAGGGGCAGGTGCTTTTTCAAGCAAAAGCGTATTTTAGGAAGCACCTGAAAAAATGCAAGTAAAATTCGTCAAAATGACTAATTGCTTGCACCTTTATAACCCGTTAATAGCAATCCATAGGATGTTTTCTTATCCACATGGCTGACTTTGACTGGAAGGTAGTCCAATTTAGGTGCTAACCAGAAAATGGTTTCGCGGCCAGGTTTGTCATGTTTCATGACCACTTTAATGGTGTCAAAGGTCCCATAATCGGTTTTGATTGACTCAGAACCTTGCTTCACAAATTTACGTGCTTCGACTTCTTTGGCATCGGCCAAATAATAAGTCGATTTTAAACCACCATTTTTGATGTCTTCACGAAGTTGTAATTCAGCATTCAGTTCATCCAGTACGCCAGCTTTCCAAGCGAAAGAACGCGTTTCTTTGTCTTTCTTGGTATTGATGGTTTTTGCCGCTGGATTGAAGTTAATACTCATGGTGTTGTTATGCACCAAAATTTTACTACTACGGCTAAAGCTGCTGGACTGAATTTGTTTACCATTAAAACTAAAGCGACTACTTTCGGTTGCAGAGGCGATACCACCAGCTTTGGCTGCAAAGACATAGTTCCAGTTGTTGCCCGATTTCGATAACGTACGCGTCGCTGAGCCCATGTTTTTGCCATTATAGTTAAATTGATAACTGGCCTGGAATGGACTCATGGCAAAGGTTTGACTTGAGAAACCGACAAAGAGCAAGGTGCTGACACCTGTTGCCATTGCGACTGTTTTCAACATTGATTTAGCCATAAGAAAAAGTTTCCTATTCAGTTGTAGGCACAAATTTTTTGCATAGAAATATTATGCACGTTGATTATGAAGAAAAAATTCGAAACATAGGGCAAACTGTAGTTTTATGTTTCTTTTACCCACCTTAAGTCACATTTTAGTCGCAGCATCCCGAGTTATTTTTGTCGAATTGGCGAGACCGTGCTTTCGTCTAGATTGGGTTCAATCAAGTCATCGATAGAGGTTTGCGAAAACTTATTGAACAATGCCGTTAAGTTGACATTACCGATCACCACCAATTCTGCTTCACGCAATACGGCATGATTGACATGGACTTTACCTAAGGTATCGATAATAGAACGATTTTTTCCTAACCAGCGATTCAGATCCAAATGCAGTAGATCATCTTTGACTTTAATCACATTTAGTTTTTCTAAAATCATGCCTAAGGGGTCTTGGTTCAGGACTTTTTGATAAAAGAATAGGGCACAGCGCACACCCATTTTATGAAATACCGTTGGGTATTCAGCATCCAGCACACTGGTGTCACTGATTTGCTCAAATACGATCAACTGCGTTTTTTTATTTAACTCCATTTGTGCCAGTTTCAAATCTACCGAAAGCGTGAGTTTGAGCCCGTTATAGTCGAGCGTGGCATATAAGCGTAACCAATCATCATGTAAGTCGGCATGCAGGTCTTTCAACATTCTCACGTTGTCGGTCACAAAACGCTGAAAAGTGGCATTTAAAAAGACTTGAGACATTGGAAACTCGCGCTCATCCTCAATAAATCCTTCCGCCTTTTGATAAACTTGGCGTAAACGATTTGAAATGTTGGAAATAAGCGTTTGCATAAGAGGCGTCCTAGCTAATCAACGTGTTTGAGCGATCAGATCTCTGGTCGAAATGTTTGAAAAATACTGCTCATGAACCTTGCAGTTTAGCAAAATTAATTGCACCATTTTCATGATTTTACGAAACAGTGAATCTAAAGGGCACAAGGTCTCATTCTACGCAATAAAATGAAGACTGTGTCTATTTTATACTGCGCGTATGCGCTTTGGGGAACAAGACAAATTGTCGGTTTGGTGTGATGCTTAGAAAAATAAATGTAATGCCTTTGGCTCATGATTGGTGGAAAGACCCAATTTTTACAGCGACCGTCGTACTGGCGGTATTTTTGCATCTCGTGATTTTGACTTTGCAATTTGCGATGCCTCAAGAAAATGATGCGGCAGTGAAAGAAATTGCCGTTACTTTGCGTCCTTCAGATAAAAAAATTGAAAATGCAGATTTTTTAGCGCAGGCCGATCAACAAGGTTCAGGGACCTTTCGTGAGTCACATCGCATGTCGAGTGACATGCCCGCACCGATGCTTGAGCAAAGTACAGGGGAACAGCAGCGCGAGACTTTAGAGCAGATCCAACAAAAACGTGAGCTGAATTTTGAAGAAAAACTGTTGATGACGACTTTAAGCTGGCAAAAACAAGCTGAGGATAATCAGCGCAAAAAAGCCATGGACGAAATGAACAGTCAGTTTCAAGCCAAAGCAGCAATGGTGGCCAGCCTTGAAGCGCAATATTTACAACGCCAACAAAACTTTAGCCGTCAGCAAAAAATTAAAACAGTCGATGGTATTCAAGCCAAGCAAGATATTTCGGCTGCCTATCTTGAAAAGTTCCGTCAGAAAGTCGAGTTTTATGGCAACCGTTACTACCCAGAAGCAGCTAAACAGCAGCGGCTGGCGGGTGAAGTGCGTTTAATGGTGATTCTAAATGCATCAGGAGGTATCCGCGCCATTCGCCTGATTGATAGTTCAGGCCATGAGATGCTCGATGAGGCTGCAAAAGCCTCGGTACGTAAAGCTGCACCATTTGGTGGATTTGATGCCAAAATGAAGGATATTTCTGAGTTACGCATTGTGCGTACATGGCGTTTTGATCCAGCAGAGGCAGAGTTTGAAGTGCACTGAGCTGTGCACTTTTTTACGTAAAATTATTATAATTAATTTAAATTTAATAAAATTTTAAAAAACAACATGTTATTTATTTGTTTTGGTTTTTAATTATTTTAAACAATAAAAAACAACAAATTAGGTTTACTTCTTAAAACTTGAATTGATAATAAAAATAATTATCATTTGCGGTGTATTTTTTGTTAAATATTTTTAAGCATTGAGACATCTTTCTTTATAGCGAAGCGATGGGGTGAGAGCGTGCATGCCTTTAAATATTCGATCCCTGTTATAAGGACATAGTTTTATGTACAACTCTCCAACGTTAAATCGCTTCAAAGTTAGCCCACTGATGTTGGCTATGGCGGCAGCAACGGTATTTCTCCCGACGTTGGTATCTGCAGCAGCAATAGACAATGAAAGCACCCAGCTTGAAACCATCACTGTTCAGGCTGAGGAAGAGAATCCAGCCGTAACAGAAGGAACAAAGAGTTATACGGCTAAGAGTGCAAGTACTTCGACCAAATTAAATTTGTCGCTTCGTGAAACACCGCAGTCGGTTAAAGTTTTAACCCGCGAGTATTTAGATGATGCAAATATTAATTCTTTCCAAGATATGTTGAACAGCGTGACAGGAGTCACTACCAATCGCTGGGATGAACGTCAATATCCGACAGCACGTGGGTTTGATGTGGATTACTATTTATTTGATGGTGTTCCGAGTTCGTCTGAATTGGACATTGCAAGTGATCCAGACCTGAGTATGTATGATCGTGTGGAATTGGTGAAAGGCGCTAATGGGCTAATGACAGGTGCGGGTAATCCCTCGATTGCGATTAACATGGTGCGTAAACATGCCAATGCAAAAGAGTTAACGGGGACATTAAGCAGCTCTTATGGTTCGTGGAATGCATGGAATAGCATGGCAGATATTTCTGCACCTTTAAATGCGGATGGTACTGTGCGTGGGCGAGTTGTTGTTAAACATGAAAGCACAGACTCTTTCGCAGATTTGTACGAAAAAGAAAATAATTTATTTTATGGCGTGCTTGATGCAGATCTGACCGATAGCACATATGTGTCAGTTGGTGCAAGTTATCAGGAACTTGATCGTTCAGGCATTAAATGGGGGGGGTTACCTGCATTTTATAATGATGGTTCGCTAACAGATTTTGATCGTGATTTAACGGTAACCAGTGATTGGACCTATTGGAATACCAATACAACTACAGCATTTGCCCAGTTTAAGCAGAAGTTATTTAATGATATTACGTTGAATGTTAATTATGATTACCGCGAAATTGATGCAGAGACAGCATTATTATATCTGTGGTCCGAATCTGTAGATAAAGCAACCAATAGCAGTGGCGGGTTATATCCATACACAGATACTTCAAAGACTACGCAAAATAATGCAGATGTTTATATTTCTGCACCTTTCACTTTGGGTGGCCTACAGCAAGAGGTTGTTGCTGGATTTATGTATAACCAAAGTGAGCTGACTGACCGTTATTATGGATCACCAACTTTAGATAATGGAACGATTGATTTTAATAATTTTACGCCATCAAAAATTATTGGATCCATTAATAATAATGTCGCAAATCCATCTAATAAAACCACGCAAACAGGGGCTTATCTAGCAGGTAAGTTCACTTTGTTAGAGCCTTTAAAGTTAGTAACAGGTGTACGTGTATCTAACTGGGAGTATGAAAGTGAGGATGGCAATGGCAATCGTAAATATAATAATAAAGTGACGCCATACGCAGGATTGATTTACGACTTCTTAGAAGATTACTCATGGTATGCAAGTTATACCGAGATTTTTAAACCAGAAAATAAGCAAGACGCGAATCAGCAATATCTTGACCCACGTGAAGGTAAAAGCTATGAAACGGGCTTGAAGGGAGAGTTTTTTGACAAACAACTTAATGCATCAATGTCGGTATTTTTAACCCAGCAAGATAATGTGGCTGAGAAAATTGGATCAATTAAGATTGGCGATGAATTCAAAGATGTCTATAGCAGTACAGATAGTGTAGAGAGTAAAGGGTTTGAAATAGAACTAGATGGTAAAATTACCAATAACTGGGACATGAGTTTTGGTGTCGCTCATTTTAATGCCGAAGATGCGAATGGCAAAAAAGTACAAACGACTGCTGCGAGAACTTCAGCCAATCTATTTACCAAATATACACTCGATAAATGGAGTTTAGGTGGTGGCTTAAACTATAAGAGCGAGGCATATAAAGATGAGGCTGCGGGGCGCATTACGCAAGATGCCTATGTGTTGGCGAACTTGATGGCAGCTTATCAAGTTGATCAAAATATTAAACTTCAACTGAATGTGAACAATTTGTTTGATGAGAAATATTACGAAGGCTTAGGTAAAAATAGTATGGTATATGGTGCACCACGTAATGCAACGCTAACTTTCCGCTATCAATTCTAAAAATCTTGAGAAATACAGAAACAGCTTATTAATAGCCGTTTTTTATTAAAATGTGGATAAGTCTCGGCTTATTCACATGCTGTCTTGACTTGAGTAAGCATGTTCTCATTTTCAGACTTAAATGGCCGTATATTGGTTTTAAGTTGTTATGCTATTTGGGTTCGCTCAGTTTATTGGGTTGCGCGGACATAGGCCCCGTCTTGACGCCCACCGATCCAAGTCACAGTTAAATGAGACTCTTCCACATCTAGGCGGCTAGGAAAGATTTCTAAATGCTTGCTATATTTCGGCAGTGCCTTTAAACCAATGCAGTTGCCATTTTTCCACCATGTCCCCTCAGCATATTGATCTAAAGAGCCGACAGCTAAGTACCATTTAAATTTACCGTTGGTCTCTAGTAAAAGCTCGGAACCGACCTCCATAACACCCTGCAAATAATAATGTCCAGCCCACGCCTGAGCAGTGTCTTGAAACTTCACTTCTTGACAGGATGTTTGATTTTTATCATTGCTCTTGGCATAAAGTGGTGTAGTGCAAGATAGGGTGATAATGCAGAGTAGTTTTGAAATTGGTGTATGCATTTTTATAATCTCTTCATCTATTTTTTCATCTTGTATTATTTTTAGCATAAATAAACCCGACACATCGAGATGAATCGGGTGAGTTGTTTCAGATCTAATAGCTATTGTTCTAAATAAGGATTTTCAAAACCGAGTTTAGCCAAAATTTCAATTTCGATACCTTCCATTTCTTCAGCATCTGCTTCTGACGTTTCATGGTCATAGCCCATGAGGTGCAAAGTGCCATGTACCAACATATGAGTGAAATGCGTCAGTGGCGCTTTGTTTTGTTCTTTCGCTTCCAACAGCACCACAGGAATGCAAATGACTAAATCGCCAATCGGAAATGAGTCAAGAATTTGCGCCATTTCATCGGGTAAGTCGCTCGGGAAAGACAACACATTGGTTGATTTATCTTTGCCGCGATATTCCAAATTCAATTTATGACTTTCGTCATGGTCGACACAAGCAATGCCAATTTCACAGTTAGTCTGTGTGCCAATATGACGTAAAACAGTTTCTACAACTTTTTTGATATAGCCACGTTTCAAGACCAACTCAGGTGCTTGAAAGTCCTGTTGTAGAGAAAGACTCAGTTTCAAAATAGATCCTTAAATAATGATATCTGCGGGCATTTTAAAATGCCCGCAGACTTTAACTTAATGCTGAGCATCGGCAGCGGCATCATTTTCAGCCACTAAGGCCTCTTGACGCGCTTTGCGTTCAGCACGCGCTTCAGCAGTTAAGCGATGTTGTTCTGCATCCCATCCCTCATAAGCTTCAACAATTTTTTGCACTAATTGGTGACGTACTACATCACGAGAGTGGAAGCGGGTAATGTGAATTTCTTTGATTTTGTCGATGATGCGTAAAGCATGCGCCAGACCAGATTGCTGACCACGCGGTAAGTCGACCTGTGTGATATCGCCTGTAATCACTGCGCGCGAACCAAAGCCTAAGCGTGTGAGGAACATTTTCATTTGTTCAGGCGTGGTGTTTTGTGCTTCGTCTAAAATCACGAAAGAGTGGTTTAAAGTTCGACCACGCATATAAGCCAGTGGTGCGACTTCAATCACTTGACGTTCAATCAGTTTGGCCACTTTTTCAAAGCCAAGCATTTCATACAAGGCGTCGTAGAGTGGACGCAAATAGGGATCAATTTTCTGGCTTAAATCACCCGGTAGGAAACCAAGTTTTTCACCTGCTTCAACGGCAGGGCGAACTAATAAAATTCGTTGAATTTCATTGCGTTCTAGCATGTCGACTGCGGCTGCAACTGCGAGATAGGTTTTACCTGTACCCGCAGGTCCAATACCAAAAGAAATATCGCTTTGTAGAATACGCTGCACATAACGCTTTTGGTTGGCACCACGTGGATTGATACGACCTTTACGGGTTTGGAGCCACACTTCATCTAAACCAGTGTGCTCTTGCCCGTCGAGGTCTTCTTGCAATTCACGGTCAGTCTGACTGCCTTGAATCATGAGGTGTAAGGTGTCGGCACTGATTTGTGCCGTATTTTCCGCTTCTTCATGCAGGCGATGGAGCAGACCTTCGGCTCTCTCAACTGCATCCATTTCACCATCGACATAAAATGCATCACCTCGATGGGAAATAGTGACATCTAAACGCTGTTCGATTTGTTTCAAATGACCGTTATAAGCACCGAGCATGCTCTTTAAACGTTCTATTGAAACCCCAGGAAAAGTTACTGTACGTCGAATCGCTGCAGTCAAGAGAATTCCTTTAAGTAGTCAGAATCTATTCCCTTACATTACGCCACGTCAGGCTCAAGATTCAAGAGTTCACCATAAACAAAATTCAAAGTTTTAATCTCTGTCACTTCGATTTCAGCGAAACGTCCGACCCATGCTGCATCACCAATAAAACTCACACAACGAGTGTTATCCGCCGTACCAATCAGTAAGTTTGGATCTTTATCCGAAACTTTCTCGACCAAAACGCGTTGAATGGTGCCGAGCATGGCATCGGTCTTGTCAATACTGGAGCGTTTGATCCATTTTTGAACTTTACTGAGACGCTCTTTTTTCACCTCTTCAGAGGTGGTGTCTTCAAGATCAGACGCAGGTGTACCTGGACGTTTTGAATAAACAAAACTGTAGGAATGGTCGAAGTCCATATCTTTGATGAATTGATAGGTTTCTTCAAAGTGTGCATCGGTTTCGCCCGGGAATCCAATGATGAAGTCACTGGATAAATGCATATCTGGACGGACTTTGCGTAATTTGGCAATTTTGTCGATATACACATCAATGGTGTGGTTACGTTTCATGGCTTGCAGAACATCGTTTGAGCCGCTTTGTACAGGTAAATGTAAATGCGATACCATTTGTGGGAGGTCACGGTAACATTCAATCAAGTCATCATTAAATTCAAGCGGATGTGAGGTGGTGTAGCGTAAACGTCCAATCCCCGGAATTTCTGCTACCAGACGCAATAAGTCTGCAAAAGTACAAATATCGCCTTCGAATGTTTCACCGCGGTAACCATTGACGTTTTGACCCAATAAAGAAATCTCACGGACGCCTTTTTCGGCTAAGGTCGCAATTTCAGCTAAAACATCATCCAGCGGGCGAGAAACTTCTTCACCACGGGTGTAGGGCACCACACAGAATGAACAATATTTTGAACAACCTTCCATAATTGAAACAAAAGCCTTGTAACCTTCTACACGCGGTTCAGGTAAAAAGTCGAATTTTTCAATGTCTGGGAAAGAAATATCGACCAATTTGATTTTTTCTTTCTTGGGTTTTTCGATTTGATCAAAGTGCTGATCCAGCATTTGTGGCAAACGGTGTAAGGTTTGCGGGCCAAAAATCATGTCGACATAGTTGGCACGTTTTTGAATGTTGTCACCCTCTTGAGAGGCCACACAACCACCGACACCAATGATCAGGTCTGGATTTTTGTCTTTCAGCTTGCGCCAGCGACCCAATTCAGAGAACACTTTTTCTTGGGCTTTTTCACGAATCGAGCAGGTATTCATGAGTAGAATATCGGCTTCTTTCGGGTCTTGGGTCAGCACATAACCGTGCGAGTCGCCAAGTAAGTCTGCCATACGGTGACTGTCATACTCATTCATCTGACACCCTTGCGTTTCGATATACAGTTTTTTAACTGATCCATCGATGGCTGGGGTGTGCTGTGGCTGGGTAACAGTGTTTTCTGAGGCAGCTTGGGCACTATTTGGAATGAAGGTTTGAACCGTCATGTAGGCTCCTAAGGGGGGATAAATCTAGGTTTTTGTGTCTGATCAGTATCTGTGGCGGCGAAAGCAGAGCTTAGCTGGCGACAAAAAAAGGGTGATCAAACACCATGTGAAATCTACGAAAGGCGCATATTTTAGCAGGAAATCTGAATAAACTTATAGCTTTAAATCTGAAGCTAAAAAGATTGATTTGTGAAGTGAAAATGCAGGAAAATTAATATTGTCTAATCATAAGGTTACATAAGAGAACAATAGAGTCTGTTATGAGTTATTAAACTAATGAAAATGATGAGACGAGACTAGGCAATCCAAAGATGACTGAAGGCAAACCCATGTTAAAACGATTACAGAATAAATATTATCAAGTGTTTGCGTTGGGTGTAGCTGCCTTGGGTCTATCGGCAGCGACACATGCCGCAGATGAACAGTTTAATGATGCCTTGCGTGCAGCAAATGCAGGCAATGTTGGTTTATTACAGCAATATCAAAGCAGTATGCAGGATGATGTGCTGGGCTATTATCCTGAATACTGGGTGCTTAACAGTAATTTGGCGTTGCAACCTGCGGCGAATATTGTCAATTTTGCACAGCGCTATCCGCAATCTGCTATGGCTGAGAAGTTAGCAGCAGATTACATCGAAGAAAAAGTCAAAATGGCCGACTTTGCTTCTGCGCAGCCAGTATTGGCCTATGTGTCCAATGCAGATCGCGCAGAAAGCTGTGCCATGGCGCAAGTCCGTGCCAAGTCAGGCGATCCTTTGGTTTTTGCCGAATATAAAGATGTTTGGCTCACCACTAATTCACAACCTGAATCTTGTACAGGGCTGGGGCGCATGATGTTGTCTAGTCCACTGATGACGGAACAAGACAAACAACAACGCCTATGGTCACAGTTACGTGCAGGGCAGTCAGGCCAAGCAGTTGCAACCGCACAAACTATTGGCATGAATCTGTCTTTGGCTCAGCTGAACAGTATTCAAGCCGATCCACTGAACTATCTATGGTCCGCACCGAAAGCATCGGCGGCAGATCAAGCGTATTTAATTTATGCCATTGGGCGCTTAGCCGACAGTGATCTAAATACTGCACTGGCGTCGGTAAAGCGTGCTGCTGAGGGGACACCTGAGTCGGTGCAAAAAGCGTTGTACCGAGCCGTGGGGTATATCGGTGGTACAACCGTCATGAAAAATAATTTTAATGTCGAAGTGTTGCAAGCTTTCGATCGGAGCTATGGTTTAGCACTGAGTGAAGAAGAAGCTGAAATTTATGCACGCCAAGCCATTCGTTTCGGCGCATGGGAGAGTGTCATTCGTGCCATTGATGGCATGAGTGTGACGCAGAAACAAGAAGATCGCTGGCAGTATTGGTTAGCCCGTGCTTCAGAACAACGTGGTGATGCAAAATCAAAAGCACTGGCGCGCGAGATCTTCAAAAAATTGTCAGTAGGTGACGATTATCATAACTTATTGGCAAAAGATCGTATTGGTCAGCGTTATCAAACGATTCCAGCCAATACCCAACCGAGCAATGCGGATGCGCAGCGTTTGAGTCAAGATATTCACTTTAGCCGCGCTTTTGCACTGCGCAACGTCAATGCGCCAGACAATTATGTCAACCGTGAATGGAACTGGGCCGTTCGACAAGCTTATTTAAAACAAGATGATGGATTAATTTTGGCTGCTGCCAAACGTGCAACAGAAATGGGATGGTATGACCGCGCGATCTATGCAGCCGATCGAACCGTCAAGCAACATAACTACAGTTATCGTTATGCCATGCCGCATCAAAGCTATGTGGTCAGCCATAGTCGCAATGCAGGCATAGATCCTGCATGGGCGTATGGGTTAATGCGCCAAGAAAGCCGATTTGTTACCCATGCTCGCTCGCATGTTGGAGCAGGCGGTTTGATGCAAATCATGCCGGATACGGCAAAACTGGTCGCTAGACAAATGGGTGAAACCTATAATCCTGCTGCACTGAGTGATATGAATACCAATGTTCGTTATGGCACATTTTACTTGTCCATGATTCAAAGCCAATTAAGCAACAGTCCTGTACTTGCCACAGCAGGTTATAATGCAGGGCCAAATCGTGCGCGTCGTTGGCAGCCTGAAAATCAGCCGATTGCGGCGGATCAATACACAGAAAGTATTCCTTTGACAGAAACTCGTGATTACGTCAAGCATGTCATGAGTAATGCGACCCATTATGGTGTGCTGCTTGGACAGGGTCCACTGTCAATCACCCAGCGCATGCAAAATATTCCTTTTAGAAGTCAATAATAAAGGCCTAGGCATTTTATGGTTTTGATGTCATCCCAATCAGTCTTAACGCAAAAGCTTCTGCTATTAATCAGCAGCGGTATTGCTATGGGATTTTTTGCGACATCAGCCCATGCAACACCGACCGTGTTTGGCTATGTGATGGAAGTTCAAATGACACCCGCCGTGTGTTTGTTCGATAACCAAGGCTCAAAGAAACGGAAATGTTTGGAAGGCTATTCGCTCAATATCACAGGATTGTATCCTGAAACCACGACACGAGAGTGTCAGACCAAGTCTTCAGCCGTCCTGTCACCACTTCAGGCCAAAGTGGTGGCGAGAGTCATGCCCGATGAACATGCGCGTCGCCAGTTGTGGGCAGAAATTGGGGGGTGTGTGCCGATGAGTGCCAGTCAATATTTTCGTAACGTGATTAATTATGCAGAACGTTTAAAAATTCCCGCAGATTTGACTTCGTCTGAAAATAAAACCACGCAACTTAATATCTTACGAGGGCAGTTTCAGCGTTTGAACCCCGGGCTGCCTGCAAGCGGGTTACGTTTTAGCTGCCGTACTCACCGTCAAACCAATATTTTGACCGAAGTCAAGGTCTGTTATAAACCCAATGGTCAGTACAAAGGCTGTGCAGAGAATATACAAGAAAACTGCCCAAATTCTTTTGCGATCAAGGGTTCTTACTAATATCTTTCCTTAAATTAATTTATATTTCCTATCATACTTTTGTTGGAATTCATTCTCTTTTACATGCATCTGCCAAAGTATTGGAGTACAATCTTTGCCGTTTATGATTATTAAGATTAGATAGAACAGCTATTTAATCATATAACGTTCCTCAAATGGAGATAAGTACATGAAGCAACCTGTTCGCGTTGCCGTTACTGGCGCTGCTGGTCAAATCGGTTATAGCCTATTATTCCGTATCGCTAGTGGCGAAATGTTAGGTAAAGACCAACCAGTTATTCTGCAATTGTTAGAAGTTCCTTTTGAGAAAGCTCAAGCTGCGCTTAAAGGCGTAATGATGGAATTAGACGACTGTGCTTTCCCATTATTGGCTGGCATGATCGGTACTGATGATCCAAAAGTTGCATTTAAAGATGCTGACTACGCGTTATTGGTTGGTTCACGTCCACGTGGTCCTGGTATGGAACGTGCTGACTTATTGAAAGTGAACGGTGAAATCTTCATCGGTCAAGGTCAAGCACTAAACGAAGTTGCTAGCCGTGACGTTAAAGTACTTGTTGTAGGTAACCCTGCAAATACAAATGCTTACATCGCAATGAAATCTGCTCCAGATCTTCCAGCGAAAAACTTCACAGCAATGTTACGTCTTGACCACAACCGTGCGTTGACTCAAATTGCTCAAAAAGCAGGTGTTGCTGTAGCTGACATCAAAAACATGACTGTTTGGGGTAACCACTCTCCAACGATGTATGCTGACTACCGTTTTGCAACTGTAAACGGCGAAAGCTTAAAAGACAAAATCAACGATGCTGACTGGAACGCGAATGTATTCCTTCCAACTGTTGGTAAACGTGGTGCTGCGATTATCGAAGCGCGTGGTTTGTCTTCAGCTGCTTCAGCTGCGAACGCTGCGATCGACCATATGCGCGATTGGGCTCTTGGCACAAATGGCGAATGGGTAACGATGGGTATTCCTTCTGACGGTTCTTATGGTATTCCTGAAGGCGTAATGTACGGTGTTCCTGTAACTTGCGAAAATGGCGAATACACACGTGTTGAAGGCCTAGAAATCGATGCGTTCAGCCGTGAACGTATGGACAAAACTCTTCAAGAACTTGAAGAAGAGCGCGCAGCAATTGCTGACATGCTTAAATAATTAAAAACTAATCTGTTCAAGATCTGTTTTGAAAAAGCACTCCGTTTGGGGTGCTTTTTTATATGGGGGTGTGTTGAACAAAAAATAACATGCTGTGATGTAGATACAACTGAGCATAGATGGCCAACGGTTTATTCTAAAAGGGCATGATCAGAGCTTGAGGAGAACAATGATGTTTGACCAACAACCGACTTTAGAACTTTTATTTGAACAATTGGGGCTTGATGCGAGTGCGGAAGCAATCGATCAGTTTATTGAAACACACCAACTTACTTCAGACGTTCCATTGCATAAAGCACCCTTTTGGTCAAAAGCACAGCATGACTTCATTATCAGTAATTGGAAAAAAGATGATGAATGGGCAATGGTGGTCGACCTGTTAAATGAACAATTGCATACAGAACATACGCTTTCAGGATCGTGTCATTTATAATCACAAATTGAAACAACAAACCTAGTTTTATGACTAGGTTTTTTTAGAAAATACATATAAGTTAATTCAATAATAATTGACAATAGTATTGATAAGGAGGCCGAGATGCTCAGTCAACATAAACCATCCTTAGAGCTTTTATTTTCGCAACTGGGACTCGCCAATAGTGCGGCTGCCATCGAGTTGTATATTCGTACGCACCAACTTCCTGCTCATCAATCTTTACACGATGCACCGTTTTGGAATTCCGCACAACGTGCGCTATTAATCAGTCATTTGGTTCAAGATGATGATTGGGCGATTATGGTTGATGAACTCAATCAACAGCTACATCTTGATGCTTATAAACTTCAAACTGCCTAAATTGATCCTATGCCGTTGTGATTTACATAGTGGAATTGACCCATTAAAAAAACGCCTGATTTCAGGCGTTTTTTTATTTGTAGATTTTAGTGCAATTTACTTTGCATCAGCTTGATAAACCAATCTTCTTGATGAAGGTCAACAAAAGCTGCATGTTCACGCAGTAAAACGAAATCGAACTCGGTGCTTTTCGCATATTTGCTAAGCCAGTGTCGTGCCAATGCTGACTCTTTTCTACTGACTGAGGCATAGGCCAAAAACAGGTAAATATCGCCCTGACCATAGCTGGTCAGTGGTTTTAGAATTTGCTGTGTAATCAGTGCAAAGCGATCTTCTTTGGTGATTTCAAAGTACAGCATATAAGCCTTTGCAAGGTGCAAAGACAAATTGAGGTACAAAGACAGAGGCATTTCCTCAAACTCAATTCGACCTTGCTCAAGTAATACTACCGCTTCTTGTAAAAAGTGGACTTGCTCTTGGCGCAGTTGGCTCAGTGTGACCAACTGTAAGCGCAAATCAGCACGCTCAAGGGCTAATTCAGGGCTATTGCCTTGTAGGTAGAGTTGATCTGTTTCACCAATACGCTGAATAATTTGTTGACTGCTGGCACGCATCGGTTACATCCTCATCAATTGATGTTCAGTATATGAGGATACTTCTTACAATTTAAAGTCTTTTGCTTGAATCACAGGATTGTACTGTCACTCCGTAACCATCCAGTAATCGATAAACGCTGATGTTTAGCTTCTAAGACCTCATGCAGTAAGTTACTTTGAAACAGCGCAATACGATTCGGTTTGGGTTGTAGCACATGCCAAATGTCATTTTTATCTTGCAGATGAAGTTCACCGCCCCAATCGTCTTGCCAGTCTTCGTGTAAATAATAAACCGTAGAAATCATGCGGCCATTTTTGCCTTGAGGATTATCACGGTGTAGGGCATAAAACTCGCCAGCGTTATAGCAAGCAAAATGTGCTTCTACGTCTCGAATACCAAGATAAAAGGCACGATTTAGTTCCTGACCCAAACTATAAAGGGCTTGAACATGATGATGAGAAATAACGAGCTCGGGATTGAGCCATAAAATGTGATCACTACGGATGTTGCTGATGACACCGTTTTGAATAGCGGCTTCACGAAAGCGGTTTAAGTTCGAAGTGCATTCTTCAATGAGTTGATGTACATAGTCATTAGAATAAACGTCATCAATGATGGCAAAACCATGTTGATCTAAATCATCTAGGATTTGATCAACATTCCAAGACTTTGGGAGAAGAACTGCTTCCATTACATTAACCTAAAAAAGACAAAGAAAAGCCACGGTTATTCTAGTGTATGAAAGCAATCTGAACGAAACTATTTTTCATGCTAAAATACTCATTGATTTTAGGAATGATAGAAACATGAATTACCGTCACCACTTCCATGCAGGTAACTTTGCAGATGTCATGAAGCATGTCCTTTTGCTTCAGATTTTGACTCGCCTCAATCAAAAAGATAAACCGTATCGTTATATTGATACGCATGGCGGTGCTGGTAAATATGATTTATCGACTTCAGAAGCACAAAAGTCGGGTGAGTTCTTAAATGGTATTCACCGTTTAGTAAAACTTGATGACTCGATTAAGCGTAATGCGCCTGAAGGTGTTCAGCAGTATTTAAAAATTGTTGAAAAAATGCGTGAAGGTTCAGGTAAGGGCGCTTATCCAGGTTCGCCGTGGTTTGCACTGGAAGGCATGCGCGAAATCGATAAAGCCACTATTTTTGAAATGCAACGTGATGTATTCCAACAGTTGTATTACAACGTTCGTGACAAACGCGCGGGCTTACATGAGCGCGATGCGTATGAAGGGCTATTTGGCGTTATTCCACCCAAAGAAAAACGCGGTTTGGTGATGATTGATCCACCTTACGAAGTGGAGCGTAAAGATTTCCCTCAATTGGTTGATCTCATAGCGACTGCATATAAAAAATGGCCAACGGGTGTGTTTGCAATTTGGTATCCAATCAAAGACCGTGCCATGATTGATCGTTTTGAAAAGAAAATGATTAAAACCGGTATTCGTCGTCAGTTGATCTGTGAAGTATGTGTTTGGCCAGATGATACTCCAGTGGGCTTAAACGGTTGTGGTCTATTGGTGATTAACCCACCTTGGAAGTTTTCTGAAGACGCAGATGAGGCGCTACAATGGTTATTCCCACATTTACGTATGAGTGAAAATGGTGGTCATGCTGCTGTTCGTTGGTTAGTTGGCGAATAAAGATAGACTAGTAAGAGAAAAGGCTAGATTAGGATCGACAGAGAATGACAAATATAAATAAACCTGAAAGCGAATCTTCACCCCGCAGTACGCCTACTTTTGATGGGATTACTTTTGAGGTAGAAGAAGAAGAGCACACACAGGAAGGTCAAAAAGTAAAACGTCGAGGTATTTATTTGTGGCCGAACCTGATTACAACGGCAGCGTTGTTGTCAGGCTTTTATTCCATCATTGCCAGTATGAATGGCAACTTCCAGCAAGCGATTTATGCCATTTTCTTGGCAGCGTTGTTGGATGGCTTGGACGGCCGTGTTGCACGAGCAATTGGTGCGCAGAGTGCTTTTGGTGAGCAGTATGATTCTTTATCTGATCTATTGGCATTCGGTGTTGCACCCGCTATTTTGATGTATAGTTGGAGTTTGGATTCGCTCGGTCGTATAGGTTTGGCGTGTTGCTTTGTCTACACCGCCTGTGCTGCGTTCCGTCTAGCTCGTTTTAATGTGCAAATCGGTGTGGTCGATAAGCGTTACTTTATTGGTGTAGCTAGTCCACTTGCTGCGATTATTATTATTTCATTGGTTTGGGTCGGACTCGATTTCCCCGAAATTTTTGATATTCGTGAGCGGGGGATTCAAGCCATCAGCGCAGCAGTGATTGTGTCTGTCGGACTCCTCATGATTTCGAATATTAAATATTATTCATTTAAAACGGTAGATCGTAAGCGAGTACCATTTTTTGTCCTTCCTATTGCGGTCTTTATTTTTGCTGCAATGACTTACAATATTCCTGTGGGTATTTTAGTTATTTCTTTGATTTATGCACTATCTGGCTTTGTTACTACATTTTTAGCACGACGTCAGCACAGCCCATCATGAGTTAATGATATGTAGAAGGAGTATGATATGTGGTTGTTTCAAGATTTTCTCGATCAGTCTAAACAACTTAATCAGGCTCCTTCACGGTCACTTCCTGCTTATCACCCACCCAATAAAAAATATAAAATTATTCATCAAGCTTTAAACATTCCCAATCTTCCAGCACCATTACATTATTTAAATTTTTTGAGCATGATTGGTCAGCCCAATACGCCCATGTTTCGGAATAACAGTGCAATCAGAACTACACCCTTAGATACCGCGACCGTATTGGCCAGTAGTAGTCCACATATGGCAGGGCAACTGAACCGCTATTCAATTTCTGCGGAATGTTCATTTCAAGAAAAAACATTTAAATTTGCCAATAAAGAACAGCTCATGGGGGCATTCCCAAAATTTCAAATTCAAAGAAAAGACACAGAATTGAGTTTTGAAATTGAAATAACAACAACACCACTGATCTCACATTTCACCAAATTGCGTTTTGGTCTTGCTGAGCATTGGTCTGTATTGTGTCGATGTCAGGGAGAAGTTAAATATAAAGAACAGCGCTATGACATTGATCAGTTGGGAGCTTTTGAATACGCGCGCAGTATCGACTTTAGTTATTTACCCTTAGCGTTTTTCACATATCAAGTCATTAATCTAGTAGATCAGCGTCAGTTATTGTTAGAACAAATTCGAGATTCATTTAATCGAATTGTACAGTCACGTATCTATATACGTGATTTGCACAAACAACAAACCCATATGTTTGATCGGATGGTGCGCTTTCAAGTTCATCGTGTTTATCCTGCTGTGAAAACCCCCAATGGGCAAAAAATGTATTTGCCGCGAGAATTTGAATGGCATTATCAAGACGAGCAGGGACATCACATCCATCTTTGCGCGCAAAGTCGTGGTGATTTTAAATTTGGTTTAGCTGCAGGTTATGTGGGGAGCTTTAAATATCAACTCAAAATGGGTAATTATGAGGAACAGGGCGAAAGTGGTTATTGTGAATATGTGGATTGTCGTGCATTAAAGTGGCAAGAAAAAAATTCTCAGGAAAAAATACACAATGAAATTGAGGAAATTATTCCCTTTTCACTCAAAAAATAAGAAAAAAGCATCATTTTGCTGAATAAATAAACAAGTGGGAGTTTTTTTATAAATAATTGAGAAAAGGGGGTTGTGTTGGGTGTGAAATGCTGTAGAATGCACATCCATCGGCGGTGATGTTGATTAAAACTTGTTGAGAAACAAGGATTTAGCCCAAGCGGTAGAATCTGAAAGTCTTGAATAAGTTTAAAAATAATTAACAAAACCAGTCATGGCTAAGGCTAAGTTTGAACGTAATAAGCCACACGTTAACGTGGGCACAATCGGTCACGTTGACCATGGTAAAACAACTTTAACAGCTGCAATTGCAACTGTATGTGCGAAGAAATTCGGTGGCGAAGCGAAAGACTACGCTGCAATTGACTCTGCACCAGAAGAAAAAGCACGTGGTATTACAATTAATACTTCACACGTAGAATACGATTCTCCAACTCGTCACTACGCACACGTAGACTGCCCGGGCCACGCCGATTATGTTAAAAACATGATTACTGGTGCTGCTCAGATGGACGGCGCGATCCTTGTATGTGCTGCGACTGATGGTCCAATGCCGCAGACTCGTGAACACATCCTTCTTTCTCGTCAGGTTGGTGTACCTTACATTCTTGTATTCCTTAACAAGTGTGACCTTGTTGATGATGAAGAACTTCTTGAATTAGTAGAAATGGAAGTTCGTGAACTTCTTTCTACTTATGACTTCCCAGGTGATGACACTCCAGTTATCCGTGGTTCAGCTCTTCTTGCACTTAACGGTGACGCTGGTCAGTATGGCGAAGAAGCGGTTGTTGCGCTTGTTGACGCACTTGACACTTACATTCCAGAGCCAGTACGTGCAATCGACCAAGCATTCTTAATGCCAATCGAAGACGTATTCTCTATTTCTGGTCGTGGTACAGTAGTAACTGGTCGTGTAGAAACTGGTATTGTGAAAGTAGGCGAATCAGTTGAAATCGTTGGTATCCGTGATACTCAAGTAACTACAGTTACTGGCGTAGAAATGTTCCGTAAACTTCTAGACGAAGGCCGTGCGGGCGAGAACTGTGGTGTTCTTCTACGTGGTACTAAGCGTGAAGACGTACAACGTGGTCAAGTACTTGCTAAACCAGGTGCAATCAAGCCGCACACTAAATTCGATGCAGAAGTATACGTACTTTCTAAAGAAGAAGGTGGTCGTCACACTCCATTCCTTAACGGTTACCGTCCACAGTTCTACTTCCGTACAACTGACGTAACTGGCGCGATCAAATTACAAGATGGCGTTGAAATGGTTATGCCTGGTGACAACGTAGAAATGTCAGTAGAATTAATCCACCCAATCGCAATGGACCCAGGTCTACGTTTTGCGATCCGTGAAGGTGGCTGGCGCGATCAAATTACAAGATGGCGTTGAAATGGTTATGCCTGGTGACAACGTAGAAATGTCAGTAGAATTAATCCACCCAATCGCAATGGACCCAGGTCTACGTTTTGCGATCCGTGAAGGTGGCCGTACAGTTGGTGCTGGTGTAGTTGCTAAAGTAACTGCATAATCATCTAATTGTGTGAAAAAAAGCGCTCCTTTGGGGCGCTTTTTTTTATTTCTTCATCTTAGCAATTAAGTGATTATTTTAGGGCAAGATACAGCATGCTTTAGTGTTCATCCTAAAAATAGCGTAGAACTTTACGCACACTAAACTGTCTAACAATCCACCCTGAAAACTGTCCTAAACTGATATTTTGCTGACCCTAACTGCACTTATGGGCGGAGCCCAATCACGTAAGATAAAAAGACGAAAACAACTATAAGTAATGGATGTCTTCAGGATATTCATAGGAGCAGAAAGATGAATGCAAAGGTAAAAATCACCAACCGTGCGGGCGCGAGTTTCCCTGTACGTCGGATGAACTTTGAGTTTGAAAGCGTACCTGAATATTGGATGAATGGTTCAGCTGGACTGACCCATTTTATGACTGCGCTTTCGGCACTCTTTCCAGCAGGTGAAATGTTTTTTATCGACAGTGTTCGTGCCGTTAGACAGCATCCCTCAATCAAAGACAATGCCGAATTACAAAAAGAGATTTCAGCCTTCATTGGTCAAGAAGCGATGCACACACAAGAGCATGAAGGTTTTAATGCGTCGGCACAAAAGTATGGGCACGATGTTGCAACACTTGACCGCTATACCGACCGTGCAATTCAAACCACACGTAAAGTGTTTGCTTTTCTAGGCAAGCCTGTGGGTATTACTCAAGAGATGGTGGATTTAACAGCCACCACCGCGCTGGAACATTTTACTGCAACGATTGCCTCTCAGTTGTTGGTCAATAACCACATTCAAGAGCTAATGAGCGATGAAACCATGAAAACCATGTGGTTATGGCATGCTATTGAAGAAAATGAGCACAAAGCTGTGGCTTATGATGTGTTTGAGGGAGTTTTTGGAAAGGGAGTCAAATCCTATCTACTACGAACGGGATCGCTGGTTGCAGCCATGGCCATTTTATTTTGTGTGCAGTCGTATTTTGTGTTTCGTTTATTACAGCAAGATAAACAGCTGAACAGGACTGCGCTGAAAGATATTTATACCTATGCGTATAGTCCATCGAAAGGAATTATTACCGGGATGGCACGTGAAATGATCATGTACTTTAAACCAGGTTTTCATCCTAATCATCATGACACCGATGCGTTACTTGAGAAGTGGAAGCTAAAATTAGGTTTTTAAGCGGTTTTGGTTCTTTGAGCGATGTAAATCGCTCTTTTTTTTGTTCGGTTTTTAGCACAAATTTTTTATACTGTAACCTCCACATTTTAGAAAGATAAACGAAGATGATTCGTTTAATGCAAGCTACGGACTTAAGCCAAGTTGCGCAGATTGAAAATTTAGTTCAAACCCATCCTTGGAGCCTAAAACAGTTCCAAGAGTCTATGCAGTCTTATCATAGTACCGTGATTGAACAGGCAGGGCAGGTCGTGGGCTTTTGTATCCTCCAACCTGTTCTTGATGAGGCTAATTTATTGTTGATGGCCATTCATCCAAGCCAGCAAGGCAAAGGGCTGGGTTACCAGTTATTAGATGCATCACTGGCACAACTCAAAAACAACCCGCTACAGGTGTTCTTAGAAGTCCGTGAGAGCAATCAAGCAGCCATTGCCTTATATGAGAAGTCTGGTTTTCATCAAATTGATTTGCGTAAAAATTATTATCCTAAACCAGATGGTGGTCGTGAGCATGCCATTATTATGGTGAAATCGTGTAGTGATGACTTTTCCGAGTTGTTTAAATGAGAGAACAGTTAAGCTTCTGTATGGCGCCATTATTTAATAATGGCGTTATTCCACCCCGAAGGTAGGGTGGTCATTAAGGAGTTTCCCAATTGCTGCACTTCCTCGCTGCTCAGGCTATGATTGAGTCTGCGCCACTGACCATCAATCAACAATTCTAGTGGTAAATACTGCGATTTATAGTTCATTTTTTCTGAGTGCGGTACCCAATAGCCCAAATACACAAACTGTAAAGCGCGTGCTTTGGCGAGCTCTATTTGTTTTAAAATGGCGAAAGTGCCGAGTGAGCGTTTGTTTTCATCGGGATCAAAAAAGGTATAAACCGCAGATAAACCATCATCTAGAGGATCGCAGGTCGAAACACAGATGAGCTGGTCTTCTTTCCACAGTTCTAAGAAGAAGCTATCGGTACAGCTATGGACGAGGAATTTATCAAACTGATCACGGCTAGGCGGGAACATGTCTCCATCTGCATGCCGTTTAAAAATATAGCGCTCATATAAGTCATAATGTTTTTTGGTGGCATCCGCAGTGCGGGTAATTTTTAAAGTGAGGTCTTGATTGCGTTTCCATGCTTTTTTTTGACTGCTGTTCATTTTAAATTCGCGCACAGGTACGCGGCTAGATAGGCACTGTCGACACAGATGACACTCTGGGCGGTAGACAAAATCACCACTCCGGCGAAAACCCACCCGAGAAAGTTCGGATAGCGTGACGACATCAATACGATGCGCTGGATCGAGAAATACCATCCGGGCTGACTTTTTTTCTAGATAGCTGCAGTCATGCGGTGGCGTGATGTAATACTGTAAATCATTCAGTAGGGACTTCGGGTGATACGAATTCATGATAAATCCCTCTATTATTCTTTATTCAGTCAGTCGCGCATTTTGCGCTATTGTTTTACTTGAAAATACACCCTCCTGATACATTTTCCAATCGATAGCGGGTTGATTTACAACATCTTGTAACGATTTTAAGTAGGTTTGCCGAGAAAGTGTACAAGCACCAAGGCTTAAAAGATGATCATTGACCAATTGGCAGTCGATCCAAGGCAGCTTATTTTCACGCCCAATCAACATCAGCGTATAAAATGCCATTTTTGAGACATCCGTTTCGGTACTGAACATGGACTCCCCAAAGCAGCCGTGTCCAATGCTGATGCCGTATAGTCCACCAACCAAGCGTGTTTGATCCCAAACTTCAACGCTATAGCCATAACCAGCATCAAACATTGCACAGTAGCCATCTATAATGTCTTCACTGATCCACGTGTCACCAGCGTAGCTGCGTGGTAGTGAGCAGGCACGGATCACCCGTTCAAAAGCTTGATTGATGGTGATGCGATAATCTTGCTTTTTCATGCTCCGAAGGAGAGTTTTACTGGGCTGATAATCCTGCGGACGGATGATGCAACGTGGCTCGGGGCACCACCAGCAAATGGGCTCGCCTGTTGAGAACCATGGAAACAAACCATGGGTATAGGCTTCAAACAGGGTAGAAGGGGAGAGGTCTGCACCGATACAAATTAAGCCTTCACCCTCGGGGTCAACTTCAAGCGGATCGGGAAAGATATACTCAGAAGGCGGTAACTGCTGCATAGTGGTGTGTATACATGATAAAAAATGACTTTAAGATCATACATAAAAAAACCGCCTATGGAAGGCGGTCTTTTTCAAGGCTCAGATTATTCGCCTAAAGCATCCAAATACTTTTCCGCATCTAGCGCAGCCATACAGCCAGAACCCGCTGAAGTGATCGCTTGACGATAAACGCTATCAGCAATGTCACCTGCTGCGAATACACCAGCGACAGAAGCAGCTGTGGCATTACCAGATGTACCGCTTTGAACTTGGATATAGCCATCACGTAAGTTCAATTGACCATCGAACATTGCGCTGTTTGGTTTGTGGCCAATTGCGACAAACAAACCTTGAACATCAATATCTTGTGTAGATTCGTCTTGAGTCGATTTTAAGCGAACTGCGGTTACACCCGTGTTGTCACCTAAAACCTCATCCACTTGGTGATTCCAAATGATGCTGATTTTGCCTTCTTTTTCTTTCTCAAATAAATGATCTTGAAGGATTTTTTCAGAACGCAATGAATCACGACGGTGAACCAAAGTCACATGCGATGCAATGTTAGACAAATATAGTGCTTCTTCAACGGCAGTATTACCGCCACCCACAACCATGACTTTTTGGTTTTTGTAGAAGAAACCATCACAGGTTGCACATGCGCTCACGCCTTGGCCCATAAAAGCAGCTTCAGACTCAAGACCTAAGTACTGAGCGGTTGCACCTGTGGCAATAATCAGTGCATCACAAGTGAACTCATCCATGTCACCTTTGAGTACAAATGGACGTACAGAAAGATCGACTTCATTGATATGATCGTAGATGATTTCGGTACCAAAGCGTTCCGCATGCGCTTGCATACGTTCCATCAGTGCAGGACCTGTTAAGCCTTCAGGGTCACCCGGCCAGTTATCGACTTCAGTTGTTGTCGTTAGCTGACCACCGAGTTGGATACCCGCAATCAATGTAGGCTTTAAGTTGGCACGCGCAGCATATACCGCAGCGCTGTAACCCGCAGGGCCTGAACCGAGAATAATCAAACGTGAGTGACGAGCGCTCATACGTAGAATCCTTTTTTTATTTAGAAATTTGTGGAATTATACGTGAAACTCTATAACAGTTGTGTGAGTTCAATGTCGATATTATTGATCAATCAAATCGATTTGAGCTATATAGAAGAAATATGCGGTGTAGAGCGGGAAAAAGTGGAAAAATCATCTGCTCGCTATACATAAAGCATTTAAGAATAGTGCATCTTTTTATAAAGAAGAGGTGCATAATATGACGTTTATTGTGAAACTTTTGCTTTAGGTTTCGAACAAAAACATTAATGAAGAATTTGTTACAGGACAGTATATGACTGAGGTGTCGGGTGCTTATGCACAGCGCTTATTAATGACATTATTTTTAGTCTCGTTTGGCATTTATTTGTTCCTTGCTACCGTGACCTATACCCCATTTGATCCGGGCTGGATGCATATATCAAGTGATACTTTGCAAGTCTCGAATGCCAGTGGCGTTGCAGGGGCGTGGATTGCTGACTTACTGTTCGGTTTTTTAGGCTGGGCAAGTCTACTTATTCCTGTGTTTTTGTTCATTGAAGCCATTCAAGTCTGGTGGCCGCATAGTTTTTTAAACCGCCCATTTCGTTATGCTGCACAATTCTTTATTTTGCTTGCAACCGCCAGCTTACTGTTCTTGTTTTGGAAAGTTCCAGCAGACACTTTAGACAATGCCTCTGGCGGCATTATTGGTTATGAACTGGGACAAAGTTTGTCGCAGATTTTAACCATTTACGGTGCAACCTTATTTTTGGTCGTATTTACCTTGGTCTTATTGACCTTGGCTTTCGGTATCAAATGGAACCGTACTTTCGCGACCCTCAAAGCAACTCCTGCGTATTTACAAGATTTATTTTACCGTAACGTACCTGAAAGCGAGTCTGCCTTTGATCGTACGACGCCAAGCGTGAAAAAAGAAGTGATTGCAACGGCACCGAAAAAGGGTGTTGAAGTAACGGAGTTGGTCGAGGCGCCAGCCGTACAAGAGCTATCGGTTAAAGCACCTCAGCGCGACTATTCAGCCGAGCATTTGTTTAATGACATGGTGGCCAAAGAGCAACTTGTTCAAGAACAACAGGTGGACGTGGATGATGAAGTAGAGCTTGAGCGGACTATAGAAAAAGCGCACCAATTAGAACAAGACAGTCAACGTGTGGTGGCGACAGGAGAAGTGTGGCGTGCATTAAACTCAGGTGAAGATCAACGTCATAAAAATGATATTGATGCTTTACTTCGTGCTGCCGAAGAAGATCGCCCATTTAGCCCAGAACAACATTTTCAAGCAGTGGTACAAGATCATACAACTCCAATTGCTGATCCTAATTATTTCCAAGACGATGCCCCTGCACAGAAGAAAAATGTTGATTGGGATGATGATGAAATCTTTGACGAGCTGCTTGCTGCCGTACCCAATGGCAAAACAGCAACGGATGTTCACAGCCCCTTCAATACGCCTGAACCGGTGTCTCATTTACATGTGGTTGAAGATCCAATTGCGGTAGCCGAGGTTGCAACCTTAAGTGCTGCTGCAAGTCCCGTTGCATTACAACCAGCGCCGAGTGGAATTGCAAAAGCACAGCTTGATGAGTCGGATGATTTAGACGAATTCCTTGCTGAAGATTGGTCGGAGCAGAAAGTTGCTGCTTCAGATGTACGGACTAGCAGTAGTTATGCGCAGTCATCTGCTTTTGTACAAGCACCTATTCAGCATCATAATACCGTAAGCACAAGTGCTACAGCGGCTGTAGCCAAAGAAGTTTTGTCCAAAGAAGCATTTATTGAAGCATGGCAGGACACCGCTGGAAAACCGCAAGACGAAGAAGGGTTTGACTTTGATGCTCCATTGACTGATGCATCAGGCCGTCCAATGTCTTTGTCCATGCAAGTAGCAGAGCGTCGTCGTGATTTATCACCGCTGCCAGGACTGGATTTACTGGATGAAGTTGACCTCAATAAAAAAGTCAATTTCACTGCGGAACAGCTAGCTCGGTTATCTGAATTGCTTGAAATTAAGCTACAAGAATTTAATGTCAAGGCTAAAGTGGTCGAAGCACAGCCGGGGCCTGTGGTAACTCGTTTTGAGTTGGATTTAGCACCAGGTGTGAAAGCCTCTAAAGTTACCAATATCTCACGAGATCTGGCACGTTCAATGTCCATGGCATCTGTACGCGTGGTTGAAGTCATTCCGGGTAAACCGTATATCGGGATTGAAGTGCCGAATAGCACACGTGAAATGGTGCGTTTAATCGAGTTGTTGACTATTCCTGCTTTTACCGATCCGAATAGCATTCTTTCGATGGCAATGGGCAAAGATATTTCAGGTAATCCTGTCATTGCTGACTTAGGTAAAGCGCCGCATATGCTGGTTGCAGGCACAACGGGTTCAGGTAAGTCGGTGGCAGTAAACTCGATGATTTTATCGATGTTGTTGAAATATACGCCGAATGAGTTACGTTTAATTTTGATTGACCCGAAACAGTTAGAGCTCGCTAACTATAACGATATTCCACATTTGCTTACCCCTGTGGTCACGGACATGAAAGATGCAGTCAGTGCCTTGAACTGGTGTGTGAATGAAATGGAACGTCGCTATAAGCTGATGTCTTTCTTAAAAATTCGTAAGCTAGCGGACTATAACCGTAAAGTGGAAGAAGCGATTGCCAATGGCGAAGAGTTGATTGATCCGACCTGGAAAGCCAGTGATTCGGTTGCCGGTGAGCGTGCACCACGTTTGACCCCATTACCATCGATTGTGATTGTGGCGGACGAGTTTGCCGATATGATTATGCAGGTCGGTAAGAAAGCTGAAGAAATGATTACGCGTTTGGCACAAAAGTCACGTGCCGCAGGCATTCATTTGTTACTTGCAACGCAGCGTCCATCGGTCGATGTAATTACGGGTCTGATTAAAGCCAATATCCCAACACGTGTGGCTTTACGTGTGAACTCGAAAATTGACTCACGCACGATTTTGGATGCTGGTGGGGCGGAAGACTTACTCGGTCATGGTGATATGTTGTTCTTAGGGCCGGGTAAAATTGAACCTGAACGTGTACATGGTGCCTTTATTGCCGATGATGAAGTGAACCGCATCTGTGATGCTTGGCGTGAACGTGGCTCGCCAAATTATGTTGATGAAATCCTAACGCCATTTGATGAAGAGCCAAGTTCTCGTGGCTTTGAAGATGGTGATGGCGATCCAAACCGTGATGCACTTTATGACCAGTGCGTATCCTTTGTATTGGAAACACGCAAGGTTTCGGTGTCCTCGCTACAACGTAAGTTTAGTTTGGGCTATAACCGTGCCGCGCGGATTGTCGACCAAATGGAAGAAAATGGGATCGTGAGTGCGCAAGGTGCGAACGGTAAGCGAGAAATTTTAGTTTAAAAAGAAAGCCTGCGGATTGCAGGCTTTTTCTTAATCATTCAGTTTAGGCATCCAGTCATGCAAATTATTGATGCATTAATTCCATTGGTAGTACTCATTGCCATGGGGTATGTATTAAAGCGGTATCGCTTTTTAACGGTAGAATTTTGGCAAGGCGCTGAAAGACTGAATTATTGGATTTTGTTTCCTGTTTTGCTGTTCAGTAGTCTAGCCACCGTTCATTTTAATGTCGGGCAAGTCTTGCCAGCGCTTGCTGTGGTCTTTAGTGTGACCTTGCTGATGAGTGTGGTGCTGTGGGTATTAAAAGCGGTGTATGGTACGCCTGTGGCGCAATTTGGCGTCTATTTACAGAGTCATATTCGTTTCAATACTTATATTGGTTTGACCAGTATGGCTTTGATTTTTGGTGCTGCAGGGATGCAAGTCTTTGCCATGATTATTGCCTTTGTTATTCCTTTAGTGAATGTACTTTCCGTACTTGGTTTTTCTCAAGGGCAGGGACTGTCTTATAAAAATATTGCGTGGTCGGTTGCGAAAAATCCACTGATTCTCGCCTGTCTGGTCGGGATCATTTTTAATTTTTCAGGTATGCATTTGTCCGAGAGCATTAGCCAATCTTTAAAGCTGGTAGCAGGGATGAGCCTCCCGCTTGGGCTCTTGTGTGTGGGCGCAGCACTCCAGTTTAATGCGTTAAAATATGCGGGTCGAGCGCTAATCTTAAACACTTTTGGACGTTTAATCTTGGTGCCTATTTTAGCCTATGTAGGCTGTCTTTTATTTGGTTTAGCAACATTTGAAACCATGATTGTAGTGGTATTCTTCTCGCTCCCAACGGCTTCAGCAGCCTATGTCCTGACCAAATATTTTCAAGGGGATAGTCAACTCATGGCAGCAATCATTAGTTTGCAAACTTTGTGTTTCGGTTTGACTTTTCCACTTTGGATGTGGTTTTTACAGTCATAAAAAATGCCAGTCTCCTAGGAATGAACTGGCATTTGTAGATCATGCGCATTAAGCAGATCTAGGTTTAGGCGAATTTAGCCAAAACCTCTAAGAAGGGAGCTGCTTGACATGGATAAGCGGCAATCACGTCATGGATACGCTGACCTTCTGGATTGGTGGCATTAATGTCGCGACCATCCGTTTTAAATTGGGTGAGCAGTCGCTCATAATCACTTGGGCGCATGTGTTTAAATGCATGGTACAACACATG
Organism: Acinetobacter sp. 8I-beige; assembly: GCF_902505955.1. Taxonomy (NCBI): domain Bacteria; kingdom Pseudomonadati; phylum Pseudomonadota; class Gammaproteobacteria; order Moraxellales; family Moraxellaceae; genus Acinetobacter; species Acinetobacter sp. 8I-beige. Next base: position 1,900,140 of record NZ_LR732790.1, on the reverse strand, counting down.
AAAATCGCCATTCACGCCTTCAGGAGGAAGCTGAGTTAAGTAGGCAAATACACGCTCATCTGACCATTCTTCATTGAACGTTGCTGGCTGAGATAATGCCATAGCAATCTCCTTGCTGGTTTAATCATTAAAAAAGGCAAAATATGGGAGACAAAGAAAATACTTTCTTGTGTCTGCGCATATTCTGCCTTGATTCAATTTGCTTGACTAATCAAAAATCAGATTAACGTTCTTCAGGCAAATTGATATTCATTTCAAGCATTTCAATATTCGCTTCAGAGCGTACAGCCATTTGAATGTGCTGTTCATCTACACCGCGAACATAGCGATTCACCACTTGCATGATTTCTTTCTTCATTTGGTCGATTTTGTCTTGGCTAAGACGTTTACCTAAACCACTTTCAGACGCTACGATGACTTTCAAACGATCCTTCGCTGTTTGAGCACTAGACGGTTTTTCATCATTACTAAAAAGCTTACTCCAAAATCCTGCCATGTCTACGCTCCAAATAGTCGTGCTAACCAGCCTTTAGGCTTCACCGTAATATGACGGTAAGGACGTTCGTCACCTAAGAAACGTGCCACAAGGTCATCATAGGCTTGACCTGCTGATTCTTCAGTAAAGAGAATCACTGGTTTACCTTCGTTCGATGCTTGTAAAACGCTCTTACATTCAGGAATTACTCCCAAAGTTGGCACACGTAAAATATCTTTAGAAATGTCGTCAATGGTTAACATTTCTTGTTTATCGGCACGTTCAGGGTTGAAACGTGTGATACACAAGTGTTTACGAATACGACCTTCATTCATTTCAACTTTTTTGGTTTTGCTGTCGAGCATACCAATAATACGGTCAGAGTCACGTACAGATGAAATTTCAGGGTTGGTCACAATAATCGCTTCATCGGCATGGTACATTGCTAAAATTGCACCGCGTTCGATACCTGCGGGTGAGTCACAAATAATGTAGTCAAACTCTTGTGACAACTCATCCATGACACGTGCTACGCCTTCATCAGTTAAGGCATCTTTATCACGGGTTTGCGAAGCAGGTAAAATATATAAATTCTCGATATCTTTATCGCGGATAAGCGCTTGTTGTAATCGAGCTTCGTTATTTAATACATTGACAAAATCATACACAACGCGGCGTTCACAACCCATGATCAAATCAAGGTTACGTAAACCTACGTCAAAATCGATCACAACAGTTTTGTGACCACGTAGGGCTAAACCTGTTGCAAAAGATGCGCTTGTCGTAGTTTTGCCTACGCCACCTTTGCCTGATGTTACGACAACAATTTTCGCCACCGAATCCACTCCTGTTATGGTTTAAATCCCCTTATTTATCATTTGGGGCTTTTGGTGTTTATTTATACATTAAAATTCAAGCGCTTCAAATACAAGCTCTTGTTGATCATTTAAGTAAATATGTGTTGGGCGTTTTAAATGCTGCGCTGGAATATCATCTGCAACACAATAGGTCCCTGCAATTGAAACCAATTCGGCTTCTAAAGCATGACAGAAGATGCGTGCAGCGCTGTTTCCGCCCGCGCCGGCAATGACTCTACCACGAGCACTACCATAAATATGTATATTTCCTGAAGCAATCACTTCCGAGCCACTGTTAATGCCTGCGGTAATAATGATATCGCCTTGATTTTGAACCAAGCACTGACCAGTACGTAAAATTTCGTCATGGTATGAAGTTGCATGGCGAATGACAGGTGCTGCCGCAACGGGTGCATTGGTAGAAGTTGTCGCAGCAGGGGCAGGGGCTTCAACCACTTGCTCTTTGGTTGCTTTGACTTCTTGAAGTTGCGAGCTAATACCATGTCCTTGCGCTGGAATCACAGGGAACTGAATGGCGCGGGCTTGTTCAGCCAAAATTCCTTCTTGTACTGCCATCGGCTGTACATCTAGATCCAGTAATAATTGAATCAAGGAAATTAACTCTTGCTCAACGCTACTTTCCAGAACAACTAACGCCCCAGCAGTCGATGCATTTTGTAATGTTTTACTTAATTGCTGTCGGATTGCATCATGATCATTGGTGTCAAGGGTAATGCGAATCGCATTGACCATTCTGCCAGTTATCCGGATATCAGCCATAATTTTTCCTTAAGACTTCTCAGATTTATTTTTTACTAAAGAAGTGATGTTGTAAATAGAGCAAATCCTAGAACAAAATGAAGGATTGCACTAGCTGCGTTTGTAATATTTTTACCTTAATGCTTATTCTTTGGCTTGATCATCTTTTTCAAGCTCTTCTAACCACTGTTTCACCTTAACTTGCTTGCGAATGGCATCCAAACTTTCATAGACCACAGACTCAACCAACTGTTCCAAAGACTGATTATCGATTTTTAAATTACTGACTTTTTCAGCTATCAAGCGATAGGTGACATTGGGCTGTGCTGGATTTCCCACCACCATCGGTTCCAGTAAACCTTGTGTGATGTTTTCACCAAGTCGTTGTCCGATACTTTGAATTTGTTGCTCAATTCTTCCACCCACAATTGGGATTAAACGCAGTAATTGGGTGAGTTCAGGGGTATCTTCAATCGCACGATTCACAATCAGACCAACATTTTGAGCAATAAAATATTGACGTTGTTTCAGTTCAGTGGCGAGAGATTCTTGTAAAATTTCAGCCAATGCTTGTGCAAATAAAGCCCGATGATGATCGACGAGGTCATGGATAATTTTTTTATGGGTCGAACTGGTATTTAATTCGTGCTTCACCCCATCCAAGACGGTAATCACGACGCGGTCAGAGAGTTCTTCCATCACCACACGGTAGTAAAATTTGGCTTTGGCTTGTACCGACTCAGGAATCACGTTATAGCCTAATTCATGCAGTCGAAAAGCAATCACCCCTGCACGAAATAATCTTAAAAAACGTAAATGAGGAATAATCGCTAAAATTTCGTACCAATGAATGAAGGGAAAGAAAAACCAGCGACGATGGTGTCGATAAACGATCGCAATGCCCCAACGCACCAATAGTTCAGTAATCAAGAACAGAATAAACCAAGCTTCTGTGGTGATGACCCACGGATGTAAATGCTCACGATAGACGGTTAAGACACTTTCTAGGTGAATGGCATGAAAAAACCATCCACCAATATTGCTCATGATAAAAAAATTAGCACATAAACAAAACAAGTTAAAAATGATGAGAAACACCATAAAAATGTCATAGATCAAAAACAGTTTGAAATACAAACTTTGTGGATCAACCTGATGATATTTAGACTTTTTGACTTGGTTATTCTGCATCATGCATAGACCCTTACTGGGTTGAATTGGAGGTTGAGTATTTGGCTTTCATTTTTTCAATCAACTGGTTTTTTTCAGCCCAAAGTTGATCGACCCACTGTTGGAATTGTTCACGAAAGTGAGCATCGTCTTCATAGTTTCCAGCGAGTACCCATGTAGGAATATCAATTTTACGCAAATTAACCGCAATCCGTGGGACTTCCCCGAGCCAAAATTCGCTATAGCCAGGTGCGCCGTCGGGATAGACAATGGTCATATCTACTAAGGCATCAATGTCATTACCTAAAATACTTAAGGCTAAGGCCAAGCCACCCGCTTTCGGTTTAAGTAAATTTTGATAAGGCGATTGCTGCTGTGCATGTTTTTCTGGAGTAAAACGCGTGCCTTCCAAATAGTTTAACAGGGTGAATGGTTGGCTAAGCAGTTGTTCACAAGACTTGCGTGCCTCTTCCATATCGCGTGTTTTCAACGCAGGATTTTTCGCAATTTGTTCTTTACTATGCCGCTTCATCATCGGGAAGCCTAGAATTTTAAAAGCTTGGCCGACAAATGGAATAAAAATAAGTTCCCACTTGGTAAAGAAACGGGTGAGGGGCATACGGGTTAAACCAAAATATTGGTTAACCGTGGTGTCGACCCAACTTTGATGGTTGCAAGTCATCAGGTAACGACCCTGCATACTTAGCTCAAGATCATCATCAACAGAAATGTCCCATTTCGTGTTGGGCAAGACATGATCGATTAAATAATTGTTCACAGCCAGCCAGCTGTTGGTGATTTGAATATTGGTCTCATCCACTTTTTTAGATTTTTTAAACAGTTTGGTCAGGCCGAGTGCCAGCACTGGCGGACCATGAAAAAAAGTACTGCCTGTAATGACTGAACCAACAGTTAAACCACGTGTGATTTTTTTTAATAAAGGTTGTTTTTGGTTTGGCGATGACATAAAAATAAACCCTAAAATATAATGCGTTTCGCAACTCGTTCTATTTTCTAAAGGTCAATATAGTACGGGATGATCAAATAGAAAAGCACCAAACATTAACTGTGTAGAAATTGTGACGAAGAAAGCCTTGAAAAGGAAATTTTTTATTACATATTGTAAATAAAGGCTTTATTATTAACAAAAAATCAATGGTCTAGATCATCGTTTTACGACAATATTCGTTCTATAAACAAAACACACAAAGAAGGAGGCATGCGATGCGTGCACTAGCAATTTCCGCAGTCGTTGGGGCAATGGTTCTTACAGGTTGTCAAAGCACTGGTAATAACATTGGTGGTGTAGAATACGATAAAGCTGCTCTAGGGACCTTAATTGGTGCTGCTGCGGGTTATGGTATTTCTAAAGGAAGTGCAAATACTAGCCGTCAAAACAACCGTGCTGCAGCAATTGGCGCAGTTGTCGGTGGTGCAACTGGTGTTTACCTTGACAACAAAGAGAAGAAACTTCGTCAACAAATGGCGGGTACTGGTGTAGAAGTTAACCGTAATCCAGATGGTTCTGTAGGTTTGGTTATGCCAGGTAACATCACTTTTGATACCAACAAATCAAACATCAAGCCGAACTTCTATTCAACTTTAAACAAAGTTGCGCAAACCTTAACTGAAGATAACAAGAGCGGTATTCTTGTAACGGGTTATACAGACAGTACAGGTAATGATTCAATCAACATTCCTCTGTCTCAAGCGCGTGCGCAATCTGTAGCAAGTTACTTGGCATCTCAAGGTGTTTCTACAACACGTATTAATGCACAAGGTCAAGGTTCAGCAAACCCAATCGCGTCTAACGCGACTGCTGAAGGCCGTGAGCAAAACCGTCGTGTAGAAATCAGCATCTACGCAATTCAATAATTTTTATTGAAGACTGAAAAACCACCTTCGGGTGGTTTTTTTATGACTGTTAAAATATGAATTTGCATTATGCATCTGTAGCGGAGATGACTATAATCGAGCTCGGAATGAAATAGAGGAAAGACTATGTCACTGGCAAGTCAGTTAAACGACAAGCAACTTGAAGCCATGAAATACACTCAAGGACCCTTGTTAGTACTTGCAGGGGCTGGTTCAGGTAAAACTTCGGTGATTACCCGTAAGATTGCCTACTTGGTGAAACACTGCGGCATTCCTGCTTATCGTATTACCGCGATGACGTTTACCAACAAAGCAGCACGCGAAATGAAAGAACGTGTCACCAAGCTGCTGTCACGTGAAGAGGCAAAAGGGCTTTCAGTCTCGACCTTCCACACCTTTGGCCTAAACATGCTGCGTTTAGAGCTGAAACACACACCATTAAAAAATAATTTTTCTATTTTAGATGCGGACGACTGTAAGCGTATTTTGATGGACTTGATGCACCGTGACAATTTATCCGGTGCGGAAAGTAAAGAACTGATTGCTAAAGCCATGAAGATGATTTCAGATTGGAAAAACGATCTGATTCCACCTGAGCAAGCGCATACCACTTGTGAAACAGCTGAAGATGTTCAATTTGCGCACTTATATCAGTTGTATGAGCGTAATTTGCGTGCCTATAACGCAGTCGATTTTGATGACTTGATCGTGATGCCGACGCGTCTTTTACAAGAAAATGTAGAAGTTCGTGAGCGCTGGCAAAATCGTATTCGCTATTTATTGGTCGATGAGTATCAAGACACCAACACCGCACAGTATATTTTGGTGAAATTGCTGGTCGGGGTGATGGGACAGTTCACTGCGGTGGGTGATGATGACCAATCGATCTACGCATGGCGTGGTGCCAAGCCTGAAAACATGGCTTTGCTCAATGAAGATTTTCACAATTTAAAAGTAATTAAGCTCGAACAGAACTATCGTTCGACCAGTCGTATTTTAAAAGCGGCCAATACCGTGATTGGTAACAATCCGCATATTTTTGATAAAAAACTGTGGTCAGATAAAGGTCATGGTGAAGTAATTCGAGTGATTACGTGCCGCAATGATGACGATGAGTCAGAACGCGTAGTGAAAGACTTAATTACCCATAAACTGATGAATGGTAAAAATTGGAAGGATTACGCCATTTTGTATCGGGGTAACTTCCAAGCACGTGCATTGGAAACACAACTGCGTCAAATGCAGATTCCGTACAAATTATCAGGTGGTCAGTCGTTCTTCGGACGAGCTGAAATCAAAGACGTGATGAGCTATTTGCGCGTCATTATTAATCCTGAAGATGACAGTGCATTTTTACGGATCATCAATACACCTAAACGTGCCATTGGGCCTGTGACTTTAGAAAAGCTGGGGCTGTTTGCACAAGAAAATCATTTGTCTTTGCTCTCTGCCGCAGGTGATCAGCGTCTCACCATGGTGATTCCTAAAAAAGCCACCACGCAGTTGGCGGAGTTTGCAGACTTCATTACCACCTTTACCCGTGAGTTGCTTGAGGATGATGAACCTGTACCGATTATTCGCAAGATGATGGTTGAAGCGGGTTATATCGACTATGTCAAAGAGTCTGCGGCGACGCCTGCGCAAGAAAAAACCAAGCTTGATAATATTGAAGTGCTGTATAGCAGTATTCAAAGTTTGATTAACCGTGCTGAAGATGTTGATGAGAAAAATATTGAAAGTGTAATTCGTAAAATGGTGTTGCTGGATATGTTAGAGCAGCAGCAAGAAGAAGAAGACACTGACAAAGTAAACCTGCTCACGCTGCATGCATCTAAAGGTCTAGAGTTTCCATATGTCTATCTGATTGGTCTTGAGGAAGAGTTACTGCCGCATAAAAACTCGATTGCCGCAGATACAGTTGAGGAAGAGCGTCGCCTGATGTACGTGGGCATCACCCGTGCGCGTCAGGGTTTAACCATCACGCTTGCAGAACAACGTAAGGCAGGCGGTCAAATGAAGCAAATGACACCAAGTCGTTTCTTGGATGAGTTGCCGCAAGATGAGTTGGAATGGCTGGGGCGTAAAAAGAAACTGGCGGGCAATGTCGATCCGAAATTACAAGCGCAGCATTATTTAGACAATTTACGTGCGTTGATTAAGCGCTAAATATTTTTTTGTTTTAGAATTTTATTGTACTAGGAAAAAGAGAATGAAAGTTCAGGTTAAAGTGTTGGATTCACGTTTAGGCAATGAATGGCCAATGCCAACTTATGCGACAACGGGTTCAGCAGGCTTAGACCTTCGTGCATGTGTCGATGCTGCGACCGTCATTGAACCGGGACAAACTGTTTTGGTCAAAACGGGTTTATCTATTTATATTGAAGATCCACACTTTGCAGGTTTAATTTTACCGCGTTCAGGCCTAGGTCATAAGCACGGTATTGTTTTGGGTAACTTGGTGGGATTAATTGATTCGGACTATCAAGGTGAATTGATGGTGTCAGTTTGGAACCGTAGCCAAACAGCTTTCAGTTTAGAACCGGGTGAACGTCTTGCACAATATGTACTCGTACCTGTGATTCAAGCACAGTTTGATATTGTAAATGAATTTGAAGCGACAGAACGTGGTGCAGGTGGTTTCGGACATACTGGTCAAAACTAATCTGTCAGTGATAAAGTAAAACAACAAAGCCTCTCCATGAAAGAGGCTTTGTTGTTTTAATGCTGAATGATCATTTTTAGTTCATAAAAAGTTACAACTCTTTTTTGAATCCTTAGTAAAATTAAATGCAGCGTTAAGCATAACAACAAGGACAGCTGAAAGAGCTGTTGATCTGAATAAATTAGAAGTTAGACCTATGGATTTTCAGCCAAAATTTCCTGCACATATTTTTCGTGCCTATGACATTCGTGGCAAATTGGATGTCATGAGTGCTGAGCTGATTCGTGCCATTGCACAGGCGCTCGCAACTCAATATTTAAAGACTGGGCAGACACGTTTAGCCATTGGTTATGATGCCAGACAAAGCAGTCCTGCTTTTGCAGAAATTATTTACAAAGAATGTCTTAAACAGGGTCTAGATGCGCAGATCATCGGATGTTGTGCTAGCCCTGTGTTGTATTACACGGCACGTCAGTTTGATGGCAATGGCATTATGGTGACAGCCAGCCACAATCCGAAGTCGGATAATGGGATCAAATGGATTATGCAGGGTGAGCCTCCTTTACCTGAGGCAATCCAGCAGGTGGCACGCGATGCAAATGAATATTTTGACAGCCGCGCAGAGATGAACTGGCAAATGTTGCCACATCAGATCGTGCCTGAATATTGTCTGGCTTATCAGGCGGCGTTGCTCAATGATATACAGCTCATGCCTCAACCTCGACCCTATAAAGTAGTGGTGGATGGTTTATACGGTTCAGCGGGACGTTGTGCCGTCTTGGTCTTAAAGAAACTCGGCTGTGAGGTGCATGCTTTACGCTGTGAGGCCAATGGTGAATTTCCTGAACATGCCCCCGATCCATCTCAAGCCAAACATCTAAATCTGCTGCGTAACGCCGTGCAGCAACAGCATGCCGATATCGGTATTGCCTTTGATGGTGATGGTGATCGTGTTGTATTGATTGATGAAAAGGGCGTAATCATTTCAGCAGACCGTTTATTGTCCTTGTTTGCGCACATGTGTTTGGCCGATCATCCTGAGCATGAAGTGGTTTTTGATGTGAAATGTTCCACAATGGTTCGAAATACAGTATTGGCTCATCAGGGTATTCCAAAAATGATTCGCACAGGCAGTTCTTTTTTGCGGAAATATTTGGCGCAATCCCATGGACAAGCTATTTTTGGCGGTGAATATGCAGGGCATTATGTGTTTAATGATGGTCGTGGTTTTGGTTATGACGATGGTTTATATGCCGCACTACGTGTGTTGGAATACCTAAGCTTGAAGCAATGCACTTTGTCAGAAGCGCTAGCAGCCTATCCAGAGCGTGCCAGTACAGAAGATATTTATATCAGCACCCATCAGATTTCACCCGCGCTGGTTTTAGCGAATGTGGAAAAACAAAGTCAGCACTTTCAAGCGGAAATGAGTAAAATTGATGGCGTAAGACTTGATTTTGAGGATGGATTTGGCATTATTCGAGCATCGAATACAGGCGAGTATTTTACCGTACGTTTCGACGCGGACAGTAATCAGCGGCTCCATCAAATTCGCCATAACTTTGTGCACATGCTGACGGCAGATTATCCGCAGATTGCACAAGACCTATTAGACGCCCATTAAGGAGAGGCACATGCCACATCAACATACTGGCCTCGACAAAGCACAAGTTCTGACTGAAGCTTTGCCGTACATTCAACGTTTTGCTGGAAAAACGCTAGTAGTGAAATATGGTGGCAATGCAATGACCGATCCTGAGCTTGAGAGCTCGTTTGCACGTGACATCGTTTTGTTAAAAACCGTCGGTTTAAACCCAATCGTAGTACATGGTGGCGGTCCACAAGTGGATTCGTTTTTAAAGCAATTGGGGCGTGAGTCTGACCGTATTGATGGTATGCGTGTGACCGATTCAGCGACCATGGAAGTGGTTGAAATGGTGTTGGGTGGTAGTGTGAATAAATCTATCGTAAACTTGATTAACCAACATGGCGGTCGTGCCATTGGTTTAACGGGTAAAGATGGTAACTTACTGCGTGCACAAAAGTTACTGATGGAAAAAACTGCTGAAGATGGCACGGTACAAAAAATTGATCTTGGTCTAGTTGGCGAAGTGACCAGTGTTAAAACCGATGTATTGGAAATGTTTACCAGTGGTGATTTTATTCCTGTGATTGCACCCTTAGGTGTGGATGAAGAGGGCAACACCTATAACATCAACGCAGATTTAGTGGCTGGAAAAGTGGCTGAAGCTCTCGGTGCTGAAAAGCTGATTTTGTTGACCAATATATCAGGTGTTTTAGATGAAAATAAAAACCTACTCACGGGTCTAACTACCCAAGAAGTTGACCGTCTCATTGAAACGGGCGTGATCTACGGCGGAATGATTCCGAAAGTGGGCTGTGCTCTAGATGCGGTGAAAGGTGGTGTGGTGAGTGCGCATATTGTGGATGGTCGTGTGCCACATGCAACGTTGTTGGAGATTTTCACCGATCATGGTGTCGGTACATTAATTACCAATCGCAGTAATAAGCACTAAATATTTTGAAAAGCCTCCTCGGAGGCTTTTTTTAGGCCTATGCATTTTATAAAAATAGTTTTATGCGTGAATGTGTTCGGGTTATGAAGCATTGTGAATTGCAAGCCAGTCAGGACTCATGCACAATAAAACCATCATAAATAAATATGTTTAAATAAGACCAAGATTATGTGCCAACTGCTCGGAATGAACTGTGCAACACCGACTGATATTACCTTTTCATTTCGAGGCTTTTCACAGCGCGCGGGGATTACTTCAGACCACTGTGACGGTTTCGGGATTGCTTTTTTTGAGGATAAAGCCTGCCGTTTATTCGTTGACAATCAATCTGCAGTTGAGTCCCCGATTGCTGAATTAATTCGTAATTATCCGATCAAATCACGCAATGTGATTGCACATATCCGCAAAGCGACACAGGGAAAAATTAACTTAGAAAACTCACATCCATTTAGCCGTGAGTTATGGGGACGACAGTGGATTTTTGCGCATAATGGCGATTTGCATGAGTTTGATCCTGTACTTTCAGGACGCTTTACCCCAGTTGGCAATACCGACAGTGAACGTGCATTTTGCTATTTACTGGACCAACTGGTGAATAAATTTGGCTATACCGAGCCAAGTCTAGATCAAGTTTTTGATTTATTAACTGATGTTTCTCCACGGATTGCGGAGCATGGCACGTTCAATTTCTGTTTATCAAATGGGCAGGCCCTGTTTAGTTATGCCATTACCAAACTGCATTGGTTGGTGCGTGAGTACCCATTTAAACCTGCGCAGCTGATCGACATTGATGTTGAAGTTGATTTTAGTCAAGTGACTACCTCAGAGGATCGCGTGGCCGTGATTACCACCGAACCGTTGACTCAAAATGAAGCGTGGACGGCATTTTCACCCGGTGAAATGATTTTATTTCAATATGGCAAAGCGATCCGCCACCAAATGACCCATGTGGAACGTTTAATCCGAGAAGCCAAAGATCCGTCTTTAAAACGCATCACTAAAGCAGATCAATATTAATTTATTTCAAAATGATTAGAATATAAAAGCATGTTGATAATAATATAAAACATGCTTTTATTTTGATACATACTTATAAAATAATAAAATCGATTAAATAATAACTTATTCTTTTGGTCGGATTTAAATTTATTTACCTATTTAAAATATATACTTAAGTTTAATTTTGTGAAAATAGTATAAAACCAACCAATTTGATTCACTTTTATTTTTAATTATAGTCGATATGATTAATTCATGTAATTAATCTATTAATTTTTATTGGGTGGTCGGAATGATAATGAAGTGGGTTCCAGAATATAATACTGGTATCGATGTGATTGACGATCAACACCGTCGTATTCTCGATTATATCAATGAAATTGATGCGATTGATGTCAATACTGACCGTGAACGCGTGAAACAGATTTTAGAAAATATTATTGATTACACACAGTCTCACTTTACTTTTGAAGAGTCTCTCCAAGAAGAAGCGGGTTATAAATATCGTGTACCACACAAACGTGTACATGATTTATTTATTAAAAAAATTGAATCTTATCGTGACCGTTTTGAGTTGGGTCATTCAATCGAAGCTGAGCTGCATGAAGTGTTGTCGAAATGGCTGATTAACCATATCCAGCATGATGATGCAGATTATGTCGGTGCCGTAAAAGAAAATATGATGGGCATTATTAAAGAAAAAGAAAAGAAAAAAGGGAAAAATTGGTTTGCTCGTTTCTTTTCATAAGTGAGCCAAACGAGGGATAAAAACAATAAATTTTAATTATATTTAGCGCAGCAAATCATCAGTTTTGATGGTTTGCTTTTTGTTTTTGATTTTCATAAGCGAGCAAGGCAAAATAGCGCAAGACTTATTGAAGGAACGCATCATGCAAGACAATGCTCTGTCACGATGGTTATCGCCGCTGATGGCATTTTGTTTATCATTTATTATCATTGCCACACTTGCACCCTTGGTGGGAATTCAGGTTGAACGTCAGCTCGACTTTTGGTTACTTTGGTTAGTGACCATGGTGATCTTGGCTTTACCTGTGTGTTACTTAGAAATTGCCTTAGCCAAGCGTTCAAAAAACACGGCATTGAATGCTTTGTCGAATTTAACGCGTGATGCCGATGCTTCACAGACGTGGCGTCTTGTAGGATGGCTTGCTGTCGTCTTTATTCCTTTTTTAGCGGGCGGCATGTTGTCTAATGCTGCACAACTATTAAATCAATATGCACTGGCCGATATGACATCGTCCGTGATCTTTATTGCTTTGGCTGTGGTTGCCATCGCGTTGTCTTTTGCCCCACGTCTGCTGACCTTAGCGTTAACGGCGGTCGGTGTGCTGATTTCCTTAGTGCTTGCAAACCTCTCTGGTACAGGAATTGCTGAGTGGCAGGTGACACCGGTTGAATTTTCAGAATGGGGCAGTGCAACGGTATTGGCTTTGGTGGCAAGCGGTTTAGGACTCGGCCTGTACTGGCAGAACAGTTTAGCTCAAGTTCAACAGCAAGATGCTGCAACCAAGACTGTTTTACCGATTTGGATTGCACAAATTTTGGCGGTAGTTGCTTTTGCATTTTTTGCAGTCCAAGCGGCATTACCTGCGTATGCGATTGCTTTAACTGCGGTTGCAGCGGCAGCCGTGTTGTTACAGATGGCACGTGAGCAGTTGGCACAGCGCCAGTTAAATATTGTGATTCAGTGGCTCGTGCTGCTTGCTGCAACTTTGGTGTGGTTAATTCCAGCCACTGGCCCGATCTTTAACATCTTACTGATGCTGTGGGGCTTAGTGATTTGTTTGATTTATGCCATTTTTGCCGGTTGGATTATGAAAATTAGCCATTTACGTAAGTCGATGAACTTTAGTAATGAAGCTTTTTATAATATTTGGCGCATTGCCGTGCGTGTGGTATTACCTGTTTCTATCGTATTGGCCATTGTAGCCGTACTTGGAAAACTGATCTAATGCGCATGCTTCAACAAGTCTGGGTTGCTTATGCAACAGCAGACCAGCAGTTTCATATTAGTGTGCCGTTTTCTGAAGGAATGACGGCGCAGGATGCGATTCAACTGAGTGGTATAGGTTCGCAGGTTGAATTGCCTGAGCCTTTACAATTGGGCATCTTTGGTATCCGTTTGAAAGATCTTCAACAGGTTTTGCAAGTAGGGGATCGTGTTGAAATTTATCGTCCTTTGAGCATTAATCCTAAAGATATTCGAAGGATACGTGCACAAAATAATCCTGTGGGTCGCTTTGCAAAAGGCAATCGCTTAAAACAATCGAAATGATATGAAAAACCCCTCAGTTGAGGGGTTTCTTTTTTAGAATAAGGCTTTATAGTGGGGGCGCGTTTAGAATCGCTTCTTTCGATGCTGGTAAGCCCGGCTGAGATGCAGGAATGGTTTCTAAGCCTTCAATTTTTTGGACAATACCGTTTGGGTCGAAATAGACTTTCAGGTGTTGACCTTGTGCAGCAGGAATCTTGGCTTTTTTAGCATACGTTCCTGGGGTATAATTGTAGATGTAGTCCCAACGTAGCGGATTCATTGGATCTGAAACTGTCGGGCTGCCAAGCAAAAAGCGAACTTGTTGATGGCTCATGCCAACTTGTATTTTTGACGCTTGTGCTTGAGTTAATGGCGTACCTTGAGGAATATCAACTTTATAAACGCCCAAGGTCGAACAGCCTGCGAGCAGTGAAGTGACGAATAACGCCAACATGATTTTTTGCATTTTGCTACACTATCCCAAATTAATTATGATGCAATTGAGCCACGGATAGATCATACTGCATCTACACTTTGTTGCATATTCTAACTTTAAATTTGTTGAGAGACCTTTTTACATGCCAATTTCAAATCAAGATCTACGCAAAGCTGGACTTAAAGTTACACTTCCACGAATTAAAATATTAGAACTACTAGAAAATTCAAAGCAACACCATTTAAGTGCGGAAGATATTTATAAGACTTTACTTGAACAAGGTGAAGATGTCGGTTTAGCAACTGTTTACCGCGTGTTAACGCAGTTTGAAGCAGCGGGCATTATTCAGCGCCATCACTTTGAAAATAACCATTCTGTTTTCGAAATCATGCAAGACGATCATCATGATCATATCGTTTGTCAAAACTGCAACAAAGTGGTTGAGTTTAGCAACGAAGTAATTGAGCATGAGCAGCACGAAGTTGCTGAAAAGCATGGCTTTACTTTAACAGGTCACTCACTCAACCTATATGGTTACTGTGATGCTGCTGAGTGCCAAGAAGCACTGCGTAAAAAGTAATAATTTAGATCTAAAAAAGGGCTTCATGAGAAGCCCTTTTTTATTGTTTAAAGAAATGCTTAAGCTTGTCCGTCAAACGTGATGTTTGCACTGGCATGCAATAGACGATCACCGCCTTCTTCGGACAACTTGATTTGTAAGCGTAAGTCGTTTGGAGAGTCGGCGTGTTTCAGCGCATCTTTATAGGTAATCTGCTTAGCTTTGTACAAATCGAATAAGGCTTGGTCAAAGGTTTGCATACCGAGTTCACGAGAACGCTTCATCAGGTCTTTAATTTCATGGATTTCACCTTTACGGATCAAATCGGAAATTAACGGTGAGTTAATCAAAATCTCAATCGCAGCGCGACGTGAATTACCGTCTGGTGTTGGAATCAATTGCTGAGCAACCATCGCTTTAAGGTTTAAAGACAAGTCCATAAACAATTGGCTATGACGGTCTGCTTCAAAGAAGTGAATAATACGGTCGATGGCTTGGTTGGCGTTGTTGGCGTGCAGCGTTGCAAATACCAAGTGACCTGTTTCAGCAAAGGCAATCGCATAATCCATGGTTTCACGGGAACGAATCTCACCAATCAGAATCACATCGGGTGCCTGACGTAAGGTGTTTTTCAGTGCGATTTCAAAAGAGTCCGTATCAATGCCCACTTCACGCTGGGTAATGATACAGCCTGCATGCTCATGAATAAATTCAATTGGGTCTTCAATGGTAATGATATGACCTTTTGAGTTTTGGTTACGGTAACCAATGATCGAAGCTAAAGAGGTCGATTTACCCGTACCTGTTGCACCCACAAAGATGATGATGCCACGTTTGGTCATGGCCAACTCTTTGAGCACAGGCGGGAGTTTTAACTCGTCCATAGTTGGAATCTGCGTCTCAATCCGACGCAAAACCATACCTGGCATATCACGCTGTTGAAAGGCACTGACACGAAAACGTGCAGTTTTATCCCGATTCATAATCGCGAAGTTGCACTCATGTGTATCTGCAAATTCTTTACGCTGCTTTTCACTCATAATCGAGTTGAGCAGTTGCCCCGCGACATCACCCGTCAGCTTGCCCTTAGCCACAGGCACAATTTGACCGTTAATTTTCATGGAGGGTTCAACATCAGCGGTGATAAATAAATCTGACGCTTTTTGTTGAATCATATAATTGAGTAAGTCGTTAAAATCCATATCTATACCCCAAATCCATTGTTTTCTTATAAGAAGGTTTCAGGTTGCTTGGCAGCTGTACGGGCAGTTTGTGGACTGATCACTCCTTTGGTGACCAAGTTTTTCAAACTTTGATCCAGTGTGGTCATACCGTAGTTTGCACCAGTCTGAATAGCAGAATACATCTGTGCCACTTTGTTTTCACGAATTAAGTTACGAATGGCAGGAATACCAATCATGATTTCATGCGCGGCAACACGGCCACCGCCATTTTTCTTGAGTAAGGTTTGAGAAATCACGGCTTGTAGCGATTCAGATAACATGGCACGAACCATGTCTTTTTCTTCAGCAGGGAATACGTCAATCACACGGTCAATGGTTTTTGCCGCAGAGGTGGTATGTAGTGTACCGAAGACCAAGTGACCCGTTTCTGCTGCTGTGAGCGCCAAACGAATAGTTTCAAGGTCACGCATCTCACCCACGAGGATAATATCGGGGTCTTCACGGAGTGCAGAGCGCAGTGCTTCGTTAAAACCATGTGTATCACGGTGCACTTCACGTTGGTTGATCAAACATTTTTTTGACTGGTGTACAAATTCGATTGGGTCTTCAACTGTTAAGATGTGGTCATAGCGGTTATCGTTAATATAATCGATCATTGCCGCCAAAGTGGTAGATTTACCAGAACCAGTAGGCCCCGTCACTAAAACTAAACCACGTGGCAATTCACATAACTCTTTGAAGGTTTGTCCTAAACCTAAGTCTTCCATGGTCAGGACTTTAGACGGAATGGTACGGAATACTGCACCTGCACCGCGGTTTTGGTTGAATGCGTTCACACGAAAGCGAGCAATGCTTGGAACTTCAAAGGAAAAGTCTGTTTCTAGTTTTTCTTCGAAATCACGACGTTGTTTGTCATTCATGATGTCATAGACCAGTTTATGCACTTCTTTGTGTTCTAAAGCTGGTAAATTGATACGACGAACTTCGCCATCGACACGAATCATCGGTGGCATACCTGCAGATAAGTGTAAATCTGATGCCCCGTTCTTAGCCGAAAAGGCTAGTAATTCTGTGATATCCATTATTTCCCCGAGTTCATTTAAATGCTAATTATTTTGATAGAATAATAAGGCTTTCAATCAACTTAACCAACAGTTTGTTGAAAGGCAAAGCAAAAAAGATGACCGAAATGAGACCCTCGTCAATGAATATCTTGCAAAATTCACGTCAACACGTGTTATCCCAAATTCAGCAGGCCTGCGAAATATCAGGTCGTGACGTGGAGTCTGTAGAGCTTTTGGCGGTTTCTAAAACACATCCGAGTGAAGTGTTACGAGACATGTATACTTGTGGTCAACGCGCCTTTGGTGAGAACTATTTACAAGAGGCTTTGCAAAAGATAGAAGAGCTACAGGATTTAGAGATTGAATGGCATTTTATTGGGCATGTACAACGCAATAAAACCAAACATTTGGCTGAAAAGTTTGCATGGGTGCATGGGGTTGATCGTTTAATTATTGCAGAGCGTTTATCGGCGCAGCGTCTGATAACACAACCACCATTAAATCTTTGTCTACAGGTCAATATCGATGGTCAAGACAGCAAAGATGGCTGCCAACCTGATGAAGTTGCTGAGTTGGTAAAAAGTATCAGTCAGTTGCCTAACATCAAACTGCGTGGGTTGATGGTGATTCCGGCGCCGAACAATACCCAAGCCTTTAAGGCCGCGAAAGTGTTATTTGACCAAGTGAAAGAGCTGCATGTACATCCTGAAGACTGGGATACCTTAAGCATGGGCATGTCAGGCGATATGGTCGATGCAATTGCAGCTGGGTCGACTATGGTTCGCGTTGGAACCGCCTTGTTCGGAGCGAGAGATTATTCGCAGCATTAAGTCTAAACAGGGTTTATTGAGCTTAAAGGCAGTGAGAAGCGCTTAACTTACAATTATATAAAATTAATGGGCTGCTGAAAAAATAGGCTTAATTTAAACTCATGAATTGAATCGTCTATAGATTAGACAGATGAACCATGAAAAATGATTTCCTGACAACGATAAAAATTGCATTTAGGATGAAGCCAAAATGAAAAAACTCTATTTATTTATCTCCCTGCTTTTGAGTTTATTTGTAGCAGCTTGTAGTAGCACAAATACCAAAATGAGTGAGATGAGTGCGGAATCTACGGTTCAAAATGCTCACGTCGCTAAAAGTGAAAAATTAGGCACCAAGTGGGGCGATGAGATTAGTTCAAACGTAACGGAAGTCAATTTAAAGCGGTTATCCAGCAGCCCAATAGCTGAATCACAAGTTCGCTATGCCAGCAAAAAATACGTGGGCAAGGCTGTGAACAGTCTGTCATTGGCTGCTGGGAAAATCAGTTTTTCGATTGTAGATGATGCACAGCGTCCACTGCCTTTATTTCGAGATGGTCAGCAGTATTATTTATCTGGCAAAGATGGACAAAGCTATCAACTCAAATATCAAAACCATAGCAATAGCACGTTTGAAGTGGTTGCCAGTGTGGATGGTTTAGACGTCATCGATGGACGTGCAGCATCACGCAGAAATTCAGGTTATGTGCTTCGTCCACAAGGTGAGTTGATTATTGAAGGCTTCCGTAAGAGTGACTCTGCGGTGGCGTCCTTTACCTTTAGCCGACCTCAAGATGCCTATGCTGCAAACTCAGATCATGGTTCCATCCAAAATACAGGTGTGATTGGTACAGTGATCTACCCGCTACAGTCTATGGCGGCTACAGACAAAGCAGCAGATGCATCTAAATATGCGCCTCCACCAAAAGCATTCCCCGCGGATTAAAGCATTTGTTTGGATTTCAAAGGGAGCACTTACATTAAGTAGGATGCTTCCTTTATTTTTAACTGAGAGATAGTGTCTTAAAACAAATCAAATTTTGACTTTCAAAAATTTGAAATTATCCCACAACCTCAATGGTACTGGCACCTGCGCCCAAAGCTTTAACTTGGATTTGTACAGGAATACGTTCATGCATTTCTTGGATGTGTGAAATCAGCACCACTTTACGACCTTGGTTTTGCAGCTGATCGAGAGCATTCATGACCATGTGCAGGGAAGATGCATCTAAAGTCCCAAAACCTTCATCAATAAACAGAGATTCGATTTTCATTGAGCCTGAGGCCATATTGGCAATGGCAAGAGATAGGGCAAGAGCAGTCAGGAACGACTCACCCCCAGAGAGTGATGCAACGGAGCGGGTTTCTCCATCCATGTCATGATCAATAATGGCCAGACTCAGCGAATGTTCTAAACGCTTTAAGGTATAACGTTGTGAGAGTTGGTTGAGCTGTTGGTTGGCATGCTCCAGTAAAATATCGAGATTATATTGCTGTGCATAATCACGGAATTTTTTGCCTGTTTTGTCCCCCATCAGACCTGAAATTTTCTCCCAACGGTGTTCTTCCTGTTGTATCACTTTAATCTGATCTGCAAATTGTTTTTGTTTCTCGATATTTTGCTGATGCAATTCGATTTGAACTTTATATTGATCTCGTTGTTCAGCTAAAGTTTGCATATTTTCAACAAGTGTAGCGAGCTTAGAAATTAATACTTCAAGTGCAATTTCAGGTTGATGCTCAAGATGTTGTTTGAGTTGTTCTTGGATGGTTCTCATCCCTGCTTGTAGATCTGCATAAGCACGTTCAACTTTTAAAATATCTTGTTTTAATTGCTGTTCTTGCTCGTGAGAAATCGTACTTAGTTGTTCTAACATTGCATACGTAAAATCAGTATTTTGGTTTAACCATTGTTGAACATGGGTAGTCGCTTGCTCAGCTTGTTTTTGCAGTTGAGCGTTTTGAGCAAGACATTCTTTTAATACATTATTTTTAGTTTCAAAGTCTTGTCGGATTTGATCAAAACTTTGGCGTGCATTTCTAAGTTGGTTTTGTAGATATTGTTGGTTTTGATCAAAATCGGTTAACCATTCATGTGGCTTTTCAACAGTATTTTGCGTTATTTCAAAAATAACCTGGATTGCAATATCGCTATTTTTTTTGCCTTCAATGGTTAAACTTTCGATATGCTTTGTAGCTAAATGAATCTTTTCCTGACCGAATTTAATGTGCTGTACACATTGTTGAAGTTGTTGAGTGGTTTGATCGAGTTGTTTGTTCAGATCATTTCGCTGTTTTAATGTGAGCTGACGTTGTTGTAAGCAGTTTGAAATTCGTTCTGCGGTATTTAATGTAGATTGCGTCCACATTTGTTTTTCTATGTCATTCAACAAACTTACGATATGCTGAATATTTGATTCGGCCTGTTGAACATTTGATAAATGCTGTGTGGTTTGTTGAATCGATTGTACTAGTTCATGACGTCGCTTTTGAGCATTTCCATGTAAAGCTAAACTGTCTTCAAGTTGTTTTTGAGTTTGTTGAGTATTCTCTTTTTGAGCCTGAATGATTTGAGTTAACACATCATGATTTTTTGAAAAATCAAAGGTGATATGAAGCGTTATAAGTTGCTGTTCAAGCTCAGACTGAAGCTGTAGTCGTTGAGCGGTGAGAGTAACCAGCTGTTTTGTATTGGCATCCAGTGATGCTGTTTGCTGAGTCAATGTTGTCTTTAACTTTTGCCAAGTTTCAAACGCCACCTTTTCAAACTCAAGTGCTTGATGCTCATGCTGTTCTTGTAGTTTCAATAACTCATCGGAAAAAGCTTCTTTTTCAGCATATGGATGATGTGTACTGCCACAAACCAAACAAGGTTCACCATCAACCAAATCTGCTCTAAGTTTTTCAATATCTTTAGTATTTAGTAAACGTTGCTGTTGCAAGATTTTTTGCAGTTGTTCACGTGCATTTTTTTGTTCATGGTAATTCGTTTCGGCAGTTTTGAATTCAGTTTGAGTGTGTATAATTTGTTGATTTAGCGTATTTTCCCAACCCGTTAATTTGTGATATTCAGTATCAATCTGTTGAAAATTATGCCATTGATGTTGAATCACATTGAATTGATTTAACTTTTGTACAAGTTGATCACGCTCGATGCCTAAGGTTGTAATTTTTTGATTGAGTGGATCATCTTGACCGAATTGTATTGTTATTTCTTCAAGCTGTTTCTGTTTTGCCAAAAGTTGCTGATTGGCCTGTTGCACATCACCATAATTTTTTTCAAATAGAGCGTAACTTTGAATAAAGCGTTGAATTTGGGGGATGTGCGCTGAAAGAGAATCATCCAAAGAACCAAAATGATCGGATGGTTCTAACTGCACCGTGTGTTGAGAAATATTGAGTTGTAATTGTTTAAGCTGATCTTGAACTAATTTTTCCTGATCAAGATGGGGAATCTGTTGATTCTCTAGTTCTTTAATAGCACCTTGAGCTTTACGAAGTTGCTCACCCAATAGACGGCGGTCTGCAATACGATCACGCACCAATTTAATTTTGTCTTGATGCTGAGTCTCAAATAATTGTAGTTGATTGTGCTCAGTATCTATTTTTTCAAAGGCAAGTTTTTCAGTATTGTATTTCTGTTCAACAGTATTGAAATCTTGCTGTGCTTTGAACAATTGAGGTTGTAATTTGCCAAGATCAGTATTGAAATTCTTATGTTGAATGACATATGGGTGAATAGAAGCAAAGCGCTCAAGTTGGTGTAATTGTGCTTTTTGCGGAGCGAGTGCCTCAATATATTGTTGTTGAAGTTTCAATTGTTGCTGACGACCTTGAATATCAGCTTCTAGTTTTTGTTTTTGCTCAAACCATTGTTGTTGTTTTTCCAGTTGCGACTTTTGAGCTTCAAGCTGTTTATAATCCCTGTCGCACTGCTGAAACTGTGTCGATAATGCAGTGACTTGTTCATCGGTTAACAGTTCAATATGACCCAGCACATTTTCCAGTTCTTTGCGCTGCGTGGCGACGGATTTGGTTTTTTCATAAGCCAGTTGACCAATTTTCCCAAAAATAGCGGAATTGGTCAGATATTCCAGCAATTCACCACGTTCATTGTCCCGTGCTTTTAAAAAAACGGTGACCTCAGATTGGGCCAATAAAACGGCACGAGTAAATTGTTCAAAACTGAGCTGAGTGATGCGTTTGATATTTTCATCGACGGCTTTGGCTTTATCAGCAACCACAACACCATCGGTGACACATTTTAAAGAACGTTGCACACTTTGCAGTTTGCCATCGGCTTTTTCCCGCGAACGTTTTAATTCCCAACGTGCGATATAGCGTTTTTGGTCTTGTGCAATAAAGCATAGCTCGGCATAACCATGTGCAGTGCCACGACGCAGTACGGTCAATGGGGAATTGGTGAGCAGCTCTGAGCCATCGACATCTTGAAGTTTCCCATCACTGTCTTTTAGTCGTGGAATACGGTTAAACAGGGCCAAACACATAGCATCTAAAATGGTGGATTTACCTGCGCCTGTTTTCCCCACAATGGCAATCAGACCTGCACTGGCTAAGGGATCACTTTCAAAATCAATCAAATGCTCGCCAGAAAGTGAAGCAAGATTTTTAATTCGAATCGATAAAATATTCATACTAAACCTTTAAGCCTCGTGCTCATCTGCAAGGGATTGTTCTGCTTCACGCATTAAGCTCATAAAATCGTTCAATACTTCTGCATCATTGTGATAACCCTGTTTTTCCCAAATTTGCTGAAACAGTTTTTCTGGTGTTGGCGGTTCTAAACTTACTTTAGCGGGTGCATTGGGGTCTTGCTCAGTCGCTAAATATTGACGTGAAATACGGACTAAACGATAACGGTTTTTGGGTAGAGCCTCTTCGAATTGTTGTCTTAAATTGGGCTGAGGTGGAACAGCAGTATGGTATTCAATATCGACATATTCACGTTGATCAATCTCTGGGATAGCGCCTTGAGGCAATGCTTGCAGCTTTTCCAGTACTTCATTGAGTTCACCGCGTATTTTATGCAGTTGAATGCTTCGTGGTATCGCTAAAACATTCAACTGAAAACGGGAGGTATCATTTCGTGTGGGATCAAGTGTCACTTCAACAACTTGATGTTTATAGTTAATTTCACTAAAGGACAGAGGGATCGGTGAACCACTATAGCGGATATGCTCTTCACCGACTTTTTGTGGTTTATGCAGATGTCCGAGCGCAACATAGTCAATGATTTCATCAAATAATGCTGTTGAGAGTGCTTCTTCATTCCCAATTACAATAGGACGCTCAGAGTCAGAGGTTTCGCCGCCTTGCATATGTGCATGAGACATTAAAATTAGGGCTTGATCAGCTGTTTTTCGAGCTTTAACCTCGGCGATCAATTGTTGATGCAAATAGGCAATCGCGTTTTGGCTATTGGTGGTGTGTTCATTAAAGCCTGTAATCTCAGCAGGACGTAAAAAGGGCAGGCTCAGACACCATGCCACAGTATTTTGTTGCTCATCTAAAATCGGCACCAATAGGTGCTCAAGATCGATCTGCTGTTGACTATTTTTATGAATCACTCCCACCGCTTTGGCGTTGTATTTGGCCAGTAACGGTTCAACTTGTTCAATGCGGTAGCCTGAGTCATGGTTGCCTGCAATCATCAGAGTTTGCATATGCGGTGCACGTGCATGTGCATCTGCTAAGAACTGATAGAGTTGCTTTTGTGCGGACGAAGCAGGGTTGATGACATCGAAAATGTCTCCTGCAATCAAAAGCGCATGTGGCTGTCTTGCACTGATTTGCTCCAGTAGCCATGCTAAAAACTGTTCATGTTCATACTGACGGGAATGGTTATAAAAAAACTGTCCCAAATGCCAATCAGATGTATGAAAAAAACGAACAGCCATAGATACCCCAAGCTCAAAGCGCAATAGAGCTATAAGCTAACATAAATCAAAATTATTCGATGGATAATTGTCGCTACGACGACAATCTCTGACCTGACAGTTGAGTGCCTATTGTTAAGTTAAATTGCACAGAAAAATTAGTGAGTGATTATGTGAAAAAGAAAGTGATGGGTTTATTTGATTAACACTATAGTAAAAAGATAAATTTTGATTAAAAAATGTTCTTTTAATGGGGTATTATGTAAATCTATGAAATTGTATATCGTGTCATAGCCATAAAGGAAATGTGCAGCTCGTTCACGGATTCAATTTTGAGACTTTATAAGAATGATTTATGCAGAATGTCTAAAAAATAAGTCATGTATTGAGTAGGACAGGGTATAAGGAGAACGTAACTATGTCTGATTCTATTTTCAATTCGCCCCGTATTGTCAATGATCTGGTGTATAAGACGCTGATTGAATCAACACTTGCTATTCCTTGGAGTATTGATTGGGAAACCAAAACGTTTAGTTATATTGGCCCACAAATTGAAAAAGTGCTGGGTTGGAAGCAAGATTCGTGGAGAACAGTCGAAGATTGGGCGATGCGAATGCATGAAAATGATCGTGCATGGGTGGTTGATTTTTGTGTGGCGCAGTCGATTTCTGGGGTTGATCATGAAGCAGACTATCGCGCACTGACCATCAATGGAGAATATATTTGGATTCGCGATGTGGTGCATGTAGTGCGAAAACCAGATGGGGAAGTCGATAGTTTGGTTGGATTTATGTTCGATATTTCGGAGCGTAAAAAACAGGAACAAGAATTAGAAACACTGAAAAAACAACTGGAAGAATATTCTTATCAAGACGGTCTGACGGGGATTGCCAACCGCCGCTTCTTTGACGATAGCTACCAACGTGAATGGCTCAATGCGCAACGTGAACAGCAACCACTGACCATCATGTTATTAGACATCGATTATTTTAAACAATACAACGACTATAATGGCCATATTCTCGGTGATGCTTGTCTGAAACAGATTGCACAAATACTGAAAAAAAGTGTCTCACGTCCACGTGATTTGGTGGCGCGTTTTGGCGGGGAAGAGTTTGTTTTGATATTACCCGATACCTCACAAGCGTCTGCAATTGAAGTGGTGGAGCGTATTTTACAGAGTATTCGAACCGCTGATATTTGCCATAGCTCATCGCCATTGGATCAGCGTTTATCGGTCAGTTTAGGGGTGAAAACCATTATCCCAACCCAGAAAAATGACAAAATGGCCTTTTTAAAAGAGGTCGATCAGAATCTGTATTTGGCCAAAGAGCAGGGACGTAATGGTTATGTCATTCAGGATGCAGAAGACGTCCAGCACTTAAACTCATATTAACTTTTAAGGGCTTCTTCATCTATTGAGGTGGGGGAGCACTGAAAAATCAGTCCTCAAAAAAATAAAGACCGACGATTCGAGTGATGATGAAATCGTCGGTCAAAGAAAACTGCTTCACGCTTAAATGTCGGCTGCTGACAACATTTAAATTTGGAGCCAATCTTATTGCTCTAGGAAAGGTCACCGTACGTATTGTGGATGCCGGTACAATGTTGACGGTTGCTGCGACCTTGTACCCTATTTAACGCACATCAACTTCGATTGGTTGACATGAAAATGAAAAAAAACTGAATTTTTTTTATAATGATTTTTTGGCTGGGTTTAAAGTAGCGCTATGATTTCGCTAACACGATATTTTCTCTGGTTTTTTTTCATATGTTTTGTCTTTAGTTGTGTCTGTGGTGTACTCGCTGCTCTACTTCCGACAGGGATGGGAGCGGTATTAACGGCTGTACCTTATTTGGTGGCCATGATTTGGGTTTTACTTAAATTTATTAAGCAGCAGCGCCGTGCGCCAACCCAAGCAGAGCGGAAGAAATTCGCTTTAGGTTTTAGTCTGATTTTTTGGAGCTATAACTTTGCCTTTTTCATGTTAGGTTTATTTATCTTTGCGCAGGGAGATGCCGAAGTTTGGCAAAACTTTATGCTCTACGTTCAACAACCTCAATTTATCAGTATGGTGGTGATTTTGATTTTATTGATCGCGATTCCGCTGTATGTGCTGACTTACTGGTTTTATGGCAAACAAGCAGAGCGTATGGCAGCAAAAATGATCGATTAATCGTAAAGCTTTCTTCTAAATGCTATAGTTTGAGCAAAAGCATCATTTGAGATCACGCTATGCAAAAAGAACGTGTATTGGTGACAGGAGCAAGTGGTTTTATTGGTTCAAACTTGCTCGATTATTTATTAGAAAAAGATTATGAAGTGATCGGCTTAAGCCGACAGAAAAATTTGCCTAAAATTCACCCACATTTGACTTGGATTCGAGCTTTAGAAGAACTCAAGCATGATCGCATTGATTATGTGGTGAATTTGGCAGGGGAAAGTATTGCTCAGGGGCGTTGGGCAGATGCCCGCAAACAAAAGCTGATTGCCAGTCGTGTTGAAACCACGACAATGCTCTATCAATATCTCGCTAAAAGAAAGATTCAACCGAAATGTATTATTTCGGGTTCGGCAGTGGGCTATTACGGTATTGATTCAACTGAACAATGGACAGAGTGTTGTAATGAGCAGTCAGCTCCGCAGTCTATTTTTATGTCAGAGTTGTGTCAAAAATGGGAACAATCTGCACGGCAAGACACTTCGCAAAATACCAAAATTATTCGTTTAGGCGTGGTCTTTGGACGTGGGGCCGGCATTTTGCCGCAAATGTTGTTTCCGATCAAAATGAACTTATGTGGACGTATTGGTTCGGGGCGACAACCTGTGGTGTGGGTGCATATTCAAGACGTGCTGCGAGCGATTGAGTTTCTAATGTTGCATGAAACCACTGCACAAGTCTTTAATGTCGTCAGTCCAGAAAAAGTCACCCAGTCAGCATTTGCACAAACCGCAGCGCAAATTCTGAAACGTAGACCTGTACTTTCTTTACCTGCTTTTGTGCTGAAGTTACTTTTAGGTGAGCAGTCTCAACTGGTGCTGAATGGTCAATTTGTTCGCCCCGAAGCATTGAAAGCACAGGGGTTTGAGTTTAAATATCCCACTTTAAAAGAAGCCTTGATCCACATTATTCAACCGCAAAATTTACCCAAATAGCGTTTGATCAAGCAAAGCTTACTAAGCGCTCAGGGCTATAGGCACTGGCGTCAACCGTTAAGCTTTGGCTCAACATCAATTCGCGTAGCAGTCGTGCAGATGCAGGCCCCATACATAGACCATTTCTATAGTGACCGAAGTTTGCCCAGAGATTGGCTATTTCAGGGAATGCTCCAATATAAGGAACACCCGTGGGGGAACTTGGGCGTAGACCCGCCCAATGTTTCACAATCGGAAAATCAGCCAGCTCAGGCACCATGTCCAAACATGCTTTATAAATATTTTGCTGGGTTTGTAAAGAAGGGCGTTGGTCAAAACCGACATCCGCCATGCTTGAACCGCAAACGATATGACCATCCAAACGTGGAATCAGATACATAACCTGATTCATACACATAGTTGGTAGCCAGTTTTCAGGGGTTTTAAACAGCAGCATTTGTCCTTGTACGGGGTTCACTGGAATGCTGCACTGGAGTTGTTCGGACCAATGCTGTGACCATGCGCCTGTTGCAATCACCACATGATCCGCTGAATAGCTCTGACCATCGGCAGTTTTTATCCCTTGAACTTGCTGATTGACCATGTCAAAGGTATGTACCCACGCTTGCTCATGAAAGGTGACTTGTGGCTGCCGTTTGAGATATTCCACAATCGACTTGAGCAGTCGAGGATTACGGACATTGGCTAACTGTGGAAAATGGATGGCTTGTTGAAAGTGCGAAGAAATGCGCGGATTGACCTGTTCCAGTTGTTCGCGTTGCAAAAGTTCACAATGCTGCATCGGTTCTTGGTGTTGATCTTTATAATTTAGGCCAATGTCAAAATCAGCTTCATCAAAAATCAGCATACCTGTTTCGTGGATTTCAAAATCTATCCCCGAAACCGGACTAATTTTTTCATTCCATGCTTGATATATGCTTTGGCCATATTTGGCGAGGTCATTGACACTTTGTGGATAGCGCCATGGGTACATCGGGGAGAGAATCCCTCCACCTGCCCATGAAGCCGCTTGTCCCGCTTGCTGTTGGTCAAAAATCTCAACCGAACAACCGTGTTCAATCAGCTCAAGCGCTGTCAGTAAACCACTGATTCCTGCGCCAATGATGGCAATATGCATTGAAATTCAATCCTTTTAAACGCGCTGTTATTTCATGTCTTTTAGTTTCAGTGCCGCTTCTTCTGCAAAATAGGTCCAGATGCCATCTGCACCCGCGCGGCGGCAGCTCATCAGTGATTCAATAATCACGCTGTCCGATAACCAGCCGTTTTGGATGGCCGCTGCGAGCATGGCATATTCGCCACTGACTTGGTAAACGAAAGTTGGCACGCCGAAGTTGTCTTTGACTTCGCGGACAATGTCCAAATACGGCATACCCGGTTTCACAATCACCATGTCAGCCCCTTCTTGAATATCAAGGGCAATTTCATGTAATGCTTCTGCGCGGTTGCCGACATCCATTTGATAGTTGTATTTGTTGCCACCTTTAAGGTTGCTGGATGAACCGACCGCATCACGGAAAGGGCCATAGAAGCTCGACGCGTATTTTGCTGAATAGGCCATGATTGAGGTGTAGATATGACCATTGGCTTCAAAGGCTTGACGAATCGCACCGATACGACCATCCATCATGTCACTTGGCGCAAAGACATCTGCTCCAGCTTCAGCGTGGCTTAACCCTTGTTTGATCAGGGCTTCAACGGTTTCGTCATTGAGTACATAACCTGTTTCATCAATGATGCCGTCTTGACCATGCGTAGTATACGGGTCAAGTGCTCCATCGGTAATCAGCACCATTTCAGGTAATTCTTTTTTGAGCAGACGTAGCGTGTTTTGAACCACACCATCTTCACGCCATGCTGCTTCGGCACTTAAGCTTTTATCTTCTTGGGGAGTAACTGGAAATAGCGCCAGTTTCGATACGCCAAGTTCAAGTAAACGTTCTGCTTTTTTTAAGAGTAAGTCCGCAGATAGGCGTTGCACCTTCGGCATACTGGGAATGTCTTGCGTTTGGTTTTGTCCCGGCAGTACAAATACTGGATAGATAAGATGATCTGTCGTTAAATGGGTCTCGCGAACCATAGAGCGCAGATGTTCATTTTTACGAATACGGCGCATGCGAGTAGCGGGGAAGGCGGGACGGTTGAACGTATAGGTCATACAAATCTCGATAATCGGTATTAAACTAGGTCAGTATTGTAGACCTATCTTATGGCTTTGGGCACATATTGACGGGTTTTTATTGTTTTAAGAGTGAAGCAGATTGTTATGAGTAGTGGTGAAAAAAGCTGGACGGGCAGCATACACTTAGGAGCAAAAGTGGATATAGATGTGGTTTTTGAGCAGTTGGTTAAGGCTTTTAATGCGTCGCCATTTTTTAAGCACAACACCATGACTATGCGAGTCGTTGACGGGCAAATTGAAGCCTATATCGATATGCAAGATTACTTAATTGGCAATGTTGCGTTCCAGATTCTACACGGGGGCGTGGCTGCAACGGTTTTGGACAGTATTGGTGGTATTGTAGCGATGGGGGAGCTGTATAAAAAAGCGGAACCTGACACGATTGCGGACACCATTAAAAAAGTATCCCGTTTAGCTACAGTCGATATGCGAGTTGATTATCTTGCGCCGGGACGTGGAAAATACTTTATTGCCCGTGCTGAAACCCTAAGATTGGGGCGTAAAGGCTGCACGATGCGCATGACCATGGTCAATGATGAAGGCAAATCGATTGCAACAGCGATTGCTTCTTATGCTTATTAGTTTTAAATTAATTAAGTAGTTAATATTCAAGTGAAATCTACAGCATCTAATAGGAAGTTGGATGCTGAAAACTAAAATAGACTGAGCAGTTACAATTTATTTTCTCAAAATGTGATTATTTGCTCTTAGAATGCATCAAATTTTATTGTGACTTTCTCATCGACACCAATGCAGACAATACTTGTCTGATGTCCCTTTCGCAGGGATGATGCCGGCTGACCAAGTCTGTTAGATTTAGGAAAAATCAATGACAGATGCCTCAAATACACTGCCAGATACTGATCCAGCCGATCAAATCAATGATCAAGCACTGAAAGCTAAACGTAAGAAAAGCTTAGGTTTCGTGGCTGTGATCCTGATCATTGCTGCCATTTTATTCTTGATTTGGAAACTGTTCTTTAACCATTCGGTTTCAACTGATAATGCTTATGTGGGCGCGGAAACGGCCTCGATTACCTCTATGGTGACAGGCCAAGTTGAAAAAGTTTTGGTCAGTGACACGCAAACTGTAAAAAAAGGTGATGTGCTGGTTTTGGTCGATCATCGTGATGCTGAAATTGCTGTAGCGCAAGCTCAGGCCGAATTACTTAAAGCACAGCGCCAGTATAAACAAAGTGCGGCCAACAGCAGCTCTCTAAACTCGCAAGTCTTTGTGAGTGATGATGCTATTCACAGTGCTGAAGCACAAGTGGCTAAAGCCAAAGCAGAGTTAGATAAAGCGCAAGATGACTTGAATCGTCGTCAGCAGTTGAGTGCGACAGGCGCGATTTCTAAAGAAGAATTAAGCACGGCACAAGCTGCTTTAAATAATGCACAAGCGGGCTATAACTTGGCGCAAGCGGGTTGGGCGCAGGCTAAATCCAGTCAGAAAGCTGCGCAAAGCAATTTGGCTGCAAATGAAGCTTTAATTCAAGGCAGCAATGAAAATTCGACTCCCGATGTTTTGGTTGCTCAAGCAAAACTGAAACAAGCTTTACTTGATTTAGAACGTACTGAAATTAAAGCACCATTTGATGGGGTGGTGACGAGCCGAAAAATTCAAGTTGGACAGCGTGTGGCACCGGGTTCTGTGCTCATGGTGGTGGTGCCAATTTCACAGTTATATGTGGACGCGAACTTTAAAGAAAGCCAGCTGGAAAATGTACGTCCAGGTCAAAAAGCGGTTTTAACCTCAGATTTGTATGGCGACTCGGTTGAGTTCCATGGCACGGTCTTGGGCTTCTCTGGTGGAACAGGTTCTGCCTTCGCGCTGATTCCTGCACAAAATGCCACAGGCAACTGGATTAAAGTGGTACAGCGTTTGCCTGTACGTATTCAACTCGACCCGAAAGAGTTGGCTGAACATCCTTTACGTGTTGGCTTGTCGATGGAAGCTCAAATCGATTTGAAATCGAAGTAGTTGCGCATGAATAGCTACGTTCCCTATGGTGACTTAAAGGGTGGTCGCCTGATGCTGGCGGCTTTCGTCCTTGCTTTGGCCAACTTTATGGTCGTGCTGGACATGACCATTGCCAATGTTTCTGTGCCTCATATTACGGGAAGCCTTGCAGTATCGAGTTCACAAGGAACATGGGTGATTACCTCTTATGCCGTGGCTGAAGCGATTTGTGTTCCCTTAACAGGCTGGCTCGCAGGTCGTTTTGGTGGAGTGAGGGTTTTTACCTTAAGTCTGATTGGCTTCACCATATTTTCGGTACTGTGTGGTTTATCGACCAGTTTAGAAATGCTGGTTTTCTGCCGAATTGGTCAAGGTTTATTTGGTGGCCCGATCATGCCGCTCAGTCAGATGTTACTGATGCGGATTTTCCCTCCAGAAAAGCAATCCCAAGCCATGGGCATGTGGGCAATGACGACGGTGGTTGGCCCGATTCTTGGTCCGATTTTAGGAGGAACCATCAGTGACAACATGTCTTGGCATTGGATTTTCTTTATTAATATTCCTGTTGGGATCGCGTGTGCTTTTGCTGCGATGCGTTTGCTTAAACCTGCGGAAACCGCCACGGCCAAACTCAAAATTGATCGCGGTGGATTGATCCTCCTGATTTTATGGATTGGAGCATTACAGCTCATGCTCGATCTGGGGCATGAACGCGATTGGTTTAATAGCCCAGCGATCGTGGTACTGGCTTTAACGGCTGTGATTGGCTTGGTGATTTTTACCATTTGGGAGCTGACCGAACGGCATCCAGTGGTGAATATCCAAATCTTTAGATACCGTAGTTTCACGATTTCTGTCTTGGCACTGGCCTTTGGCTTTGGCGCATTTTTTGGCAGTATTGTGCTGATTCCGCAGTGGTTACAGATCAATTTGGGCTATACCGCAACTTGGGCCGGTTATTTAACCGCAACCATGGGTTTTGGTAGTTTAGCTATGTCACCCATTGTGGCGAAATTGGCAACCAAATATGACCAACGTGCACTGGCCAGTTTTGGTTTGAGCATCTTGGGCGGGGTGACCTTGATGCGCTCGTTCTGGACCACAGATGCAGACTTTTTTGCATTGGCATTGCCGCAAATCTTGCAAGGCTTTGCTGTACCATTTTTCTTTATCCCATTATCAAATATGGCACTGTCATCGGTATTGCCGCATGAAATGGCATCTGCCGCAGGTTTAATGAACTTCTTAAGAACCATGGCAGGTGCGATAGGTGCCTCTATTGCTGTCACTATTTGGGACGATCATACCAAAGTTGCACGTAGCGAAATGGTCGGTAGTTTGCATACAGATCAAACTCAGTCGGTGTTGATGCAGCAGGGAATGAGCGCGGAAGGTGCATTAGGTTATATTTCTAGTTTGGTGGATAAAGAAGCGTTGACTCTATCGGCAAACTATATTTTCCTAATCTTGGCCTTGGTGTTCCTATTTGCAGCATCTATTATTTGGCTCTGTCCTAAACCTAAAATAGGGGCAGGCGGTGGCGGGCATGCGCATTAAGGTAATAAAAAACCGCTTTCTTGAAGCGGTTTTTTATTCTACATGTTATGCAGTTTTATGATGTTTTTGTTATCTCAAAACAATAGCGTTAAATAATCAAAGTTCTGACTTTGCACGCTTTAAGGCAGATTGCCATTGTTGCAAATGAAACTCACGTTGATCTGGACTCATTTTCGGTTCAAAAGCACGTTCAAGCTGCCAAGACTGTGCAATTTCATCCAAACTTGAAAATACGCCAGACCTTAAGCCTGCCATAGCAGCCGCGCCCCATGCGGTCGACTCCTGCATCTTAGGGCGTAGTACAGGCACATTTAAAATATCGGCTTGAAACTGCATGAGCATGTCATTTTGACTGGCGCCACCATCGACACGGAGCTCTTTCAGCGGCTGCTGGATATCGGCTTGCATGGCTGTCAGTACATCCGAGACTTGAAAGGCAATGGATTCTAAGGCTGCACGAGCAATATGGGCCTTATTGGTGCCGCGTGACATTCCACATAAGAGGGCACGCGCTTCACTGTCCCAATGTGGCGCACCAAGTCCAGTAAATGCAGGAACAAGCATAACGCCATCGGTATCTTTAACTGTACAAGCTAATTTTTCAACATCGCTACTTTTTTGAATAATGCCTAAATTATCCCGTAGCCACTGAACAATCGCACCTGCCATAAATACACTGCCTTCTAGGGCATAAGTGGTTTGATTTTGCGTTTTCCAACCCAGTGTCGAAAGCAGTTTGTTGTTACTGTATTGAACGGTCTCGCCTGTATTGAACAGCATAAAACAACCTGTGCCATACGTGTTTTTTGCAGTCCCAATGTCAAAACAGGACTGTCCAAACAGTGCAGACTGCTGGTCGCCTAATATGCCTGTGATCGGAATATTGGCACCGAGCAAGCCTGCCGCGGTATCTGCGACGTAGGTATCTGAGTTGATGATTTTCGGTAGTAATGCAGACGGAATATTAAATAAATCTAATAGCTCTTCATCCCACTGCTGGGTACTTAAGTTCATGAGCATGGTGCGAGAGGCATTGCTGACTTCCATGACATGTTGAGCACCTTGGGTAAGATTCCAAATCAGCCAACTATCAATCGTGCCAAAGGCCACATGCCCCTGTTCAGCCAGTCTGCGTAGACCATTGACATGCTCAAGTAACCAGACCAATTTTCCTGCACTAAAGTAAGGGTCAATTCGGAGTCCAGTTTTGGATTGAATCTTATCTTTTAAGTTTTGCTGTAGGAGCTGATTGCACCATTCAAATGCGCGACGGTCTTGCCAGATAATGGCTGGTGCAAGCGGCTGTCCTGTACGTTTATCCCATACGACAGTCGTTTCTCTTTGGTTAGTAAGACCAATGGCTTTGATGTCTTTGGCTAAAATACGAGCAGAGGCCAGAGCCTGCTGTACAACAGCAATTTGTGAGCTCCAAATCTCTTGGGCATCTTGTTCTACCCAGCCTGATTGGGGGGTATGTATACGTGTTTCGCGTTGCGCCGTTGCCTGAACTTGACCTTGTTCATTGAAAATAATGGCACGACTCGAAGTGGTTCCTTGGTCGAGTGCAAGTAAGTAGCTCATAAATTATTTTATTGTTGGACTTGAAAACCAAAATATTAGCGCAATTATGTAATTAAGCGCATCAATATGTGTGTTTGTTTAGAAAATAGATCGTATTTTCTAGCAACTATGCTATGATTGTCGCTACTTTGGGGGTGTTTCTGGCTTCGACGCTGGTGATGAAACTCATAGATGCATGTCGAGAGCGCATTTTCTCTCGTAAATCAAATTTGCATTTTTTAGTCGCAAACGACGAATCATACGCTCTAGCTGCCTAAGGGCAGCTTGTCCGCCTCTCCGAATACTTGTGGTTAGAGAGTCCGACTGAAGCGCACGCACACAAGTCCGTATAAAACCAAGCCTCGGGGTTTTGTACTAAATTAAGAGGATCGCGATTTGTACCCTGTTCGTCGGGTCACAAAGAGTTAAAACAGTAGACGATATCTAAGCATGTAGTATTCTCGAGCGTAGTGCTGGCGGACGCGGGTTCAACTCCCGCCACCTCCACCAAAATTCTTTCCGAAGTAATCCGTCGGAGTATAAAAAAGCCTTTAAACTCAATGTTTAAGGGCTTTTTTATTGGCTGTATTGTCCGATGCTGTCTTAAGCGATTTGACCCTATTTTTGCTTTGTGTGGGTAAAAATTGGCAAAATTTACCCAGAAATTAACACAACAAATTCTGGTTAAAGATATGTCACTCACAGATGCAGAATGTAGAAAAGCTCAACCGAAAGATAAGCAATATCGTCTATCAGATTCACATGGTTTATCGCTGATTATTACGACTAAAGGTCAGAAGTATTGGAATGTCCGCTATACCGTTCATGGGCAGCGTCAATCTGAGTCACTAGGACCATACCCAGAACTTAGTTTGAAAAAAGCTAGAGAAATGGCTTATGAACTTAAGTATAAACATTCAAAATCAGTACTTCATGAGGACATAAAGCCTTTCTTTAAAGAAGTAGCTGAAGATTGGTTTGAGAATCAGAAAGAAACGTGGTCCCCGAAGCACATTAGCAATGTCAGAGCATCTCTAGATGAATTGTATCTTTCATTAGAAAATAAGCGTATTAATCAGATTCAAGCACCAGAAATTTTACAGATCATAAAAAAGATTGAGGCAAGAGGCTCACTTGAAGTAGCCAAACGTACCTTATCTCGCTGTGGCATGGTCATGAAGTACGCTATTGCACACGGCTATCGCTACGATAATCCTGCAGGTGATTTGGTCTATGCACTAAAAAATAAGCGTGTGAAAAATTTAGCATCATTACCTGCTTCAGATATGCCTGAATTTCTAAGAAAAGTTAGAGCTTATCCAAGTGATGCTCAGACACATCATGCCATCATTTTAATTATGCTGACTGGTGTTAGAGTCAGTGAGTTACTACAAGCACGTTGGGATGAATTTGATTTGGAAGGGCGTAAGTGGGATATTCCTGAAGACCGCATGAAGAACCGATTGCCACATCGTGTGCCATTGACGGACATGATGATTGAGGAACTGAAAGCTTTAAGACTTACTCATAATCAGGAACTGCTATTTCCACATCGTTTAAATAATAAAGAACCTATGCGTAGTGAATCGATCTTAGCTGTGATTAAGCGTTCAGGTTATGCAGGACGAATGACTACACATGGATTTAGATCGCTATTTAGTACAGTCGTAAATGAGTCTAATTTGTTTAATCCTGACGCGATTGAGCGTCAGCTTGCCCATGTCCCTCAAAATAGAATTCGATCAGCCTATAACCGTGCACAATATTGGGATGAACGTATAAAAATTATGGAGTGGTATGGGGAACAAGTAAGAAAGTGGTGTTTTTAATAAGGATGAAATGCATGTAGAGACTCTCTTTGAACATAAAAGTCTCTACATATTTTGAAAATTTTACCAAATTAAATATACACTTAATATTTACTATTCTCTTTCTCGTCACACATTTCCTTAAGAAACATTTGGTGGATGAGTTGCTCTAACATCTCAGATTCTGACAGTTTTTTGAAAGCTGATAGTTCTTCAAGTTCTGCCTTGGCCTTCTTTGTTAGAGGTAGATGGTGAGGTTTTCTTACTTTATCTCTGTCTCTAAATTTTTTTTGACTCCATGCCTTATTAAGTTTATTGATTGTATTTTCATGGAGGATATAATCTTTGTCTTATACACATCTGACGCTGCCGACGAATAGCCTTGTGTAGATCTCGGTGGTCGCCGTATCATTAAAAAAAAAAAAAAAATAAGNATACAGCACAGTTGGAAATGACTGATGTTGATCCAGTAAGTGGCAAGCCAATCGTAGATGGTTCAGCAGTCAATGTTGAAGCGAATACGACAGACCGTAATGGTCAGGCAGTTACTCCAGCAACGGATAGCATTGCAGCACAAGGTGACAACGACAACGATCCGAGCACCCCAGAAGACACAGGTCTAGACTTGGTTGATGGTTCAATCACCGTTGATATTGTTGATACAAATAGTACTCAAATTACAGGGACCACAGAAGATGTGGCATCAAATAGTAAAGTCACATTAGAAATTACTAGTATTGATGAAAACGGTGAAACATTAACTTTTACTAAAGAAGTGTTTACGAATGTGAATGGTGAATACACCTATACATTAACTCAAGCAGAAGGTAATGCAACAGACGTTGTTGCCAAAGTTGATGACCGTAACGGTAACGAACGTCAAGATAATGATCAGTTTAATATTGTTAATGAGGATGCAAAAGCCGAGGTTGATGGTAATGGAAATGATACTTTAACTGGAACTTCAGGTAATGATGTACTGTCTGGTGACACAGGTGGTTTAAAAACCAATTTTGTTGCAGGTAATGACTACAATATATCTATTGTTTTAGATTTATCTGGGAGCATGCTTTTTGCAATGGATGGTACGAGTAATCCTCCAGCAGGTACGTCACGTTTAGATATAGCAAAGAAAGGTTTAAAAGCTTTTATTCAGCAAATGGTAGATCATGACGGAGTAATAAATTTACAACTCGCATCATTCTCATCAACCAATACTGGTAACAATGCAGGTAATCAATACAATAAATCATGGGGTGTTGGTAAAGGTAATTTACAAGAAATATTTAATTATATTGATGCTCTACAGGCTGGAGGTGGTACTCGTCCAGATCTTGGCTGGAAAAAAGCAGAAAATTGGTTTGATGGTAGTTTAACTGGTTTAGAAAGTGGCTCTGTCACAGCGAATTCTAGTTATGAAAATCAGACTTACTTTCTAACTGATGGTGAACCAAGTCCAAAAGGAACTGGTGGTGATGCATTAGTTGGCACTGCAAATGAAACACAAAAACAATCATACGATGCAGACTTTGTAGGATTGACTGAGAAAAGTAAAGTTTTTGCTGTCGGTGTCAGCTCTGCTGTGTCGAGTAATACCGTCTCACGCTATGATAACACTGCTGAAAATGGAGATAAGATTTCAAATTGGTCTAAAGATAATCATGGTGATGCCAAAGCGATTGCTGATGCAAATAAACTAATCGCTTATCTTATTGGTGGTTCTGAAAACTTTTCTCCTGCAAATGTTGGAAGTGATGTTGTCAAAGGCGGGGCGGGTGATGACATTCTGTTTGGTGATGCCATGAATACAGATTGGATTACAGGCTTAGACCCTCTGTTATATCCAAAGTACTCAGGCTACTCAAAACTGATTGCACATTTAAAAGCTGAAGTGACTGGTGGTGCAGAACCAACACAACAGGAAATTTATGACTTTGTAAAAGCCAACTTCCAGAAATTTGTTGATGCAGATGCGGCTGATTCAGCGACTAACGGTGGTAATGACACCATTTATGGTGGTTCTGGTAATGACATCATTATTGCTGGTGCTGGAGATGATCGTATCTACGGTGGTTCAGGAGACGATATTATTTCCACAGGCCGCGGTAATGACACTATTATTTATGATGTGTTAAATGCCGCTGATGCAATGGGTGGTAATGGAACCGATACATGGGTCGATTATGCAGCTAATGACAAAATTGAGTTTGGTGCAGATTTCTTTGAAGGTCTACTTGCTGATAAGTCGAATATTTCTGAATACATTAAAGTTGAAGATGTAAACGGCAAAGCAGTATTGAAAGTCGACCGTGATGGTGCTGCTGATGCAACTGGTGGTACAACCCATGATTGGGCAGATTTGTTAATTATTGAAGGTAAAACCGCATCGGAATTACAGGATTTAATTAATAACCAAATCATCATTGGCTAATCGCTAAGTGATGGATTGGTTTTAGGCTAATCCTTCACAAGGAGCGTTATGTCAAACATAACGCTCCTTTCATTCGTTTTAAATTTGAATTTATCTTAAGTTAACTTTGGACAAAGATAGATAAAAATTTGCAATGAAAATGGCTGCAATTACAGTACTCATTTAATGCTATGACACAGCATTTGAAAACTCCCACGGTATGAATTTACCAAGATGCTTAAATCATGAATTTTATAAAATCAAAGATATGGCTTGTGCTATTTCTTCCGTTTTGTGCACCAATAACGCCTATTTATGCAGCAAAACCAAAAAATTATTTAGACTCAGCTAAAGCAAACATCGAACAGTTTTTTTCGTCGCAACCTGCAGATTTGAATCAAGTGAGTATTCAAGAACTCAGCAAATTCTCATGGGGTGAGCAGACAGCGCAAGATACTTTGCCAGTTATCAAATCGAGTGGTATTCAACCACAACTTAAAGGTATGGAAAAAATAAGCATTAACTCTGAAGCTGAGCTAACACTTTTTGATGCAATTCATCAAGCGCTACAGCGTCGACCTGAAATCACTCAGAGTATTGCTACTATTGCAGGCCAAAGTGCAAACATTGATGCGGCGAAAGCACAATATTTTCCTCAAATCTCTGGTGGTATTAGTACAGCTGATTTAACGACTGGCGAACGGGGAAGACAACTTTACAGTTTATCCGCGACACAGGTTTTATATGATTTTGGTAAAATCAAAAGCGATATCAATATAGAAGAAGCGAAGTTATTACAAGAACAAGCAAATACATTAGATAGCATTGATGATATTGCATATCAAACAGCGAATGCGATGGTCAATATTAACCGTTATCAAGAAATCGTTCGTATTGCTAATCAACAAATCAAAGGAATTGCTCGAATTGCGGAAATCGCCAATTTACGGGCTAATGCGGGTATTAGTAGTCAGGCAGATCCGATTCAGGCGCAGTCAAATTTAGAAGCGGCCCAATCAAATTTACTAATACAAGAAACGCAATTAAAGCAATATCAGCAAAAATTACAAATGCTACTAGGCTATGACGTCTCTCATGTGAAGATGCATATTCCAGATACGATCATTCGTAATGCGGGTTTATACAATGACCCAAACTTCACTCAAATTCCTAAGATGATCGTAGCTCAGGCATCAGTGCAAGTTGCTAAATTTCAAAAAGAACAAACAAAACTGAGCGCTTATCCAACAATTAATATTAAAGGTAGCTTAAATCAAGCTTTGAATGGGAAAAATCCGAATAATAATGAAGATGATGGTTTTTATAGCTCTGTCATGTTGGAAGCGAATAGCAACTTTTTCCAAGGAGGGGCAACCCGATCAAAAATTCGTTCTGCAAATTATGCGGAAGAAGCAGCAAAAGCGGCGGTTAACACTGTTTATTTAGATGTCTTGGATCAAATACAGCTCATTCGTGTACAGGTCGAAAATAAGCAAAAACAAATGGATGTTCTAGCGTTAAGAAAAGAAACCACGGCACGAACAAAAGAGTTGTATCAAGAACAATATAAATTAGGTACACGCACAGTGGTTGATTTATTGAACTCTGAACAAGCAATTCATACTGCCGCACAGGAAATTGAGAATGCTAGATATGATATTTATGCGGCCCTAATTCAATATATCTATGTTACGGGTGGTTCAAGAGCACTTTATCAACTAAATAATATTTCTATTCAAGGGTTTGAGATTTTACCATGAGCAAAACTATGAATTATCAGCCATGGCTTCAAGCCGTTCTAGCTATTGCAAAACATTATCGTATCGAACCATCTGAAGAGCGTTTACGTCTGCAACTCGATTGGAATCCGAACCAGTCAATTGATGATATTTTGATTTTGGTGAGCCGTCAGATCGGGATGAGTCTAAGAAAAACTGAATTTAGTGAAGATATTTTGAATCCGTGGCGTTTACCACTTCTAATTCAAATGCAAGATGGACAAGTTGGCGTATTGAATCAACTCGATGTCAATGGGAATGCAAATATTCAGTTCAGTGGTGATCAGGGATTAGCACAGGTACTTACTGTAGAGCTATTAAAACAAAATGTGAACAATGTTTATATTTTGAGACCTGAGAAATCAATTCCTGATGTCCGTATTGATGAATATATTAAACCATATGAGCAGAACTGGTTTTGGACGATTGTACTCAGGGATTGGAAGCGCTATTTGGATGTGATGTTTGCATCATTAATGGCCAATATACTTGCATTGGCGACAATTTTATTTTCAATGAATGTTTATGATCGAGTTATTCCTGCACAGTCTGTTCCAACTTTATGGGTATTAGCCGGTGGTGTACTCATTGCAGCAATATTTGAATTTTGTTTACGAGTCGCACGTATTTATTTATCAGACATTATCGGAAAACGTGCAGATCTAAAAATCTCAGATAAGGTATTTGGTCATGCCTTAAGAATTAAAAATAAAGAGCGATCCAAATCCACAGGTACATTTATTTCTCAGATACGTGAATTGGAAGGTGTTCGTGAATTAGTCACTTCTACAACCATTTCAGCGATTGCAGATTTACCTTTCTTCTTTTTGTTTTTGGCAATTTTCTGGCTGATCGGTGGCAATCTGTTTTGGGTTATGGTTTTGGTTGTACCTTTAATGATTATTCCTGGAATTTTGATTCAAAAGCCATTGGCAAAATTAGCATCTGAAGGAATGCGTGAAGGCGCTATTCGCAATGCAACACTAGTGGAAGCTGTTCAAGGTATAGAAGATATTAAGTTATTACGTGCGGAATCCCGATTTCAGAACCAATGGAATCATATGAATGAAGCTGCTGCAGATATTTCAATGCGCCAGCGGAAATTAGTTGGAATTGTGGGGGCGTGGACCCAGAAAGTACAAGGACTTACTTTTGCGATAGTCGTACTTGTAGGATGTTTTGCTGTAATGAAAGGAGAAATGACTACAGGTGCATTAGTTGCTTGTTCAATTTTATCATCGCGCATGCTTGGACCAATTGCACAGATTTCAGGAGTTCTAGGGCGTTTTCAGCAAGCTAAAGTTGCTAAGACAAGTTTAGATGAGCTTATGAAGAAACCTGTTGACCAAGTACCAAATACACATTTAATTCATAGGCCTGTTTTGAATGGACATTATGAACTTAATAATACTGTCTTCAAATATAGCGAAGATGATGCAAAACCTACTCTCATCATTCCCAAACTTGAAATTCAAGCTGGTGAGAAAATTGCGATTTTAGGCCGTAATGGTGCAGGTAAATCTACGCTATTGCAGTTGTTATCAGGAATGCAGGAATCTGTTCAAGGGAAAATCAAATTAGATGGGGTGGAGTTGGGGTTAATTGATCCAACAGATGTACGTCGAGATATGGGCTTACTCAATCAGAATGCATATTTATTTTTTGGTTCTGTACGTGAAAATTTAACATTAGGCTCACCTTTGGCGACTGACCAAGAGCTTTTAAATGTGCTCAAGCTCACAGGGGCATTAAGCTTTGTATTAGATAAGAAAGAAGGTTTAGATCATCAAATTTTAGAAGGTGGTGTCGGTTTTTCTGGTGGCCAGCGTCAAGCTTTACTTTTGTCTCGATTATTACTTCGCCAACCAAATATTTTATTGCTTGATGAGCCTACAGCCGCGATAGATGACGTTTCTGAAAAACAACTGATTGAGAACCTTAAGGGCTGGTTAGGACAAAAAACTTTGGTCATTGCAACGCATCGTCGAGCAGTACTGGAGTTGGTGGATCGAATTATTGTGGTACATGATGGAAAAATTGTTATGGATGGCCCCAAGAATCAAGTATTAGGTAATACCCCCTCTAATGGCGTGAGTACAGCATCATGATTAGAAAATCTATAAAAAGACAAGATACTGTAAAGGCTAAAGAATTAGAGCCCGCATTACCAAGAGCTAGTTTATTTATTTGGATTATTTGTGCTGGTCTTTTGGCATTACTCATCTGGGCGTGGCTTTTTAAACTTGAAGAGGTCTCAACAGGAACTGGCAAAGTTATTTCATCTTCTAAAGAGCAAGTTATTCAGTCTCTTGAAGGTGGTATCTTAACGAAGCTCTATGTGCATGAGGGCGAAATTATCGAAAAAGGCCAAATACTGGCTCAGCTTGATCCGACTCGTTTTGCATCAAATGTTGGTGAGTCAGCATCCTTACTTCTTGCTTCTCAAGCAACTGCAGCGCGATTACGCGCAGAAGTGAATGGGAATGCTTTAGTATTTCCAAGTGAAGTATTAAAAGAGCGTAGTTTAGTTGAGGAAGAAACAGCGCTGTATCATTCCCGTCGATCTAATTTGGAAGAATCCTTAGCTGGATTGAAGCAGGCACTTGCTTTAGTTGAACAAGAGCTACAAATGACTGAGCCTTTGGTTGAGAAAGGTGCAGCAAGTGAAGTGGAAGTTTTAAGACTTAAACGTCAAGCGACTGATTTGCGCAATCAAATGAGTGATGTGCGAAACCAATATTCAGTAAAAGCTCGTGAAGAACTAGCAAAAGCAAATATAGACATTGAAACTCAGTCTCAGGTCGTAAAAGGGAAGTCGGACTCATTAAGTCGGACTCTATTTAAGTCACCAGTGAGAGGGATTGTAAAAGAAATTGATGTGATGACTATTGGTGGAGTGATTTCTCAGAATGGTAAGTTGATGACAATTGTTCCACTTGATGAAAAGCTTTTGGTAGAGGCTCGTATTTCTCCACGAGACATTGCTTTTATTCATCCAGGACAAGAAGCTCTTGTTAAGATTACTGCATATGACTATTCAATCTATGGTGGATTGAAGGGAAAAGTTTCCATTATTTCCCCAGATACTTTAAGAGACGAGGTGAAGCAAGA
This sequence comes from Acinetobacter sp. 8I-beige, assembly GCF_902505955.1. Lineage (NCBI taxonomy): Bacteria > Pseudomonadati > Pseudomonadota > Gammaproteobacteria > Moraxellales > Moraxellaceae > Acinetobacter > Acinetobacter sp. 8I-beige. Next base: position 1,857,059 of record NZ_LR732790.1, on the reverse strand, counting down.
TCAGTTTTACTACCGTGTTTATATTCGAACGGATTCAGATAAGTTGATCAATAAAGAAGGGCAGAAGTTTAATATCACACCTGGAATGGTTGCAACGGTAGATATTAAAACAGGCGAAAAAACGGTGTTGGATTATTTAATCAAGCCATTTAATAAGGCTCAAGAAGCCTTAAGAGAAAGGTAGAAAGGAGTTACCATTAAGTTTTCCTTTTACATGTTTTAAGACCATCTTACGATAGTGAGGTGGTCTTTAGAAAGTTGTAGTGTGAAAAACTCGTATGATAAACTGAAAAAAACCAGTAGTTTAAAATTTAAGAGTATTCCTTAATATGGCTCTATATTGATTTCATATATCAATTCTTCACAGTTCAAACGTTGCTCTTTTGGTACTTGAATTTCGGTAGAAAAATCAGGTTTATAAATAATTTTTCTTTGGCCTAGAGCTAAAGGAACAGAAAAATTATATTGATAGGTCTTTTTTTCAAGTGAGCCATATTGTCTCACCATACTATCATTTGGGCATACCAATTCTTGTATATCTTTAAATTCATTTCCTGTTTGATCTTGCAGTCTTAAATTTGATTTACATTCTGTGAAATATTCAAAGACAGGTCTTTGACTTAAGTTTTCTGTGGTAATTTGAATTGACACATTAGTTGGTTCAGCTTCAGAAGGCTGTGGTACGAAACTTCCTTGGCCAATTTCAAGAGGTTGTTTAGTTTGGCTATGTAAAAACTGCATACTTATTTTTACATCACCACATTGGTCTTCTAGTTTTCCATTAGACCAAATAATGTATTCATCAATTATGTTCCCCCCTGGATCTGGAATATCTGAAGGTCTTGGTGGTGTTGTTCCTGCTTGAAAAGACCCTGTTCCTGATCCACCTAAGCTTACACCAGCAGAAAAATTGTCATTTTCACCACAAGCCACTAAAAATATAAAACTAAAATAAAAAAACTTATAGCCAGGTTTCATTTGATTTCCAATCTTTAGCCTAAATATATTACTTACTTTAAAAAATTAATTGAATTAGGTTTAATGAAAATTTTATCTACTAGGGTAATAACTAGAATGATAGAAGTTCAAAAAGATTTGGAATTATAAGCTATCTCGTTGTCCGTTATATAAAAATTTTTTTATAATTGTTAAAACGTCCATTTTTAAAATTTGTTTTAAATCAATTAATTATTATGATATTGAAGAGGTGGGGCTGTCTTACTTACTGATGCTGATGGGCTTTGTTGCATAAAGTATTTAAAGGCAAAGTTCTCCTAGGCGCCTCATATTTAAGTGACAACTTTGGTATGAGGTCGGCCTAACTCTGTGTATTTATTTAATACTGCCACACGTGCATGAATCTCATTCACCTGACTAGGAAAGCTTCTTGCCATTAATTTATCGCCTAATAATTTGATGCAGTGCATCTTAGTTTCGACTAAACTTCGGCGATGATAGCCTGAACATTTTTTCCATAGTGTTCTGCCGAAACGTTTAACTGTTCGAAGTAATTCATTTCGCTCCCGCGAATGAACTTAGTTATCTTTCCAAGGCTTTGCATTTTTTCTGGGTGGAATCACTACATACGTTTGCCGATCTACAATGACCTGACGGCATTGTTTTGTGTCATAAGCCCCATCTGTATAGACTGAATAAGTTTGCTTATCCAACGGAATTTGATCAAGTAAATCTCCAAGAACTTGCGAATCACTGACATTATTCGTTGTAAGCTGAACTGCTCGTATTTGCAGGGTTTTAGCATCTATACCGATATGCAGTATACGCGATTGGCGACGATATTCAGGCTTATGTTTCTTACGTTTCCATTCACCTTCACCTAAAAACTTCAAGCCCGTGTAATCGACGAGTAGATGCAATGCATTACAAGTCTTTTCATAGCAAATTTGAATATCAATATGCTTTTGTCTTCTGCAAATGGTTAAATAATCCGGAGCTGTCCAATTTCGACCACACAGTCTAATGAGGCATTGAACAAAACCAGTGACCATCCGTAAAGAAAGACGAAATAAGGATTTGATCATTAAACAGCATTGGATGGCTGTGTCGGAATAAGTTTGATTTCGACCATGTTTGCCTTTGGGGGGAGCGTACCATTGGGTTTTAGGATCAAACTAAATTGTTAAATTACCACGATTGATCAAAGCACGATTGTAGGATGACCAATTTGTTGTACGAAAAATTTTAGGTGTAGGCTTATCATCTGAGAATTATATTGCTGAATAAGCCTTTAGAGGTAGGTTTGTGCAACAAAGCCAGTGGTAATTGAAATAATGTGGTGTTCGTTTAGGAACACCACTCTTTCATATGTATACTTTATTTTAAAGTAGTTTATTAATTTTCCCAATTATCAATCATATTAGCCCAAGTTTGTAGCATAGCTTTCCTGTCTTTCAGCCATTTGGCATGATCGTAAGAGGCGCGTGTCTTGTTGACTTTGGCATGGGCAAGTTGTATTTCCACCCAATCAGTATTGAAGTTTGCTTCATGCAATTCTGTTGATGCTGTAGCGCGAAAGTGGTGCATAGAAATATGGCCAGTACCCAAATTATCTAAAGCAGAATTAAGGGTATTCTTTCCGATCATTGAGATTCCATCGTCGCCAGGGAAAATATATTCACTGTCCGGGTAGAGGGAGAACTGTTCTTTTAAAAGATCAATCAACTGTGAGGACAAGGGAATAATATGAATACGATTCTTTTTCATATTTCTTTTGCCAGCTAAGATTTCCTCATTAGTTACTCTGGGAATGGTCCAAGTTTCATCTTCAAAATTAATAAATGTTTTTTTGGCTCTTCGTACTTCAATTGTACGGAGCATACTGTAAAGCAAAGTTAAGATAGCATTTTTAGTGCTGGTGCAACCTCTATAACTTTTTATGGTTGGAAGAATGATTTTTTTATCTTCATCACTGAGTGGTTGGGCATGTTGAACATCAGGTCTACGGATATAACGTCTTAATGCATATGTTGGATCGGTCGTTATACGTTGGGTAATAATTCCATACTGTAGTACTTCAGCGCAAATCTGTCGTACAAGAGTTGCTTTCACTTCTCCAGTACCACGTTTACTTTTGCGTATGCGTGTAATAGTGTTGTCTATAATGACTCTAATATCAGTTGAATTGACATCCTTGATAGGTGTTTTTCCTATAATTGGATAAATGTCTTTAGAAAAATATCGAGTTCTATTCACAAACCAGTCTCTAGATTTCCCTGTTTTGTACTTCTCTAGATATTCTTCAGCGACATTTTTAAAGCTATCTGCATTTGATTGAATAGCAGCTGTACGCTCTTCTTTCTGAGATTGAATAGGATTAGTACCTTTAGCTAGCTTTTCTCGATATTCCATCGTTTTACTACGTGCATACGCGAGACTAATTTCTGGATATTGCCCGATGGTTAGCATTTTGGCATTATTTAAATAACGGTATCTATACCGCCAAAATTTGGCACCTGTGGGACGTATCTCAATGCATAAACCTGAATGATCTGCAACTCTATAAATTTTTTCTTTGGGCTTTAATTGTTTGATTTTGAAATCGTTTAGCATGGTGTGTGAGTAACAAGTTTTTTAAATAGATTTACTCACAATCTTACTCACATTTTTCTGAAATGTCATTGCATGCCAGGTTATATAAAGTAATAATAAAAAATAATGTAAAACAATACCTTACTTTTAATTTCTGGAAAGGTGATATGTAGTAATCAAGCAGTGAGGAATGATGTAATCTGCACCATATTATTTTAGATGTAAAAAGGCCGCTTAAATGCGGCCTTTTTATTATTTGTAGATGTTGGATTAGTTTGGCTCATAATGTTCAAGTGGTTTAGTTAGGCTGTTTAATTAAAATAATTGATTTTTTAGCCATTTTTTAATCTGAATAAATTTTAAGTATTATCATACTTTGATCGTAATATTATGGTTCTATTTATTGATCATTTATATTTAACATTTTATTGATAAGTTATTGAAGCAAAATACATATTAAGTTTTTTTATTGCTGTGTTTGTGCATTTTTTCGGATTTATTTATGGCTATCTAAGCCATTTTAATATTATTTGATTGCACTGTTTTAGGAATATAATCAAATAGATTAACAATAAAAAACATAAATTATCATTCAAATATGGAAGTAACTAGATTAGAATTCGGGCCAATTTGTATAAATGACCACATTCTAAAATTAAATAATAAATCGCTTATGTCTAACAATATTTATGCTGCATTAGAGCAACTTGGACTGATAGCACAGAAACGTGCGATCCATGTGCAATTCTCAAATACATCTCTAAATAATCAAGTTTTCCTACAGCGTATTGATGGGATGCATAGCCTCAATGAGAGTACTCATCTACAATTGATTTGTCTTTCAACCAACGCTCAAATTCCATTAAAACAATTTATTGGGTGCCAAACTGCTGTTGATATTGTCACAGACAAATCTGAGTTAACTCGTGTTTCAGGTATTGTGACCCAAGCAGATATAGGTGCGAGTGATGGTTCTCTTACAATCTATCGTTTGACTGTCAAAGATTCTACAGCCTTATGGAACCATCGTCGTAATAGTCGCGTGTTTATGAATAAGTCGGTTGTGGACGTGATCCAAATCGTGTTTCAAGAGTGGGTGCAACGTAGTGCGCTCTTCGCTTTAAGTTTGACTTTGGATAAAAGTGGCTTAACCCAAGATTATGATGTTCGTCCATTTATTATGCAGGCCTCGGAAAGCGATTTTGACTTTCTGACGCGGTTGATGAGAAGTGAAGGTATTAACTGGCTGATTGATGAAGCACAACTTAAAGTGCTTAGTTCTAGTGAACAGATCCAGCCGCAAAGGTTAAGATTAATTGATGATAATTCGCAATTTAACGTCCTAGACCGTCGCATTATCCGCTTTCATCGCAGTAGTGCCGTAGAAAAAAGCGATTATATTACTCATTTTGTAGGTCAGCGTTCAATTCAACCGACTTCTGTACATGTACAACGTTGGCAAGCCGATGTCTTGGCAACTGAAGAAGGTGCGGGAAGTGTTCAAAGCAAGCATAGCCATAGTGAAAATTATGACAATGCTAGTTTAGGTTTGGAGCAGGCATGGCACTTTAGCCCTGCATGGATACAGGACTTAAACGGTGAAGATGGTGCGACCAAATCAGGCAATAGTCAGATTGAAAAGTTTAATCAAACCTTAAGTCACTACTACAATGCACAAGCTAAACAATTTTGTGCAACCTCTACAGTACGTGATGCACATGTAGGCTACTGGTTTGAGTTCAATGAACACCCCGAAATAGATCAACATCTAGATGCAGATAAACAGTTTCTAATCACTGCTAAGATTTTTCACAACCAAAATAATTTACCTAAAGACCTGAATGATCAAGTGGGTGCCTTGCTTCAACAAAGTAATTGGCAAACAAGCAAGATTGCAAACAATAATACAGATGAACGCCAAGCCAACACACTCACGCTTCAACGACGTAACATTGTTACTGTTCCAGAATACAATCCGCTACAACATAGACCGATAGCATCACCACAACGTGCCAAAGTTGTTGGCCCAAGTGGAGAAGAAATCTATGTTGATGAATGGGGACGCATCAAAGTTCGATTCCTATTTACTCGTAACGAAGACAACACTCATGATGGTGGTGCTGGTTCCAATGATAACGATACGGATTCTGCTTGGGTAGATGTACTGACCCCATGGGCAGGTGAGAGCTATGGGGCAAGATTCCTACCACGCATTGGTGAGATCGTGGTCATTGATTTCTTTGATGGTAATATCGACCGACCATTTGTGGTGGGACGTATCCATGAAGCACAACGTCATCCAACCAAGTTCGACAACAAAGGTAAACTACCTGATACTAAAAAGTTGGCAGGGATAAAAAGTAAAGAATATCAGGGCAGTGGATACAATCAACTTAGGTTTGACGATACGACAGGGCAAATCAGCAGCCAGTTACAGAGTAGTCATGGCGCTAGCCAACTCAACTTGGGCAAACTGAGTCACCCAAAAGACAAAGCTGAAAGTGATGATCGTGGTGAAGGCTTTGAGCTTCGTACTGACCAATGGGGAGCAGTACGTGCAGGACAGGGCTTACTACTTTCGACCTACAAACAAGTTCAAGCCAAAGGTGAACATTTAGATAGTGAGATTGCCAAAAAGCAGCTTGAAGGCAGCCAGACCAATAGTAAAGCCTTAAGTGATATTGCCAAGAATCAAAAGACCGATGAAATTGAATCGATTGAGCAACTAAAAGCTTTTGCCGAAGAAATTGAAAAAGATGTTGCCAAGTATAAAAAAGCCATCATGTTACTCAGTTCTGTTGATGGGATTGCCTTAAGTACCCTTGAAGATATCCATCTTTCAGCCACAGGTATTATCAACCATACTGCGGGCGATAGTATTAACCTCAGTACCCAAAAGAATCTTTTGGGACAAGCTTTAGGCAAAGTGAGTCTATTTGCTGCACAAGGTGGCATTAAAGCCATTGCCGCGCAAAGTAAAGTTGAAATTCAAGCACAGTCAGATGCTTTAGATGTATTTGCTAAATTGGGAATTACCATCTCGTCTACAGAAGATCGGATAGAAATCAGTAGTCCGAAAGAAGTTTTGATTACGGGTGGCTCATCGCAGATTGCCTTGAATGGCTCAGGAATTTTTCCAAAAACGGGTGGGAAGTTTGAGGCTAATGCTGGACAACATATGTTTATGGGGGGGGATAAAGTAACATATGAACTTCCAATATTGCCAAGTACAGATTTTGATTTAGATCAAAAAAGTATGAAGTACGATTTAAGTCAATTGGATACGTTATCTGATTTTTCTCAATCAAAATATAGAGTTTATAAGAATAATGGGGCTTTCCACGAAGGGTTTTTAGATGCGGAAGGCCTCACAAAAAGAATTTCGTCTTCTGAGATGGAGGAATTGGAATTGTTTATTGAACATCCTGATTTTATTGTCGAAGAGGAATTTTTCGTAGAACCAAATGGTAATTTGGAGAACTGAAGTTGGCTAAATTAAATTTCCGCATCACATTTTTTTATTTTGGTTCTGAGGAGGTTGTCCCTAACCTTGAGTATAGGATTCAAACGAGTAATGATATTCTTAAATTGACACCTGAATTACAAAAAAAATGGACAACCCCTATGATAGCACCTTCCAAACTTAGGAAATTTACAAATAAGAAGGGCGAGACAGAACCTTTTACTGTGAGTGGGATATGTACCATTGAAGTCCTTGTGAAAGGAAAACCAACATCATTTAGCCAATGGACATTGGTAAAAAAAATACACGTCAATGAAAATTATCTTCATATAAAAAGTATTGAATATCCTTTAAGAGTGCATATTCCTATAAGTAAACTGGGGAAAGCTGTTACAGCCGATAAAGGTGCTTCTAATCATCAGTCTGACTACTATCAAGTACAGTCCGGAGATACTTTAAAAACAATTGCTCAGAAATTTAAAAAAGATATTCATGTACTTATGAGAAATAATGAAATAAAAGATCAAAATAAAATTAAGATTGGACAAAAACTTTATATTGGCGATACTGTAAAAAAAGAAAAAATATCAATTAAATCAAGTAATCCAAATGATTTTGTGGATGTTGTCTATGAAGTTAAAGCTGGGGATACGCTATCGAGTTTAGGAAAAAAGTTTAAGGTTAATCCTAGCCTGATTGCTATGCAGAACAATATTCCTTTGTCTAATATGAATATACTTTCAGTTGGAAAAATTTTAAAAGTAAAAAATAATCGAGATCGCTATATTCCTGAAATTCTAAAAAAAGAGCTGATGTTTTCAAAAGCAAAAGGTTTAGCAATCACACAGTATCAAGCCAAAGAACCTTCTGCTAAACAAATATTTATAACTTTTAGTGGAGCACTATATTTTATTGGAAGTGCGTTAGATATTGGGATTGCTTATGATGATAACGGAGACTGGATGTTATTCGTTTCTGTTGGCGTAAGTGGTGAAGTTGACCCAAGTAAAGTCCCTCATTTAGCCAATGGTGGAAATATAAATGAATTATCGCAATTGTTAAAAGATGAAAAAAAACTTAAAGAAAGTTTAAAGAAAGATGTGAGCGTTTCTATGGGAAGTACCACACTTAATGTGAAAGCTAAGCATGTTTCTGACCTGACTGGTAGTGGGCTAACTTTAACTAATACCCTAAACGTTGGTGTTTACTCGATCAGTCGGGTTAATGGTTATGCCACAGTGAGTGATGTTGATAGTCAAGGAAACACTATGGAAAGAACGGTGAGGAGTAGAGGATTTCAGGATGCATATGATGTAAGTGCTAAAAAAGTTAAAAAAATAGCAGAAGGGAAACCTGTTTCAATCACGCATTCTGTTGCAAAATCCTATACAATTCCGATTTTATTATATGATCGAAATGAACGTCTTATGAAAGGAAAAGGCAAGGGGATTGAATATGTGGATTAAGACTAAAAAGAATATTTTATTAATTGTTCTGACTCTGTTTTTATCTTCATTTATTTTAGTCGCTTGTAGTAATTCTGCTAATACCACAAAACCGAAAGATAACCATAGCCAACAAGACGTTAATCCTTTATTTGAAAAAGCACAAAATTTATTCGATGAAGATAAATATGAAGATGCATATAAAATATTTAAGCAACTTGCGGATCAAGGTGATGCTAAAGCTCAAAACGCATTAGGCAATGGTTATCAGCATGGTTTTTGGGGAGAGACTGATCTAAAACAAGCTAAAAAATGGTTTCAAAAAGCAGCTGATCAAAATTATGTTGGTGGTATCCATAATTTAGGTATCTTAGACTTTTTACAAGGAAATTATAAGCAGGCTTTACCGTATTTTGAAAAAGCTGCAAATATGAATAATGCCGATTCTATCAATATGTTAGGAATTTATCATCAAGAAGGAATAGTTTTTGAACAAGATTATAAAAAGGCGCTTTCATATTTTTCTCAAGCTATAGATATTGATGCAGATAATGCAAGTGCTCTATTTAATATTGGACAAGCTTATTACTATGGAGAAGGGGTCGAGCAGGACTATAAAAAAGCTTTTGTATGGCTTACTAAATCTGCAAATCAAGATTATAGCCTAGCGCAGATTCAATTGGCTGAGATGTATTTTAGCGGCAAAGGTGTCAATAAAAATGCTGCGAAAGCTATTGAAATTATTAAGCCTCTGGCAGATTTAGGTGATCCCAAAGCACAACAAAACCTGAAGTGGTATATTGATCATCCAAATTAAGGTGGTCAATATTAGATAATTAGTGAAAGGAAAATAGATTGAATATGAAGATTAAGACTAAAAAGAATGTTTTCTTAGTTATTCTAACTCTATTTTTATCTTCATTTTCTTTAGTGGCTTGTGGTAATTCTACAAATACAGAAATACAGAAATACAGAAATACAGAAATACAGAAATACAGAAAAACAGAAAAACAGGAAAATAGCAATAACCAGCAGGATATTGATACCTTATTTAAAAAAGCACAAAATTTATTTGATCAAGATAAATATGAAGATGCTTATAAAATATTTAAACAATTGGCTGATCAGGGTGATACTAAATCTCAAAATGCTTTGGGAAGTTTATATGTTCATGGAAAGGGCGTGAAACAGGACTATGAGAAAGCTTATACTTATTTTGTAAAAGCAATGGATAAGAATGTGCCAGAAGCTATTAACTCAATTGGATTTATGTATTTTAACGGATTTTATTTTAAAAGGGACCTTAAAAAAGCGCGCGAATATTATGAGAAATCAGCAAAGTTAGACTAACCCGAATCCTGTTTAAGCCAATGATTCCATAATTTGAATTTTTGGCTTATTTCGTTGAGTTAATTGATATGCGCATAACGATGTGTAAATCCCACTTAGAAATCCATGAATACTACGTGCTTTACTCGTCACTAAATTGTATTGACCTTTCAATAAGCTGAATAACGTTTCTATTTTATTGCGCTGTTTTAAGTGATATTCATCTGATGTACAGAGTTGAACAGACTGCATATTCTTTCGATGATAGGTAATCAAATCAATACCTTGATTCTTTAACTTGCTTTTTAAATCTTGGCTAATATAGCCACGATCCGCATAAAGCTTTGCTTCTAAGCCTTCAACTAAATGCTCAACTATTTTTATGTCAGCCACATGTCCATTAGATAAAGCAGAACATGCTATTTCACCCAATTGATTCATCGTGATATGTAATTTACAGCCATAAAACCATCCCATCGAACTTTTACCACGTGATGCAATTTTGGCTAATGATTTATGGCGTTGAATCCGTTGATTTTTACAGACAGGTAAAGTGGTTGAATCAACCCATAAATATTGGCTACGTTGGCCTTTCATTAAGGCGACATGTAAAGCATGTAGTGCCAATTGATGCATATTGATGAGGTGAATCATCCGTTGGTAGCAGGGTAAATTTTTGAATAAATGATTTTTATCCTGTTTCAACCATGAAAAGAATGCTTTGAAATTATTGATATGAGAACACTTATACCAAATGGCGATAAAATTGATTTCGGAGAGACTCAATTGGGCTGGTCGAATTCTTATAGAGTGACGACTTTGTTTAAGAAATTTCCAATAAGTTGCTTCAAATTTAAGAAAGAAATCATCGATTACACAGAATAATTCGGTACTATTGAACATTAGGACTAGAGCTTTAAGTTTGGTGTGGTAACTCAACTGATGGCTCTAGTCCTCTTATTTTTCAAGTCAATTTCTTATCCGAGATTCGGGTTAGACTACGGTTTGGGAGCTGCAAATACTGCTAACTGTTATTATGAAGGTTGGATAGGGATAAAAGATAAGAAAAAATATTTTGACTATTCTCTAAAGGCTGCTGAAAAAAATTATGCACCCTCACAATTTAATGTTGCAGTTATGTATAAGAAAGGCGAGGTAATAGATAAGTCTATGACGAAAGCTGTCTACTAGTACGAAAAGGCAGTAGAAAATAATGAACCTCGTGCTGCTTATAATTTAGCCTCATTGTATGAAAAAGGTGATGGAGTAGAACAAAATTTTGACCTTGCATATGCATATTATACTTTAGCGAATGAGTTCGGGTTAGAGATAGCTAGAAGCAAGTTGCTTGAGTTAGAGAGTAAAGTCGTTAAAGAAAATATTCGAATTTTAAAGAATGGCGAGAAAATACAAATTGTAATAGATGATCCTAATAGTAAATGGGAGATTAAGGATGAAGAGGAAGGAAAAAAGTAATAAATTTGGAACTGTGAAGAATTGATAGTTGAAAAAGCAGCGATAGACGCAAACACCAACTACCAGCTTCAGTTGTGTATGACCAATATAGCGTTCCATTTGAAGGCTTTAGTGTCGTATCACATGATGATGGAAGTTTATTGCTGAATTTTGGTTCGAACTGGAATTTCTATTTTCATAGTTTTAATGCTGGAAAACATTATCATCTCGTTCAATAATTTAATGAGCAGACTGATGAAAAAGTGGTCTGGGTATCATCTGCGCAGTTTGGTCGAAACTAAGATACATTGTATCAAATTATTAGGCGATAAACTCAGCGCTAGGAATTTTGACAGCCAAGTCAACGAGATTCATGCACGTGTGGCAGTCTTAAATAAATTTACAGAATTAGACCGAGCTCACACCCAAGTTGTCACTTAAATTTGAGTCGCTTAGGGGTATTTTATTTTTTAAATCTTTGTGCAAAAAATTATAGGAGTATCGATGACTATATTAAAAACATGGATGAAACATCAAAAGTAAGTAAAAGTTTAAAGTGGGGTGGAAGATTAGTTTTTGCTTGGGATATTTATGGCAGTGTAAATTCAGTGGCTCAGGTCTATGAAAAAGGTGTTCCAGATGTTACAAGGAAAGAAATTTTAAAACAAACTGGTAAAATTAATGGCGGCCTATTAGGTGCAAGAATTGGAGGGAGCATTGGAACAGCCATCGGTGGTGTAGTAATAGGCGTTGTTGGAGGAACTGTTGGCCTTCCTGTTCTGGCCGTTGTAGGAGTTATAGCAGTTGGAGGTACTCTTATCTGAGGATATGTTGGTGGAGTAACAGGTCAAGCAGTTGTAGAATATGGATATGAAAGATTAAAATGAATATAAAAGATTTAATAGTTATTTCACTAATATTAAGTATTATCTTTTGGGCTATATTCCAT
>NZ_LR732790.1:1495155-1844769 GCF_902505955.1 Acinetobacter sp. 8I-beige | reverse complement strand
TTATAGATCACCATAAAAAACTATGGAATTACATTAAAGTATCTATGTTTTTTATGATCTTGATAATAATCTTTACAATTACTTTTTGGGCTTACTAGCAATATGTTTTATAAAAAAACCACTTTGAATGAACATCTTTAACAAAACATCCTTTTCGAGGTATTGTATTGGTATGAATTTTTTACGCTACTATCAATTATTCAAAGTGGATTGAGCTGAACTGCCTGAATTGAGTAGGATATAGGATTTTTCCTATTCTCTTATTGTTCTGGTATTAGGCGGCTTTGTGCAACAAAGCCTCGAACAAATAGACACCCCTGATTATTGACAATTTCAAAACATTCTCTGTTAAATTGAGCAAGTACATTCATGATTGAACACATCTCAATATCAATTTTACATTAAGTTCATATAGCTGCTGTGCAATCTAAGGATATCTATATATTTCTCGAATAAGTTTTAAGAAAATAAATTAGAAAACCTACTTTTATGAGCTTATTCATCATGGGCCCACTAAAGAATAATAAGTTTTAGAACATGATCTGCATCCGAAGAAAGCTTTAATAAAAAGAGAGCATAAAAAATGCAATTACCATTCTTTTGAGTGGTTTTTCTATTTTCAAAGTTTGATAACGTGCTCTACCAAGCAATGCAACTGTGTGAGATGGGTCAGTATTTTTCAGTATGCCAAAATTGGAATTGGCTGTTGATTTTTACTCTTACACAGTGGCTTTGCTAATGAAAATTAAGCTTAGGGACAAGAAGAGAATGAATTATAAAACATTGAAATTATCAACATATCCGCAAGGTCATCTAATAGTAGCCTTCATGTTGCATGTTTAGCGGCAACAGTCACTCGGGTTAATCTATTCAGAATACCAAATGGCTTGGGTCTTCAGCAGACGTCATGCAATGAATGAAATGAAACTCTCGAATCTCTTTTCGCAGAATGACTTGTGTACATGGTTTTGTACAGTTGTTAATTTGTGCCTGAACGCTGAATAAAAATTGAGGACTCTAAAAATGCGAATGATACCTATACAAGCTGAATCTACGCCTTTAAGAAACCTGCAAGTGCAGGGACAAACCTATCGCTATCACGTGATGATCAAACCCACTGGGGCACAGTGCAACTTAGATTGTAGTTATTGCTTCTATTTGCATAAACAAGACATGTTACAGCAACCAAAAGTTCCGCGTATGTCTGAGTCGATGCTTGAGTTACATATTAAGCAATATATCGAAGCGCAAACGGGCAATGAAGTGGTTTTTAGTTGGCAGGGTGGTGAGCCTACACTTATGGGGTTAGAGTTTTTCCAGCGGGTGGTTGAGCTGCAAAAAAAATATACCAAACCTCATCAGCGTATTGAAAATGATTTACAAACCAATGGCACGTTACTGGATGAGGATTGGAGCACATTTTTAAAACAGCATGATTTTTTGGTGGGTTTATCCATAGATGGGCCTGCCAAGTTGCATGATATCCATCGCTATAACAAAGGTGGAAAACCGACGCATGCCAAAGTCATGCAGGCTGCTGCGTTATTGCGCCAGTATCAAGTTCCGTTTAATGCCTTATGTGTGGTGAACCGCGATAATGCGAAACGGCCGTTAGAGGTTTATCGTTTTATTCGAGATCAGGTACGACCGCGCATGATTCAACTGATTCCAGGAATGGAAAGTGCCCAGTTTCAGCAGACAGCACCAGGCCATTGGAATCCTCAAGATTTACCTAAATTGGGCAGTTCAGCAGCGCAGCCGGGCAACTCAGATTCTGTAGTGACAGACTGGTCGATTGCTGCCGATGATTGGGGCACATTCCTTTCAATTGTGTGGAAAGAATGGCTAGAGAAAGACTTTGGGCAGGTCTTTATCGACCAGTTTGAAAACATGGTGTCAATGATGTTTGGCTATGGGGCGCAGAAATGTGTGTCGGGTCAAATTTGCGGGAAATCTTTGGCGGTCGAACACAATGGTGACCTCTTTTCTTGTGATCATTTTGTTTATCCCGAATACAAATTGGGCAACATTCACGAGATTCACCAAGGCGATTTAGTTTTTTCTGAGCGACAAAAGAAATTTGCATATGCCAAATCGAAGTCACTGCCTGAGTACTGTAAAAAATGTCCATATCTTCAATATTGTTGGGGTGACTGTCCCAAAGACCGTTTTTTAAAGACTCCAGATGGAGAAGCAGGGCTGCATTATCTATGTTCAGGTCTTAAGACATTTTTTCATACTGCAACCACATCCAAAGTTGAAATTGCTCAACGTTTAAAAAATTAGTTGAGTTGGTGAGGATATATTTAAAAAATCGGGTGCTCATTTAAAACCTAACCAAGGTTTTGAAGTGTTTCCGCTTTAGTTTTTGCACTAGCAAAAATGGATTTTGTAAATTTAAAAAGGAAATTTTTATGCGTAAGAAAATGATTTCACGTTCGATTGCTATGCTTGGAGGTACTTTACTTTCAACAGCACTCATGGCGAAACCACCCAATATTTTGGTGATTATGTCCGATGATGTAGGCTGGCAGAACGTCAGTGCCTACAGTCATGGTGTTATGGGGTATAAGACACCGAATATTGATCGGATTGCCAAAGAAGGCATTATGTTTACCGATCACTATGCGCAGCCAAGTTCAACCGCAGGTCGTGCATCTTTTATTACGGGACAATATCCTATTCGTTCTGGTCTCACCACGGTAGGACGTCCAGGCTCACTTTTAGGGATTAAACCAGAAACACCAACACTTGCTGAAGTACTCAAACCATTGGGTTATATGAGTGGTCAGTTTGGTAAAAATCATTTAGGTGACCGTAATGAACACCTGCCAACGGTTCATGGCTTTGATGAGTTTTTTGGGAACTTGTATCATCTCAATACCGAAGATACGTTTGAGCAATTTGATTACCCAAAAGATCCTGAATTCCGTAAAAAATTTGGCACACGTGGTGTTCTACATTGTTATTCATCAACTACCGATGATGAAACGACAGATCCTCGTTTTGGTAAAATGGGCAAGCAAAAATGTAAAGATACTGGTGAACTTTCGAGCAAGCGCATGGAAACAGTGGATGATGAATTCGTTGCAGCCAGTCTTAACTTTATGAAGCGCAGTAAAAGTGCGGATAAGCCATTTTTTGTGTGGTTAAATCCAAGTCGTATGCATATGTTTACGCATTTGCGAGACTCTCATCGTTATTTAGCTGCGAATGCCACCTCAGAAGAAGATATGTATGGTAGCGGTATGATTGAACACGACATGCAAGTCGGTCAAGTCTTGGATGCAATGAAGAAGATGGGCGTGTTGGATAACACCATCATTGTTTATACCACTGATAATGGCCCTGAGCACAGTGCCAAAAATCAAGGCGGAACGACACCGTTTCGTGGTGAAAAAATGACAACCTATGAAGGAGGCGTTCGCGTTCCAATGATGATCCGTTGGCCGGGGCATATTCCTGCTGGTCAGGTGAAAACAGGGATTCAAGCCAATATGGACCTGTTCACAACTTTGGCAACTGTTGCAGGGAATGCAAATGTTGTGGAAGATATGAAAACCAATCGTAAACAATATATTGATGGTCTAAATAATCTGGATTATTGGACAGGTAAGTCTGCTGAAAGTAAACGTAATAATTTCTTGTACTATCATGAATCCACCCTTCGCGCGGTTCGAATTAATCAGTGGAAGATTCATTTAGAAACCAGTGAAACCTATTATGATGGCTATCAAAAGCAAAAAATTCCGTTGGTATTTAACCTTCGTCAGGATCCGTTTGAGTCATTTGATAGCACAACAGATCGCTCTGAAATTACTCAGAAAAAACTATGGCTAGGTGAACCTGTAGAAGCATTGCTTGGAGAACATATTAAGTCTCTGATGGATTATCCACCGGTACAAAAAGCGACTACGCTTGACTTTAGTAAATTGGTTGAAAATTTACTTTCTCAAAAGAAATAAGTCCTATTATCAAGGTAGTTGAAGAAGTTCGGCTACCTTGATCGCCTCAAACTTTTCATTGGATTTTTAAAAGAAAAAGTTCGAAGTACTATCAAGTAAATCTAAACTATTAATCCAACTTTTTGGTTAAAGTTAAATTTAACTCAGGCATATCCAGTTTTTGGCCTTTATCACCACGCATTTCAATAAATTGCGCACCAATAGAATAAATACGGCTGTCGCCTGATGAATCGAGCTGAATCAGTTGATCAGAGCCATTCAAAAATTGAAATGAACCTTTCACTTCATTGACATAATTCTGATTCGATTTGCCTAAAATTTTTTGTTTCAGTACGAAATGATGATCTAAGGTCAGCTCAAGTTCAGTGTCGATCCCAGAACAATCATGACAGGGTAGAACCCCTTGATATGTGCCTACCCAATCTAAGGCATTTGCTGTGTCTGGTGTATCTAACAACACACTTGCACTAGCACTGTCGTCCATAGATGCTGTGACATTGTGATCTGGTGGAGGATTGTTTTCATTTGGCTTTGAGCATGCAGTTAACATTGTGAAAGATAGGCATAGTGCTAAAACAGTCTTTTGCATATACAGCACCCGATATTCATTGTTTAGTTTTACCTTACAGTAGTGCTGGAAATGAAACTGTGAAGATCTGTGAGTGCGTCTGTATCTTTAATAAAGAATACTATTCACGTATTTTCGGCTTTTATCTCGAAGGTCTTGTTTTTTCCTGAAATATTTGGAATTAAATAAAATATACGTTTATAGATTAATTGTTGTTTTATTGATCGTCTCGCCGTGTATTTGAGCAGCAGCATTGCTAGAATCGGCGCGGATTTTCAGTAATGTGGTATTTTTTGTGTTCGAAAAGCTTGCAGAACAAAGTTTAGCCTTAATGGGGTGGCAGATTGATAATCATTGGGATTTGAATATCGATCAATGTGTGATGATTGCAGCACCACATACCAGCAACTGGGATGCGCTGTACGCTCGTTTGGCATTAAAAGCCTTAGGTGTGCATGTCCGTATCACTATTAAAGACAGCTATATGAAACTGCCATTTGGGCCATTTGTTCGTGCAATGGGCGGGATAGGTATTGACCGTCGTCCGAAGCATGAAGGTGAACCACGTCCAAGTATGGTACAACTCATGAGTGATCTTTTTAAAGAACACCCTAAGTTGGTGATGTTGGTCACCCCTGAAGGGACACGTGCCAAGCAGGAACAGTGGAAAACAGGTTTTTACCATGTTGCAGTCAGCGCAGGTGTTCCAATTGCGTTGGCCTATATGGATTATGCGAAGAAAAAAACTGGGGTGGGTAAAATTATTTATCCTACTGGGGACTATGAAAAAGATATGGCTGAAATTATGGCATTTTATGCGCAAATTTCTGCTAAATTTCCTCAAGATTTCAGTGTCGATACTCGCTATCACAACGACTCAACTGCGCCTTAAGTTCAAATTTGAGCTATATGAAATTAAAAAAGACAGCTTTCGAGCTGTCTTTTTATTGCTAATCGTATTTAAGGACTTTGTTGGGGATTAGGTAACACCCCACCTAGCGACTGGCATGCGGCCGTATAACTTTGTAGTTGTGTTTCAATCACTTCAGGCAGTGGTAGGTCAAAAATTTGATCGCCCTGTTGATAGCTTTCTACATAGGATCGGGCTTTTTGTTTGCTGCTAGCAAGCACTTGTTCATGATAACTGGTCATGCTGCTATGGTCTGCCTGATCGCGCTCTATATTTTGGCAGTCAAAAGATTGGAGAAGTTTTTCGGCTTGTTTTATTTCTTTGGATGAGCTTATGGAGCAAGCACTGATAAAGCAAAAACTCAGTAGTGCAAGAGGCAGTTTCATATATGGTGAGCGGTGGGTTTAAAGGTGCGCCAATTGTATAAAGATTTGTGAAGTTGGGGGAAGTCCAGTAGTGCCAAGCTGTTTAAAGATAAGCCTATTTTGACACAAAACACACAATTGCTGACCCAAGCCATTGCCAAGGTTTAGATTCAGGTCTTATGGTGCTATAGAAAGCGGTAGCTGATACATAGAAAACAACCTGAACTAAACAATAAGCCCAGTACTGTATGTTTGAACTGCCGTTCAGAAATTTTATAAAACAATTGAGCGCCGAGCATGGCCGGTAGGCTCACACTCAAAAGTAAGATGCCTATATAGGGTAAATGTTGTAAGTTTAAATTTCCGCGAAGCAGATAGGTGAGCAGGGTGAATAGCTGAATGGCGAAATTAAAATGCCTTAAAATTGAGCGTTGTTGCTCTTTAGGAAGGTTCTTTAACATGACCCAAGCCGAAGGCAGTGAGCCACAAAAGCCTCCCAACCCTCCCAATACACCCCCAAGAAAACCAATACTACTATCGGCGTATTTTCCAGAGTTTTGAATGAAGCGAATTTGGGGGTTAAGTAGCATCAATGGACACCAAAGAATCAGAAAGATCCCTAGAACCAGTTTAAAGGTAGATGCTTGAATGATGTCTAACAGATAGGTTCCCAATGGAACGCCAATTAGACCTGCAATGATATAAGGTGCAACGAGGCTTTTATCAAGTTGAAAGGCAGATTCTGACTTTAAGGAAATTAGGTGACTCCAGACTGAGGCGAACACCACCAAGGGCGCTGCGAGCTGAGGTGCCAAGATCCAGACCCAAAATGACATGGCGATTAAGGCAAATGCAAAGCCTGTGAGCCCCTGTACAAAACCCGCCACCATTGCACCTAAGATAAAGATCAACCAAGTCATATGCGATATATTTAAAATTTTAGCGAGTGTACGATTTTTCGTTTGATGTACATAGTTTTTAGACGTGAAAACTGACTGAAGCCTTAGCTTGATTTTGAATATGTATATTGATCTTTATACATAGCGTAGCTCAGAACCACACTAATATGCACTAAGAGCAATTTCTTTCGTGATGGTGTAAATCAAAAGGGCGTAAAAGTGTCTAGATTATGGGGAAACCACCACTTTCTTTTGATATAAACCTGCACGTACAGTCCCAGCTTTGGTGCTCTTCACTTGCACCCACGATGCTGGAAGTTTTAATAGATTCAAATCCCGATCGGCTTCTACATAAATATAGCCATTATTTTGAATCAGTGGATCCGCCAAGAGGGCCAGTTCTTCCCATAGCTCTAGGCTGTACGGAGGGTCTAAAAAGACCAAATCAAACTGTTCATTTAAGGTGAGTAATGTTTGCTGTGCAGTCGCTACTTTTAACTGGGCACGAGACTTAGGAACTTTAAGGAGTTCCAAGTTTTGCGTTAAAAACTGTGCTTGACTGCGGTCAGGTTCAATCATTACTACCTTTGATGCACCACGAGATAAGGCTTCAAATGCCAATGCACCCGAACCTGCACAAATATCCAAAACATTGGTATTTTGCACATCCCACATGAGCCAATTAAACAAAGTTTCACGTACGCGATCGGGCGTAGGGCGTAAACCCTCAATACTAGCAAAAGGCAGTTGGCGACGTTTCCAGTCCCCTCCAATGATGCGGAGTTGATTTTTCATAGTTAGTCTGACTCCACAGGTACAGAAGGTGGTGTAGCTGAACGGCTGGTATTTGCTGCCGTTGATGCGGGTGCTGTATTTGAAGTACTGGTTGGTGCTGCCGTACTTGTCCCAGTTGTGGTCGCTGGTGGAGTGCTACCACTTGGTAATTCACCCGGTTTAATCCCCGCTGTCATCAAGCCGCCACTAATTTGATGGTTTTGTGGACGAATTGGGTTTTTATGACGTGTGAGCAGCCAGTAGTCTAAGATCGGACGAGCCAGCTGTGCCGCAGAACCACCATGACGACCATTTTCCCACACTACTGCAATCGCAATTTCAGGGTTTTCCGCAGGTGCAAAGCCCACGAATAAACCGTGGTCTAATTGACGTTCGGTCAGCAGGGCTTCATTGTAGCGTTTACCTTGGGCAATACTTTTGACCTGTGCAGTACCGGTTTTACCTGCAATTTTATACATTGGCGTACGAATGCCACGTCCAGTCCCTGTTTCAATGACATCGACCATGGCATCACGCATTTGTATCCAATCTTGGTCCGTGCCATTGAACTGGATTCTGCCATCAGGCGCATTTAAGTCTTTATGTGGTTTTGCACCTTTACTGGTTTGTAAAACATGCGGAATCACATGTGAACCATGGTTGGCGGTAATGGCTGTTGCCATAGCCAGTTGTAGTGGGGTCGCAGTAAAAGCACCTTGTCCAATACTCACTGAAATGGTTTCCCCTTTGAGCCACTTGGCATCACGGGTACGCATTTTCCATTCTGGGTTGGGGTAAAGACCTGTACTTTCACTTGGTAAATCCACACCAGTTTTTTCACCAAAGCCAAACTGGCGCATCCATGTGTTCATTTTTTCAATGCCCATACGGAACGACAGAATGTAGAAGAAGGTATCACAAGAGACTACTTGTGATTTATGCAAGTTGACTACGCCGTGTCCTGATTTTTTCCAGTCGCGGAATTTATGCGAATCGCCCGGAAGTGTGAAATAGCCATGATCGGAAATGGCCGTGCCCCAATCAATTAAGCCATAATGAATACCACCTAAACCAAACATCGGTTTAATAGTCGAGCCAGGTGGGTAAGCGCCTTGCACAGCACGGTTATATAGCGGTTGATCGAGGTTATCGCGTAAACCACTATAGTCGGTATGGCTAATCCCTGTGACAAACAGGTTAGGATTAAAACTTGGACTTGAGACCAAGGCGAGGATTTCACCTGTACGAGGATCCATCGCCACGATTGCACCACGACGACCTGCAAGCTGCTCTGAGGCAACCGTTTGCAAGCCATAATCGAGTGAAAGATATAAGTCATTCCCACGAACGGGTTCTTTGCGACCTAAATGACGTAGTACGTTACCGTGTGCATCGGCTTCGACCGACTCATTTCCTGGCACACCATGTAGTAAATCTTCATAGGAGTTTTCTACCCCAATTTTACCAATCAGGTTAGTGCCCGCATACAAATCTTTATTGATGCTTTTTAATTCTTTATCGTTAATTCGACCCACATAACCAATCACATGGGCAAATAGCTCACCGTGTGGATAGTAGCGCGTCATCTGAGTTTCGATATTCACCCCAGGGAATTGATATTTAACTTCGCTAAAGCGAGCAATATCGTTTTCATTGAGATTAAGTTTAATGGAAACGCGTTCAGTTTTACGTGAGGCTTTAATACGACTGTTAAAGCGTTCAATATCATCTGGTGTGAGTTCTAAGATTGGGGTTAAACGCTCAATCGTGGCATCAATATCCGTCACATCCGCTCGACTCATCGTCGCGGTAAAGACAGGATAGTTGTCCGCCAACAGCACACCATTACGGTCATAGATATAACCACGCGCAGGGGCTAAAGGTTGTAGGCGAATACGGTTTTGATCGGATGCCGTTGAAAACTCGTCAAATTGAACCAACTGCAAATAGGCGTAGCGAGTGACTAAAATCAGCAAGAAGAAAACCACAATACCCATGGAGATAAAGGTACGATTTCGAAAAATGCGCTTTTCTTGTTGGACATTTTTTAAAGGAAAGTGCTGTTTCATACCAAATCGACTTAAACACATGGACAAAGAGGAAAATACCTGCGCGCTATTCTAACGCATGTCACACTGTTTTGATATTTGTTATCGCTGCTTCTGCTTTTCATTTTTGCCTAAATTTTGACTTTATAGACATGAAAAATATAAATTGCTGTATATAAGTGTTTTATAAATTCTGCTACAGTCAAAATCCTGTAAAAAGGGACCAATTACTAAAATAACATTACGGATAATGGTGACAATAATGACAAGAATTTATCCGGTGTTGGCACTTGTTGCCTGTGCAAACGTAGCCTACGCTCAAGATAATTCCTTTTTGCCAGATGCGAAAATTCCTGCTGGCAGTGCTCAAACGTGGAATGTAGGGGCTGGTGTAACGCAGAAATTACTGCACACCAATCTGGAATGGGTCAATCCTTATGGCATTGTATACGCAAAAGCTGGGGTGTTTATCAATGATGATTACCCTGTAGGTGGTCAACTGGGGTTTAGATTTCCTGTGCATTTTACTGGTAAAGATAAAAATGGTTATTATCTCGGTGTTTACGCAGGGCATATTGACAGCAAGAAAGTAGATGGCGAGTACGAATCTCGCCTTGGTGGTGGTGTAGATCTTGCTTATGTGTTACTGAGTCCTGAACGAATCAGCACTTTCAGTGTGGGGATTGGTGCAGGGGAAAAACTTGAAGCCAAATCCGGCTATGTGGTTGCAGAAACCGAACCGAGACTACAATTTTCCTATACTCTAAGTTTCGGTTTGTAGACACAATATCTTTTTTAAAACGCTATATAATTCAGTTAATAAAATTAAATATGGAAGTTATGCATGCTTGAGTACGTCAATCAGTTGTGGCAAACCTTTTTGAATCGACCCGATTTTTGGGCTGTACTCAGCATTATTCCTGTGACTGCTTTTGTGACTTGGGCGCACGTTTGGATGGCCTTGAAAATGGTCTTTTACCCGATTACTTTTTGGGGTTTTCATATTGGACCTTTGCCTGTGGGTTGGCAGGGTATTGTGCCCAGAAAAGCGGGTCGTATTTCAGGCATTATTACGGATAACACCTTATCTAAGCTTGGTTCTTTGCGTGAATTTTTAGACGCAATGGATCCTGAGGATATGGCGCGAATCATTGGTGAGCAAGTTGGTTTTGAACTTGAGCACCTGATTGATGAAGTCATGATTGACCGCAATGCAGTACTTTGGGAAAACTTACCTTACTCGATTAAGCGTCGAATTTATGCGCAGGCACACAAACAGCTTCCGGCTGTGCTCAGAGAATTAGTGACCGAACTGACCATGAACGTCGAGTCACTTGTAGATATGCGCGATATGGTGGTCAGCCAAATGGAAGGTGACCGCAGACTAATGGTGCGTATGTTCTTGAAAGTGGGTCAGAAAGAAATCAACTTTATTTGGCATATTAGTGCCCTCATTGGGATGTTCTTTGGTATCTTTCAAATGATTGTTTGGTTTGTGGTGCCATGGCATTGGACCGTGCCATTCTGGGCCGCGGTATGGGGCTTCTTAACCAACTGGATTGCGATTTGGATGGTGTTTAATCCAATTGAGCCACACTATGTTCGATACTTACAACTGACTGAATTAACAAAAGATCGTAAGTTTCCATGGATTAAGCCTGTGATTCCACGCATTGGGACTTATAATGTGCAAGGCGCTTTCATGAAGCGCCAAGAAGAAGTATCTGATGTGTTTGCAAGTGTAGTCACAGAAGACCTGATTACGTTAAAATCCATCATGACCGAAATGATGTATGGCAATAAAAAAGACAAGACGCGTCGTATTGTCAAACGTCATATTAATGAAATCATGGAAACACCATTGGTGAGAACGTCTTTGCAGCTGTCTTTAGGTCCACGTGAATACGCAAAACTGAAGACGGACTTGATTGATCGTTCAATTGAAATTACGATGGTGCCTGTATGCGACCCAGCGTTCAATGCGAGCCGTGCACAGAAAATCTATCAAATGTTTAGAGACCGTATTCGGGAGCTAACGCCGAAAGAATTTCAAAACTTATTACGTCCTGCATTTCAGGAAGATGAATGGATTTTGATTTTATTGGGTGGGGTAACAGGCTTCATTGCGGGTACAATACATTTGTTTGTAGCTTTCTTATAATTAGATGCTAAAAATATGTCGAATTTGTCGGCATGTATAAAGTGTCAAATATATTGTTTAAATGAGGATGTTTTTTTATGCGCATTATCTTACTCGGACCACCTGGAGCAGGTAAAGGTACACAAGCTCAGTTGATCTGTAAGCGCTACAATGTCCCACAAATTTCAACCGGTGATATGCTCCGTGCTGCAATTCGTGAAGGAACTGAACTCGGTCTACAAGCTAAAAGCGTGATGGACAATGGTGGTCTTGTATCTGATGAACTGATCATTGGTTTAGTGAAAGAACGTATTGCGCAACCTGACTGTGTAAATGGCTGTATCTTTGATGGTTTCCCTCGTACAATTCCTCAAGCCGAAGCGCTTGAAAATGAAGGTATCAACATTGATCACGTGATTGAAATTGATGTTCCTGACGAAGAAATCGTACAACGTCTTTCTGGTCGCCGTCAGCACCCTGCATCGGGCCGTGTTTATCACATCGTTTACAACCCACCTAAAGTGGAAGGTAAGGACGACGAAACTGGTGAAGAGCTGGTACAACGTCCTGATGACCAAGAAGCAACAATTCGTAAACGTTTAGGTTCATACCACACTGAAACTGAACAGTTGGTTGGTTTCTACCAAGGTCGCGCAGCGTCTGGTGAAAATGCACCAACCTATGACAAGTTGAATGGCTTACGTCCAATTGACGAAGTACAAGCAGATTTGTTTGCGATTCTTGATCAAGACAAATAATTGCATGTTTTAAACATGGCAATGTTTTGACATTGAAAGAGCTCTAAGTCATATTAGGGCTCTTTTTCTTGATCCTCTAAAAATGGAGTCGCGTGTGGCACAAGTTGGAATCATTGTTTTAATTATTGTTGCTGCGGCGGTATTGGTGGGTTTGTTTTATATCAGCGTAAAAATGCTACGCGATGTCAGTAAACAAGAAAAAATGTCGAAGAATCAGCCAGAACGTCAGTTACATCCGAAGTTGCAGCAAGACTTAAAAGATAAATCCAATCAAAAATAAAAAACTGAACTTTAGTGTTCAGTTTCTATGGTCATTGTGGAAATACGTGCTGCGCCAAATTCAAAACGATCTGGCCAGTTACACACATCTGAAACGATGCACTCATGGCATTTTGGTTTGCGCGCGATACAGCAGTATCGACCATGTAAAATGAGCCAATGATGCGAGTCGACAATAAATTCTTTCGGAATGACTTTCACTAAACGGTGTTCGACTTCAAGCACATTTTTGCCGACAGCTAATCCCGTACGATTGCCTAAACGAAAAATATGCGTATCGACCGCCATCGTCGGTTGTCCAAAAGCAGTATTTAACACCACATTGGCTGTTTTCCGTCCTACGCCGGGCAAAGCTTCTAAATCGACACGGTTGTTTGGCACGATGCTGTTATGTTTTTCAATCAGTATTTTACAGGCTTTGATCACATTCTCAGCCTTTGCATTATATAAGCCTATGGTTTTAATATAGGTTTTTAAACCATCTACACCTAAGGCATAAATCGTTTCAGGTGTATTGGCAACTGGAAAGAGTTTATCTGTGGCTTTGTTGACACTCACATCTGTCGCCTGAGCAGACAAGGTTACAGCCACCAACAGCTCAAAAGGACTCGAATAATTCAATTCAGTTTTGGGATTTGGGCGTTGCGCACGTAAACGTTCAAAAAAGATTTGGATTTGCTTTTTGGTCATGTTTTTTACAGGTTTTCCGCTTGTCGTTAGCATGTTTTAAACTCCCTGTAACTGTTTAAGCTGTTGGGTTAAGTCATCTAACAACAGACGTTTTTTTGCATCTTCACGAACACTAAGCTGCTTTTCTAATTTTTTAATTTGTACGCGTAATTTCGCCAGCTCAATGGTGGATTTTGCATCGAGCTTTGCTGCCATTTCTGGTTCTTTTTCAATGATCTGAATATCAGGTACAGCATCGTTCTGTGCTGAAAACTGGGCAAATAAAGCCGTATCAATTTCCGCGCGAACCACTGGGCCTTTACGGTGTAGGCGCTGTTTTTCTTCACGTTGAATATGTGCGTAATAGCGTTGTCTTAAATCATCTTGCTCAGCTTTGCGCAAGATTTCCGTTGGTATGCCGTCTACATCTGGAATAAGGTCAATACAGTCGACAGGACAAGGTGGGATACACAGTTCACAGCCTGTACACAGATCAGTCAAAATACTGTGCATAAGTTTACCTGAGCCAATAATGGCATCTACAGGACAGGCACTAATACATTTGGTACAACCAATGCATTCATCCTCACGAATGATTGCTTTCATTCTCTGTGGGCGGCCATCGGCTTGAATAGGCCAAACACTTTCTTCTGCAATTAATTCTGGCCTGTTTAGCAACTGAGCCAATGCATCGGCTACAGGCTGCCCGCCAGGTACACATTTATTGGCTACTTCACCTTCGCTGATGGCTTGGGCATAAGGCAGACATCCATCACGATGTCCGCAGAGTCCACATTGGGTTTGGGGAAGGAGAGCATCGATATTTTGGATCAGGGAAATGTGCGAATTCATGCGTAAACCAATCCTGCAGATGAATTTGCAGAGATATTAGAAGAAATAGGTAGATCACTGAATTTTACCATGTTTTTTTTGATTAATCCTGTGTTCTAAAATGGTTCATTAACTGCATCATTTTTGAGCAAAAAAAGATTTTAAGCCTGTGTTTTCATTGGTGTTTTTTTATAACTAATTTCTAG
This sequence comes from Acinetobacter sp. 8I-beige, assembly GCF_902505955.1. Lineage (NCBI taxonomy): Bacteria > Pseudomonadati > Pseudomonadota > Gammaproteobacteria > Moraxellales > Moraxellaceae > Acinetobacter > Acinetobacter sp. 8I-beige. Next base: position 1,830,357 of record NZ_LR732790.1, on the reverse strand, counting down.
GTATATTTTATATAAATAATTGTTATATAAATGATAAATATGTTTTTTTATAGAAATGTGTTGTGAATTGTTGGTAAAAGATATTTAATTGTTTGCGCCAAAATTTAACATTGTTTATAAAATTTGACCAATTTTGATCCATTTTCTGCTGAGGATTAAGCGTTGAAATATAACAGCCTTAATGAGTTTTTAGATTACGTGAAAACACGTGATGAACATCAACCCGAGTTTCTACAAGCGGTAGAGGAAGTCATGACCAGCCTTTGGCCGTTCATTGAAAAAAATCCTCGTTATGCAGATCACGGTTTGCTCGAGCGTTTGGTTGAGCCAGAGCGTGCGATTCAATTCCGTGTTTCATGGGTGGATGATCAAGGTCAAACCCATGTAAACCGTGCTTTCCGTGTTCAATACAACTCGGCAATTGGTCCATTTAAAGGCGGTATGCGTTTTCACCCATCGGTGAATTTATCGATCCTAAAATTTTTAGGCTTTGAACAAACTTTTAAAAATGCGTTAACGACACTTCCAATGGGTGGAGGTAAAGGCGGTTCAGACTTTGATCCTAAAGGGAAGTCCGAAGGCGAAATTATGCGTTTTTGCCAAGCCCTAATGATTGAGCTATACCGTCACCTAGGTTCAAATACGGATATCCCTGCGGGTGATATTGGCGTGGGTGGCCGTGAAGTGGGTTATATGGCTGGCATGATGAAGAAGCTGAGTAATGACACTTCATCTGTGTTTACGGGTAAGGGTTTAACCTTTGGTGGTTCTTTGGCGCGTCCTGAAGCAACGGGCTACGGCACAGTGTATTTTGCTGAAGAAATGCTGAAAACCCGTGGCGACTGCTTCCAAGGTAAAACAGTCACGATTTCTGGTTCGGGTAACGTAGCACAATATGCTGCTGAAAAAGCAATGTACCTAGGTGCAAAAGTCGTTTCATTGTCTGACTCTGCGGGTACCGTATATGTGAAAGCAGGCTTTACCGATGCTTTACTGGCTGAAGTAATGGAACTGAAAAATGTAAAGCGCGGTCGTATTTCTGAGTTTGCGTCTAAGCATGGCTTTGAATACTTAGAAGGGCAGCGTCCATGGTCTATTCCATGTGATATTGCACTGCCATGCGCAACTCAAAATGAGTTAGATCAGGCGGATGCTGAAGTACTCCTTGCAAATGGAGTTATTTGTGTCGCTGAAGGAGCGAACATGCCTTCTACTTTAGATGCAGTCGAAAAATTCGTTGAAGCGAAAATTTTATACGCACCAGGTAAAGCTTCGAACGCCGGTGGTGTTGCGACCTCTGGCCTAGAAATGTCACAAAATGCTTTGCGTTTGGGTTGGACTTTTGAAGAAGTCGATGAGCGCTTACATGCGATCATGAAAGAAATTCACCGTAACTGTGTGAAATACGGTACACAAGCAGACGGTACTGTGAACTATGTAAATGGTGCCAACATTGCAGGCTTTGTAAAAGTTGCAGATGCAATGCTTGCTCAAGGCGTATTCTAAGTTTTGTACACTTAGATAAATACCCAATAAAAAAACCGAGGCTTGAGGCCTCGGTTTTTTTCTAGGTCATTGAACGATTACAATGCGCCTTTTACCGCTTCACGTTCAATAATCATGTCTTGAACATAAGCATATTTTGACTGGTCAGCCGCAGGGTTGGCAATTTCAAAACGTTTAACACGTACGATTTGACGTTCTTTCGGATTGTGAGTGAAGCCATCAATGTGGTTATAGAATAACGTCCAGTCTTTATCGACCTGTGTTTTTACGCCATTTTCAGCATATTTAACTTCACGAACTTGTAGGCATTCCATACGGGCAACACCTGCAGAACATGTTTTAGTTTCAGGTGAAATTTCTAAGAAAACAGTTTCACCTTGGCTTTGATATTTCGATTCAGCAGTTTGCTTACCTGTGAATACAATTTTTTCACCTTTTGCCGATACCACGGTTAGTGTTGGTGCATCAGGATCATTTAGGTTTAAAACAAACGGTGCCTTACGGTTGTCAAATAAATCTGCTGCAACGCCTTCTTGAGCCATGGCTTTTGGTTCACATGCCATTTGAGTCGCCATCAGGTTACCCGTCACGATTTGATTATTCTCAACTTTCCAACTGGTACCCATACCGTTACAACTGGTTGTAATGCCTAAACGACCTGCTTGTTTGTCAAAGTTTAAAACCAAAGGTTTAGGCGCATCCACGGTGTTCGCACTCCAATGGTAGTTTGCGAGTGTTTGATCTGCATTTTGTTGTTGTAGTACAGACACAGCCAAATCTCCTACTTTTTGAATATCAGATGATTGGCAAGCAGCCAGTGCGAGTGGGAAAAGGGCAATCGCTAAATATTTTAATTTCATGGGTTACAAGTTCTTGATTTAAAATAACAAGATACATGATATCCGATCTTCTTTTTAAAAGAATGGATACATTCGGTTCTTTTGGGTTTCAAAATGTATCCATAAATATTTTTTTGTTAACATATAAGTAAGATTTATACATTAATCGAAACGGTAAATGTCCATGCCCAGTGCACCCATGGTAAAACTGCTATGTACAATATTAAAACGATGACCTGTACCCATCGCAAAAAATATTGGGGCAAAGTGTTCTAAGGTTGGGTGGTTACGACGGACAAAAGGAATCGATTCCCAGTCTAAAATGGCGTCAAAGTCCTGATGGCTAAGTTTCGCGACCACATGATTACGAAACGTCGACGCCCACTCAGGTACCGTTTGTGACTGACCATGCCAAGACAACTCGGCTAAGTTATGGGTAATACTCCCTGAGCCAATGAGCAAGACCTGCTGCTCGCGTAGTGGCGCAAGGGTTTGTCCAATTTTATAAATCTCCTCTGCCGACAGATTCATCGGGAGTGAAATTTCCACCACAGGGATGTCTGCATCTGGATACATATGGAGTAAAGGCATCCAAACGCCATGATCACGCGGACGAGTACTGTTTGCATGAGCTGAAAAACCCGCTTCTGCCAATAAATGTAGAATTTCTTCGGCTAAAACAGGCTGACCAGGTGCTGGGTAGCGAATGTCATAAAGCTCAGCAGGAAAGCCTCGAAAGTCATGCCATGTCTCAGGACGGACTCCAGTACTTACTTCAAGTGAGTTACTTTCCCAGTGAGCGGACATAATCACAATTGCTTGTGGTGTCGGTAAGTTTAGACCCAAACGATGTAACGCAGGCCCAACTTGCTCTGGATTCAACGCAAGCATGGGTGAGCCATGAGAAATGAATAAGCCGGGTAGCGTTTGTAAGTTCATTGTGAAAGCCTAATAGGAGAGGATGAAAAGAATTTTGTCAGATTCTCATCATCTGTGTAATGGGGGAAATATCAACGTATTGTTCCAAAAATGGAACATTGCTTGAGCTTAACCTGCACGATGATAAGGGTGATTATGGTTAATACTCATCGCACGGTAGAGCTGTTCAATCAGCATCACGCGAACCATCGGGTGAGGTAAGGTCAGTTTGGATAAAGACCAATGCCAAGCAGCTGCTTTACGTACTGCTTCAGAGTGACCGTCAGGCCCACCAATTGCCAGTACAATATCATTGCCCTCAAGCATCCATCCTTTCATGGTTTCTGCCAGTTTTTCGGTGCTAAACTCACGGCCACCGACTTCTAAAGCAATCAGCACTTCGTTGCCTTTCATTGCATTTAAAATGCTATCACCTTCAATTTGACGGTATTTTAAAATATCTGCTTCTGAATCATTTTTACCGCGCTTTGCCATTGGCAGTTCAATAATCTGCGTTTGCACAAAGGGTTGAATACGTTTGAAATAATCTTCAAAACCAGTCAGTACCCATGCAGGCATTTTTTGACCAATGGTCAGAATACGGATTTTCATAATGGGTCATGTATAAGGAGACGATCCATTATAACGGTGAAAGCAAGGCTTTGCAGTGAGACGAAACAAAATGCAATTGAATTCACTGAACTAATGTTGCTTAATTCAACAGATGAGAGGAATAAGAAATACTTGGAATAATAACAATGTGGCTCAAAACTTTAAAAAAACAGGCTTTTTTGTTGATTGTTGTACTGGGTACTTTCACAGGGCAGGTGTTTGCAAGCAACGTCAAAATGGCTGATGAACAAAATCTACAAGTTTATTTGGAGCAAGTGATTGGTCAGGGCAAAGCACGTAACTATAAAAACCTTGATGAACTGAACCGTGTCTCTGCATGGATCAAAGAACAAATGCGCTTATTGGGCGTTCCGTGTCACTATCAAAACTTTACGGCCAATCAGCAAATTTACCGAAATGTAGTGTGTAGTTTAAACGTCGGACGGGCAGACCGCGTGATTGTTGGGGCACATTATGACGTCTTTGGCGATCAAGATGGTGCAGATGACAATGCCTCTGGCGTTGCAGGGGTAATTGAAACGGCGCGTATTTTGGCAGAGCAAAAGTCTAAACTGCCTAACAATGTGGACTTCGTGTTCTATAGTTTAGAAGAACCACCGTTTTCTAAAACTGAACAAATGGGCAGCTATGTGCATGCGAAATCGGTTCAGTCACAAAAAGATAAGATTAAAGGTGTGTATATTTTAGAAATGATCGGATTCTTTAGCGAACAACCCATCCAAAGCTATCCTGTGGGCTTAAAGTGGATTTATCCAACCCATGGTAATTTTATTGCGACAGTGAGTAACGTGAGCTCACGTGACTTAGGCGCAGGCTATTGTACAGCGATGCAGCAACTTGATCAGTTGGAGTGTCAGCGTTTGGTTGCTCCAAGCTTTGCCAACGCTTTTGATTTTTCAGATCATTTGAATTATTGGGAGTTTGATATCCCCGCAGTCATGATTACCGATACCGCATTTTATCGAAATGGTCACTACCATACCAAAGCAGACCGCTTAGCGACGTTGAATTTGACCAAAATGGCGAATGTGATCGATGGGCTGGTACAGCATTTATTGAAACCTTAATGTATTTTGAGCCATAAAAAACGCAGTTCCCAAGTAGCGAGAACTGCGATAAAAGGTCATCCGTCTGGAGAATCAGATGACCATGCAATTTCAAATCATCAATAAAAAGAAACATACAGCGCGTATCTGTTCTTATTATTTATATCGGGCTTTTTATCGATTTTTCAAGTCTGAGTCATGATAGAGGAAAAGGTTTAATACAAAAATTCAAACCAACTAAGCGAAAATGGGTAGATTCATTTCACGTCATGGAATGTAGGCCAATCATATTTCCTTCGCTATCAAAGGCCAGCACAATAAAACCATATTCACCAATGGCCGTTTTTGCTTCATGAATTTTTCCACCAGACTCAACAAGTCGGCTCGCTTCATTCGCACAATCGTCACATGAAAAATAGATTAAGGTACTGTTTCCTCCTGCGGATAGGCCTGGCATTTTCACCAGTGCACCTGAAGCACCATAGGCTTGCATGTCTGAGGGGAAAGCCCACATTTGCAGTGAATTATCATCTGCTGGTGGGGTTAATTCAGTTAATTGAATATTAAAAACAGATTCATAAAATTGTTTGGCACGAGATAAGTCATCCACATAAATTTCAAACCAGCCAATCGGGTTTTTCATTTTAGTTGTCCTACATGTATCCCTTGATCAAATTATTGTAGGAAATAAAAGCATAAAGATGTGTGGTGTTATCTACAGTAAATTGTAATAAAAAAGAGAGCCGAAGCTCTCTTTTTTACGATGCGGAATTAGTGGCGTGCAGCTTTTTTGCCTTCATCGACCACTTTCACTATTGGTGCTTTGACCAAAGGCTCAGGCATAGAGGTCAACGCCAGTGGTAAAATCTCATCAATCGATTTCACTGCTTTAATCTCTAAACCTTCTTTAACATTGTCTGGGATTTCAGATAAATCACGGACGTTGTCTTGAGGAATGAAGACCAGCTTAATTCCACCACGATGTGCAGCCAATAGTTTCTCTTTCAAGCCACCAATGCGCATTGCACGACCACCGAGACTGGTTTCACCTGTCATGGCAATATCTGGACGAATTGGGATGCCTGTGAAAGCAGAAACCAATGCAGTTGTTAACGCTAAACCTGCAGAAGGGCCATCTTTTGGTGTTGCACCTTCTGGTAAGTGGACGTGAACATCCGTTTCTTCAAAGCGGGTCGATTCGATACCTAATTCATCTGCACGGGTACGCACGACAGTCATAGCTGCGGTAATGGATTCTTTCATCACGTCACCGAGTGAACCTGTGGTGATGAATTTACCTTTACCTTTCACAGCAGCAACTTCAATGGTCAACAACTCACCACCGACTGAAGTCCACGCTAAACCGTTTACGCGACCGACTTGGGCTTCGTCTTCCGCCATACCAAAGTCAAATTTATGTGGACCTAAGTAGTCTGGAAGGTTAGCCGAAGTCACGTCGACTTGTAGGTTTTTCGCCTTCTTGCTGACCGCTTCTTTTACAACTTTACGGGCAATTTTAGAGACTTCACGCTCTAAGCTACGCACACCGGCTTCACGTGTATAACGTTGTACGATGTCACGAATCGCTTCTTCATGAACAGTCAATTCTTTCGCACGTAAACCATTGTTCTTCATTGCTTTCGGAACAAGGTAACGCTCAGCAATATTCACTTTTTCATCTTCGGTATACCCCGGTAGACGAATCACTTCCATACGGTCAAGCAATGCTTCAGGAATATTCATGCTGTTCGCAGTACAGATGAACATCACTTCAGACAAGTCCAGATCAAGATCTAAATAGTGATCGTTAAATTTGCTGTTCTGTGATGGATCAAGTACTTCAAGCAACGCAGAAGCAGGGTCGCCGCGGTAGTCTTGTGCCATCTTGTCGATTTCATCGAGCAAGAACAAAGGGTTCTTCACGCCAACTTTCGTTAACGACTGCACAATTTTACCTGGCATCGCACCGATATAGGTACGACGGTGACCACGGATTTCCGCTTCGTCACGTACGCCGCCGAGTGCCATACGCACAAACTCACGACCTGTCGCTTTCGCAACCGATTCACCCAGTGAGGTTTTACCAACGCCCGGAGGACCGACTAAACATAGAATCGGACCTTTGAGTTTTTTCACGCGCGATTGAACTGCGAGATATTCCACAATACGATCTTTCACGTCATCTAAGCCGTAATGATCGGCATCGAGAATTTCTTGCGCTTTGCTTAAGTTAATGCTGACTTTGCTGGCTTTATTCCAAGGCGTATCTAAGATAGCCTCGATATAATTGCGCACCACAGCCGCTTCACTAGACGCAGGTTGCATTGCTTTGAGTTTGCGGAATTCGCTTTCAGCTTTTTTACGCACATGTTCAGGTAAATCAGCTTCAGCAAGACGTTTTTCAATTTCTGCAACGTCATCTTCCGCACCACCATTCATGTCAGAAAGCTCACGCTGAATGACCTTCATCTTTTCATTGAGGAAGTATTCGCGTTGATTTTTCTCCATTTGACGCTTCACTGAGTCATGTAAAGTTTGCTCAATCTGTTGTTCTTCAGATTGTTGCAATAAATACGTCATCAGTTCTTGTAGATGTGCTTCAAACTCATCGTGTTCGAGGAATTTTTGCTTCACATCAATATTCAGTGGAACACGGGTCGCTACGAAGAATAACAATTGGAGTAAATCGTCAATCTTGTTCGCAGCAGCAATCAGTTCACGTGCATTACGCAGTTTTGCTTCAGCATATTGAGCAAACAGAGCACGTAATTCTTGAACACGTGTTTCTTGCGTTGTTTCGTCAATGTGGACTGACATTGGGCTAAGCGCATGTTCTGCGGTTAGATAATCATTTTCATCAATGATTTTTTCTAGCTTTGAACGATGCAAGCCTTCAATTAATACTTTTATACAGTTTTCATCATTTTCATGATTCACAACTTGCACAATCTTCGCGACAGTACCGTATTGATATAAGTTGTCGTGATCAATTTCTTCTGAAAGAGAATCTTTTTGAGCAACTACAAATACTAGATTGTCACTGTTACGAGCCACATCAACTGCATTGATCGATTTTTCACGACCTACAAATAGCGCGATTTGCATGTGTGGATACACCACCACATCACGTAACGCTAAAAGTGGTAATACACTTGGAACCTGAGGCTCTAAGGTTTCTTGATTCATAATAATTTCAGACATGGGCACTCCTAATGAGTGACAACGGTGTTGCCATGTTTTTTATAGTGATGGGTATTTTAAAAAATACAAGGGCAGGTCAAAATAAATTGTATAAAAAATGACTAAACATGTGATTTTTAAGTATTCTCAATAGTCAATAATGTCAATTTTAGCGCTTGAAGCGTAAATGCTGTTGAGGTGTAAGCAGCCCATCCAAAGGTTGATCCCATGTTTCTCGAATCAAGCGCTGTGGAACCAACTGGAAGTGATGGGCTAAACCCAAACGAAATGGACGGTGATAGGGTGCAGAAGCCAAGGTTTTATCATAAAAACCACCTCCCATGCCAATGCGTGTGCCATAAGGATCACACGCCAATAAGGGCATGAGTAGCAGATCTAAATGTGAAACGTGCTGGCCACGTGTTGCCATAGGTTCTTGCATACCCAGCGGATGGTGTGAAAAGCGTTTATTTTGAAATTGATTGCGTGAAACTTTGACCCACACCAAGCGCTGATTCATATTGCAAATCATCGGTAAATACACCGACTTTTTTTGATGAAAGCAATATTCAATGATTTTACGGGTCTGAATTTCCCCAAAAGCATGTAGATAGATCCCGACACGGGTGGCATGTTTAAATTCGGGCACACGTCTTAAACGTTGTAAAATTTGAAGTTCGGACTGCTGCTGTTGATAGGCGGAAACTTGTCTGCGTTGTTTGCGAAGCTGTTTTCTGAGTTGGGCAAGTTCAATCGACATGGTGAACGCAGTCCTGAGAATCGAAAAGGTGTGTGTGAAAATGATCGTCAAATTTAAAAGATGGTATCTGTTTATGGTGCAATCGTTGAACCTTTTTTTAGCTCTTGCAAAATTGGGCAGCAACTGTCGGTGGTGGTTTTACATTCATCCACCCAGCTTGAAAGGCGTTGTTTCAAAGCATTCAGCTCTTGAATCCGTTGATCAATTTTTTCCAGTCGTTGCTGAATCACATGACGGACTTTTTCGCGATCGTCCAGTTGCAAATGCAATAGATCTTGAATTTCACTGAGCTGTAAGCCCGCATCTTTGCCTTTTTGAATAAAGCTTAAGGTTTCAATGTCTTGTTGGCTGTAATAACGATAGTTTTGTGTGGTTTCAGGAATGCGCATCAGACCAATCCGTTGATAATAACGAATCGTTTCCACATTCACCTGACAGTGTTTTGCCAGCTTGCCGATAGTGAGCATAAAATAATCTCCAAAAGGCTTGACTCAGTACCTAGGTACAGACTTTATGCTAACACAATCAAAAAATAAAAGGTGAGTCAGAATGAGTGAGCAACACAAAACGTCTTGCTGTGCTAAACAGAAATTAGCGCCGATGGTGGTGAATATCGATCCTGTCTGTGGGATGATGGTCGCAGAGGACTCTCCTCATGTGTATGAGCATCAATCAGTTCGTTATTTGTTTTGTTGCTCAGGCTGTTTAAAGAAATTTTCGGCCAATCCAGAGGCTTATTTAACATCAGAAAAAGCGCCCAGTGCTTGTTGCAGTAAACCCAAAGTAGATTTAGCTGAGGCATGTTCTCAGGCGAAAGAGGAAGGCACATTAGTTGCATCTAAGGGTTGTGGTTGTGGATCAAAACCTGTGTCAGATGCAGAGAAGACCACATTTATTGACCCTGTGTGTGGCATGACCGTCACAGACTTAAGTAAACCGCATACTGAATGGCAGGGGCAGGACTACTATTTTTGTAGTGAAAAATGCTTGCAAAAGTTTATTGCAACTCCAAAGGCTTATGTAAAGGTTGAACCTTCAGATTCTGCAGTTAAAGTCTCCGCTTGTTGTAGTTCGACCTCGAAAGTGGTGAAGAAAAAAACATCTTGTTGTGAGCCTAAGCCGCAAACAGAACCAGACAGCAAAGCAAGTTGCTGTGCACCCAAGCCGAAGGTAGAAGTTGCCAAAAGTAGTTGCTGTGGTGGTGGGAAACATCAACATGAACATCATGCTCCATCTGGATCAGCTGAGTTTATTGACCCCGTATGTGGTATGTCAGTCGATCCGAATACAGAGTTAAAAACGGATTATCAGCAACAGACTTATTATTTCTGTAATCCTTCCTGTTTAGATAAGTTTAAAGGGGATCCTGAGTTTTATCTGATTCCACCCGATCAGCGTCCTGTGCCTGAAGGGGCTGCGGATATGGACTATACCTGTCCGATGGACCCTGAAATTGTACAAAAAGGGCCGGGGACGTGTCCGATTTGTGGTATGGCACTGGAGCCGATGCAACCGACTTTAGATGATGCACCCAACCCTGAATTGGTGGATTTTAGCCATCGTTTTTGGATGACCTTACCGCTGACGTTGATCGTGTTTGTACTGGCGATGGGTTCACATATTCACAGTTTCATTTCACCGCATATTCAACCGTGGATTGAGCTGGTCCTCGCGACCCCAGTGGTGCTCTGGGCAGGTAAACCCTTTATTGAACGTTGCTGGACCTCATATAAAACCCGCAACTTAAATATGTGGAGCCTCATTGGTGTCGGGGTGTTGGCGGCCTATATTTATAGTGTAGTGGCAACGATTTTCCCAAGTGTAATTCCAATGGAAGCCAAAACAGGGCATGGCGTTGCAGTGTACTTTGAAGCAGCTTGTATGATCGTGTCTTTAAGTTTACTTGGGCAAATCATGGAGTTAAAAGCACGTGCCAAGACTGCAGATTCACTCAAAGCCTTACTCAAACTGCAAGCCAATACGGCCAAGTTGGTTCAAAACGATCAAGTGGTAGAAGTGGATATTGGTATGGTCAAACAAGGCGATATTTTACAGATTTCCTCGGGCGAGCAGATTCCACTGGATGGTGTGGTGGTTGAAGGCAAAACCTATGTCGATGAAGCCATGATGACCGGTGAACCTGTGCCTGTGAAAAAGCAAGTGCATGACACGGTGATCGGCGGGACGGTCAATCAACAAGGCAGTATTCGTATTCAAACCACGGCGGTCGGGGCGAATACCACTTTGGCGAAAATGATTCAGACGGTGGCAGAAGCACAGCGTTCTAAAGCACCGTTACAACGTTTGGCCGATGTGTTTGCCAAATATTTTGTGATTGTGGTGTTACTGATTAGTGTGTTGACCTTTGCCGCTTGGATGGTGTTTGGTGGTGCACAATTTGATTTGGCACTGATGTGTGCGGTGGCGGTACTGATTATTGCCTGCCCATGTGCGCTGGGTTTGGCAACACCAATGTCTGTGATGGCCACTACAGGTCGTGCGGCACAAAAAGGGGTACTGTTTAAAGATGCAGAGGCGATTGAAGCTTTAAGTAAAGTGAATACGCTGATTGTCGATAAAACAGGGACTCTGACGGAAGGTAAACCAAGCCTTAAAGAAATTCAGTTGCTCAGCCCAAATGTGAACCAAGCGCAAGTGGAACAGTGGATTGCTTCGATTGAGCAATATTCAAGTCACCCGATTGCTCAAACTTTGACGCAAATTGTGCCTGCACAACAGTTGCTGAAAGTGGCAGACTTTGAGGATGTGACTGGTTTTGGGGTCAAAGGTCAGATTGGCGAGCAAGCCCTCTATATTGGTAGCCAAAAGCTGCTTGAACAGCTCGGCATCACTTTAGATGATACTTTGCAAAGCCAGTTGAATCAGCAGCGTGCGACAGGCAATGTGATCAGTTTCTTAAGCAATAGTCAAGAAGTGCTGGCTTATATTTCTATTCACGATGCGATTAAGGTCAATGCTCAGCAAGTCATTCAACAGTTGATTGATGATGGTATTGAAGTGGTCATGGCAACAGGTGACCATGAACAAAATGCCCAGTTGGTGGCTAAGGAATTGGGTATTCAACAAGTCTATGGCAACTGTACGCCAACTGAAAAACTGGACATCGTGAAGAAATATCAGGCTCAAGGTAAGATTGTCGCGATGGCGGGAGATGGCATTAACGATGCACCTGCTTTGGCACAAGCCAATGTTGGAATTGCCATGGGTAATGGAACTGATATTGCTAAACAAACCGCACAAGTCACCTTGGTTAAAGGTGATATTCGTGGTGCAGCCGATGCCCTGCATATGGCGAAACTGGGTGTGCGTAATATGAAACAAAACCTTGCTTTTTCTTTTGTGTATAACGGCTTGGGTGTCCCTGTCGCAGCAGGGATTTTCTATCCCTTAACAGGGTTATTACTCACCCCGATGTTCGCTGCTGTGGCGATGTCACTAAGCTCACTGTCAGTGGTCTTAAATGCTTTACGTCTACAAAAGAGTAAATAAGCGCTTTTAGATTTTTACAGTCTCTTTTTAAGTTGAGTTTTAAAAAGCATCTTTTCAACAAAGGTGCTTTTTTTATGATGATTCGTGCTGGAATGAAGCGCAGCGCGAATAAACATTGATTTTTCAAGCCTCTTTTCTTGATTCAACTTGATTTAAAGAGCCTTGATCAGATTCGAGGGAGTAAGGTTGTAAATTGATGTATTTGGGTAAGGCATGGCGCTTGAATGAGCGTCATCTCGTAAGACATTTTGAAATTATATAAAACAGTAACTTAAAAAATAGGGGCAACTGCCGTACTATAAGCGGGATGGAGTAAAGGCAGGATTTAGGGTGAATTTAAAAAATCTAGAAGCATTTTATTGGGTGGTGACTTTAAATAGTTTCAATAAGGCTGCCACAAAATTACAAACGACTCAGCCTGCCGTTTCACAAAAAATCACCTCTCTTGAAAATGATTTAGGTTTTAAAGTTCTCGATCGCAGCTTTCGACAGCTTAAACCCACCCATAAAGGCATGACCCTGTTTAAATATGCTGAAAAGTTTATGCGTTTAGAAACTGATTTGGTGGCTGAGCTGACTGAAAACCAGCATCTAACAGGAACAATTCGTTTAGGTGTTTCCGAGACCATCGTTTATACGTGGTTGGTTGAATATATCGAAAAAGTACAAAAAGAGTTTCCTAAAGTTTCAGTGGAAATTGTGGTGGATTTGACCCCAAATTTGCAAGAAGGTGTGCGTACCGGGGATTTGGACATGGCCTTTTTGTTGGGCCCGACTTTGGCTTTTGAGTGTGTAGAGCAGGCGCTATGTGACTTTGAACTGAGTTTTTTGGCAGCTCCATCTTTTAAAGGTGGTGTGGGCCAAATGTCGTTTAAGGTATTAATGTCTCATACCATTTTAACTTACCCGAAAATTACCTATCCCTATAAAGAGCTCAAGGCCAAAATGAAAGAGCAGGCACTAGATGAGCCGCTTTCAATTACCAGTTATTCGCTTGCGACCTTATTGCGTCTTGCGGAGCAAGGTTTGGGGATCGCCGTTGTGCCGACCTTAACGGCGCTAAAGGAAATTACCGATGGTCGCTTGGAGATTTTAAATACCCCGATCCAGCTCAAAACCTTTCATTTCACCTCGATTTATATGCAAGGAAATGATGCTGCCTTGAAAGAGAAATTAACCGATGTCGCAGTCACTGTTTCTGAAAGTGCAATGAAAAGACTGCTTGAGAAAATTAAAAAATAATTGAGGCATACGCAGCTTTTTGACAAGCGATGTTCCTTTATCTCAAAACGTAATTTGTTAAAAAACCATAAAAGCAGCTTATCGTGAGTGATAAGTAAAATTTATCATTAGACTTTTAATAAATAAAAAATAATAAAATACAGTTATTTAGTTTTAATAATGGATGTAAAAAGTCGTATTGTTCATCGCGCTTGCCTATGTTCTTATTTCAAATAGAAGATTTGATCCGCCATGGCTTTGGTTGGGCAACAGGGAATCTTTGTCAGTTAAAGGGATTTAAGAACAGAATTTGTAAGCAAAATGATGTTCTTGGTTCAACTTGAAAATAGCGTTATTAAGCTCAAATGGACGAGGAACGCATTAAATATGTCTTTATTAAAATCTTCTTTTTTATCAGATCGCCAATGGGCCATTGTTGCTTCAATCTTCATGATGGCAACCTCCGCCATGGGACCTGGTTTTCTAACTCAAACCGCAGTTTTTACTGTGAAATTGGGTGCGGCGTTTGGCTTTGCCATTCTCGTGTCTATTTTGATTGATTATGTGGTTCAGCAAAATATTTGGCGTGTCGTAACGCTGACGCAAATGCGTGCCTCGGATATTGCCAATAAAGCCTTGCCAGGCAGTGGTTACTTACTGGCTTTTCTGGTCATTTTGGGTGGCTTCTTCTTCAGTATTGGTAATATTGCAGGCGCGGCTTTAGGTCTCAATGCATTATTTGGGTTAGACACTAAATGGGGCGGCATTTTAAGTGGTGCTTTAGCCATTTTAATTTTTGCTTCAAGAAAAGCCACGCTGGCCATGGATAAAAGCATGATCGTTTTGGGGTTGCTCAAAATCATCTTGATTATCATTGTTGCCGTCATTGTGATGCCACCTGTGGGTCAAGCTGTTCATCAAACGTTTGCACCCGACCAGATTGATTTTGCCATTATCACCACGATTGTTGGTGGAACGGTCGGCGGCTATATTTGCTATGCAGGCGCCCATCGTTTACTGGATAAAGGCGCGGTTGGCCCTGAAAATATTGATGAAGTCGCAAGAGCTGCAACCAAAGGTATTGTGGTTGTAGGCATCATGCGTTATGTGCTGTTTTTAGCTTTCTTGGGTGTAGTGGTGAGTGGTGCAAGCATTGATTTAGCCAGCCATGATGCCAACCCAGCAGCACAAGCTTTTCAATATGCCGCAGGGACTTTCGGTTATAAATTATTTGGTCTGATTTTCTGGGCAGCAGGGATCAGTAGTACCATTGGCGCCGCTTATACTTCGGTTTCATTCTTTACCGCATTTAAGAAAAACCTGAGTCCAAAACAAACCAATTACACCACCATTGCATTTATCTCTTTAGCTTTATTGCTGTATGTCGTACTGGGCGCAACCCCTGCTGGACTGTTGATTTTTGTTGGTGGTTTTAATGGTTTGGTATTGCCAATCGGTTTAACGATTTTTGTTTATGTTGCCGCTTGCCGTAAAGATATGATGGGGAATTATAACTATCCAAAATGGTTACTTATTTTGGGTGTACTCACATGTATGTTGACATGGTGGATGGGCTATATGTCCTTTACTACAGTCTTTAATTATTTAACCAAACTTTAAGCCAGACGACGGTGAAGTGATAAAGGAATTAAGCCATGTTTGTAGATTTAAATAGTGACTTAGGTGAAAGTTTTGGTTCGTGGAAAATGGGCAATGATGACCAAATTCTACCCGTAGTGACAAGTGCCAATATTGCATGTGGCTTTCATGCAGGAGATCCGCTGGGGATTTTAAAGACACTGCGGAAGGCGGTTGAATTAAATGTCGCGATTGGCGCGCATGTATCTTATCCAGACCTCGTCGGTTTTGGTCGTCGCAATATGGATGTGTCACGTGATGAGCTGATTGCCGATGTGTTGTATCAAATTTCTGCACTGGATGGTCTAGCTAAAGTGGCTGGTTCTCACGTGCAATATGTGAAACCGCATGGCGCACTGTATAACACCATTGCACATGATCACGCTCAGGCCGCTGCGGTGATTGATGCTATCAAGATGTATAACCCAGAACTGGTTTTGGTGGCACTGGCAGGTTCCAACTTGGTTGATCAAGCACGTGCAGCAGGCTTAAAGGTTGTATCTGAGGCCTTTGCAGACCGTGCTTATAACAGTGATGGCTCATTGGTTTCACGTCGTTTGGACGGGGCTGTTTTACATGATTCAGCCTTTGTGGCACGCCGTGTGGTGTCTATGTTGAAAAATGGCGGCGTTGAGTCGATTGATGGTGTATTTACCCCTATCCAAGCGGACACGATTTGCTTACATGGTGACACCGCGGGTGCTTTAGAGATGTCGGCTGCGATTAAAGCTGAACTGCTAAATCATCATATTGAAATTCGTCCCTTTGTCTTAAAGCATGAGGAACTACGCAATGTATAAGGATATCCGAGTCGATTCAGCGCAGCTTGAAGCCGCGTTAGCCGCACGTTTAAAAATTCGTGCAGGCTTTGACAAACCAACGGCGGGTATGGCTGTGGGCATGACGCAGGTCAATATGATTTCGGTACCTAAAGATTGGGCTTATGATTTTCTACTGTATGCACATCGCAATCCGCAAAGCTGTCCTGTTTTAGACGTGCTAGAGGAAGGTGTTTATGCCACAAGACTGGCAGAAAATTCAGATATACGCACTGACTTTCCACGTTATCGCATCTGGAAAGAAGGTGAAATGGTCGATGAAGTCACGGATGCGAGTGACATTTATCATGCGCATCCTGACTTGGTAACGTTTCTAATTGGCTGTAGTTTTTCTTTTGAAACTGCATTGCAAGAAGCAGGTATTGAAGTTCGTCATATCCATGATCAGACCAATGTACCGATGTACTTGAGTAATATTCAGTGTCAGCCTGCGGGACGTATTTCGGGCAACATGGTGGTTTCTATGCGCCCAATTCCATCCCATCAAATCGCGGATGCCGTCAAAATTACAGCACGGATGCCAAGTGTGCATGGTGCACCTGTGCATATTGGACATCCTGAAGGTTTAGGTATTCGTGATGTGAATCAGCCAGACTTTGGCGATGCTTCACGTATTGAGGCTGGGGAAATTCCAGTATTTTGGGCTTGTGGTGTAACCCCACAAGCGGCGGTGATGAACTCAAAAATTCCTTTTGCCATTAGCCATGCACCCGGTCATATGTTCATTACCGACATTCCTGATCGTGCATGGATAGGTTAAGCAGCACCGAAGAACAATTAAAAGGATAGGCATATGCGTTTTTTATCGGTAAACGCGGATTGTTTTCTCATAGAGCTTGCCAGCTTAGAGGAAACATTGGCGTTGTACAATAAATTGCACAAGATGCAATTGAATGGAATTAAAGACTTAGTCCCTGCTGCAAAAACGATTTTGGTTTTTTTTAATGAAATCGAGACTACGTTTAAAACACTGGTTGCTTCGATTCAGACTGTAAAAATCGGTTCAGGCGTTGAGCGTAATGTCCAAGAGTTGATTATTCCTATCTGCTATACGGGCGAAGATCTTGCTCAGATTGCAGAGTTACAAGGGTTTTCAATTGCTGATGTGATTTTGAAGCATCGTCAAAGTGTTTGGAATGTGGCTTTTATCGGCTTTGCACCGGGCTTTGCTTATATGAGCAGTCCCGATCGACCTTTTACAGATATTCCTCGCTTAGTTGTGCCACGTAAAAAAATACCGTCGGGTTCTTTGGGACTGGCAGGACAATATTCAGGGATTTATCCGAAAGACAGTCCGGGGGGCTGGCAGTTGATCGGTACGACTGCTGCAAAAATGTGGGATCTAGAGCGTAAAAATCCAGCGCTACTGTTACCGGGAATGACAGTACATTTTGAAGATGTCACACATCAACCGACCACGGTTAGCGTACCACAGCAAGTCACTCGTACTGTTGAGCCCAAACACTCCATGCCTGTGTTTACGGTAACTGCACCGAGCCTACAGATGCTGATTCAAGATGAAGGGCGTTTTAACCAGACCAAGATAGGGGTTGGTGTTGCAGGGGCGATGGATGTATCGGCGATGCACAGTGCAAATCGAATTGTTGGTAACCCAACTCCGACGCCTGTGATTGAAATTTTAAATGGTGGTTTGAAAGCCAAAATGCATCAGTCCGCAGTCATTTCGGTTACGGGAGCAATTTCAAACCTCCACGTGAAATTTAGTGATGGCCAAAAGGCTGACTTTGAGAGTTATCAAGCGATTGCCCTTGATGAAGGTGATGAATTTCAGATTCAAGCACCGACGGCTGGACTGAGGAATTATCTGGCGGTTCGTGGTGGTATCGACGTGCAGCCTGTGCTGAATAGCGCCTCATTTGATAGTTTGGCCATATTGGGACCAGAACCTCTAAAAATGGGGGATATGGTTTATCAAGGACAGGTTGAAGTTTCAAATATCAGTAATACCGAAATTGCGAAGTTACACTTGCCCAAAGTCGGCGATGTGGTTGAGCTCGACATTGTGATGGGACCGCGAACGGATTGGTTCGAAGCGGAGAGCATTGAGCGCTTATGTCAGCAAGCTTGGCTTGTGACCAATGAAAGCAATCGAGTTGGACTGAGGCTTTCAGGTGAACAACCATTGCAACGCAAAATTACTCATGAGTTGGAAAGTGAAGGCACTTGTATTGGTGCCTTACAGATTCCACCCAGTGGACAGCCTGTATTGTTTATGAATGACCATCCTTTAACTGGTGGCTACCCCGTTATAGCGGCTGTGGCGAAGCACCATTGGGACTTGGTGGCACAGATTCCAGCAGGGTGCCAAATCAAATTTAAAAAAATGACCGAATTTACAGATTTTGAGAATGAATGATGACTACTGAAAAATTATTAATTGCAAACCGTGGTGAAATTGCCGTTCGTATTATTCATGCTTGCCGTGATATGGGTATTAGTTCAGTTGCGTTATATGCCGATGACGATATTGATAGTATGCATGTCGAACTGGCGGATGAAGCATGGGGTTTAGCGGGTGCAACTGCACGTGAAACCTATTTAAATATTCCAGCCATTCTTGAGGTTGCTAAAAAATCCAAAGCGACCATGGTTCATCCGGGTTATGGCTTTTTATCTGAACGTGCTGAATTTGCACAGGCAGTGATTGATGCAGGCTTAAAGTGGGTAGGGCCATCGCCAAGCGCCATTGAAAAATTGGGTGATAAAATTGAAGCACGTAAGATAGCCGCTTCAGTGGGTGCACCTTTAGTTCAAGGAACACAAGACCCCTTAAATAATGCTGATGAAGCCCTCGAGTTTGCAAAGCAGTTTGGTTTACCTATTGCGATTAAAGCCGCGTTTGGTGGTGGTGGTCGCGGTTTAAAAGTCGTTTGGAAACTGGAAGATGTAAAAGAGCTGTATGATTCGGCTGTACGTGAAGCGCAAGCTGCCTTTGGCCGCGGTGAGTGTTTTGTTGAGCAATACTTAGATCAACCACGCCATGTCGAAGCGCAAGTGATTGCCGATCAACATGGCAATGTAGTGGTTTTAGGTACACGCGATTGTTCACTACAGCGTCGTAATCAGAAGCTGATTGAAGAAGCGCCAGCGCCTTTTATCAGTGATGCAATTTATGAAGAAATTTTAACTTCGGCTAAAAATATATGTCAGGCAGCCAACTATGTCGGTGCGGGTACTGTTGAATATTTGCTGAGCCGTGATGGAAAGCTTTCATTTTTAGAGGTTAATACCCGCTTGCAGGTGGAACATCCTGTCACGGAAGAAACGGCCAATGTCGATTTGGTGGTTGAGCAAATTCGTGTGGCTCAAGGCCATGAACTTTCAATCAAAGAAACTCCGAAAGCGCAGGGACATGCCATTGAGTTTCGTATCAATGCTGAAGACCCTGCTCGTGGCTTCATTCCTGCATTTGGTGTATTAAGTTTATTTGAAGCACCTTTTGGCCAGGGCGTACGCGTAGACACAGGTGTTCGTACTGGTTCTTTGGTGTCGAGTCATTTTGATTCGCTCATGGCCAAACTGATTATCACTGGCCCGACACGTGAGGTTGTGATTGCCCGAGCTAAACGTGCGCTGAAGCAATTTAAAATTGAAGGGGTTGCGTCGGTTTTAGACTTTCACCGTGCAGTATTAAATGAAACTGATTTTACCGACACATTTGGTGTCCATACTCGTTGGATTGAAAATGATTTTAAACAGGACTTAAAGCTAACGAAACGCAGTATTCCTAATCATCAACAACCGATGTTACTCAGCTATATTGAAATTGATGGGAAATTACACCGTTTAGGCTTACCTGCGGGCATGTTTGCACAAAACCCTACAATGACGTCTCAAGACCAACCAGCTACAGAAACAGCAGTGAGTGCTGAACACTTACTTGCACCAATCAATGGCGTAATTAGCGCTTGGA
This sequence comes from Acinetobacter sp. 8I-beige, assembly GCF_902505955.1. NCBI lineage: Bacteria > Pseudomonadati > Pseudomonadota > Gammaproteobacteria > Moraxellales > Moraxellaceae > Acinetobacter > Acinetobacter sp. 8I-beige. The sequence continues at coordinate 1,810,333 of NZ_LR732790.1, read as the reverse complement.
AAGTAGAAAACGGAGAGCAGGTCGTAGAGGGGCAAGTGGTTGCGATTATGGAGGCCATGAAAATGGAAGTTCCTGTACTTGCACATCAAAGCGGAATGATTCAATTGACAGCTTTGCAAGGCACAACTTGTCACGCAGAGCATATTATTGGATCGATTTGCTAAAAAAATAAATCATTTGAATGAACCTGATGCAGTATCCAGCTAAGTCAGGTTTTTGTTTGGAAATTTTTAAAAATTGAGGGCTGGTTAGCTTTGTCTTATGGATAAATGAAGTAGAAAAATGACTTGATAAAGATTCAATAGCCAAATAAAAGCGCTATTTTAAAGGATAGAGGGATTCAAGAATCACTTTGGTTAATTTGGTTAGTAGTGGGACTAAATTAAAATAATAAGCTTGAAAAATAAAAATTAAAGAGTATTAGCGATGTATGTAATTATTATTTTTAACTAAATAAAGTACTCCGAAGATGCCGCTGCATGTGTCGTTACCCTGAACCCGATGAGTTCAAGGTGGACGCGACGTATACTTGCTGGGTTTCCCACATGAAAGTGGGCATACACTCTAAATATACAGAACACATCCATAAGTTTAAGTATCGGCAGGGGAATAGACCCGCTGGCGAACACCTCAGAGTTGCCTTAAGTATAACGAATATCACACTGATGGCAACTCATACACCGCTACGAACTGTAAACAACTGGAGTAAGTGTTGATACTTTATTCAATTAAGTCGAGTTTAAACAAGTTCTGCAACCTCATCGATAATATTTGCCAGTAATCGTTCTGCGTGTGCATACTCTTGCAGTGTTTTATTCATCAACAACACTTCTTGCATTAACTCAAGCGCCACCATAATGATAATTTTACTGGGTTCTACCCGTGGCGCTTTACGGCGAAATTCATCATATTTATCATTTAAAAGCAGAGCTGCACGTTCAAGGTCGGCTTTTTCTTTTTCCGTTGTGACTAAACGAAAGCTATGGCCTAAGACACGTAATTCAACGGTAATCGGTTCGCTCATGATTAAACTTCCTCGCCAGCTTCAGTAGGGTGGGCAAGTTGTTGAATTTCTTGCGCGTGATGATCTTGCTCTGTGCCTAAAATAGCCAAACGTTGGATGATGGCTTCGACTTTGGCTTTAGCATGCTCATTTTTTTGTAACAATCTTTCACGTTCTTGCTGAAGCGCTTGAATTTCTTGCTGAGCTTGACGCTGATCATTGTTCATTTTTTCTTTAATTGCACGTAATTCATTACGTTCAGCCAAGATTTCCTGAAAGCGATTTTTTAAATCCGTACAACTTTTTTCCAAACGACTATAACGATCGGCCAAAGCAGTCGCATCGGTGTTCAAATGTTGATATTGGGTCTGAGCGCTGCTTAATTGCTCAGTTAAATCATCAATTTGTTCTTGTTTCTGGGTAATTAAGCCATTTTTTTGCACAACTTGAGAACGGTGCTGTTCTTCAGCATCCAGTTTAGCTGCATTTAAAGTGCTATTTTCACTTTCAAAATGAGCAAGTCGCGTTTTTAAAACGCCAATATGCGCCTGTAGACGCTGTAATTCTTCTAACATATCGTGGTCGCACAGTGCTGCAAACAAAGGTAATATATAAGAAGTATAGAGATTGGATAAACGAATGCAAGACGATATTTCAGGTTGGTCAGAATGGCAGCCAAATTTTTCTAAAATTGAAGAGATTTCTAGCCCAAGTGAGTTACATGGTTTACTCACAGGTATCATTTGTGTAACTCAGGCACCGAGCCGTGAAGAGTGGCAACACATCCTAACGACTTTGGAAATTCCAGAGTTAAGCGAAGAAGCTTTGGCTTTGTTAGCCGATGAAGCAGAAGATGTCGCACATGCACTTTCTGATGATGAGTTGGACTATTTACCGTTACTTCCCGATGACACTCATACGCTCGCAGACCGTGTACAAGCTTTGGCGGATTGGTGCGCAGGCGTAGTGCTGGGCTTTGGTTTGGCGTCTGGTCATATTCGCCCAGATGAAATGGAACTGATCGAACATTTACAAGATGTCGCGGCAGTTGAGTTTGAAGAAACTGATGATGATGAAGAGGGTGAAGAGAGCTATCAAGAGTTATACGAGTTTGTACGTTTAATTCCTGTGAGCTTATCTGTAGGCCGCAAAAAGATTGCAGTTGAGGAAAGTTCTCTGCTTAAACACTTTCATAACAAGCAACAAATCGATCGTTCTGTAACAGAAGCGAACAATGTTGTAGAAATGTTTACGCCGCATCGCCCAAGCTGATTGGCATAAGATTTGCTGCGCGTACATGATAGGTGCGCGTGGCACTTTTATTCTTTGGTATAAAAAAGACAGATCAAACATGAAACTAACGCAAGTGGATTTTCAGGAACGCCGTGACCGTTTGGCTGCACAAATGGGTCCGAACAGTATTGCCATTATTGCAACCAGTCCAGTGGCGATGCGTAATCGTGATGCAGACTATAAATATCGTACCGATAGCAGCTTTTTTTATCTGACAGGTTTTGCTGAGCCCGAAGCCGTAGCAGTCATTGAAACCTTTGCTGAAGATGATGAAGACGGTTATAGCTACAGTTTGTTCTGCCGTGAACGTGACCGCGAGATGGAAATCTGGAATGGTTATCGCGCAGGTATGGATGGCGCGGTAGATGACTATGAAGCTGACGAAGCGTATGCGATAGATTTGTTAGATGAAGAAATCATTGAAAAACTCTTAAGCAAAGAAAAATTATTCTATCGTATTGGGCAACAGCCTGAATTTGATGCGCGTGTAGCAAAATGGATCACGACTGCCAATGGTGAGTCACGTCGTGGGACTGCTGCACCTGCACAATTGATACAGCTAGACCGTATTTTAGATGAAATGCGTTTGTTTAAGTCAGAACAAGAAATTGCATTGATGCAAACAGCTTCAGATATTTCCGCACAAGCGCATACTCGTGCCATGCAAGCCGTTAAGCCGGGTATGATGGAATATGCTCTAGAAGCTGAGCTGAATTATGTATTTGGTCAGAATGGCTGCGTGCCGTCGTATAACAGTATTGTCGGTGGTGGTGAAAATGCCTGCATTTTGCACTATGTAGAGAACAACAAAGAGCTGAAAGATGGCGATTTGGTGTTGATCGATGCAGCGTGTGAATATGAATATTATGCTTCAGACATCACCCGTACTTTTCCTGTCAATGGAAAGTTCAGCCCTGAGCAAAAAGCACTTTATAATGTAGTGCTTGATGCACAACTTGCTGCCATTGATGCAGTGCGTGTAGGGAACTCGTATAAGGAACCACATAATGTTGCTGTGCGCATTTTAGTCCAAGGTCTACTTGATCTGGGTATTATGCAAGGTGATATTGAAGAGATAATCCAAAAGGAAAGTTTCCGTCAGTTTTATATGCATGGTACAGGACACTGGCTCGGTATGGATGTGCACGATGTCGGTTCATATAAGCAAGAAGGTGTGTGGCGTACCTATGAAGAAGGTATGGTAGTGACGGTTGAACCGGGCTTGTACATTGCACCTGATGATGAAACGGTCGATGTGAAATGGCGTGGTATTGGTATTCGTATTGAAGATGACATTGTGGCAACTAAAAACGGTCCACTGAATTTGACTGCGAAAGTGGTGAAGTCGGTAGAAGAGATTGAAGCGTTAATGGCGCGATAAATATAATTTACTGTATAAAAGCCGATCATGTGATCGGCTTTTATTTTTTATAAGGTATTTATGTTGAATAGAGAACTATAATATTTATAAATAAAAATTTTAGTTATTTCATCATCATTTTTATTCACAACAGAAATTAGGCAGCATGAAAGATTTATCTAAGTTAAAGCATAGGATTCAGGCAAAGACGTTAGATTTAGTTACACAGAGAAATGGGGCTTCAGTGTATCAAGGGCAATCCTCTCAAGGAGAAGTCTTTATCAAAATAGCAAATATTCAAACGGCTAATGATCGTTACTGTGAAATCTTAGAAGCTCTCAAAGAATTTCCACTAACACCAAAGGTATTAAATAAGTTTGAATGGGAAGGTTCTTCTATCCTTGTCATGAGTGCCATAGAAGGTAGGCAAGTCGATCAAGTATTAAAAAATTGTACGCGGGTACAGAAAATCTCTTTGCTTGGGAATGCAGGACGAGCTTTGGGCGAACTTCATCGTGCGCTTCCACAAACGCGCATATTGAATATGAGGTTCTGGCAAGATCGTGATGGCTTATCAACACATTGGGTATTGTGGAAGCAACAATTAGAATTAATGATCTCAAAATGGATGTCACGTATAAATCCATTGTCATCTGATTATCATGAGTTTTGCGACCAATTGAATGAGTTACGAAAATACGCTAAAGCGATATGTGAGCCGACACAGCTTCATTTACTGCATTGTGACTATATAGGTCGAAATATCCTTGTAGACAGTGAAAATCGAATTTCGGGTATTATAGACTTCGACGCTGCTCGTATTGGAGATGCGGTCTATGATTTAGCTAAAATTATTTGGGTGGATATAGATTTCTCTGATTTAGAATTACGAAATGCTTTTTTAGAGGGTTGGGAATGTACGTATAAGCAGACTGTGCCTAAAATGAAATTTCTATTCTATGTTGGCATTCAATGTCTTGCAGCAATCGCTTGGACAGATCAAAATCCTTCCGCTGATGGGACAAATCCTATTTTTCGTGCTTCCGCAATTCGGACGCTGAGAATTGCATTAAAAGAATTAGAGATGCTTGATTAGATTCTAAGACTCTTGTTTCGTATAAGCGCCATTATGTTAAATAGGGGAGAAACTAAGCTAAAATTAGGGTTTTAATTTAGAGAAAGTAATGTCTCAGATAAAAATTTATGCTTTAAATGAAACAATAGAATTACATCGTGATAATTTAAGTAAAGCTATCCATCAGGCTTTAGTTAAAGAATTAAAATACCCTGAAGAGAAAAGATTTCAACGTTTTATCGCACTAGAATCTAAGGATTTTGTATATCCAGTAGATCGCAGTAAATCTTATATAATTATTGAAATTTCTATGTTCGATGGACGAACAAAAGAGACTAAAAAAGCATTTATTAGGTCTCTATTCGAAAATATAAACAATCTATGCGGTATTGATTCAAATGATGTTGAGATAACTATATTTGAAACTCCTAAAGAAAACTGGGGCATTAGAGGGAGAAATGCGGATGAACTACAGTTGAATTATAAGGTAAATGTTTAAATTTTCTAAAATTAACATAATACACCTTATACGAAATTCTTTAAATTACATTTTAAATTCAATTGCTTAATTTCTATTGAAAAGTTAAATCTAACTTGGTTAAGTTTACCAAGGCATTTTTCACTTTGCGCGATTTTTATTAGGTCGAAGCTCCAGATTTTTCATAAGTTTGCTTAAACAGTGTTCTGAACAAGTTTTGATGAAAATCGAAAAGACTGTCTTTTCAGAAATCATGACATGACACTTTACGGTGAAAGTACGTAAAAACATCCATTTCATTATAAAAAAGAAAATCTTTGATGTAATATAAATCCATTAAAACTTATAGGTATTTGAAGTTTTTGACTTTAGGTACGTCATAAAAAGGATAGAAGCATGCAACAAGAAGTCATCATAGTCGGTGGTGGTATGGTCGGACTCAGTTTGGCGTTGATGTTAGCCAAACAAAACATTGCGGTGAAGCTTTTAGAGGCGATCAAATATCCAAATTATGATGATGTAAACCTTGCGCCATACCATTCTAGTTTTGATGCGCGAAACAGCGCCTTGTCACGTCGGACAGTTCAAATTTACCAAGAACTGGGTTTATGGAGCGCGTTACAAGAACATGCAACACCTATTTTAGAAGTAAATATCACCGAACAAGGTAGCTTTGGTAAGGCGCGGCTTAAAGCAGAACAAGAAAAAGTCGAAAGCTTCGGGCAGGTCATCGAAAATGCATGGCTCGGTCGTGTGCTACTGACGGAAGTTCAAAAGCAACCATTCATTGAGCTGATTGATGGTGTACAAGTCACTCAACTGACCCAAGATGCTGATATGGCTTACATAGAAGCCAGTCGTGGAGAAGAACAACTGTCACTACAAACAAAACTTGTCATTGCTGCAGATGGACGTGATTCATTCTGCCGTAAAGCCTTAGGAATAGGCGCTTCGGAGCATGACTATGATCAAGTCGCTATTGTGACCACGGTACAAACCTCAAAACCGCACAACCATGTGGGTTTTGAGCGTTTTAGTAGCTTAGGGCCATTGGCACTATTACCACTTCCAGGTGAATACCGTCGTTCCGTGGTTTGGCCTGTGAAAAAAGGCACAGAAGGTGAATGGTTGGGCGATGAAAATGACCAGCATTTCTTAGATGCTTTGCAAGAAACCTATGGCGACCGTGCAGGAAAGTTCCAAAAAACAGGTAAGCGTTTTAGTTTTCCATTGTCACAAGTATTAGCAGAAAAGCAGGCCGTAGGACGGGTGGTGTTAATGGGCAATGCCGCGCATACCATTCACCCCGTTGCAGGGCAAGGTTTTAACCTGTGTATGCGAGATGCGCACGTCTTAGTACGCTATTTGACGGAGCAAATTGCGCAAAATGCAGACTTGGGCGATGCCGTAATGCTGCAAGCCTATGAGGCTTCACGTTTGACCGATCAACAACGCGTAATTAAGTTCTGTGATTCGGTGGTACGAGGCTTTAGCAATAGCAATCCAATCTTAAAATTTATTCGTAATACTGGTTTGGTCGCGTTTGATACGATTCCAGGCATTAAACCACTCGTTGCCAACTATGCCATGGGGCTAAAAGCATGAGTCATGTTCAAACTGATGTTTTAGATGTGGTGATTATTGGTGGTGGTTTGGTGGGTGGGCTGACCGCCTTGCTTTTGGCACAAGGCGGTGTGCAAGCTACCGTATTGGATGCTGCACCTATTTTAGATGAACACAAGACCTTAAGTGTTGCAAATCCACGTGTCTTGGCACTCAGTCAAGCGACGATACACCTACTTGAAACCGTTGATGTTTGGGATAAAATTGCCCGCCAGATGCCCTATAGTGGCATGCAGGTGTGGAATAAAAATGGCTATGGTGAAATTAACTTTGGTCATGCGTCCAAGCAGGAACCACAAGGCGAACAAGCACTCGGTTCTATGATTGAGCCAAGTTTGCTTAATTTAGCGATTCAACAGCAGATGCTTACTGTACTCAACGATTATCGAACTCAGGTTAAAGTTGCCCGCGTCGAAGAAGGTGTTGGGCTATGGTATATCCATTTGGCAGATGGCACGGTGTTGAAAACCAAACTGGTGATTGGTGCAGATGGTGCAAACTCTTTTGTACGGGAACAAGCGTTTATCGATATCGATGTGCTGGACTACAAACAGGCTGGTTTAAGCTGCGCCATTCGTACTGCACAGCCTCATCAACACGTTGCACGTCAGATTTTTTTAGAAACGGGGCCTTTGGCATTTTTACCAATGGCGAGTTTAAAGCCAGAGCAAGCAGGGCATTGGCAGTCTATCGTATGGACGCTCCCCGATGATTATGCAGAAGAATATGCTGCGCTTTCAGATGCTGAATTTACCCAGCTGTTAACGCGAGAAAGTCATCACATGTTAGGCGAAGTGTTGGAAGCGACACCGCGTGCCACTTTCCCACTCAAAGCACGTGCTGCACAGCAATATGTTAAAGCGGGCTTGGCTTTAATTGGTGATGCGGCTCATGTGATTCATCCGTTGGCGGGGCAAGGTGTGAATATTGGTTGTCTTGATGCGGCTGTACTGTGTGATGTATTACTACATGATCTAGCACGTGGCGTGTGGGCACATGAGCAAACACTGAAACGCTATGAACACCGCCGTAAAGGACAAAATGATGCCATGATGCATAGCATGTCTGCCATCGGTTGGATGGAAACCACACAATTCTTTCCTGTGGTATGGGCGCGAAACTTTGGTTTGAAACAGGTTGAAAAACTGCCTGTATTAAAAGATGCTTTTATGGCACAGGCCAATGGTTTAGGGTTGCTCAAAGAGACGCGTTATGCTGTCTAAGAACGGAAGTGTTATTTTTTAGCCAGTCGTAAAATAAGATTACGATTTTGATTAAAAAAGATACGATTTTCCGTTGAATAAGACTATGCGAAAGGCTGAGAGCTTGTTAAATTTCAACATAATTGGAAACCAGTAATTCATGGGAACCTAAAATGTCATTTGTGGGGAGATTAAGATGACTGATTCAAATGATTATGATGATGTAGAAGACTCAGCAGTCGACGAAGACGAAGCTCAAGCAGCGGAAAAAGGCGCATCAGATTCTTCTGATAATGCTGCAAGTGATGGTGATGTTGCCGAAGCTGAAACACTGACGGTGACTGCAAAATTAAAACAACGCCAAGCACTTGAAGACGAAGTTGCGGCATTCCTTGCTCGCGGTGGCCGAATTACTGAAGTGCCAACAGATGAATCTGCGAAAGACTAAGAGAGTTAAAAACACCACGCCTGACGTGGTGTTTTTTTATTGTGTTTTTAAAGCTGATATACAAGTTACTTATGCTTAAATGAGTCCTGTAATAGTCGTGATTTGTTGTGCTTGAGGAATAGCGGACAGAAAATACTACTTTTTCAATAGACAGGCTATGCCAGTGATGATTGCACCAACTGTGGCTAAAAGCATGTCTTGGTGTGCGTCCCAAATATCACCTTGTTGCCCATTGTAGTTTTCAGCATCTTCAGGCGATAAGCCCATCGCAATAAACCATTCAATCCATTCGTAAATGAGGCTACTTGCCATCACAAATTGAATGACCAGCAAGAATAGGGTGAGTTTAGAAAGTTGAGGCAGCCACACTTGAAACAGACGGTAGAAAAACGGGTAGAGCAGCAGACCATATGCTAAATGTACAAAGCGATCATACATATTCCGCGTCCAACCGAAACTCTGGTTGAGGTCGAGGTTTAAATACTGCATCGACCATTCATTATAGGGCACATAAGAATATAGATAATGCGCACCGAGTATATGAATCAGCAAAAACCCAATATATAGCATAAAACTGATTAAGCTGAGCCCCATTTTATAAAGACAAATGATCAGCGTAACCAACATGAATACGGTTCCGACCTGATGCAAAATATAAGAGCTGACTTCAAGGGGGTGGATCGATGCGAAAGCAATGGCGACAGCGAGTACAGTGAGAGCAATCCAATGCGGCTTTTTCAGTTGATAGTCAATGTGAGCTTTCGGTGTTGTACTTTTCAGGATTGTCATCATTTTTATTGGTTTTTCAATTATGCATATAGGAGATTCTTGTTTGCATTATAGATAAAAAAGCGAAGCCGAAGCTTCGCTTTTTTTCAATTTCTAAAAATTAGATTTTAGAAATTAAGTCAGCAACTTGTTTTGCTTGTTCAGCTGCGTTACCTGTATAGGTTGCAGGTGTCATTTCCGCTAAACGTGCGCGGTCAGCAGCAGGAACAGCTTCAAGTTCATTACCATTGACGAAGTCAACCATCATGTCACGCGTCATTGCTTGACCACGTGTCAACGCTTTTAGTTTTTCGTATGGTTTTTCAACGTTGTAACGACGCATTACAGTTTGAATTGGTTCAGCTAGAACTTCTTGCGCATTGTTCAAGTCTTCATCAATACGTGCAGCATTGAGTTCAAGTTTACCAATGCCTTTTGAACAAGCTTCAAAAGCAATCAAGCTTTGTGCAAAACCAACACCCATGTTACGTAGTACAGTTGAGTCCGTTAGGTCACGCTGCCAGCGAGAAATTGGAAGTTTTTCGCCAAGGTGCGCAAGTACAGCATTGGCTAAGCCTAAGTTGCCTTCTGAGTTTTCAAAGTCAATAGGGTTTACTTTGTGTGGCATCGTTGAAGAACCCACTTCACCATCTTTGAGTTTTTGCTTGAAGAAACCAAGCGAGATATAACCCCAAACGTCACGGTTAAAGTCGATCAAAATCGTATTGAAACGACGTAAAGCATCAAACAGTTCCGCCATATAGTCATGCGGTTCAATTTGAGTGGTGTACGGGTTAAAGCTTAAACCTAAAGATTCAACGAATGCTTGTGAGTGTGCAGGCCAGTTGATGTCTGGGTAAGCAGAAAGGTGAGCGTTATAGTTACCTACTGCACCGTTAATTTTGCCTAAAAGCTCAACTTGTTTGAATTGTTTGATTTGGCGCGCAAGACGATATGCTACGTTTGCCATTTCTTTACCCAAAGTGGTTGGGCTTGCCGTCTGACCATGTGTACGAGACAACATAGGTTGGTCAGCATGCTTTTCAGACAATGCCACGATTGAGTCAATGATTTGCTGCATAGATGCAACCAATACATCACGACCACTTTTCAGCATTAATGCATGAGACAAGTTGTTGATGTCTTCAGACGTACATGCAAAGTGAATGAATTCACCCGCATTTTTAAGCTCTTCGATGCCTTCAATTTTTTCTTTCAGGAAGTACTCAACGGCTTTAACGTCATGGTTCGTGGTACGTTCGATGTCTTTAATACGGTTGGCATCGCTTTCAGAAAAGTCAGCAACAATTGCATCAAGTGCAGCATTGGTCGCAGCACTGAAAGCAGGCACTTCAGTGATTTCTGGACGGTTTGCAAGCGCTTGTAACCAACGCACTTCAACAGTCACACGAGCATGGATTAAACCAAACTCAGAGAGGAAAGGACGAAGCGCATCACATTTGCTAGCGTAGCGTCCATCTAATGGAGAAAGTGCGGTTAAAGCGTTCATAGCGATTCCTTAAACTTTGGAATTAAACGTAAAACTAAAAAGCCCGTCGATCATGTGTTAAATCACCTGATACTGTAAACGAGCGAGATCTTGAATATCTTTAAGCAACTTGCGTTTGCTAAACACCATGCCCCATGAACTTCCACCGAGCTGACGCCATAAATGTGCCATTTGTAAGCCAGTGAAGAGGGAAGCGCGAATGCGGTTGGTATGCGATGAATCTTTAAATGCTTCTGCATTGCCCCGCACCATAATGCGTGGGTTAATTTGCCCTGCGGTGTCGACATAGGTTTGTGCGAGGTTGGCAATAATGCTTGGATGTAAATAGTTATTATCGAAAAAAGAAAGCTGTCTTAAGATTTTTTGTTGGGACTGTTCAATAATTTCAACGAATTTGGGGTTGCTATACACTTTCTTTTCTAATTGTAAGAGTGCCATGGCATAGGTCATGGGAAGTTTAGCAGTGGATAGTTTTGGAATTCGAGTTTTGGGTGAGGTATTAAAGGGCTGGGTAATGCTACTTTCTAAGGTTTTTAGTCCTAAGGATATGTCCGCCAGCTGATGAAAGAAGTCTAAAGTTTGTCCGCTTTGGTTGCCCTTCGGTCGGATATTTAAACTGGCTTTAATCAACTGCTCTAAATAGAAGTTACCGCTTTCCCCAATACTTTGTTGACCGCTCAAGGCTGTCATATGCGTCAGTTGCGCGGACTGAAAAACAGCCGCCAACGCCAAAGCTCGGTTTTGGCGTTCGTTCAAAGTTTGAGGCTGTTGAAACGGTAACTCAGCCATGTCTTAAAATCCTTTAAATAAAATCAGGTTTAGGAGCATTGGTATGATGAATCACGCCACCGCCTAAACAAACTTCACCTGAGTAGAATACGACACTCTGACCCGGAGTCACAGCACGTTGAGGTTCATCGAACTCAACACGTACGCCACCTGGGGTAGTCGGATCATTAAAGATCACACAATCTTGGTCATCTTGGCGATAGCGCGTCCGTGAGGTACAACGGAAACCTGTTTCAGAAATCTGCATTTCACCTGCGACCCAGTCAATCGTTTCACTCCAAAGCGCAGTACTTTGCATCAGTGGATGTTCATGACCTTGACCAATCACCAAACGGTTGTTTTCAATATCTTTATGTAGAACGAACCATGCGCCTTCAGCCACACCTTTCAAACCACCAATACCAATACCACCGCGTTGACCGAGCGTATAGTACATTAAGCCGTGATGTTCACCAACCTCTTTGCCATCATCTAAGACGATTTTTCCAGCTTGTGCAGGTAAGTATTGTTTTAAGAAGTCATTAAAACGACGTTCACCAATAAAACAGATGCCCGTTGAGTCTTTTTTCTTCGCTGTGACTAAGTCGTATTGTTCGGCAATCTTACGTACTTCAGGCTTTTCAATTTCCCCTACAGGGAACAACGTTTTATTAATTTCACGGCCATGTACAGCGTGTAAGAAATAGGTCTGGTCTTTGTTTTTATCTAAACCACGCAGTAAAGGTGCATATTCCTCACCTTTAGAGTTGGTCATGGTTTCGCCGCGACGTGCATAGTGACCAGTCGCAATAAAGTCTGCGCCCAGTTGCATAGCATGATCTAAGAACGCACGGAATTTGATTTCTTTATTACATAAAATATCTGGGTTTGGAGTACGGCCTGCAGCATATTCCGCTAAGAAATGCTCAAATACACGATCCCAATATTCCATAGCAAAGTTGGCGGTGTGTAGTTTAATCCCTAGTTTGTCACAGACGGCTTGAGCATCGGCTAAGTCTTCCATAGCCGTGCAGTATTCCGTGCCATCGTCTTCTTCCCAGTTTTTCATGAAAAGACCTTCAACTTGATAACCTTGTTGAAGAAGAAGAGCAGCAGAAACAGATGAATCTACACCACCCGACATACCGACGATGACACGTTGTTGCATAGGACTAGGCATCCAAACTTGAAATAAGGGGAGAATTTTGGTGCTCATAAACGAGCGATAAAGGATATTTTTGACCCGTGAGTGCGTCTTGAACCGCTTTAATCACCAATGGACTACGTGCACGAGCCGTTTCGAGCAGCTCATCTAAAGTCATCCATACTGCACCCACGATACCTGTATCGAGTTCAGCGGTTGGACTGTGATGAAGTGACTGCGCTAAAAAGCAGAAACGATAATACGTGCGGTCTGGAAACATGGGTGGTGTATAGGTATAAATGCCCAATAACGCATCTATAGACACTTCATGTCCAGTTTCTTCCATAGTTTCACGAATGGCAGCTTCGATGAGTGTTTCACCTGATTCAACATGACCTGCAGGCTGGTTAAATACAGTGTGTGTCACACCCGCAGTATGCTCTTCTACAAATAGAAATTTTCCGTCTTTTTCAACAACAGTTGCGACGGTGACGTGAGCTGTCCAAGCGGTCATATAAAAGCACCATGGGGTAAAAGGGCTATTCTACAAAATTTAGCAGTGCGTGGCTATGGAGATTTGCTTTGGTTTGAGACGCATTCGGAAGCGGTTAAGAAAATTACAAAAGGACGCTTGTAAGGTAATATCACATAGACGTTAGCAGCATCGACAAAATATTATGAGGCAGAACGCAAGCCAAGCGATTACTGAAACTGGGTTGGTCTAGGGGAAATTTATCGTTTAAATATTTGTCTAACCCAATTTTCCAATTAACTCCACCAATATCTAAGTATATGAAAGAAAATAGGTGCAGAAAAACAAATAGAATCAATGCGGTCTAGCATTCCGCCATGGCCATGAATGAGTTGTCCCCAATCCTTAACACCACGATCACGTTTAATCGCAGACATAACGAGGCCGCCAAAAAAGCCAAAGATACAAACAACTAATCCAATACAAGCAGCTTGAACATAGCTAAACGGCGTTAACCAAGCCATTGCAGTCCCTAAAGCTGTGGCTAAGAAAATACCACCGAGTAGGCCTTCGACTGTTTTTGATGGGGATAAAACGGGTGCAACTTTGTGTTTACCAAATAATTTTCCACACACATACTGCAACACGTCAGAGGCTTGAACCACCATAATTAACCAAATGGCTAGCCAAATCGGTTCACCTTTAAATTCTGGAAGTTTCAAATTCAACAATGCTGGAACATGTGAAATACAGAATACGCTGACCATGAGCCCCCATTGAATTTTTGAACTACGTTCTAGAAAATGGGTGGTGTCTTCTTGTTTTAAGCTGGCAATAGGAATTAATAAAAATACATAGAGCGGAATAAAGATTGAATACAAGCCATACCAGTCGGTATAAATCAAATAATATTGATAGGGAATAACAAAATAGAATGCAATCAGTAATGGAAAATAATCGCCCCGTCTGGTCGGCAGCAAGCTAATGAACTCACGCAGGGCAAACAAAGAGATAATTCCAAATAATACAATAAATGCGGTTTTTCCGAGTAAAATTGCAGCAGCAATCACGATGAGCATGACCCACCATGCATTGATTCGTGCATTTAAGTTATCAATAACTGGTGACGATTGAGAGCCTGCTTTTTGTTTGAGAATAAAACCAACAGTTGAAGCAAAAACTAAAATGCCTGCAAAAATAGCAAATAGGGTATAGGTTTTATTAAGGTTGTCTAACATCATTGATTTTCAACCTCTTTTAATTTTAATAATTGTTTTTGTGCATAATCTATAAAGATTGCCTTATCCATGTCTAAATGTTGTTCTAAAGGGCAACCAAAACATACTGTAGAAAGCAAAGGTAGAGGGATAAATGCGCCTTTGGGCATAACCCGTCTTAAATTTGAAATCCAAACGGGAACAATTTCAATGTCTGGAAACTGTTTGTGCAAACTATATAAGCCACTTTTGAAGGGTAATAATTCAATATCATCATTTAGATTGCGCGTACCTTCAGGGAAAAAGATAATCGAGTAGCCTTGTTCAAGTGCATCTTTAACGGGTTGTAATGGATCAGTGTGATCATCTCGGTTGCGTTGAATCGTTATACCATTGAAGGTATCTCTAATAAGGAATTGGCGAAAGCCATCTTTCAGCCAATAATCAGAAGCAGCCACAGGCTTGGTTTTCCGTCGCATGATTGTCGGCAAAGATGACCACAGCAGTATAAAGTCGATATGGCTATTGTGGTTGGCGTAATAAATACGCTGTTTGGGCACAGGCTGGCAACCGATCCATAAACTACGTGTACCTGTTAACAGACGCGCTCCACGCCGTGTAAAAAATGCAATTAAACGGGCAATAGAATGAGTCGCAAAATGACTTTGAGTTTGCTCTAAAGCTGTTTTTTTCTCGTTTTGAAGCGGAGTTTTATTCATTGCATAAACCAATTTTATCAATAATTTCAATGGAATTTTAGCCAGTAGAAAGAGGTTTATTGTGCCAATAATTTATAAATTAGAATCACTAGAACTATATATTGTATAAACAAGACAGTTATTTGCAGTTTAAACAAACGGAAACAGCCTGCAAAGCGCAAAGACCAATCTCGACCCACTTTCGATTTTGGTATGAGCTTAAATTGCAGTAATGATTGATCAAACTGTTGCGTTAAGTCTTCGATGGCCACTTTATCAGATTGTTGTGCAATCACTTCAATGAGTTCAGCATCAAATTTCAACCTGAGTGCTAGGTAATGCTGTATTGCCATCAAGCCGAAACATAAAAAAATTAATATCCAAAACTCAAGAGATTGCCAGCTTTTAAGTAGTATAGCCAAAATGGTTAAGACAAACGCGACATAGCCTGAAAATAACAAACCATACGTTGCAGATAAAAGTTTTGCCGCCACATAAAAGTGCATTTTCATGGGGCTGATCCTTTGAGTTTTAACTGATAAGTATTGAGATTTTTGATTTGTACGTCGTTCAGTCTAACCCATGGTCTAGCGGATTGAACTATTTGAATGGCCTCATTTACCTGTGTTGCATGCTGCTGTTGCATAAGCCAAGCGCAGAGAATAGCACTACTTCTGGAATAACCCAGCGCACAGTAAATTAATACATGCTGTTGTGTGCTCTGGCTTGAAGCTGCTGCCATTAATTGGTTGAACACTTCAACTGCACGTTCAAGTTGGTCGGCCTGTAAAGGAATTAAGTCTAAACTTGAGTATTGAAAATATGAATTTTTTGAATTCACTGGCAACTCTGCAACACAATCAAAAACGGCCTGATATTTTTGTATTGTAGAACGTGTTGGGATGCGCCCTAAAAAAATGGTTGTGTTTTCAATTTTTAAAATTTGGGAGTCTTCGGGATGTTTCTTTGTCCAGATTCGACTGTTCAACCACGCAAAGATTAGGTAAGGGGTAAATAACATTGTAGCGGCAATGCTCAAACTTCCATCTGCTTGCTTTTGGAAGAAATGAGGGCGAACTAAATAGTAGCTTAAAGCAACGCCAAATAGACTGATTGCTGGATAAAGTAACCATAATCCCCAAGGTTGGAACAGATAGGCCAAGATTAGGAAAAGTAATGCGGCGCATAGGTAATAACTTCCTAACTTTAAATGCTTCGGCGTTAAAGTCTGCAAACCATCTTTTTTAAAGGGTGATTTTGCCGTAAGTGGAAATAACCACAAACATAATGCACCTGCCAATAAACCTGTTGGAATATCGATAAAATGATGTTGCCATGTGGTGAGTACCGATATGCCAATTAAAAATGACCAAAGGTCGACAAAGTATCTCCACTGACCTGAGCTGTGTCTGCGGAAGAAGTCCCAAAGGATGACCAATAAAACGATATGGAGAGAAGGTGCTTGGTTAAAAGGTTTATCAAAACCCATCAAAACATCAAACCATAGGCCAAAAAAGCCATCTAAAGGTGGTCGTTCAAAACTAAATTTGAGTGGAAAAAGAAGAAAGTAACTGATCGAAATCAGCTGTGCGCTAAATAGCCGAAGTGCATGCTGTTTCAGCTCAAATTTATTCCAACATAACAGCAAAGATAGACCGTAAAAAAGATCAATGGACCAATATGGCACGATGCTCCATGACCAAAGCGGAATGTGTTTTTCCCAGTCATAGACAATACTCGGCACATTGGGCAGTTGTGATGCATAGTGATTTGCAAATCCATAAGTGAGAAAGAAAAACGGTGCAAGGAAAATCAAACACAGGATTCCCCATTTCCAAGTGCCTGTTTCTTTTTTCAGTATTTGCATAAAACGTCCACAGATTATTATTTTTAAGTTTTACATGGATGACATGATCCAAAGACTGATCATGTCATCCTGTGATTTTAAAGCTTTTGGGCAACGGACACGGTAAATATTCCAAACTCATCAATACATTGATCTACTTTTTTAAAGCCTGCTGCTTCTACAAGGGCATCCATTTCAGCCTGAGAACGTAAACGCATGACCCATGCATCACCTTCACGATGTGAGGTTAGGGCGCGTGCAATAAATTCTTGCTGAGGATGCCAAATTTGACCTGTGTAAATTAAATAACCATCTTTGAGGATGGCTTTGCTTAAACCTTCCAGTGATTGTCGCAGCAGGTCATTATCACTAAACAATTCATATAAGCCAGAAACCACAGCCAACGTCGGTTTCGGTTTAACAGATGCAAGGGATTGTGTATCAAATGCATCGGCTTGAACAAATTCAGCGACATCACTTAAGCCTCGTTCTGCAATCATTTGTTGCCCAGCTTGGACATTAATATCACTATAATCGCGCAATAAAATCGAGTCTGGGCGTTTCGGAAGTTGTGTAACTGCATCTAAAATATAACGACCGTGTCCTGAAGCAATATCCATAATTCTGAGTGGTTTACGCTTTTTGATGAGAATGTCAGCGTATTTCTGTACCAGATGTTCAATGTTTTGTTTACGGATACGAATACCACGCCAACCAATCGCATTGAGATATTGTCGGTCAATGATTTTACCAATCGGATTAGCACTTTCTGTTTGATTGCGATAAACGAAGTCTAAAGTGCTACCGGAGTCATACCCTGTATCTTCGCCAATTTTTAAGCCTTTAGATAAATGACTTCCTATTTTCAAATTCTTTTTAGTCAACTCCCAAAATGCATTCTTCATGGATTTCGCTGGGAGTGGCGCACTAAGATCCTCTGCAATGGCACAACTTGAACCAATTTTATCGGCATTTAAAAGATCAGGGGCTTGATATTCCAAAGCAAAACATTGCTGAATAAAACGACGGATTTTTTCAGTCGCTATATGACGGTCTTTTTCACCCAAAGTATCGTGAAAGAAGCCATCTAATATATGAAATTCTTTTTTGGGATGCGGTAGTTTTTGATAAAACTGTTGCTGCGGTTTTTGGAAGACCACAAAATCTGAGCCTGAACATAAAACTTGTGTTGGAACAAAGATATTTTGTGCATCCGCAACAATACGTTTTGAAGCATCATATAGCCCCAATAACATTCTGACTGAAATGGCTTTAGCAATTTTAGGGTCGGTATCATAGCTTTGAGCACGTTGTTTATCATGCGTGAGCATATTGGCTTTTACATAGCTTTGTATAAAGAAATTGCCACGCAACTTTGCCATCACCCTTAAGCTTGGTTCAGCAAAAGGCACATATAATTTAATATCAAAAGCAGGAGAGGCTAAGCAGAGCGCACGAATTCTAGGTGCATAATCATGCACCCAAGTTGCAGCTAAAACAGCACCAACACTTTGAGCGACTACGGCAATATTTTCCGCAGAAATGGCATATTGCTGTTCAATATGTTGTACGAAAACTTGAATGTCTTTGACACATGCAGAAAAGCTTGGCGCATCACCACGCTCACCAGGCGAATGACCATGGCCACGTGCATCCCATGCAAAGAAATCGAAATCTGGTAAATTAAGTTCGTTAACTAAATGCGCCATACGCCCCGAGTGTTCATGGCCACGGTGAAAGAGAATAATGGCTTTTTTTGTTGTAGATGGTGTAGCCGTTGCCCAGTGTTGGTAAAACAGTTCGGTCCCATCATGACTGGTAAAAGTGTGTTGACTATTGTTATACATCTATTTTTACTCTGAATAATAAAATTATGAAGAAGTTGTCTTTAAACTATTTTTAATTCGGTTAAATATGGTGAGCAGAAGCAGTAGAGCAATGAGAATAAGAATGCCATTACAAATTCTACCGAGAAGTTGTAGATTTGTACTGATGTATGGAAATATTACAATAATAACAGCAATTAAACTGAGCCAAAAAGCGCGATCACTTTTACCCATTGGGCCATCGTAACGCCGTTCTTGGCCAATAAGTGGCGCCATTACACCTGTATATTCGCTGAGCAGGGCAAGAAAAATGACAAGCAATAATAGTTTTGCATTAATAAAACCAAAGGCAATAAAACAAAGATAGAGTGCAGTATCGGAAATAATGTCACACAATTCATTATAAAAAGCGCCCAAGTTGGACTGCTGTCTAAACTCACGCGCTAACATGCCATCAATTGCATTGAAGGCCATACGAATGAGCATCCACAGTGGAAATAACAATAAAAGCCCAGAAATAGGATGAGTTAGATAATAGCAATATAAGAAATAGCCTAAGCAAGTCGAAATCAACATCGCCAATAAAGTGACTTGATTTGCTGTAATTCCAGATTTATATAACAGTTGTACAAAAGGTCGTAATAGATTTTGAAATGCTGGTTTTAATTGATAGATAGATGGCATCGTTTTAATAATTAATAATAGTTGTTGAAATTTTAGTCAGATTGCACAAGGTTTATCAAGTGCTATTAAGAGGCTAAAAATTAAATGATTTCCTTGTATGAGTTTTCGGTGTTTATATTCACAGCATCGTCAGGCAATATGATATGCGAACAAAAAAGCTCAAAGGCTTTGCAGCAGATTCTAAGAATATTATTGTATCTGCCAAATGCAGGGGAAATAGCCCCAATGATTATGACTCTAAATAATGCCCCGAAACTTTGACATAGTTTTGTGCTGAATATGGTAAAAATGCTAATTCTTTTTCTGTCAGAGGACGAACTTTTTTAGCAGGACTACCGACATATAAGTAGCCACTTTCCAGCACTTTCCCTGGTGGAACCAGTGTTCCTGCGCCAATCATAACGTCGTCAGGAATGATGACATCGTCCAAAACAATGCTATTGATACCAATTAAAACACGGTTGCCGATGGTACAGCCATGTAAGGTGACATGGTGACCAATGGTAACATCTTCACCAATGATTAACGGCGAGCCATTTGGTTTATCTGCTTTTTTATGACTAACATGCAGCATTGCATGGTCTTGTACATTCGAGTTTTTACCAATCCGAATATGATTTACATCACCACGAATCACAGCAAAAGGCCACACAGAAACATTTTCAGCCAAGATGACATCACCAATCACTACCGACATTTCATCGATATAGCAGTTGTTGCCAAGCTGTGGAGTGCTGTTCAAATAAGGGCGAATATTTTTAGCCATTTTGGTGTTCTGCCTTTGCGTAGGTGTCCATTATAAAATAAAAAAGCACCCAGACCGAGGTGTGGATGCTTTAACTTAAGTCTAAATGTTGCTTAGAATAAGTTTGAGAAGAATTGTTTGATGTGGTCAAGCATACGTGCAAAGAAACCTGCTTCTTCAACATCTTTCAGCGCCACAAGTGGTTTTTCAGCAATCACTTTACCATCAAGGCTTGCTACATATTTACCAACCACTTGTCCTTTTTTCAACGGTGCAGTCAGTTTCGGTTGAACCACGAGTTGTGTTTTGATTGCGTTGGCTTGACCTTTAGGCATAGTCACGTTAAAGGTTTCAGCTAAACCAATTTGTACGTCACTTTCTTTACCAAACCACACTTTTGATTTTGCTAAAACTTGGTTCGCAGCTTGAACATTTTTAGTTTCAAAGTTTGCATAACCCCACGCTAAAATTTCACGTGTTTGCGTTGCGCGTTCTTGCATGCTTGGCGCACCAAAAATCACAGAAATCAAACGCATTGGGCCACGTTTAGCCGAAGTTGTTAAGCAATAACCCGCTTCGTCAGTATGACCAGTTTTTAAACCATCGACACTTGGGTCAGTATAAAGCAGGGCATTACGGTTGCCTTGTTTGATACCGTTAAAAGTAAATTCTTTTTCAGAATAAATCGGATAATATTTTGAACTGTCGTGAATGATGTGCTGTGCAAGCGTTGCCATGTCTTTAGCAGTCGAGTAGTGACCTTCAGCAGGCATACCTGTTGAGTTCATGAAGCTTGTATTGGTCATGCCGATACGTTTTGCTTCAGTGTTCATCATATGAACAAAAGTACCTTCGTTCCCAGCAATGTGCTCAGCCATGGCCTTAGATGCATCATTCCCTGATTGAATGATAATGCCGCGTAACATCTCTAATGCAGTCGCAGTACCATTTAATGGCACATACATACATGATTCTGAACTACTACCACGACACCAAGCAGACTCGTTCATCCGAACTTTTTCATCTTCGGTTAGCTCGCCCGCCAACAACTTTTGCTCAATAATGAAACTCGTCATCATTTTTGTCATTGACGCTGGTGCTAATTTTTCATTTTCATTTTTAGATGCGAGGATTTGCCCAGTCTCATAATCCATCAGCACATATGATTTATTATTTAGTTCTGGTGGTGAGGATAAGACAGTTGCTGCAAATGAAATGCTTGGTACGAGTAATGCCGCAGCAAGGGCGCTTTTTTGAATCATTCTAAGGGGTTCCGATTTCTTTAGTATAAGCACGAGAGCTTTGCATTTTAGGACAAAGTTCTGCCGACTTCTACGGGAGAAATCGGCTTATTTCAAAGATATTGTAACCAATTGGTATTATTTGCTGTAAGTGCTCAATTCTTTACAAATTTCTTGGTTTTTCGCTTTACCTGCTTTTTTCGCATCGGCTTGAGCTTCGGCTAAAATAGGCTTAAATTTTTTCTCTTTGCTGAGGCTTTTAAGGTATTCAGTCGGGTTTTTCTGTTGCGGTAGATATTCTTTGGCCAAAGTGTTGTAGCCATTTTCAAACTGACTCTGGTCTGAAACGAGACTTGGACAAACTTCTGATAGGACATAAATTGCAGCCAACTCTTGCTGCGTCACTTGTTGCAGTGGAGTCACTTCAATATTTTCGTCTTTATTGGCTGCATGAGCCGAACCGATGGCAATCAAAGAAGAACCACAAACTGCCAAAATCACTTTTTTCATTACATTCAAATTCATTCTAAACCCTAAGTGCATATATGTTGTTGCCATAATAGGATGAGCTTAAACAAATTTTAAGTAAATGTAAGCGAAAAAATGTATAGAAGCTGTTGAAGTCGCTTCATCGTTTTTACATTTTTCAGTCCAATAAAAAAAGGATGAATAACCCCATTATTCATCCTTTCTTTGCGATATAGATGTAGAACTTGAATTAACCTTCAAAGTTTACAACGTCATCACATACTGACTTTTGTTCTGCTTTGTCTGTACCCTTTGCATCTGTACGAGCTTCTTTCAGAATCGACTGGTATTCGCTGTCTGACTGTAATTTTGCATAGGTCATCGACTTATCTGAGTAGTCTTGTAAATAGGTTTGAATTAAAGTTTGAATATTGCTTTCAATTTTAGGGCCTTGACCCACCAAAGCAGGGCAAAATTCGGTCATGACTTGCGCTGCTGCAATATCTTCTTTTACGATGGTGTTGGCTTCTTCCGTGCTTAATCCCTCTAGTGCAAAAGCAGATTGAGAAATCATGATAGCCATGCCTAATCCGAAGAAATTACGTAATGTTAAGCTTTTAATCATTTTTAAAATCACATATTTATGGTGGATGCGGAGACTCAATATATATATTTTCAATTAGAATTCAATGAAAAGTTCTGACCAGTCATTTTTTAATAAAGTTTTTTGTTTTGGACCTTTTAATCGCCAATGATCATCCTAACTCTTCTAATCTTCAGTTTTGGCGGTCTTTAGGATGAGCTGCTTGTTGGTGCATGAATAATATTTAGGGATAAAAATGCTTACGATAGGTAAGCAGTGAACTCTATAGCCCTTAGATGAGAACTATTGGGTTTGATTTTCAAATGTTCAAATATTGAGAGCTAAAAAGCACTATAAGCTTCGAATAGCCGTAATCTCATCTTGTGTCATTTCGAGTGACTTTAAGAATTTTTGATGCTCATCAGGTTCCATCTCTTCAAATTTTTGATGCCACTTAATCATATCTTCTTTTGATAAACCTGCTGCGATCATAATCTCTGCCCATTTGGCTTTATTCACGAACTTTTCCTTTAATAAAATGGACTTTTTCAATAACTCAATGATGGCTTTTTGATGAGCTCTTAAGTTATTGATCTCTTGTTCCAATGCACGAAAATGATTTTCCAAGATCTGCCCTTGGGATATGCTAAGTGGTTCTAAAAGCAAACGAATATCTGAAATGGATAGTCCGTAAGAACGGTAGGAGATGATGCTTTTAAGACGCTCAATTTCACTTTCACCGTACCACCGGTATCCATTTTCAGCGATTAAGCTTGGTTTTAATAAACCCTGTTTCTCATAATAGAGGATAGTCGTTCTGGATAAACCGAGTTTTTTCGCTAAGCGAGATACAGTAAGCATAGTTGCCATCATTCGTTCATTGTCCGATTAAGCTAAACCCTTTACTTATAGACGGGTCAATCAGGAAGATATCAAAAATATCGCAAATTAAATTGATGCGAACAGAACATTTGTCATGGCTTATTTTACAGCTGTCTTTACGGGTAGCGAGCGGCAATATGAGCTTAGCTGTTTAACTCAGCTCAGCTTGCTTTTAAGTCGATTTAGAAAGCGAATGAATAAGTCTATAGATATTGTGGTGTTGAAAGCCATAAACAGCCTCTATGGGCGAGGTCTTTGAAATTTAAGATTGATTTCAGTTGTGAGCACTATTATTCAGCATAGTCAAAAGAATAAGGTTTGGGTGCGTATCATGACTGAAGAAAAAACATTGCATGAGGTGCTGAGCAAGGTGCCTGAAGTCACTTTGTTGTTTTGGATCATTAAAATTGCGGCAACAACACTGGGTGAAACAGCGGGGGATGCCTTATCCATGTCGCTTAATCTGGGGTATATCGTAAGTACGGGCATCTTCGCCATTATTTTTGCAATATTCGTCGCAGCACAGATTAAGGCCAAAAAATATAATGCATTTTTTTATTGGTCTACAATTATTGCAACAACAACTCTAGGGACAACTATAGCGGACTATGTTGATCGGACCTTAGGACTGGGCTATTTAGGTGGCAGCTTAATCTTATTCGGCTTACTTATTTTATCTTTATTGGCGTGGTACTACAGCAGTGGGTCAATTGCGGTACAGAGTATTCAATCTTCCAAAAGTGAAGCGTTTTATTGGCTGACCATCATGTTTTCCCAAACATTGGGCACAGCGCTAGGGGATTGGACAGCAGATACGCAAGGGCTGGGCTATACCAGTGCAGCACTTATCTTTGGCGGTTTACTTTTATTGCTGACGATGCTTTATATGTGGACCAAAATCTCTAGAACTTTCTTATTTTGGGCTGCATTTGTACTCACGCGGCCATTAGGTGCCGTACTGGGGGATTTCCTAGATAAGCCCATTAGTCACGGAGGGTTGGATCTGAGTCGATTTGGTGCATCCTTTATTTTATGTGCTTTTATCGTTTTTTGTTTGGTGGCTTTTAAACCCAAAGCAGCAGCGACCGCTCACTAAAAAGCTCTCAGCTTTAACACTTGCTCAATGCAAGATGATTAATACAAAAACCGCTATTCTTCATCATGTTTTTTAGTGCAGAACATTTTTAAATTTTAAGATCTGAATAGAGATAGCTTTCATTTGAGGGCTATTTCAAGTTCTGGTCATGGAAGCGTTATTTTATAGCTAGAAACTTAAACCTTATTCACCCTCAGATATTTTGTACTGCCGTTTAATGTTTTGCGTTTTCACTCCCCAAATGGACGAGGCCGTTCTACTTTGGTGATGTTTAAAACTTTTCATGCTATCAAACACTTCCTGCACCTCCCAGATAAAAGGGTCGAGGCATTGCTTGACCTCAAAAGAAATGCAACCGTCTTCTTGATGAGTTAATTCAATATGTTTTGGAAGGAGTTCCATCACCATACGGACTTCTTCTTTAGACACACAGATTAATAGGCCATCGAGTTTAACCATAGGACTCCTTATTGATCTCCGACATTGTTAGCGTTTGTTTAGCCGAATTCATCTCATGTCTGACGCGACTAATCTGGTCATATATGACTTTGCGCATTCGGTTTATCGCACCCAGTGGCTTATGTTCAGCTAATGCATGCCATGGTGTAAAGGAAAGATTTTCACAAAACTTATTTTGCTCAGGGGTATCAAAAACTTGCTGAGGAATATGAATTGTGGCCACCTTATAGAAAGGAGCTTGGTCTTCTTTCCATTCCGTCATCGAGTCTTCAACAGACATTGAGCTGGATGTCCGAGGTTGTACTAAAAACTCCATGCAGGCATCACGATCTTGTAAAGTTGTTCGAAGCGCCTCTCTTAAAAAGTCCTTTTGAGGAGTAACTGGAATCGGGCTAACAACGCTTGAACATGCACGAGCAGAGTACTTTACCGCTTGACGATGATCGCCGACTCCTAACTGATAGGGCACCATAGACCAGTATCTGGTTTGCAGTGGATTTGAAATTTTATTTCTAGTGTTTAAGGCAATCCAAGTCCCTTTAACTCCTAATGCAAAAGGGACATGCAGTTTTTTTAGAACTCGATCGCTATTGATATCTTGCATAAATGACAGATAGCGAGCAGGGTCATTTACAAAGAATACAGGGTGATTGATCATGATGAAATCTTGCGTAGACGCAGGTTCACCTAAAAGGTTTTTCTCTGGCACGGCTAAAAGTTTGATCGCCATGCCGCGTGCATCTTTTTTTATATCCGCCTGTTTTGCATTACTCGATCCATTCGAAAAACGAATCCACGCTTGATAAGTTTTTCCTGGAATAAAAACACCATAAGCCATGTTTTGAGGCAATGTCTCATTTATTTTAAATTCTGCGCGTACGCAACCATGTGCTTTAGGATGTGCATCACGTAGCGCGATATCTGTGGCATATTGTTTTCGGATTGTCATTTCAATGATGTTCGCGATTTCTTTAGCCGTGGTGGCCTCATTCGGATAAAGACTTTCACTTAGACCCAGATCTACATCTGGGTATATAAAATCTTTAGGAGAAGTCAACATTACAGGTGGTGTATTCGCTTCTACGTTACCGGTGATACCTGTGAGCAATATGGTATGAAAAAGTAGACCTAAACGCATAGGCCTTGCGGAGTTAGGCATTGATTGTCTCCTTGCTCTAAAGCTGGATTTTTTTAATTTTTAGCCTGATGATATGGACTTGTTTAGTCTTATTTAAGACACAGAATTATGATTATATCTGTGGCATTTTTTTATTCATGGCTACTGTCTAGAAAAAACTTAATGAGGAGCTAATCTTAGAGGTGCTGAAAATTTGACATTGGTTTAAAATTTGTTCGATGATGTTTATCTCCCCAAAACCAATAATGATTATAAAAGAGAACGAGCATGAGCGAAAAAAATCAAAGTCATGAATGTTTAGTCTGTGGGCAGAAATTCCTCATTAAAAATCTCATTCCTATGGGGGCAATACGAAAATCTATTACCGAAGAAATTTCACATGATTTTCCAGAATGGTTGCCTCAAAGTTATATATGCCAAGC
Source organism: Acinetobacter sp. 8I-beige (assembly GCF_902505955.1). Taxonomy (NCBI): domain Bacteria; kingdom Pseudomonadati; phylum Pseudomonadota; class Gammaproteobacteria; order Moraxellales; family Moraxellaceae; genus Acinetobacter; species Acinetobacter sp. 8I-beige. The sequence goes on along the minus strand of NZ_LR732790.1, from coordinate 1,783,884 downwards.
AGACTTAACCAAATATCGAATTCAGTATGTTCATTCACTGTTAAAGTCTGAAAAGGGGGAAGTGACTGATCTTGAATATGAGGTGATTAAAAGTTTGCAACAACATGAAGTGATCACCAAAAATGTTGAAAATCAGTTGGATCAAAATTGGACTTTAGGGGAAAGGCTGGCAGATAAAATTGCGACCTTTGGCGGTAGTTGGGCTTTTCTCATGTGCTTTGCGACTTTCCTAGCTATTTGGATTATTGTTAATACAGTGGTCATGGTTACGCATCCTGCCGATCCTTATCCCTTTATTTTATTAAATTTAATTTTATCCTGTATTGCTGCGGTTCAAGCTCCCGTGATTATGATGAGCCAAAATAGACAGGAAGCCAAAGACAGATTGCGTTCACAAAACGATTATAAAATTAATTTAAAGGCAGAGTTAGAAATTCAACACTTAAATGAAAAACTAGATCATCTGTTGATGCATCAGTGGAATAGGTTAGCCCAAATACAAGAAATACAACTGGATTTGTTATCCGAAATGAGTAAAAAACGCGAATAACTTGGCTCAATATCCAAACACTTAAAAGCATGTTCTGTAATAGTGAGTGATAGCTAAACTCGCTTTCTTAGATTTTTTAACTCTTTGCTTTATAGTTATTTTTCTATGTAAGAGAAGAGTGCTTTTACAGAATCAAGAGATCTATATTTTATCTTTTTGAAGGCGTACTCTCCAGTAAACACTTTGAACGTATACTTAGCTTCTTTTATTTTTAGGCTCTCTCTTTTTTGTACTCTGCTCATGCAAGAGTGAAGTACTCACCCAGATCAATGATTTCATCTTTTCAGATTGCCTGATCTCAATGTATAGTCGTTCTGCATCGAGGACTCTATAGCTTTTCTTTTCGCTTTAAAGATTTAGTTTTTTTTAAAGCTACCCCCAAATCTACCTGTATGAATTGCAGATTAAAAAGACGAAGACGAGTGCAAAATAGATGTATAAGGCTTTTACCGACTCATATAGATTTAAGAAGATCCATCAGTGAATATTTTAATAGCTAATGACGATGGTGTTTTTGCACCAGGTATTCAAGCGCTCGCACATGCCTTACGTCCATTAGGTCGCGTGGTGATTGTAGCACCCGAAAGTGAACGCAGTGGTTTTTCCAGTGCTTTGACTTTAGATCGACCCTTACGCCCAATCGAAATTGCACCCGACATGTGGGCAGTCAATGGAACACCCGCCGACTGTGTCTATTTGTCCATGAATGGCTTATTTGACTTTGAGTTTGATCTGGTTGTTAGTGGCATCAATAGCGGGGCAAACTTGGGTGATGATGTACTCTACTCAGGTACAGTTGGAGCAGCATTTGAAGGGCGTCTAATGAAACAGCCAGCCATTGCGGTATCACTTGCGGGCCCTGAAGTGCGTTCGTACAACAGCCCAGAAGATTATCATCATGCCGCACAGTGGGTGCATGACTTTGTGAAACAAGGTTTGCCTGCATTGCCACCACGCCATATTTTAAATATTAATATTCCTGATGTAACTGAGTTACAGGGCGCTAAAATTACCTATCAAGGACGTCGTCTGCAGTCTAAGCCGATTAGCAGTCATGTTGACCCACGTGGTCGTCAAGTGTACTGGATTGGGCTTGCAGGTGAAGCTGTGGCAGAACCGAAAAGAGGCTATGATGAGGTAGAGTCAGACTTTTTCGCCGTGGCGAATGGTTTTGTGAGTATTACGCCTATTCAGATGGATGCAACCAACTATGAAGTTTTGCATGCATTACAAGGGCAAATAAGTGCTTAAAAGGCGCTACAGCTGAGCAATACAAGGAATGTATTCAGCTGTTTGTTATAACTTTGTGAAAATACGCGCAGAGATACTATTTTCACATACTTTTTTGCTAATCTTAGCGCAAATTAAACTGATTATTTTTTATATTTTTAGAGAGTAAGATAAATGTCTGTGTTGTCTCAAATTCGTTTCATTGCAATTCCTACAGCACTGCTGAAAACTGTCGTGTTATCCACTGCTGTAGTTTCAACTGTTATTTTGAGTGGTTGTGCTTCTAAACCACAGGTTAACAATGCAACACGTTTTGCGAAAGCACCAGACTATTATACAGTTCGTTCAGGCGATACGCTGAGTGGTATTGCAACTCGTTATGGGCTGAGTTATATCTCTGTTGCAGACATGAATGATATTGCTGCGCCGTATCGTATTTATGTGGGGCAGTCATTACGTTTAAAAGGTTCGGGTAGCCCACGTACAACCACGACGCAACCTATTACACAAACCGCTCCAATTCAACGTCAAAATGTTGGTCTCCCGAGTCAAAATACGACCACCACAACCACAACAACTCCTGCTAAAGTACCGACCGCACCTGTTGCGAGCTCTAAAAGTTCAACTTTACGCTGGGTAAAACCAAGTAATGGCGCTGTTTTGCAAGGTTATAATTTAGCAAATAATGTGAAAGGTATTCGCTATGCTGGTAACCAAGGTGATCCAATTTATGCAGCAGCAGATGGCCAAGTGGTGTATGCAGCAGACGGATTGAAAGAATATGGAAACTTAATTTTGGTTAAGCATATTGATGGTTATATCACAGCATATGCACACAACAGTGCAATGAATGTGAAGAGCGGTCAAAATGTGACGGCAGGGCAGAAAATTGCAGAAATGGGCTCCACAGGTGCAACGCGCACCATGTTAGAGTTCCAAGTACGCTTAGATGGCAAGCCAATCAATCCGACTATAGTTTTACCATTAAATTAAAAAATCTGGATGCAACGCAAAAAATTCACCGTATAATACAATGAGTTGTTTTTATCAAATAGATGAAAACTTCTCATGAATCCAGAGAGAATTTTATGTTAGATCAACTACGGGCAATGGGTGTTTTTGCTTGTGTTGTTGAAAAGAGTTCATTTAGTGGTGCCGCGCGTGAGTTAGGCATCACTACAAGTGCTGTGAGTCAGCAAATTCGTTCTTTAGAGCAAGAGATGGAAGTTGTTCTTTTACATCGCTCAACAAGAAAGTTGAATTTAACTGAAGCAGGCCAGGCTTTTTTCCACAGCTGTCAAGAAATGCTCGCCGCTGCTGAACGTGGCAAAATACGTATCAATGAATTGCGCGATGATCTCGTGGGTGAGCTGCGAATAGCCACTACGCCAGAGTTAGGTGCCAATCATGTGATTCCTGCTTTGTCGCATTGGATGTCTGCACATCGCGGATTATCTATTCATATTGAAGCAGATAATCATTATGTGGATTTGATGAATGGGCGAATTGATATTGCCTTAAGAATGAGTCCAACGGTTGACGATCAAAGCGTACATGTCGTGCCATTGGCGCGCGTGGAACAGATTTTGGTTGCTTCACCGAGCTATTTGAATCAGTCTGCACCAATTTCACGACCTGAAGATTTGAAAAATCATGATCTTATTCCGATCACGATTATGAAAAATAATCATGATTTTGATTTTAAAAATGTGGTGACAGGTGACGCGGTTAAACTTGAGATGAAATCAAGAATAGCCAGTAATAATATTTTAGTGACAAAGACTTTATGCCAACATGGGCATGGTGTTGCACGTATTTTATATTTGGATGTGCAAAAAGAATTGGTTAACGGTTCTTTAGTGGAAGTTCTTCCAGAGTGGAAGCTCCCTAACTTTACGCTATATGCCATCATTTCAAAGCATGAACAACAGCCGATGAAGATCCATCGTTGTTTGGATGCATTGAAACAATACTTTTGCCAACTACCCGGCGGTCGTATTTACCAAGACGCGAGCTAATTCGATAGAGATTGTAACTGACGATCAGTCAACCCATACACATGCTTATAAATTTTAAATGACATAACTACATAATTTGAGTTAAGCGGTTCGCATGGAACCGCTTAACATGGAGAGCAGCAGAGAAAGGCCAAAGCACTTGCGTCTGTTGCTCTTTATTTTTTCCTTCAAAAAAAGCAATACTTTTATTTCAAGCTGAAGCTATCGAAGCTTATTCAGCCTGATCTTGTGTTAATTCTAAAGCACGTTGGTAAGCAATTTTCTTTTTGATGCCGGTCAAATCAGCCGCTAACTGTGATGCAGCTTTCACTGACAAATCTTGTAAGAGACGCGTTAAAAGCTGGTCGAGTTTTTCTTGTGCCATATCTTTTTCAGTGGTCGCGCCACCAACAACCAATACAATCTCACCTTTTTGTTGATGATGATCGTTTGCAATAAACTCAACCAACTCACCTAATGTCATCTTCTTGATGGTTTCAAAGGTTTTGGTAATTTCACGGGCAAAACCGACAGGGCGGTCAGCACCAAAGACTTTAGCCATGTCACTGACACTGTCTAAAATACGATGTGGTGCCTCATAAAAAATCAGGGTTTGCGTTTCGTCTTTGAGTTTTTCCAAACTCGCCATTCGTTGGGTTTGTTTAGAAGACAAAAAACCTTCAAAGCTGAAACGGTCACTCGGTAAGCCCACTGAGCTTAAAGCGGCAATGGCAGCACAAGCGCCAGGAACAGGGATTACGCGGATATTATGCTCTTGTGCCGCACGAACCAATTTAAACCCCGGATCACTGATAAGAGGCGTTCCTGCATCACTGATAAGTGCCATATCTTCACCTTTCAACAAACGCTGAATAAGGATGTCAATTTTGTTGCTTTCGTTATGATCGTGGCATGCGGTGAGCGGTGTTTGAATATTAAAGTGTTTCAGTAATTGTGCTGAAGTTCGTGTATCCTCAGCAGCAATGATTTTGACTGATTTTAGTACATCAATTGCGCGGTAAGTCATGTCATCTAAGTGCCCAATAGGGGTTGCGACTACAAATAACTGGGCACTCATGGGTTTTCTCCGCGCTGCAAAATAATAAAATGATAGGTTGGCTTGAGTGCTTTGATGCATTCAACCGATACCGCGATAAGCATTCTACCTGAATTGTCCGTCGTGGCGTGAGCTAGAATGTTGTCGGCGATGCATTTGCAGGAGTCAGTGAGACATTCGGCTGAAATCTAAACGTCAAGAAGGCTTTAAAACACGGAATGAAGCGAAATGATTGGCTTGAGAGATTCGCAGCAGTGGTTTTAAACATCAAGAAGTCATATTTTTGATCGATATTGAGTTTTTCGAAATGCGCTCATTAAAAAAATAAAAAATGAAGTAGGGAAGATAAAGAGATGAAACTGGGACAATGGGCAGAGCAACAAGCTTTGACTGTGCTAGAAGAACAGGGGTATGTTCATGTACGGTCCAATTATCACTCGCGCTTTGGCGAAATTGATCTGATTGTACAAAAAGGGCAGGAATTGGTTTTTGTTGAGGTCAAAGCACGCTCAAAAACGCATTTTGCGCAGGCTATTGAAACAATTTCCTATTCAAAACAACGCAAAATAGCAAAAACGGCCATGTTATTTTTACAAGATCATCCATATTTCCAGCAATATTATTGCCGCTTTGATGTGATTTGTTTTGATTTTTTTAAAGAAATTGCAAAAACCATACAGCAAGATTTTTCAAAATTCACTTATGATCAGCAATGGATAGAAAATGCTTTTACTTTTGATCAAGACTTTATTAATCTTTGAACAAAATCAAAGCTGAAATGCTGAATTAAAATAGTTTGAAAAGTTGAGGAGTCTTGCTGAGTGTTCAATCGTATTGCAATGACCGTATTATGCGTCGCAAGTTTATCTGGATGTGCAAGTTTCATTTCGGGTGGGACAGGAACAGCCGCTGTAGGAACAGAAAGCGGTGTACGTTCATTAGGGCAGGTCTTTATTGACTCTTCAATTGAGCGTACTGCAAAAATTAACTTATATAAATTGGACAGTCGTTTTAAACAGTCACGTGTCAATATCGAAAGTTTTCATGGCAATGTCTTATTAACAGGACAAGTACCTGATCAACACTTACGTCAGTTGGCTGAAGACAATGTACGTGCGATGTCGGATGTCAAAACCGTGCATAACTACATTACAGTTGGAAACCAAATTAGTTATAGCACCATCATGCAAGACACCTCAGTTACAGCAAATACACGTGGCTTGATCATGAAAGCTGCTGTTGTTTCAGATGCGAAAGTGCGTATTCACACCGAAGATGGCGTGTTATATGTGATGGGACGTTTAAATGGTGCTGAAATTACCGATTTAAACCAAGTGTTACAGCAAGTGGGGAATGTGACTAAAATTATCACACTGGTGGATAATATAGAGCAACAGACGCAAACGACCAGTGCATTTGCATCACCAATGATTAATTCAACACCGACAGAGCAAACGCCTGTTGCGATAGACCCAGACCAAGTTGAGCCAAATAATGTTCAATAAGATTCAGCCTTTTGTTCAAAGACTGAATCGTTCGGTAGAGTATGCAAGATTACTCTATCGTGACTTTCGTATTTATGATGTCGGTAGTTATGCCTTAAACCGTTTAACACCGCGTAAGGGTTATTCGGTCCAAGAAAATGTGGCCTATGGGTTACGTGCGCGACATCGTTTAGATTTGTTTCGTACACAAACACCGCGTGAACACCGTCCTCTGATTGTATTTGTGCATGGCGGTGCATGGATGCATGGCGATAAAAAAGATTATCGTTTTATTGGAGAAGCCTTTGCCAAAGAGGGCTTTGATGTGGCGGTGATTAACTATCACTTGGCGCCTGAGCATATTTTTCCTGCCTCTATTGATGATCTCAGCTTGGCTTTAAATTATCTCAATGTACATCAACTTAAATATCAAATTTCGACTGAAAAAGTGGTGTTGATGGGGCATTCTGCGGGCGCGTTTAATGTGATGTCTGCGCTCTATCATCCGAAGCCATATGAAATACAATGCCGCAGTCAAATTACCGCCATTATTGGTTTGGCAGGCCCTTATCATTTTGACTATAAAGGTGATCCGATCTGTGCGGATGCTTTTGATCAGAACAGACCTTATCAAGAAGTGATGCCATATTATTTCGTTGAGTCGAATACGGTTAAACATTATCTATTGGTTGCGGAGAATGATGATGTCGTCGGGTTGAGTAATGCCGTTGATTTGGATCGTAGGTTGAAAGAAAAAGGCAACTACAGTCAACTTTGGACAGTGCCGCGTATCGGTCATATTTCAATGATTGGTTCGGTATCGAGTTTGTTTAGTCGTTACTTCACGACCAAGCAAAAAATTATGCAGGCGCTCGAGGATGCGCTTAAGCACTAATTAGGTTTTAAAGTGTATTTGTTGTAGAGATGGTGAGTGAGCTTAGAGCCACTCACGTGTATCATCTGCGAGCGTTGTGCCTTCTGTCGCATGCATGATCATTGCATGTGCAATGCTGCCTTTGAACGGAATTTCAGGCAATTGATCAAACTTAAAGAATTGAGCATCGCTGATTTCTTCTTCTTGTAAGCAAAGCTCACCCGATGCGTATTCTGCTTTAAATGCAATCATTAAGTTACTTGGAAAAGGCCAAGGCTGACTCGCCAAGTATTGAACATTTTTGACTTGAATGCCGACTTCTTCCAAGGTTTCGCGGCGTACCGCTTCTTCTAAAGTTTCACCGACTTCAACAAAGCCTGCAATCAAACCATACATATTGCTACGGGTATTACGCGCATTTTTTGCCAAGAGAATTTCATCTTCACCTCGTGTAATGACGGTGATAACACAGGGTTGTACTCGTGGATACTGATGATAACCGCAGGCAGGGCAGATCATGGCATATTCGCTGGCATGTGCTTCTGTGGCGTGGCCGCAATGACTACAAAATTTATGATTGCGACGCCATTCTAGCAGTTGAATAGCTCGGCTGGCCTGTTCGAATTGTTTGGTGCTCCAGAGTGGAAGCAACTGGCGAATTGGGATGAGTTCTAAGCCATCAGGGATTGGTTCATTGTCTAGCAGGTCTCGGGCAATCACTTGATCACCCGAGTGAAAACTTAAATCACTTGCTAGCTTTTCTACACGAGGCAATTGAAAGTTATGGTCCACCAACAATTGCTGTTGGTGGAAAATATAAGCAAGTGAAAGTTCTGACATTAGGCAACAGTCTTTAGTTTTTGACTACTGTCCAATGCTACATCAAACATACTGTGTAATACAGGCTGTTTGTTTTTTAAGTTATCAATCAGCATATCTGCACTTGCGAGAGCATCAAGTACATGATTCACCTGAGCAGCAGTGAGCGCAGTTTCAGCCGTGATTTGTTGTTGCACAAAATCTGCTGAAATATTCAGAGCAGTTTGACCATTTTCAGCGCCTAAGAACAGCATTGCGCCCGCAACTTCACGTAGTTGCACAGGGGTGTTCTCAAGTGCAGCTAAATCTTGTTCTTGCTGATATTGCGCCAACGCTTGACTACTTAAGTCAATAGAAGTTTTAGCCTCAGTCAATAAAGCAGCATGGGCTTCATCTAAACGGTCTAGTGAAATATTCATGTTGTTCACACGAAGCTGTAGGCGGCTTGAAGTATGGTGACGTTCTAGCACGCCAATGGAGTTCATTGCCGACAAGATCACGTTCATCAACTGCTGCGCAAAACCTTCATCTTTCAGCATATCTGCTTGACTAAGTGATGCTGCTTGACGGTTTAAGTCATTATGCGCCTCATTTAAGTTCAATACTTTGAAGATGTTCGCCAAATCGACCAGTTTTGCTTGGAGCTCTAAGGTCTTCTCAGGCGTCATGTTTTGATAGTTGTACTCAATATCATTGCGGATTTGCGACATTTCGGTGGTTACCAAATCACTAATGGTATGCATCGTGTCGAAATCTGGGCCATACAGATGACGACTGAAAACTTGCAGCTGCGTATCTGTGAGTAGGTCGTCGCCAATATTGAGTTTGCCACGGATGTGTTGAGAAACTTCGTCTTCTTGGCTGATACATAGGCTGAGAATGTTGGCAAGATCTGTGAGGCTAGCTTTGAAACGTTCAGGCGCAGTAAAGAACTGTGCAATGTTACGTTCGATGCTAATCAGAGTGCGTAAACGTGGTTCATTAATGAGCAATTGTTCAATTTGATTGAGTGCAACATAGACCAAGTTCCAATATTGTTTACTCGGCGTTTGTTCTGCTAGACCCGCTAAATAAGTGCCCACCAATTTCATTGCTTGTAAATCAAGTTCGCTTTCTTCTTGTTTCAGCATTTGGCTTAAAGACAGCTTGTACAAGCGGTGAACATATTGTGATTTTTCAAGGCTTGGTGCTTGAGGGAGGCTGAAATCTGGGGTAATACAGTCCAGTAAGGACTCGATGTGTTGACCTTCTTGCGTTAGAGATTTTGCTAGTGCAATTTCAAGACGGTTTAAGGTGTCGAGTAAAAACTGTGGAATTTTCACTTCTCTTAAACAAATGAATTCAATATAGCGCTTCAGCATGGTCGTACCTTCGCTGAGTGCAATCAAATCTTGCGTATTAATCTGTGCAGGATTCCTCATGATCTTGCGCATAAGCTCTGCGGAATATTCAGCAATTTTTGCCAAGCTCGACATATCAATTAATGCAAGCACTTGAGCACATTGCTCAAATTGGTTTAATGCGTCGTCAATTCCAAAAGGTAAAGTCTGATCTTCTGCTAAGGTGCTCACAGCTGATTCAACCAGCTTAATGGAGTTATCCACTTCATTTTTTATTATCAGCAGCGCCGTTGGATCAAAATGAATAGAGGTTTGGTAAGACATTGATCTGCACCTATCCTAGTGTTTTATCGTGTTTATATGCGGCCTAAAGAAGGCATAGCAACTTGTTCATCACTATAGCCTAACTGAAAAATCTTGTAATACAAAAGTTAACAAAAACTTTAGAATTTATTTGGAAAAAAGGCAGGGTGTGCCATGTTTTTCTTGGTATTGTTTGACCCAAGTCTCATGTGCTTCAAGTTCTTCGGCTGAAGGGTGAATTACCGCCAGTTCAATATCCAGTGTTTGACGCTGACTTTGCCCATTTTGTTGTTCACTATGTGACAGGGCATCCATATCAAAGGAAACCTGACCACCTGTCATAGCCAAGTAAACGTCGGCTAGAATTTCAGCATCCAGTAAGGCCCCGTGGAAGGTACGGTCACGCTGTGGAATTTCGTAACGGCGAACTAAGGCATCAAGTGAGTTTTTTTGTCCCGGATGCTTAGATTTTGCCATCGCGAGGGTATCTGTCACCGCACAAACTTCAGAAAGCGCAACAAATCCTGCACGCTTGAACTCCATGTCTAAGAAGTTCATATCGAAGCTTGCATTATGCGCAATGATTTCCGCACCTTTGAGATAGGCAAATAAAGTGTCAGCAATCTCTTGATACAGCGGTTTATCTTTTAAAAAGTCATCAGAGATCCCGTGGACATTTTCAGAGTCGCCCACAGGTTTTTTCGGATTGATGTAGATATGAATCGAGCTGCCTGTGAGCTTTCGATTGACCATTTCAATCGCACCAACTTCAATAATGCGATCGCCATCTTGATAATAGAAACCTGTAGTCTCTGTATCGAGGATGAGCTGTCGAGGTCCAAAGACCTCAACCTTACGTGGAGTAATCACAATTTGCGGATGTTGTTTGAGTTGTGTTAAATCGACACTTGCCGCAACTTCAGGCGTTTGTTCAGTAGACGCAACCGTTGTGCCAAGTTCTGGTTCAGCGACTAAACTTGGCTCTTGTTCTGCAACGTGTATTTCACTTTCGGCTAAATCTTCGCTGTTATCAACTTCTTCGTCATCGAAACCCAAACCAAAAGGGTCGTTTAACAACCAGTCTGGTTCAACTTTTTTTTTATCTACAGACGGTTCTGTTGTCGCTGTTTTAGACTGACGAAGTTGAGCCTGTGTTTGATCGGCACCGAGGTTTGCCAATTGATCTGCCATTTCATTACCTTCATGACCTGCATGGCCTTTGACCCAGTGCCAGTCGATATCACGACCTTGGCAGGCTGCATCGAGTTTTTTCCACAAATCTGGATTTTTAACATCTTTCCAGTTCTTCTTTTTCCAACCTGTAATCCACTCGGTAATGCCGCGTTTGACATAGGTTGAATCTGTCCAGACTACCAACTTCGCGTCGGTTGGGCAGAAAAGAATGCCTTCAATGGCCGCGGTCAGTTCCATACGGTTATTGGTGGTGTTGTCTTCACCGCCACACAGTTTATGTTCTTCAGTTTCTGTAATAATGTAGGCGCCCCATCCCCCAAGACCAGGGTTTCCACGACAAGCACCATCGACATACAGGGTAATTGTTTGTGACATACACAACTTCCGTAAACTGAAAATTAAAACTAAGCGGGCACCATTGTATAACGCAAATGCACTAGAGAAGTGTATAAGATGCAGCTTTTTTAATTTCTTGTAACATTTATACTGATTTCAAGTTAAATTAACGCCTTGTGTCTGCGGCGTGCTTTACTACAATGGCAGATCTAAAAAATAAATTTTATACGAGTTGTTTGGATTTTCTTATGTATAAGTCAGCTGCCATTTTTGGCCAACCGATGTTACCGACATTATTTAAAATTACAGTACTCGGTTCAGCTCTCGCGACACTTGGACTGGCTGGTTGCTCCTCGACGCAAAGTGCAACGCAAACATCTAAATCCAAACAAGTCGGATCAAACTACTTAGACGCAAATAGTCTAGATTCTTTAGAAGATTTACTTTCTGCAACCGACATGCGTGCGGTGGAAGGGGATCGACTGTTGGTGTTAAAGCACGGTGACGTTTGGAAGCGTATGACCGTGGGCTTTAAAATGAACAGCGATCATTGGAATCTGCGCATTGATGCACAGCGTGGTTGGTTTATTTCACGCCAACCGTATTTGGACCGTTTAAGTGCACGTGCTTCACGTTATTTGTATCACACCGTTAAAGAAGCCGAGCGTCGCGGGTTACCAACAGAGCTAGCTCTTCTGCCGGTGATTGAAAGTTCGTATGATCCTGCTGCAACCAGTAGTGCTGCGGCTGCGGGCTTATGGCAGTTTATTCCAAGTACAGGGCGTATTTATGGCTTAAAACAAAGTAGCCAATATGACGGTCGCCGTGATGTGGTCGAGTCAACACGTGCCGCGTATGAGTTCTTGGGTAGTTTATATAACCAGTTCGGTTCGTGGGAACTTGCACTAGCGGCTTATAACGCAGGTCCGGGCCGTATTCAACAAGCAATTAACCGTAATAAAGCCGCAGGTTTGCCGACAGATTATTGGTCATTAAAACTGCCTGAAGAAACCATGAACTATGTGCCACGTTTCTTGGCGGTTGCGCAGATCATTAAAAATCCAAATGCCTATAACATCAATTTACCGCCGATTGCCAACCGTCCGCACTTTAGAGAAGTTACTGTGGGCGCGGTGAGTCTAAATGAAGTCGCGTCGATTACCGGTTTAAGTCGTGCCGAGCTGTATCAGTTAAATCCGGGACACCGCGGTGAATGGATTGATGGTGCAAGTCCAATGCGGATTTTAATTCCTGCGGATTTGAGTCCTTCAGTGGATGTACGTTTGAAAAAATTACAGGGTGGTTCAGGCGGCTTGTGGGCATCTGCAAATACCAAACTGCCTGAAAATAACCAAACGATTCAACCAAGCAAAATTGAACCGCCGACCTTAAACACCAAAGCGATCACACCGTCGAAAACTACACCACCTGTTTTAGCGACGACAACAACAAAAACCACAACAGGAAAGCCTGCCACTTCGTCTACAGTGACGTCGTCGAGCAGTACGGCTATTGCGACGCCTACCCGTGGTTCAACGCCTAAAGGGTCTAATGCACTGGCTGCTTTTGCTGCTAATAGCGATATTCCAAGTGCGCCGCGTATTCCCGTTGCGGTTACGCCAGCGACTCCAGTGAAACCAGTTTCCGTTGAACCACCAATTTCAGCAGCAGAGCGTGAGCAGTTAACCGCGGCAATTCAAGCCGAAGGTCAAAGCAAAACTGTCGATGAAGTTCTGAAACCAGTTGCGACCAAAGCAGAGCAAGCTGAAGTGGTAGCTGAAATTCAGGCTTTAGCCCCTCAAGGGACAGAAATTGTAGATCCTTTAGATGGTAAAATTAAGCTCACCGCAATTCAAACCAGTCAGTCTGTGGCTGAGCTGCAAGGTAAAGAGTTGACTAAAGGTTTTGCATATCCAAAGTCTGTGGCTGACAATACCCGTTTAGATTCAGATGAAGTGAAACGTAATCAAGGCAAAAACTTTGTTAAGACTGACTCTGAAATTGTGATTGTGCCGCCAAAAGGTAAACGTTCAACTTATACCGTACAACCGGGTGATACTTTGGCGCTGATTGCTGCCAAAAATGGGGTGAACTGGCGTGATGTGGCGAAGTGGAACCAAATGGATGCCAATGCCACGCTTTATGTCGGTACATCGATTTATTTATATGATGCAAAACCACAAGCTGAAAAAGTTGAAGTGCGTTCTACCGTGAAAGCTGAGACTAAACCCGAGAGTTATACCGTTCGTGCCAATGATACCTTAACCGGTATCGCGGATGAGTTTGGTTTAAGCTTAAAACAGTTGGCTGACTATAACGGTTTAAGCGTAACGAGTGGTGTACGTGTGGGGCAAAAGCTTTCTTTAAAAGAAACAGCTCAATCCCGTACTAAATCCAACGATGAAAAAACTAGCAGCCCAGCCAAAGTGGCAACCCAGTCGTATACGGTGAAACGTGGCGAGTATCTGAAACTGATTGCAGACCGCTATGCGCTGTCAAATCAAGAATTGGCAGATTTAACATCAGGTTTAAATGCGGGCAGCAACCTGTTGGTGGGACAAAAAATTAATGTGCCACTCAATGATGTCAAAAGCTTAACGACAAGTAGTGCCAAAGCATTTCCAGTCAAAGCTGAGCCACAGTTCAAAGTTGAAAGTTATAAAGTACAACGTGGTGACACATTATATAGCATTGCATCACAGTCGAAGATGAGCTTGTCGGAGTTGGCTGATCTCAATAATCTGTCAACCAATAGCGGTTTACAAGTGGGTCAAAGTATTAAGATCCCTGCGGGTTCAACTGTGCCAGATACTTATACCGTTCAGTCGGGGGACTCGTTAACTGCGATTGCTTCGAAATATAATTTGGGTATGGATTATATTGCTGACCTCAACAACATGAGTCGTACAGCGGGCTTACGTGCAGGTCAAAAACTCAAATTAACGGGTGAAGTGCCTGCTGTTGAAATGCCGAAAACAGTCGAAAAACAAACCACTGCAAGTAATAACTCAACCGATATTCACGTGGTGAAATCGGGTGAAACCCTAAATAGCATTGCGCGTAAATATCACTTGCAACTGAACTATTTGGCTGAATTAAACAACCTAAGCCGTACAGCCAATGTTCGTGTCGGTCAGCGTTTGAAAATTGAAGGTGATGTTGATTCAGTTCCAATCAAAACAGAAACAGTGGCAGCAAAACTACAAGCAACTTCTAGCCGTGCAACTGAAGCCTATAAAGTGAAGTCAGGCGAGTCGTTAAATTCAATTGCAAGCCGTGCGGGGATGTCAGTGTCAGAGCTTGCTAGTTTAAATAATTTGAGTCCGCGTGCGGGCTTACAAGTTGGGCAGACCATTCAAATCCCAAAACTGATTTCGCAGTACACGGTGAAACGTGGTGATACCTTAATTGGACTGGCAAGTCGTTATGGTATGGACACTTCGCAATTGGCTGAGCTCAATGACATTAAACCGAATACACAGTTGCGCATTGGGGATGTAATTAAGGTGCCGAACTAATATTGAGTTGAAATGCAATTTCAGAGAAATCCCCGATGAAGGTTAGAACAACACTCTTGCTGTTCAGCCTTGTAACGATTCCTTTAAAGGCATGGTCTGCACTGCAGACCATGCCTTTTATTGCACCTTATGCTACGCCGAAATACAGCCAGTTGGATCATTTGCCTTATGCCAATGTGCAGGCGCCAAAGGGTGGCGAATTAACACGTGCAGTCATTGGGAGTTTTGATAACTTAAACAGCATGAATGGTCGCGGTACTGCGGTTGAGGGAACCAATTATTTATTTGACTCACTCATGAGTAGTTCTTTGGATGAGCCTGCGGTAATGTATCCATTGCTGGCAGAAAAGGTCAGCTACGACCCGGAAAACTTTAACGCTATCATTTTTCATTTAAACCCAAAAGCACGGTTTAGTGATGGCAGTCCTGTTACCGCAGCCGATGTAAAGTTCAGTTTTGATATCTTTCAAAGCAAATCCAATTTTGGCTTACAGATGTATTTGTCGGATTTAGCCAAGACAGAAGTGTTGTCCAAATACAGCGTCAAAATGCATTTTAAAACCCGAAATAATGTGGAAATGCCTTTGATTGTAGCCAGAATGCCAATTTATTCCAAAAAAGACTGGCAAGGCAAAGATTTTAGTAAAACTTCGATCAAACCGATTTTAGGATCAGGCCCTTATCTCTTAGAGAAAATCAATGCAGGGCAGCGGGTTGTTTATAAGCGTAATCCAAAGTATTGGGCCAGAGATTTAAAGGCCAACCAAGGGCGCTATAATTTTAACCGCGTGGGTTATGTGTATTATCGTAGCAAAGATATTGCTTTTACTGCGTTTAAGGCGGGTTTATATACCTTGCATGAGGAAGAGTCCGCACGACAATGGGTGACAGCCTATAACTTTCCCGCTGTAAAACAAGGTCTCGTTAAAAAATATCGCTTTAAGCATTTCAATCCAATTCCAACGCAAAGTTTTGTATTTAATACCCGTCGTCAGCCTTTTCAAGATATTTATTTTCGCCAAGCTTTGACTTATGCCTACGACTTTGAGTGGCAAAACAAGGCGATGTTCTATGGGCAATATCAACGCTTGCAAAGTTATTTTTCTAATAGCGAACTAGAGGCGAAGGGTGTGCCTTCGGCTGCTGAAATTAAAATTTTAAAGCCTTATTTGGCGAAATTGCATCCTGTGCAGCGAGATGGCGTTTTAAAGAACTGGCGTTATTCAGCTTCAGATGGATCGGGCTACAATCGAAATAATTTGCTTATCGCACGACAGATCTTATTAAAAAATGGCTATAGATATAATGCCAAAGGTCAATTGTTGGATCGGAACAACAAGCCGATTCAGTTTGAGTTTCTGATTCAGCCGAGTGATGCTGTGCGTGAAATTACGCCTTTTGTTCGTCATCTAAAGCGCTTAGGAATACAGCTGAACATTCGACAAGTTGACACACCACAGTATTATGAGCGGATGCGGACTCAAGATTTTGATATGACCCTACAAACGATGCCGCAGTCTCTGACACCAGGCAAAGAGCAGGTGCAACTGTGGGGCAGTGCTTCAGCCCATCAGGTGGGAAATTATAATTATTCGGGTATTCAAAATCCGGTGATTGATCAGATGATCCAACAGTTGATTCAAGTGCCTGATCGTAAGCAAGTGGTCGTGCAAACGCGTATTTTAGATCGATTACTGCGTGCGGGTTATTATCAAATTCCGACCTATGGTAAAGCGGATCAATGGTATGCCTATTGGAATATGTATCAAAAACCGGCACGGAGTCCACAGTTGCATGTCGGTTTGGATTATTGGTGGAGTGATGCCAAACAGGCAAAAAAGGTGAGTCAGTATTTAGGTCAGGCAGCCAAGCCATAAGCTGGTATAGGGGGGGTGAGATGCGTATGTATATATTCAAAAGGCTGTTGCTGATCGTTCCGACCTTATTTCTGATTTTACTGATCAATTTTGCTGTGATCCAAATTGCACCCGGTGGGCCTGTTGAGCAAGCCATTCAACAAGCGGAAGCTATGCAAACTTTGGGTAATTTGGGCGGTGCAGGTACGGGCTCAAATGTCTATCAAGGCGCGCAAGGACTCAGTGATGAAATGCTCGCAAAGATCAGAGCACACTATGGTTTTGATCAGCCCATGCATATACGCTTTTTTGAAATGGTAAAAAATTATGCGCAACTGGACTTCGGCACGAGCTTTTTTAAAGACCAACCTGTTACAGCATTGATTAAGGATAAATTACCTGTATCGCTGTCCTTGGGGCTGTGGAGTGCTTTACTGATTTATCTGATTTCCATTCCTTTGGGCATCAAAAAAGCCCGATTGCACGGCACGGTGTTTGATCAGTCTACATCACTCCTGTTGGCAGTGGCTTATGCAGTTCCTGCGTTTATTTTTGCAATTCTCCTGATTGTCTTTTTTGCAGGCGGTTCTTATTTCCAATGGTTCCCCTTACAAGGTTTGGTCTCGGAAAATTTTGCAGACTTGTCGCTATGGGGCAAAATTAAAGATTATTTCTGGCACATGGCTTTACCGCTTTTGGCGATGGTGATTGGTGGCTTTGCCACAGTGACTTATCTCACCAAGTATTCGTTTATGGAAGAGCTAGGCAAGCCTTATGTGCTGACGGCACGTTCTAAAGGCTTGACTGAGTCGCAAGTGTTATATGGCCATGTGTTTCGCAATGCGATACTGATTGTGGTGGCAGGTTTACCAGAAGCTTTAATCGCTTACTTCTTTGTGGGCAATTTATTTATTGAGATCATATTTAATCTGGATGGTTTAGGTTTATTAGGATTTGAAGCCATTGTGCAGCGTGACTATCCTGTGATTTTTGGCACCTTATTCATTTTTACTTTGATGGGCTTGCTGCTGCGTCTGATTGGCGATGTGTTGTATCAGCTGATTGATCCGCGAATTCATTTTGATTCGCAAGGGAGAGGCTGATGTCACCTATTTTACAGACAGGTTTTAAGCGATTTAAGCAAAATAAGCTTGGTCTCAGTTGTTGTATTTTATTTCTTTGTGTTTTTGTCCTGTCTTTAGCTGCAGAACTGATCGCGAATGATAAACCGCTGTTGCTTAAGTATGATCATGCTTTGTATTTCCCTGTATTGAAACACTATCCTGAAACGACTTTTGGCGGTGTTTTCGAAACTGAAACTGAATATAAAGACCCAGTGGTACAACAGCTGATTCAGGTAAAAGGTTGGGCCATTTGGCCGTTAATTCAATATTCATATCAAACCCCCAATGTAGATTTGACAGTCCCTGTACCGTCACCACCCACGATGCAAAATTGGCTCGGGACAGATGATCAAGGTCGTGATGTTTTGGCACGAGTATTATATGGCTTACGTGTCTCATTGCTGTTCGGTTTTATTTTGACTTTTAGTTCAGCTGTACTGGGCATTGTGATTGGGGCCATACAAGGTTATTACGGTGGTTGGATCGATTTAATCGGGCAGCGCATTTTAGAAGTGTGGGGCGGGTTACCCATGCTGTTCATGGTGATGATTTTAGTCAGTATGTTTAGCCCAAATATTTACTGGCTGTTTTTAATCATGCTGTTATTCAGTTGGACAATTTTAGTTCCACTGGTACGAGCTGAGTTTTTGAGGGCGCGCCAGTTGGATTATGTCCGTGCCGCGCGAAGTTTAGGTGTCACCAACCGAGCTATTATTTTTCGGCATATTTTACCCAATGCAATCAGCTCTAGCCTGTCACAACTGCCTTTTATCTTAACAGCCAATATTACAGCACTAACAGCACTGGATTTCTTGGGTTATGGCTTACCGCCTGATGCGGCATCATTGGGCGAGCTTTTGTTACAAGGCAAGAATAATTTAAATGCACCATGGTTAGCACTGTCTGGCTTTTTCAGCTTGGCCCTTGTGCTTGCGTTGCTGATGTATATCGGGGAGGCTTTGCGCGATGCATTTGACCCTAGATGCCAATAGAACAGCTCCGATACTTGAAGTGAATGCCCTGAGCATTCACAGTTCAGAACGGGTATTAGTCGATCAGCTCAGTTTTGAACTGCGTGCTGGGCAGACTTTGGCGCTGGTTGGAGAGAGTGGTTCAGGAAAATCGGTCAGTGCTTTAGCCTTGATGGGTTTATTGCCGAAAGTTTTACAAGTGCAAGGCTCAGTGCTGTTAGACGGAAAAAATCTCTTAAAGCTGAGCGATGCGCAACTTAGGTCGATTCGTGGGCAAAAAATCTCGATGGTTTTTCAAGAGCCAATGACCGCTTTAAATTCTTTGCATCGGGTGGAAAAGATCATTGCCGAGACTTTATGGTTACAGGGTTGGTCTAAAAAGCAAGCGCGACAACGAGTAATTGCCTTGCTAGACGATGTGGGTATTCCAAATCCAGAAAGTGTGTTGCGGCGTTTTCCTTATGAGCTGTCTGGCGGCCAGCGTCAGCGGGTCATGATTGCTATGGCACTGGTGCAAGAGCCTGATATTTTGATTGCTGATGAGCCTACCACGGCACTAGATGTCATGCTGCAAGTTCAAATTTTAGACTTGCTGAAGTCTTTACAACAGCGCCATAACATGGCCATGATTTTGATCAGCCACGACCTCAATTTGGTGAAACATTATGCTGATGATGTCGTAGTCATCCATCAAGGTAAGGTCGTAGAGCAAGGGGCGGTTGCGCAGATTTTTGAACAGTCGCAGTCTACTTATACTCAAAATCTACTCAATCATTCTTTTGGTCAAGCCATTAGCGTACAAGATGCTGTGCCTTTACTGAGTTTAAAACAACTTGAGGTCAAATTTCCGATTAAAAAAGGCTGGTTTAATCGCACGACACAGTATCTTGCTGCGGTTGATGCTTTGGACTTGAGCTTGGCTCAAGGGCATTCTTTGGGAGTGGTGGGGGAAAGTGGTGCAGGCAAAAGTTCTTTGGCACTGGCTATAGCAAGGCTGATTGAAAGTCGTGGGCAGATCCAGTTTGGAAAACATGATTTAAACCAACTCTCGCAAAAGGCATTACGTCCGCTTCGTGGTGATTTTCAAATCGTATTTCAAGACCCGTTCGCAAGTTTGAACCCACGCATGAGTGTTGAACAAATCATTGCAGAAGGTTTGACTTTAAAGCCTTTGTCTTTGTTTGAGAGGACACAGCATGTTGAGAATGTCTTAACTCAGGTGGAGTTGCCAGTCGCATTTAAAAGCTATTATCCACATGAGCTATCCGGTGGGCAAAGGCAGCGTGTGGCTTTGGCACGAGCCTTGGTACTTCAACCTAAACTATTGATTTTAGATGAACCGACTTCGGCTTTAGACCGTAGTACGCAGCGTTCAATTGTGGCGTTATTACGCCGTCTACAACACGAGCAGGGTATGAGCTATTTGTTTATTAGTCATGACTTACAAGTGGTACGTGCACTCTGCCAACAAGTTTTGGTTTTGCGACATGCCAAAGTAGTGGAATTGCAAGCCACTGAACAGCTTTTTGAACAGCCGCAGTCTGATTATACGCGTCAATTGATTCAAGCCAGTCAGTATCAGTAAAATTATTTTGCTAAATAAAAGTTTAGAGAATTTGACAAAATGAATTGTCAAATTCTCTTGACTGTCGCCAAAAAACACATAGAGTAAAAACACTAAAAAATATTAAAGGATGAATTTTCATGAGCCAGCTTGCAAGCGCAATCGACATTGGGCAGGTCCATTTTAAAAATAAGATGATTAAAGGGGCGATGAGTGAAGCACTGGCCAATCATGCTGGCCAGCCGAATCATTTGCACTTAGGCTTGTATGAGGCTTGGGCAAAAGGAGGCCTAGGCTGTGCCATTACAGGCAATGTGATGGTGGACTTCCGAGCTAAAAATGAGCCGGGCGTGGTGGTGATTGAAAATGAGCGAGATTTAGAGCAATTAAAGCAATGGGCTGCGATTGGTAAAAAACATGGCATGGTGCAATTGGTGCAGTTGTCACATCCGGGCCGTCAATGTCCTAAGGGTTTAAATAAGGAAACGGTTGCACCTTCAGCAGTACCGTTTAGCCCTGCTTTAGCAATGAGCTTTGGAACGCCACGAGCGCTCCTTGAAGATGAAATCCTTGATATTATCCAACGTTTTGCAACTTCAGCTGCCATTTGTGAGAAAGCGGGCTTTGAAGGCGTGCAATTACATGGTGCACATGGCTATCTCATCAGTCAGTTTTTATCGCCATTGACCAATAAACGCCAAGATCAATGGGGGGGCTCTTCTGAAAACCGTATGCGTTTTTTATTAGAAATTTATAAAGCAGTACGTGCAGTGACTTCAGAGCAGTTTATTATTTCGGTCAAACTCAACTCGGCAGATTTTCAGCGTGGTGGAATCTCGGAAGAAGATGTCATTGCGACATTTAAAGCTATTGATGCGGCTGGGATTGATTTGATTGAAATTTCAGGTGGTAGCTATGAAGCACCTGCCATGGCTGGGGTGAAGCAAGAAAAACGTAAAGCGTCGACCATTGCACGTGAGGCTTACTTCTTAGAATTTGCTGAAAAAATTCGTGAACAAGTCCAGTGTAAGTTGATGGTGACAGGCGGTTTTCGTACGGCTGCGGGTATGAATGCAGCCTTAGAAAGTGGCGCGTGTGACTTTATTGGAATGGCACGTCCGTTTGCGGTAGAGCCAGATGTGACCAACCGTTTAATTGCAGGGCAAGATGTACGTTATGCAGTCGATAAGATCAAAACAGGCATTTCAATGATCGATAAAATGGCGATTATGGAAGTGATCTGGTATGCCGCGCAATTTAAGGATATCGCAGAAGGTAAACAACCAAATCCGAAACTGTCACCGCTCAAAGTGTTTTTTAATTATTTAAAAGGCAATGTGAAAGCCGTGATTAAGGGGCAAGTCAACTCTAGAAAGTCAGCTTAAGCATAGCCTCACTGTGTGATAGACCAATAGTGTTCAAAATAAGAAGCAGACCATTGTCCACGTGCCATTGCAGCATTAAAGGCAGGTCTGCTTTGTATTTGGGTGAAATAGTGTTGAATAGACTGATACTGGGCAAACTGCGGAGTGGCATAACTGGCCGCATAGAGTGGAAACCACATCAAGATATCCGCATAACTAAACACATCGCCAGCAAAGGATGAATGCGTGCTTAAGTGGGTATCAATTTCTTTCAGTTGTCGATGTAGCTCAGGGTTTAAATAAGCGCGATTGAACGAGCTTTGAAAGGCCAAACTTACAAAGCGCACAAGCAAAGGTGTTTGTTGCTTAATGTGTTGGAAAACTTGTTTTAATGCCAAATTGGGCATGAGACTGGCATCGCTATAATGGCTATAAAAACAGAAGTTCCAATACTGTGTATGGTCATGAGGAATAATCAACTTCTGCTGTAGTTGGCATAAATACTCTACGATTGCACTGCTTTCCGTAAGTTGTATCGTCTGAGTATGATGTGGAATGTCGAGCGTTGGAAATTTCAGATTCGTTTGTCTAGCTTGTGTTGCATCATATAGTTTGATTTCATAAGACAGCTCAAGTTCCTCAAGTAACCAAAGAATACGCTGTGAACGTGAGTTTTGAAGATGATGTAAGATCATAAATATTTTTAGTTTTAAGTGATTGATCGTATCTATAAAAAGAAGAATAAAGGAAATCTAGGATGAAAAATAGAAATGTTGTGATTTTAAGTGCTGTTTCACTGTTGGTAAGTCCTCAGCTGCTATGGGCGAATATGTCCTATCAAACAGGGGATATTATTTTTCACGTCTCGAAGTCTCAACAAAGTTTAGGGATACAAAAAGCGACCAAGTTTCGTTATAGCCATATGGGTTTAATTGTTCATAAAAATGGAAAAGCATGGGTTTTAGAGGCAGTTCAGCCTGTGAAATATACGGCACTTCAGCAGTGGATTGATCGCGGGGTTGAGCGGCATTATGTGGTGAAGCGCTTTAAAACGAATTTGACTGTTCAGCAAAAGCAGCAACTAATCAAGAACGCAGAACAATACTTAGGCCAGCCTTATGATCTTTATTTTGAGTGGGACAATCGTGCTTTATATTGCTCAGAAATAGTCTGGAAGGCCTATCATGATGCTTTAGGTATTGAGTTGGCTCCGTTATCGAAACTGAAGCAATTTGATTTAAGTTCGTCTGAAGTCAAGCAACTCATGCAACAGCGATATGGGCAAAACATTCCCTTGAATGAAATTGTGATTGCGCCACAGGCTATTTTTGCCTCGACCGCTTTAGTTGAAGTCGATCGTAAATAGACAGGCAATAAAAAAGCCCAGGTCCTAATGCTTGGGCTTTTTTTATGAGATGACTCTAGAAAAAATCAATCTCGAATATGGCGTCCCTACGGGGATTCGAACCCCGGTTACCGCCGTGAAAGGGCGATGTCCTAGGCCTCTAGACGATAGGGACAGTACAGAAGTGATATTTTAAAACCGATTACTTTTGATCTTAAGTAATGGCGTCCCTACGGGGATTCGAACCCCGGTTACCGCCGTGAAAGGGCGATGTCCTAGGCCTCTAGACGATAGGGACTTAATAAAACTTTACTTCTGAAATTGGCGTCCCTACGGGGATTCGAACCCCGGTTACCGCCGTGAAAGGGCGATGTCCTAGGCCTCTAGACGATAGGGACGTTTCAGAGGTGGGCGTATATTAGGGCGAAAATAGAGGGGTGTCAAACGCTTTTCTCTAAATAATTCCAGTTTTAAGTGTTGAGTGCATAAATTTAAAACAATCTAGATAAAATGATTAAAAATCATATGATTTAAGCCGATTTTTTAAGCAAACTTAGCAAGTTGTTGATGAACTCGGGATGGTGTAAATAGCCTTCGATTAGATGAGGATGAGCAAGATCGGTGGTGATTTGCTTGTTGATAATGGCGGGAGTAAAAGCAAACGGTTTTTGGTTCAGTGGAAAAGCACTCAGAAAATCAGCATCTGAATAAAAATTGATCCAATCGCCATATAAAGCAGCGGGCCGTTGAATAGGTTGCTGCAAATGACACTGGATAACGCGAAAGGCCAGTGGTGAACCGAGGGTAATTAGTGTTTGAATCTTAAGTTCAGGGTGTTGAATTAAATAATTATAGGCAATCACGCTGCCTAGAGAGTGGGCAATCACAATATTGGGTTTCGTACCGTGTAAGTGCTCATGCAGACGCGTATGCACGGTGTGGATGAAGTGTGGATTGGATAAATATAGATACGCTTCCATCAAAAAACGATGAATAAAGCTACTATGCAGCTCTGGGAAGTGGTTGATTAAACTAGCTAAGTCACGTAAGGCCAGATCTTTGCCGAGGAGGCTGATGTATTTAATTTTATTATTGAATGAGAGTTCATCTGAAATAGTGAGCTGGGGGTTTTTAGAAATTTCAGCTTGATGTTCGATATTGGGTGCAGCGGTGTGCGTCAGGTGAATAGGATGTAAAAAAGAAAAAGGAGACCAATGTTGTGGCATGAGGGTGCTGGCATTGAGGGTGTTTTCTAAATGCTGACGTGTTAGGAGATCTCCGTAAAAGGCCAGCCGACTGTGCCGCTGAAGATAGGGAAGGTCATCTGCGCGGCCAAGTTCACTCAGTACCTGTTGTAAGATCACAAGCCAATGTTTAAGCAGGGTACGTGCAGTCTTGTGCTGCTGATTCATCCCATGAATCCATACAATATTCATCGTGCATGCACCGATGGTGTACTTGATCAAAACAGTATAAAAAAAAGAGCAACCGAAGTCGCTCTTTTTAACAGTAAGGATTAAGTTTTCTTGTGATAAAAGGTGTAATAACTGGCATAACATACTGCAATAAACAGTAAACAACCAAAGAAGCTAATACGCATACTTGGATCAAACACCATACTGACGCAGGTGATAAAGCAGAAGATAAAGCCAAGGATTGGCACAATAGGAAACAGGGGTGCTGCAAAACCTAATTCTTCTTTTTTACGTCCTTGTTTATACCATTGGCGACGGAAGTTAAATTGGCTTAAGCAAATACTCATCCAAACGACGACCATGGTAAACGCTGCAATACCTAAAAGGTTTGTAAAAATGGCTTCAGGTGCAAACTGTTCAGACAGTAAACCCGGCATACCCCCAATCATGGTCACGATGACTGCCACGTAAGGGACACCACGTGCATTGATTTTTGAGAAGACTGCTGGCAACTGTTTTTGGTAAGACAACGACCACATCATACGCGAAGCGGCAAATAGTCCTGAGTTCGCAGCAGATAGCAACGCAGTGATAATCACAAAACGAATGATATCTTCAGCATAAGGAATGCCAATGTGCTGGAATACGGTTACAAATGGACTGCTACTCACGCCTTCAGCTGCTAAACCTGCTTCTTGATGCGGGAGGAGTGAAGTCACGACCAAGATGGTACCCACAAAGAAAATCAATAAGCGGAAAATCGCAGTATTGATGGCTTTGGGTACATTCTTAGCAGGATCTTTGGTTTCACCCGCAGCAACACCAATCAGCTCTGTACCAGAAAATGCAAAGTTCACGATCAACATGGTGGTAAAGATAGGGAACAAGCCTTCTGGGAACCAACCCTGAGCCGTTAAGTTGCTAAATAAAGGCGCGGCTTCATAGCCTCTGTAGCCAATCACGCCAAAAATAGCGAGTAGACCCAATAAAATAAAAATAACAACGGTGATAACTTTGACTAAAGCCAACCAAAACTCAGATTCTGCGAACCATTTGGTTGAGATCATATTTAAACTAAATACAAAAGCACCAAAAATTAGGGTCCACATCCACATTGAACTATTTGGAAACCACTCCTGCATGAGCAGAGCGGCAGCTGTAAACTCGGTGCCTAGCGTGACTGACCACGTTAGCCAGTACAACCATGTGATGGTATAACCTGTACCTGGTCCGATATAGCGTTTGGCATAGGCGCCAAATGAGCCAGACTCAGGCATATGAACAGCAAGTTCCCCTAAACACAGCATGACCATATATGCAATGATCCCGCCGAGGAAATAAGAAATAATGGCACCTACAGGCCCCGTTTGTGCAATGACTTCACCCGATCCTAAAAATAGGCCAGTCCCGATTGCGCCACCAAGCGAAATCATAACCAGATGTCGAGTACTCATAGCGCGTTTTAAAGGCGCAGAATTGCCCTGATGCGAAGCATCATTCGGAGATGAGTGCATAAGCGTTAATAAGTTCAGGAATGAAGCGGGCTATTGTAGTGAAAAACTGCAAATCTGCAATGAAATAATAGTAATTATGAATAAGTGTTGATCGGATAAGATCAAGATATGGCGTCCCTACGGGGATTCGAACCCCGGTTACCGCCGTGAAAGGGCGATGTCCTAGGCCTCTAGACGATAGGGACGTTGCGAGGTGATGCGTATATTAAGGATTAAAGGCCTATTTGTCAAAAGGGTTTTTGCTCTGTGATGGTTGAAAGTTCAAACATTAGGCAAAACAAGTAATTAAATTGAATGAATTTTTTATTGCTGCAAAAGTGAGCCCAAAAAATAAGCTTGTGCTCACTTTGCTGAAGGTACTTAGTTTTTATTATGATAGAGCCAATAGTAACTGGCATAGCAAGCCGCCATAAAGAGTAAGCAGCCAATAAAACCTGAAAGCATTTCAGGGTCAGCCGCCATACTTAAGCCTGTTGCTGTACAGCAGATAAAGCCTAGGATCGGAACCAACGGATACCAAGGGGTACGGAATTTCAGCTCCGATAAAGCCCGACCTTGCTTTAACCATTGGCGACGAAAGTTAAACTGACTCCAGCAAATACTCATCCAGACAATCACCATGGTAAAAGCTGCAATACCCATTAAGTTCTTAAAAATGACATCTGCACCAAATTGCTCAGAGAGCAAGCCCGGCAAGCCACCGATCATGGTGACCCAAATGGCAATATAAGGCACCCCAGATTTACTCACTTTAGCAAAGAGCTTGGGCAATTGGTTTTGTGAGGACAGGGCCCACATCATGCGTGATGCAGCATATAAGCCTGAGTTCGCGGTTGATAATAATGCCGTGATAATCACAAAGCGAATAAAGTCTTCGGCATAGGGAATGCCCATTTGGGTGAATACAGTCACAAATGGACTGCTGCTTAAGCCGCCATGTCCACCTACTTGCAAACCTGTGTTGCTATAGCTGAGCAGTGAACTGATGACAATGATAGTACCAACAAAGAAAATAATCAGGCGCCAAACCGCGGCATGAATGGCTTTGGGTACATTTTTTTCTGGGTTTTCAGTTTCACCTGCGGCAATGCCAATCATTTCTGTGCCATTAAAAGCGAAATTCACAATTAATAAGGTGGTAAACAAAGGAATAAGGCCATTTGGTAGCCAGCCTTGTGCGGTTAAGTTGTTAAATAAGGGTGCAGATTCATATCCCTGAAAAGGGATAACACCAAAAATACAAGCAAAGCCTAAAAGAATGAAAATGAGTACAGTCGCGACTTTAATCATGGAGAGCCAAAACTCAGACTCTGCAAAAGCTCGGGTTGAGCTAAGGTTTGAAATCAGGACGCCACTGGCAAAGATCAGGGTCCATAACCAGATCGACGTTTGTGGGAACCATTCCTGTACCAAAATGGCTGCTGCGGTAAATTCGGTACCGAGTGTTGCCGACCAACCGAGCCAATACATCCACGACACCATATAACCTGTGCCAGGGCCAATATAACGTGTTGCAAAGGCTCCAAATGAACCAGAAACAGGTAAATGTACTGCAAGCTCCCCGAGGCAAAGCATGACCATATATGCGATCAACCCGCCAATAATATAAGCCAGCACAGCACCGAGAGGACCTGCTTGAGAAATAACCTCGCCTGAGCCCATGAACAGGCCTGTGCCAATGGCACCACCAAGCGATAACATGATCAGGTGGCGCGTGCTCATGGCACGTTTTAATGAGGTATTTTGCGGTGAATCAGTTGAAGACTGCGGAGGCGGCGTTGCAGATTGCATAGAAAATCAAACAATGGGCTTAAAGTGATATTCTAGTTTTTAATAAGATGAAAAATCACGTGAATTGAAATTTTCTGATGAACTATATTTATTAATTTAAAAACCAAATGCTTAAAGGCTATCTTTTAGTGGTCAGGTGTTGGATAAGAAGGGCTGTTCTCAGCACTTGAGTGTATTTCTTGTGCAACAGGGTCTTGTTTGGTGTTATTGGACCCTTGTTGAACAAACCATAGATAAAAAATAGAAGGCGATAGAATCAATAAAAAGATTAAAAATTTCTTAAGCACAACAATCAACCTTGAAAAACACGAAGCATCGTATAGCGAGTGCATGGTTAAAATTGAAATGAAATATCGGTGGTCAATCAGAACCGATTAAATGAAAAGTGGTGTTTTCTAGAAATAGAATAAGATGGCGTCCCTACGGGGATTCGAACCCCGTTTACCGCCGTGAAAGGGCGATGTCCTAGGCCTCTAGACGATAGGGACGTTGCGAGGATGGCGGTATCTTATTGATCCGCCACCAGAGTGTCAAGTAGGTGTGGCGCGAGTTTGTTCAAAATATAACAGAACAGTTCAGCGGTTTTTTGAGTGTCGTATAAAGCCGAGTGGGCCTCTCTACCATCGAACTCAATCCCTGCTTGAATACATGACTTCGCAAGAACGGTTTGACCAAACATCACAGCACTTAAGGTGACGGTGTCAAATACAGAAAAACTGTGAAATGGGTTTTGATTTTTAGTCCCTGTACGTGCAATAGCTGCTTGTACAAAGCCTAAATCAAAGTGGGCGTTATGACCGACCAAGACCGCATGTGTACAGTTCTGTTGGCGACGGACTTCATTGACGGCTTTAAAAATACGTTTTAATGCTGTTTTTTCGTCTTCAGCCATAGCCATGCGCATCGGGTTAAAGGGATCAATACCAATAAAGTCTAATGAGCGACGGTCTAGATTTGCACCTTCGAATGGGTTGATATGCGCATGATGTGCAGGACCCGGTACAAATTGACCTTCTTCATTATAAATAATCGGAATTGCGGCAATTTCCAATAAGGCATCGGTCTGTGCATTAAAACCTGCTGTTTCGACATCGACAACAACAGGTAGAAAACCACGGAAACGCTGACCAATTATTGGCAATGTTTCATTTGTCACACTTTTCTCCATTGAATGGTTTTACCCGCATACAGCGGAATAATTTGTTCACCATCCAAATAGTCTAAACTCTCAGGGATGACTTGGTCTTCTTTTACCAGTGTAATTGTAGAAGTATTGCGCGGTAGACCGTAGAAATCTGCACCAAAGTGGCTGGCAAAACCTTCAAGGCGTTCAAGTTTACCCACTTGATCGAAGGCTTGAGCATAAAGTTCAATTGCCGTTGGTGCGCTGTAGCAACCTGCACATCCACATGCATTTTCTTTGGCATTTTTAGAGTGTGGTGCACTGTCTGTGCCTAAGAAAAACTTAGGGTTGGCACTGGTCGCAACTTCGAGCAAAGTTTGCTGATGCGTTTGACGTTTTAAAATGGGTAAACAATAGAAATGCGGTTTAATACCACCAACCAACATGTCATTACGGTTAAACAGTAAATGCTGTGGAGTAATGGTTGCAGCCACATTGCGGTCTTGCTCTAAAACAAAGTTGGCCGCTTCGCTGGTCGTAATGTGTTCTAAAACCAATTTCAGTTTTGGAAATTGTTTTAGCAACGGAGAAAGAACTTCGTCTAAGAAGCGTTTTTCACGATCGAAAATATCGACATGATTGTGTGTGACTTCACCATGCAGCAGTAATGGAACCTGATGTTCTTCAAGTTGCTCAATAACGGCATAGACTTTACGAATGTCGCTTACACCATTATCTGAGTTGGTGGTCGCGCCAGCAGGGTAGAGTTTAATGGCATTTACAAACTCAGAATTTTTAATTTTCTTGACTTCTTCAGGCGAAGTTGTGTCAGTAAAATACAATACCATGCGTGGGTCGAAGGCATTGCCTTCTGGTACATGCGCCATGATGCGTTCACGGTACGCATTCGCTTCCTCAACCGTTTTAACTGGCGGTACGGTATTTGGCATACAAATAGCGCGTGAAAACTGTTGGGCTAAATCGGGAACCGTACGTTGTAATGCAAGACCATCACGAAGGTGAGCGTGCCAATCATCTGGCTGGAGAATCGTAATCGTATTCAAGGCGATTTCTGTCAAAGAAATAAAACAGATGATAATGCATATGCGCCAAAAATGGTAATGACAAATAAAGGCATCTTGTCTGATTATTATGATTTATCTTTGTAATTTTGTGTTATTTTTAGGCAACTACAAGAATTAAATCTGGTCTGGTATGGAATATAAATACAACCTCGCCAAACTTCAGTACGATAAAGAAAAAATGGAAGAGCTGATTACACGACACAACCGTCGTATTGGTCAGGTTTTTCCTCAGAAATTAGAACAAGAGTTTTGGCGATTAAACTTAGAGCGCGCGCGTCGCAATATTAATGACTTTCTGTGGTCTGGTGTTTTGGCTTATTTTATTTTCGCCATTTTGACGATTCCGGGGGATTACTGGATTATTGAACAGTCTCATTTTAAACAAGATTTTATTCATTGCTTGCTGGGGCTGCTAAATGGAGCAGTTTGTCTTTTATTCCTTTATATTTTTTCACATTTTACCAAGCTGAAGCCTTTTTTTGCGTATGCTGCCATGTTTGCTGTGTTTTGGGCTGTGGTCTCGACGACTTGGTTGACCATGTCGGTGCATACCGAAGCTTTGCGTCATCAAGCGATGATGATCATTTGCATGATTTATGTCTTGGGGTATTTGCTGACTGGGGTAAAACCAGGATATGTTTTTATGACTGGTATGGCAGCCGCTGGGGTTTCATTTTTAGTCCTGATTTCAACGCTGGTCAAGTTTGATGCGATCGTGATGGGGCGTGTAATGTTTGGTAGCTGTTTGCTGGGTTTTATCATCAGTCGTATGATTTACGCCCGCGAGCGCATCATTTTTTTAAATATTCGTCGCGCTAAAATTAGTGAAAAAATTCATCGAATACATACCTCAGAATTGCTGCATTTAAGTCAGAATGATGAGCTGACCAAGATCTCAAATCGGCGTAATTTTGACGAAATGATGGATACCTATTATGAGCAATCACGTCAGGATGAAACACCCTTGTCGATTTTGTTTATCGATGTTGATTTTTTCAAAAAATATAACGACTGTTATGGTCACCAAAAGGGCGATGATGTGATTTCATCGATTGCAAAATCTATTAAAAATGCGATTCGGCATATGGATTTTGTGGCGCGTTATGGCGGCGAAGAATTTGTGGTGTTATTGCCAGAAACTGATGCACATGGCGCTTATGCGGTTGCTTCAAATATTTACCGAGCGATTGAGCGTTTGGAAATTCCACATGAAATGTCCGAAGTGTCTGCATTTGTCACCATTAGCTTAGGGATTACGGTCTTTAAAGGTGAGGTGGATTTGAGCAAAGTCGAGTTGTTGGGTATCGCAGATCAGGCTTTATACCGCGCCAAGCAATTGGGGCGTAATCAGATTTATTATCAGCCTTTAACCACATCGACTTGCATCGAATAAATCGCTGAAATAAAAAAACCGCTCATAAGAGCGGTTTTTTGACATTCAATAAACTTATTTGTTTTTGTCTTTTAACTGAGGAACAGCAGAACCAGTACCGACTGCTAGCAAACCAGTATTGGTATAAATACCAAGTTTCGCACGAGTATCTGTGATATCCAAGTTACGCATAGTTAACTGACCAATACGGTCCATTGGCGTAAACATTGAATCACCTTTCTCCATCGTCAAACGCTCAGCTTCATAAGTGAGGTTTTCAGACTCTGTGTTCATGATGGTGTAGTCATTACCACGACGAAGTTCTAAAGTCACAGTACCTGTGATGGCTTTCGCAACCCAACGTTGTGCGGTTTCACGAAGCATTAATGCTTGAGAGTCGAACCAGCGACCTTGGTAAAGCAAACGACCTAAACGTAGACCGTTAATACGGTACTGTTCAATCGTGTCTTCGTTATGAATACCAGTCACCAAGCGCTCATAAGCAATATGTAGAAGTGCCATACCTGGTGCTTCATAAATACCGCGAGATTTTGCTTCAATAATACGGTTTTCGATTTGGTCAGACATACCTAGACCATGACGACCACCAATACGGTTAGCTTCAAGAATGAACTCAACAGGGTCTTCGATACGTTGACCATTGATAGCAACAGGGAAGCCTTCTTCAAAAGTAATCGATACTTCTTCTGCTTTAACTTCTACGTCGTCTTTCCAGAATGCAACGCCCATGATTGGGTCAACAATTTTGATCCCTGCATTGAGGTATTCAAGATCTTTTGCTTCGTGGGTCGCACCCAACATGTTTGAGTCAGTTGAATACGCTTTTTCTTTTGACATTTTGTAGTCAAAGCCGTTGTCGATCAAGAATTGCGACATTTCAGCACGGCCACCTAATTCATCAATAAACGTTTGGTCTAACCAAGGCTTATAGATTTTAAGTGCAGGGTTGGTCAACAAACCATAACGGTAGAAACGTTCAATATCGTTTCCTTTATATGTTGAACCATCACCCCAGATGTTGACATCATCTTCTTTCATTGCGGTAACAAGCATAGTCCCTGTTACTGCACGCCCCAATGGCGTCGTGTTGAAATAAGGTACACCACCAGTTGAAATGTGGAACGCACCACATTGAATCGCAGCAATACCTTCAAGTGCAAGCTGTAAACGGCAGTCAACTAAGCGAGCTTTTACTGCGCCATACGCTTCCGCTTTTTTGGGAA
This sequence comes from Acinetobacter sp. 8I-beige, assembly GCF_902505955.1. NCBI lineage: Bacteria > Pseudomonadati > Pseudomonadota > Gammaproteobacteria > Moraxellales > Moraxellaceae > Acinetobacter > Acinetobacter sp. 8I-beige. The sequence continues at coordinate 1,751,414 of NZ_LR732790.1, read as the reverse complement.
TCGCATCGTAGTCGTCTTCATCAGGCTGACCTAAGTTTGCTGTATAAGCATAAGGTTCTGCGCCTTTTTGTTTCATCCACAGAAGTGCAGCTGAAGTATCTAGACCACCAGAGAAGGCAATACCAACTTTTTTGCCAACTGGGACATTCTGCAAGATAGTTGCATTATCAGTCATTGTTAATCCTAACGATATAAATATAGGCACCGAGAATGGGTGGCCTGAAAGAATACATATGTCCGCGATTGTAGCACTTTTCCAAATGGTTTTTCTAAAAAATCATAGGGCTTTAAAAATATTAAAGCTCATGTGCATATCGATACTGTTAAAAAATTCTGGATAAAATCGGTTTCTATATTGTGTGCTCAATTTTTGTCTTTTTAGAAAATGTTTAAGCTGTAAATTAATCAGAAAAGAGGTGAAATTAGTTCGGGTTTAAATTGGTATTACCAATATTGTGTGATTTTTCCATTTTTTGAGTATTAAGCTAGATTTAAGTTGGGTGATTATTTTTTATATTATTAGACTAAAGTCTAGAGTTGGCATTATTTTAATAAAAATATCATTAAAAACAATGATATTAATTTGATTGAAATATGATCTAGTTTATAAAGGCATCCAATATTGGTCATACCAATATTAACTTTTAATTGAAGTTTTACTTCATTTTAAATCAAAATAAGCCAAGTATAAGTCATTATTGGTTTGTTTCTCTTTACGGTTGCTTATATTGGTCTGTCCAATATTGGCAAAAGTGCCAATAATATGCTCAAAATTAAATCTTAGTAAGCATTTCAAGGAGATGACAATGCTTCAATGGCAGCAAATGTATGACCCGATGGGGAATACTTGGATTTCAAGTCTAATAGCACTGATTCCGATTATCTTCTTCTTTTTGGCGCTCGCGGTATTTCGTTTAAAAGGCAGTGTGGCAGGTACGATCACCGTAGTACTTGCACTTCTTGTCTCTTTATTTGCCTATAAGATGCCTGTGCTGATGGCATTCGCATCGATGGCTTATGGTTTCCTCTACGGTTTATGGCCGATTGCATGGATCATTATTGGTGCGGTGTTCCTGTATAAAATTTCAGTGAAGACAGGCCAGTTCGACATCATTCGTTCTTCTATTCTCTCAATTACTGAAGATCAGCGTTTACAAATGCTGTTGGTAGGTTTTGCTTTCGGTACCTTCTTAGAGGGTGCGGCAGGCTTTGGTGCTCCTGTGGCGATTACCGCAGCATTATTAGTCGGTTTAGGCTTTAAACCGTTATATGCAGCAGGTCTGTGTCTAATCGTAAACACAGCACCTGTGGCTTTTGGTGCAATGGGTATTCCAATTATTGTTGCTGGACAAGTCTCTGGTGTCGATACGATGGAAATCAGCCAAATGGTGGGCCGTCAGCTACCATTTATGGTACCAATCGTGTTGTTCTGGATTATGGCGATTATGGACGGCTGGCGCGGGGTTAAAGAAACATGGCCAGCAGTTGTGGTGGGTGCAAGTAGCTTTGCAATTGCGCAATACTTAACTTCTAACTTTGTTGGTCCAGAATTACCCGATATTACGGCTGCAATTGCATCCCTGATTTCTTTAACAATTTTGTTTAAATACTGGCAGCCGAAGCACATTTTCCGTTTTGCAGATCAAGACGCAACGATGAGTGAAGATGTGGCTGCACAAAAACAGCAAAAATACACTGTAGGACAAATTGCAAAAGCATGGTCTCCATTCGCGATTTTAACTGTGATGGTGACGATCTGGAGTGTGAAACCGTTTAAGGATTTATTTGCCAAAGACGGTGCATTGCATGATCTCGTGATTTCAATCAAAGTACCATTTTTGCATCAAATGATTCAAAAAATGCCGCCTGTGGTTGCTGAAATTAAAGACTATGACGCGATTTACAAGTTTGATTGGATCTCGGCGACAGGAACTGCGATCTTTATTGCAGCATTGATCACCATTGCCTATTTGAAGATGAAACCGAAAGATGCTGTGGTAACTTTTGGTGAAACCCTGAATGAATTGAAAGTTCCCATTTATTCAATTGGTATGGTGTTGTCTTTTGCTTTTATCGCAAACTATTCGGGTATGTCTTCAACCTTGGCTTTGGCCCTTGCACATACAGGTTCGGCATTTACGTTCTTCTCGCCTTTCTTGGGTTGGTTGGGTGTATTCCTCACGGGTTCAGATACCTCTGCCAATGCACTGTTTTCAGCACTTCAGGCTACTACAGCTCAGCAAATTGGTGTGCCAGAAGTTTTACTGGTGGCAGCCAATACCAGTGGTGGTGTGACCGGTAAGATGATTTCACCTCAATCGATTGCGATTGCGTGTGCGGCGGTAGGACTGGTTGGTAAAGAGTCTGATTTATTCCGTTTTACCTTAAAACACAGTATAACGTTCACAATTATGATGGGTATTATGATTACTCTACAAGCCTATGTGTTCCCATGGATGATTCCATAACACAAATTGTGTATCAACGTTAAGGAAAGCAGATGAAAGTCTCCGATAAAGCTGTACAAAGCCTGCGTGTATTGATTGAACAAAGCAATATGCAAGTTGGAGACCGTCTGCCTGCTGAAAGAAAACTGTGTGAACAGCTTCAAGTCTCTCGCTCTTCTTTAAGAGAGGCCATTTCGCAGTTGACCAGCATGGGTATGTTGGTCAGCAAAGTGGGGGCGGGGACTTTTTTAAAACAATTACCAGCAACTTGGTCCAGTTATCAAATCGTACAACCGATTAGTAATTTGATGAGTGAGGATCCTGCCTACCGATTTGATGTGCAAGAGGCGCGCATTATTTTAGAAGGTGGAACAACTTGGTATGCAGCACAACGCGCAACCCAAGAAGATCTGGTGAACATCCGACATCATTATGATCAGATTAACCATTTTCAGGCTTTGGGAAATGATGACGAGGCGGCTCGCGCAGATGCGAAATTTCATTTAGCGATTGCTGAAGCATCTCATAATTTGGTTTTGATTCAGATGATGCGTGGTTTGTTTGATTTGTTGCAGTTCAACGTCGCTTTGGGACGCCGAAAAGTCTATAGCGAAGCACACCGTTTTGATCAATTGCATGATCAGCACTTTCAAGTCATGAATGCAATTGAACGTCGTGATCCAGAAGCTGCACGTAAGGCAGTCTGTGGACACATTGAGTTTGTAGTACAACAGGTGCGAATGATTGATGAAGAAGAAGCTCGTCGTCAGCGCGCCAGTCGATTAAACAGGATATAAGCATGATTATTTCTTCTGCCAATGACTACCGTGAAGCGGCACGACGTCGTTTACCGCCATTTTTATTCCATTACATCGATGGTGGTGCGTATGCAGAATATACCCTGAAGCGTAATGTAGAAGATTTATCAAAAATTGCTTTGCGCCAGCGTGTACTGAACGACATGTCACAGTTAAGTTTAGAGACCAAACTGTTTGATGAAACTTTGTCGATGCCTGTTGCATTATCTCCTGTCGGTTTAACAGGCATGTATGCACGCCGCGGCGAAGTTCAAGCTGCGGTCGCTGCAGATAAAAAGGGTATTCCATTTACACTGTCTACCGTTTCAGTATGTCCAATTGAGGAAGTGGCACCGGCGATTCAGCGTCCAATGTGGTTCCAGCTCTATGTACTACGTGACCGTGGTTTTATGAAAAATGCCTTGGAACGTGCTAAAGCGGCAGGCTGTTCAACCTTGGTGTTTACCGTGGATATGCCTGTTCCGGGCGCGCGTTACCGTGATGCCCACTCGGGTATGAGTGGCCCAAATGCTGCAATGCGTCGTTATATGCAGTCATGTTTCCACCCACATTGGGCGTGGAATGTCGGCATGATGGGACGTCCGCATGACTTGGGCAATATTTCCAAATACTTAGGTAAGCCTACAGGTCTAGAAGATTATATTGGTTGGTTAGGTTCTAACTTCGATCCGTCTATTTCGTGGAAAGACCTTGAGTGGATTCGTGAGTTTTGGGATGGGCCAATGGTCATTAAAGGAATTCTGGACCCTGAAGACGCCAAAGATGCAGTGCGTTTCGGTGCAGATGGGATTGTGGTTTCAAACCATGGTGGTCGTCAGCTCGATGGTGTTTTATCTTCTGCACGTGCCTTGCCGCCGATTGCCGATGCAGTGAAGGGTGATATTAAAATCCTCGCGGATTCGGGTATTCGTAATGGTTTAGACGTGGTACGTATGCTGGCGTTGGGTGCGGACACGTGTATGCTCGGTCGTGCTTTTGTTTACGCATTAGGTGCTGCGGGTGGAGCGGGCGTTTCAAATCTTTTAGAGTTGATTGATAAAGAAATGCGTGTGGCAATGACTTTAACAGGTGCAAAAACCATTGCTGATATTACGTCTGACTGTTTAGTGAAGTTAGAACGAGAGTTGGCTGAGTAAAACTCTCTAATAAAAGCGAATGAATATAAAGAAGCATCCTTTGCCTCATTTTGAATTAAAAAATTTAAGTTCAATTGCGTAGGCGATACCTTACTTTTCAAAGATGAAAAGTAACAAAAAATCTTTTGTTGGGCGGGGGTACGTCCTATACCCCCGCCCAACGCCGGCATCCATGCCGCCACACGACATCGAATACCGTGATTAATACGCTTAAAAAATGAATGTGTTATTTCATAATCTAGCTTTATTGAAAAGCTCAAAAAATTAATGGGCAGGATATAAAATGCAATCCAATTTAGACGCACCGCAAACTATTCAAAAACTCATCACCATTGTTGGTAAACAACACGTTTTAACTGACGATAAAGACACACGTTTATACCGCCAAGGCCGTCGTTATGGTGCGGGGAAAGTACTGGCTGTTGTTGCACCAGGGTCATTACTGGAACAGTGGCAAGTACTACAAGCGGCTGTTGATGCAGATTGTATTGTGATTATGCAAGCAGCCAATACAGGTTTGACCGGTGGTTCAACGCCTTTTGGCGATGACTATGACCGTCCTGTGGTTCTGATCAGCACGCGTCGTTTGATTGGCATTCAGGTCATTAATGACGGTCAACAAGTGATTTGTCTACCTGGTGCAACACTAGATCGACTTGAAAAAGAATTGGTGCCATTTAATCGGGAGCCACACTCGGTGATTGGTTCATCGTGTATTGGAGCTTCAGTTTTAGGTGGCGTCTGTAATAACTCAGGCGGTGCTTTGGTGCGCCGTGGTCCCGCTTATACTGAGCTGGCATTGTATGCCCGTGTCAATGATGATGGTCAGTTAGAGTTGGTGAATCATCTAGGGGTAAATCTCGGAGAAACACCTGAAGAAATTCTAAGCAAGCTTGAAACGAAAAATTATCAAATCGGCGATATTATCAATAACTCAGGCTGCTGCGCATCGGACCATCGTTATGGACATGATGTTAAACAAGTTGATGAAAATACGCCTGCACGTTTTAATGCCAATCCGTCTCGTTTATATGAAGCATCGGGTTCGGCAGGTAAAGTGTGTGTTTTTGCCGTACGTTTGGATACCTTTGAAAAAATTCCAAGTCAGGTATTTTACGTCGGTACAAACTCACATGATGATTTGACTGAAATCCGCCGTTTTTTACTAAAAGATTTGCCGCGATTGCCGATTGCAGGGGAATATATCCACCGCGTGGCTTATGATATTGGGGCAGAGTACGGTAAAGATACCTTCATGTTCATTGAAAAACTCGGCACAGCCAAAGTACCTGCTGCATTTGCAATGAAAGATAAGGTCGATGCGTACTTAGAAAAATTTGGTATGAAAGGACTGTCAGATAAAGTCCTGCAATTGATCACCAAATTTTTGCCTAATCATTTACCGAAACGGATGAATGCTTTCCGTGATATATATGAACATCACTTGGTTATTCGGGTTGAAAATCAAGATGTCGAGCAAGTTGAAAGCTTTTTAAGACATTATTTCCAAGATAAAAGCTCAGGTGATTTTTTCCACTGTAGCGAGGAAGAAGGACGTAAAGCATTTTTACATCGCTTTGCCGTTGCAGGTGCAGCAATTCGCTATCGGGATACGCACCGTTCAGAAGTTGAAGATATTGTGGCTCTGGATATCGCATTGCGTCGTAATGATCGCGAGTGGGTGGAAACCTTACCCAAAGAGATGGATGATCTGATTGTTCATAAACTCTATTATGGTCACTTTTTATGTCATGTGTTTCATCAGGACTATATTGTGAAAAAGGGCGTGGATCCCTTGGCGATGGAACACCAAATGTGGTATTTACTGGATGCGCGTGGGGCTGAATACCCAGCCGAGCATAATGTCGGACATTTATATGTAGCAAAACCTGCACTACGAACGCATTATGAAAAGCTTGATCCAACCAATAGTTTTAATGTGGGCATTGGTCAAACCAGTAAGCTGAAGCATTGGCAGTAAAGGGCTTTGGTCTAAAAAACTAAACCAGTGAGGGCAACGTCACTGGTTTTTTTATTGTCGTATGTTTTTGAGAGTTCAGTCGGATTGACCGTAGATGCCAAGAATTTTTTATAAATTGTCATCCCAATAATTTAAAAAACAGCTAAAGTAGTATGCAACAAGTTGCAAAGCCAAAGATAAGGATTCATGATGACAACCAATAGCTATGCACATATTTTAAAACCTTTACATTTGGGTTTTACCACCATTAAAAACCGTGTGGTGATGGGCTCCATGCATACGGGCTTGGAAGATCGTTTTTATAATTATCTAAAATTGGCAGCATACTTCGGTGAGCGTGCTAAAGGCGGTGTTGGTCTGATCATTACAGGCGGGATTTCTCCAAATCGTCAAGGTTGGCTCCTTCCTGCGGGTGGAACGATGAATACGCTGGGGGATATTGCTCCGCATCGTTTAGTGACACATGCAGTACATAAACATGGCGCAAAAATTTTAATGCAAATTTTGCATGCTGGACGTTATGGCTACCAACCTTTTGTGGTTTCTGCCAGCCCAATCAAGTCACCGATTTCGCCATTTAAACCGCGTCAAATGTCTGAAAAGCAAATTTTGAATACCATTGATGACTATGTTAACTGTGCCAGTCTTGCCAAAAAGGCGGGCTATGATGGTGTAGAAATTATGGGTTCAGAAGGTTATTTACTGAATCAATTCTTAAGCCGTCATGTGAACCAACGTAAAGACCGTTGGGGTGGGCCGATTGAAAACCGTATGCGTTTTGCGGTCGAAATCGTCAAAGGGATACGTGCACAAGTCGGTGAGAAATTTATTATTTGCTTCCGTTTGTCATTGCTGGATTTGGTGCATGATGGCAATACCATGCAAGAAGTAATTACTATTGCGCAAGCACTAGAAAAAGCAGGCATTACCTTGTTGAATACAGGGATTGGCTGGCATGAAGCACGTATTCCAACCATTGTGACTTCTGTGCCACGTGCAGCTTTTGTTGATTATACAGCGGAAGTGAAAAAGCATGTGGCTGTGCCAGTGATTGCTTCAAATCGTATTAATATGCCAGACACGGCAGAAGAGATTTTGGCATCGGGCAAAGCTGATATGGTGCAAATGGCGCGTCCGTTATTGGCTGATGCTTTTTGGGTGAATAAAACAGCAACCAATCGTGTTGATGAAATCAATACGTGTATCGCTTGTAACCAAGCATGCTTAGATCATACTTTTAAAAACCAACGTGCTACTTGTTTAGTCAACCCGCGTGCGGCGTTTGAAACTGAGTTGGTTTATTTGAAAGCGAAACAACCGAAACGAGTTGCGGTTGTGGGTGGTGGTGTTGCAGGTATGTCGGCAGCGACAGTTGCAGCCAGTCGTGGACACCAAGTGACATTGTTTGAAGCAAGTCATGAAGTGGGTGGACAGTTCAATTTGGCAAAAGTTGTACCCGGTAAAGAAGAGTTTCATGAGACCATTCGTTATTTCAAAGTACAGATTGAAAAAACTGGCGTCGACTTACGTTTAAACACCAAGGTGAATCGCGAGCAGCTTGAGCGTGAAGGCTTTGAAGAAATTATTATTGCAACAGGTGTTGTGCCACGCGCATTACGTATCGAAGGGAGTGATTCACCGCAAGTTTTGTCTTATGCAGAAGTGTTACGCGGCGCACCTGTCGGTCGAAAAGTTGCGGTGATTGGTGCTGGAGGGATTGGTTTTGATGTGTCTGAGTATTTATTGAAACCTGAGCATCAACCTCAGCCACAACCACTTGCAGATTGGCAACGTGAATGGGGTGTAGATCCAAACCCGAATTATGTTTCTGAAGGAGGCACGCAGGCCGCAGAAGTTCATCCGCCTGTTCGTGAGATTTATTTATTACAACGTAAAACCTCTGCACTTGGAGCAGGTTTGGGAAAAACTTCGGGCTGGGTACACCGTGCACAGTTGAAAAAGCATGCAGTACGTATGTTACGTGGGGTTCAGTACAAAGCTGTGACTGATGAAGGGCTTTGGGTCGATATGGCAGGACAAGATCAATTGCTCCGTGTTGATACTATCGTTGTGTGTGCAGGACAGGAGTCCGTGAAGGATCTGATGCCAAGTGCTGAGCAAAATATGTTAGCGAATTATCACATTATTGGTGGTGCTAAATTGGCAGCTGAGCTAGATGCGAAGCGTGCGATTCGTGAAGGTGCCGAAATCGCCTCGAAATTATAAGCTTTTGATGAAACAATATGCAGTTGGTTGCTTTGACGGTAAGTTTTACTTGTCATCAAAACAAAAGCTCCGTATGATGGCGCACATGGAAGCGTGGCAGAGCGGTTTAATGCACCGGTCTTGAAAACCGACGAGGGCTTATACCCCTCCGTGAGTTCGAATCTCACCGCTTCCGCCAAATTTGAAAAGCCCTCTGTAGTTACAGGGGGCTTTTTTTAATTATACTTACATCATCACGCATACATTAAGTAATGAATTTGAAAAGAAAAAATGATGCTGAAAATAGAAAAATATTTAATAATTTTTTTTTAGAAATAGATTGTTCTATCGTGAATAACGCAATAAAAATCGAGAGTTGAATGTAGTTATTTTACTCATTATCGATAATATCTTGCTGTCTCATTTTATTAAAACAGCGTTATAAAATACCTTGTATATTTTATGCCTAGAAGATCATTTCTTCGAAATACAATTTGATTTTTCAGCAGACAAATACGATCTGCTATATGTGTGTGCAAAAAAAGCCACAAAGTCGATATAGAATGATAGTTAGTTGTAATTAAGCGCGGATATATGTGTTGAAATTCACTTTTTAAAATCAATTAAATAGATATATTTCAGTATGTTAGTTTGGTTTTTAATGTGCTTTATCTAAGGGAGTCGCTATAATCTTGCCCGTCTATCTTGGGGGATAGTGATGTGTTAAGTCGTATTTTATTGGGTTTTCTTTGTGTATTGTGGGGAGGATCTGCGTTTGCCGAATGGACGTTTGTGAATGCCAATTATGATCGCTCACAATATGTTTATGTCGATTTTGATCGAGTTAGAATGCTTGATACGAGTCGTAATGAAGTTGAGTATTGGGTCAAATATCTCATTAAGAGTGACAAAGAAAAAGACGGCTTGGAGTTAGGGGATTACTCACTCGCACTATACAGGGTTGGCTGTGACAATGAAGTCTATAGTATTCATTCATCTGCCAATTTTAAAAAAAATGGCTCGTTACTCAGTAGTCAAGACTATGCAACAAGTCAGACTCGACCGCTGATTCCCAATACTGCTGTGGATTATACCGCCGAGATGGTTTGCCACGTTTTACCACAACGCCAAAAAGTCGATCGTTTGGAACAACTGGCTCGACGCATTGCGACGGGAGAATATAAATAAGAACCTACTGTAGATGATTTAATCCATCAGCATGCCTTGTTTTAAGTCGGCTTGTTTACGCAAATAATCCCAGACCAATTTAATCCGTGGCTCGTGTTGTAGGTCGACAAAAGTCAGCATCCAAAAGGTATGTGTGAAGCGTACCTGTTCGGGCAATACTTGTTCTAAGTCGGGTTGGTCATGGGCTAGAAATTGCGGCAAAATGGCCAATCCAGCTCCTGCATTGACTGCGATTTGTTGGGCCAAAATACTGCTACTGCGAAAATTTGCCGTCAAAGGAATGGGTAGCCGTTCTAAGCAATACAGCTCCGAACTATAAATCAGATCATCAATATAATTGACAAAGCGATGGGTCGCTAAATCTTCCATCCGCTGAATAGGCGGATGCTGTGCCAGATAGCGCTTGCTGCCATAAATTTTTAAACAGTAATCGGTCAGTCGGGTAATGATGTAGGGACCTGATTTTGGACGGTCAATTGAAATCACAATATCCGCTTCACGATGCGACAGCTTCATCATCTTCGGTACAGGAATCAGATCGATCGTGAGCAGTGGAAATTTCAATGACAGTTCGGCCAATAACTGGGTTAAAAACGCTGTGCCGAAACCCTCAGGTGCGCCAATTCGCACACGACCTTCAAGAGGCTGTTGTGGTTTCTGAATTTGCAAAAAGGCCTGTTCCATTTGCTCTACGCGCGGAACCAGAGCCATGCCATCGACGGTGAGTTCATAGCCTGTGGCTTCACGTTTAAACAGTGGTGTGCCTAAAGCAACTTCTAAAGACTGTACCCGCCGTGCCACAGTACTGTGCTCGACGCCAATAATCCGTGCTGCATTGGTCAGGGTTTTAGCGCGTGCCAAGACCAAAAAAAACTGCAGATGATCCCAATCTACTTTCATTTTTTATTTTCCACATCCTGTGCAAAATTGCACAACCATCGTGCACCAATCTGCATTGGTGGTCAAAGTTTTCTTTGCTAGTCTGAGTTGAAACGCAGAAATTGAATATACGTTTTAAGTCGTATGTTTCAACAGTAACACAATAAAAATGAATGCCTATGGAGAGGTTATGAATACGGTTTCTAAAATCCAAATCACCACAGCTAAATTATTGATTAACGGTGAGTTTGTCGAGTCTAAAACCCAGAAATGGCAAGACATTATCAACCCTGCAACCCAAGAAGTGGTTGGTTTAGTCCCTTTTGCAACGCCTGAGGAAATCCAAGCTGCGATTAGCTCAGCAAAAGCGGCATTTGCCAGCTGGAGAGAAACCCCGATTCAAGCGCGTATGCGCATTATGCTGAAACTACAGCAACTGATTCGTGACAATGCCAAGAAAATTGCACAGGTACTCACAGCAGAACAAGGTAAAACTTTGGCCGACGCTGAAGGTGATATTCAGCGTGGTTTGGAAGTGGTGGAACATGCGTGTTCAATTGGCACTTTGCAAATGGGCGAATATACCGAAGGTGTGGCACGTGGCGTAGATACCTATACCTTGCAACAACCTTTAGGTGTATGTGCAGGCATTACGCCATTTAACTTCCCTGCGATGATTCCTTTGTGGATGTTCCCAATGGCAATCGTCTGCGGTAATACCTTTGTTTTGAAGCCATCTGAACAAGATCCGCTCTCCACCATGATGTTGGTCGAGTTGGCAATCGAAGCAGGTATTCCCGCAGGCGTACTGAATGTGGTGCATGGTGGCAAAGAGGTGGTCGATGCCCTGTGTACGCATCAAGACATTAAAGCCATTTCTTTTGTGGGCTCAACTGCGGTTGGTACGCATGTCTATAACTTGGCAGGTCAACATGGCAAGCGTGTGCAATCCATGATGGGTGCGAAAAACCATGTGGTCGTGATGCCCGATGCCAATAAAGAACAAACCTTAAATGCCATGGTCGGTGCAGCCTTTGGTGCGGCAGGGCAACGTTGCATGGCGCTTTCAGTTGCAGTCATGGTCGGTGACAGTAAACACTGGATCAATGAATTGGTTGCAAAAGCGAAGACCTTGAGTGTGAATGCGGGACATGAGCCGAATACGGACATTGGCCCTGTGATTTCACCACGTGCCAAAGCCCGTGTGATTGATCTGATTAACAGTGGTGTAGAACAAGGCGCTGAACTGCTGCTGGATGGTCGTGATATTCAAGTCAAAGGCTATGAAAATGGCAATTTTGTTGGGGCAACGGTGTTTAACCATGTCACGACGGATATGCGTATTTATAAAGAAGAAATCTTTGGTCCTGTACTGACGATTCTCTGTGTGGATACGTTGGATGAAGCGATTGAGCTGGTCAATGCCAATCCATTTGGGAATGGCGTGGGCTTATTTACCCAAAGCGGCGCCGTGGCACGGACTTTCCAAAACCGTATTGATATTGGTCAAGTGGGCATCAATATTCCAATTCCAGTCCCTGTGCCATTCTTTAGCTTTACAGGTTCGCGTGGCTCAAAGCTCGGTGATTTAGGCCCTTATGGCAAACAAGCGGTTCAGTTCTATACACAAACCAAAACCATCACCAGCCGTTGGTTTGAAGACAGCCAAGAAGCAGGGGAAGTCAATACCACCATCAGTTTACGCTAAGGAGTAGCGAGATGAAGATAGCTTTCATTGGTTTAGGGAATATGGGCGGTTCGATGGCACAGAACCTGCTCAAAGCAGGGCAAACGGTGTTGGGCTATGATCTGAGTGAAAAAGCCTTACAACAGTTTGCTGAAAGTGGCGGTGTGGTGTGCGATAGCCCGCATGCTGCGGCTGAGCAGGCAGATGTGGTGATTAGTATGCTACCTGCGGCCAAGCATGTACGTGACGTGTATTTGGGTGAAATGGGGATTCTGGCAGTGATGCGGGCAGGTAGTCTGTGTATTGACTCTAGTACCATCGATCCGCAAACCATTAAAGATGTTGCTGCTGAGGGCTTGAAGCATCAGGTCCAAGTCTGCGATGCGCCCGTTTCTGGCGGCACCATTGGCGCCAAAGCAGGCACTTTGACCTTTATGGTCGGTGCCGATGATGCGACCTATGAGCAAGTGAAGCCCATTCTTAGTTTGATGGGAAAAAACACCGTGCACTGCGGTGCGGTCGGTGCAGGGCAAATTGCGAAGATTTGCAATAACATGATTTTGGGCATTTCCATGGCTGCCGTGGCAGAAGGTATGGCACTGGGGAGCCGATTGGGGATTGATACACATGCGCTGGCAGGGGTGATCAATAGTTCAAGTGGTCGTTGCTGGAGTTCTGAAATCTGTAATCCTTGGCCAGACATTAGTCCAAATGCGCCCGCAGGGCGTGGTTATACCGACGGTTTTGCCTCGCAACTCATGTTAAAAGATTTAGGTTTGGCCATTGAAGCGGCAGGCCAAGTCAAGCAACCTGTACTACTTGGTGGTTTGGCACAGCAGTTGTATCAACAATTGTGTTTGCAAGGCAATGCACATTTAGATTTTTCCAGCATTATCCAGCAATACTTACCCCGAGAAAATTGATTTAAAAGAAATGAAAGGGTGCAATGAGTGCACTCGATAAAAAACCCTTGTCGTGAATAACAAAAAATGTGACTGAGGTGAAAGGATGACTTCAAATTATCAACAAGCGCAGCAAAGCTTTGATTTACAGCAGGCTGCGCAACGGTTTCTATCAGGTTCAGTCGATGTGCTGAATGCGTGTTATGAGTGCTGTGATCGGCATGCTTTGCCGGGGCAGATTGCTTTGTTTTGGCAGGGTAAAGATGGTCGTAAAGAGCAATATACTTTTCGAGAGTTACAACAACGTGCCAGTCAGTTTGCCAACTTTTTAAAGTCGCAAGGGGTAAGCAAAGGTGATCGTGTTTCGGGTTTATTGCCACGCACGCCTGAGCTGATTATTACCATTTTAGCGGCATGGCGAATCGGTGCAGTCTATCAACCTTTATTTACTGCGTTTGGCCCGAAAGCCATTGAGCACCGTTTACAACTGGCTCAGAGTAAGTTGGTGGTCACTGATGTGGGTAATCGTGACAAATTGCAAGAAGTAGAAGGCTGCCCTGCAATTGTGACGGTCACGGGAGCCAAAGGCACAGGACTGTATCAGGGGGATTATAGTTTCTGGGCAGAGGTCAATCGCCAATCTGATCAATGCGAATTGGTGATGATGAACATCCAAGATCCGTTCTTGTTGATGTTCACTTCAGGCACAACAGGCCCTGCTAAACCCTTGCAAGTTCCACTCAAAGCGCTGATTGCATTTGGTGCCTATATGCAAGATGCGATTGGTTTAAGAGCTGAAGATTCGTTTTGGAATATTGCTGATCCGGGTTGGGCCTATGGATTGTATTACGGCATTACTGGCCCGCTCTTATTGGGTCATCCAACCATTTTTTATGAAGGCGCATTTACTGCAGATAGCTTATGTCAAATTGTCCAAGACTATGGCGTGAATAATTTGGCAGGTGCACCCACAGCCTACCGCATGATGATGGCGGCTGATCCGAAGCAAATGGCAAAATTGCACGGCAAATTCCGTGTCGTTAGCAGTGCAGGTGAGCCATTGAATCCTGAAGTGTTTCGCTGGTTCAAACAAGTGTTAGATGCCCCGATCTTTGATCATTATGGCCAAACCGAAGTTGGGATGGTGGTGTGTAATCACCATGCGCTGGAACATGAGGTTCGCGCAGGTTCGGCAGGTTTTGCCAGTCCCGGCTATCGTGTTGTCGCTTTGGATGAACAAGGTCAGGAGTTAGGTGCCGATAGCCCGGGAATTTTAGCGGTGGATATTAGCCAATCTCCGATGATGTGGTTTGGCGGCTATCAAGAAAGTCGTAAATCACCCTTTATTGGACATTATTATTTAACGGGTGATACCGCTGAAATACATACTGATGGCAGCATGAGTTTTGTCGGGCGCAGTGATGATGTGATTACCACTTCAGGCTATCGCGTAGGTCCCTTTGATGTGGAAAGTGCATTGCTAGAGCATGATGCAGTGATTGAAGCCGCTGTGATTGGTGTGCCTGATCCTGAGCGTACAGAAGTCATTAAAGCTTTTGTGATTTTATCTGGTGAAAGTGCAGCCAGTACTGAACTCGAAAATGAACTGAGCCAATTTGTGAAAAAACGCTTATCTGCCCATGCCTATCCGCGTTTGATTGAGTTTGTGACTGAACTTCCAAAAACACCAAGTGGGAAGATTCAACGCTTTTTACTGCGCAATCAGGAAATTGCTAAACAACAAACTGCGGCTACTGTTTAAATTGAAGAGATTGTAAGGAAAGGATTTATGCAATTCACTGAGGAACACGTCCTGAGTCAGGACAAGGCGAAAAGTTTTGCCCAAGAACAGATGAAACCGAATACCAGTGAGTGGGATCGACAAGGTATGTTTTTTGAAGAACAAGTCTTGATTCAGGATATGGCAAAAAGCTTTGCCCAAGAACAAATTAAACCCTATGCCAGTGAGTGGGACCGACAGGGGACTTTTCCTGCCCAAGCCTTACAGCAAATGGGGCAATTGGGTTTTATGGGTATGTTGGTGCCTGAAGAATGGGGTGGTTCGGCAACTGGCAACTTGGCCTATGTACTGGCGCTAGAAGAAATTGCGGCTGCCGATGGTGCGACATCGGCCATTATGAGTGTACATAATTCAGTCGGTTGCGTGCCGATTTTGAAATTTGGTACTGAGGAGCAAAAGCAGCAATTTCTCGTGCCTTTAGCCAAAGGGGAAATGATTGGCGCTTTTGCACTGACTGAACCACATACCGGTTCTGATGCCGCAGCCATTAAAACCCGCGCCGTGAAAGATGGTGACCATTATATCATCAATGGTGCCAAGCAATTTATTACTTCAGGGCACAATGCAGGCGTGATTATCGTGTTTGCTGTGACCGATCCGAGCGCTGGGAAAAAAGGCATGAGTGCTTTTTTAGTCCCGCGTAATACGCCGGGTTATGAAGTGATTCGGGTCGAAGAAAAATTGGGTTTACATGCCTCTGACACCTGCCAAATTGCCTTGACTGATGTGCGTGTGCACAAAAGTCTGTTATTGGGCAAAGAAGGCGAAGGCTTAAAAATTGCCTTGTCGAATCTGGAAGGTGGACGTATTGGCATTGCCGCACAGGCTGTTGGATTGGCGCGTGCCGCTTTGGAGGAAGCGAC
Organism: Acinetobacter sp. 8I-beige; assembly: GCF_902505955.1. NCBI lineage: Bacteria > Pseudomonadati > Pseudomonadota > Gammaproteobacteria > Moraxellales > Moraxellaceae > Acinetobacter > Acinetobacter sp. 8I-beige. Next base: position 1,735,507 of record NZ_LR732790.1, on the reverse strand, counting down.
GCGTTATGCCAAAGAGCGTGTAGCTTTTGGGAAGCCCATTTTCGAGCAGCAAGCGGTGTCGTTCCGACTGGCCAGTATGGCAACAGAAATTGCCGCGGCACGACAGTTGGTACATCAGGCGGCACGTTTAAAAGAAGCGGGTCAACCGTGTTTGACTGAAGCTTCGATGGCGAAATTATTTGCCTCTGAAATGACCGAGCGGGTTTGTTCAAATGCCTTACAAATCTTTGGGGGTTACGGCTATCTGAAAGATTTCCCGATTGAGCGGATTTATCGTGATGCCCGAATTTGTCAGATTTACGAAGGCACCAGTGATATTCAACGCTTAGTGATTGCCCGTAGTTTATAAAGCCAATATCGAAAAAACTGACCCTTGCACATGTGAGTGATCACGAGATTTTAAAGGTATGTGTGCATTGGTCTATACAGAAAGGATTGCAACATGCAGTGGGAAAAAACATTCATCGAAGATTTACAGTGGGACACGATTCTAGTTGAAAAGCGTAAAGGCGTCGGGGTGATTACCTTGAACCGTCCTCAAGCGTTAAATGCCTTGAATAGTCAACTGATTGCTGAAATTAACCAAGCCTTAGACCAGTTTGAACGCGATGCTGAAATTGGCTGTATGGTGTTGGCGGGTTCGGAAAAAGCCTTTGCCGCGGGTGCCGATATTAAAGAAATGGCCGAGCTGAATTTCCCGAATATCTATTTTGATGATTTTTTCCATTTGGCAGATCGAATTGCGCAGCGTCGTAAACCATTAATCGCTGCGGTAAGTGGTTATGCATTGGGGGGCGGTTGTGAATTGGCATTGATGTGCGATTTTATCTATTGCGCTGAGAATGCCAAATTTGGTTTGCCTGAGGTGACACTCGGTGTGATTCCAGGTATTGGCGGAACACAGCGTTTAACGTTGGCATTGGGTAAAGCCAAAGCTATGGAGATGTGTTTAACCGCACGGCAAATGGGCGCAGTTGAGGCAGAGCAAAGTGGTTTAGTGGCGCGTGTGCTACCGAAAGAAGAATTATTGGTCTATACCTTAGAGGCTGCGGAAAAAATTGCGCAACGATCCCTCACTGCCACCATGATGATTAAAGAAAGCATTAATCGTGCTTTTGAAGTGAGTTTAAGTGAAGGATTACGCTTTGAGCGTCGTACTTTCCATTCCATCTTTGCAACAGCTGACCAGAAAGAAGGCATGAAAGCCTTTGTGGAAAAGCGACCAGCCCAATTTAAAAATCAATAAATAAGGAGTCTGCGCATGGAAAATAATTTACACATCAGCCTCCAAGGACATTTGGGTGTGATTACGCTAGATCGCGCGAGTCATCTGAATGCACTGTCCTTAAGTATGATTCATGGCATTAGCCAGCAGCTAGAACTGTGGCGCGAGGACGAACAAGTTCAAGCCATCTTGATTAACTCCAATAGCCCGAAAGCCTTTTGTGCAGGCGGGGATATTCGCTTCCTATATGACAGTTATCAAAATGGAACTGCCAATTATCAGCGCTATTTTGCCGATGAATATCACATGCTAAAAAGCCTGCGCCAATATGCGAAACCTGTATTGGTGTTTTTAGATGGCTATGTTTTGGGTGGTGGTTTTGGTTTGGCACAAGCTTGCCAGATTATTGTTAGCAGTGAAAGATCACGTTTTGCCATGCCAGAAACCGCGATTGGCTTTTTCCCCGATGTGGGCGCAACCCATTTTCTGTCTCGTTTAGACGATATCGGTGTGTACATGGCTGTTACGGGTGAACAGATTAGTAGTAGTGATGCTTTGCACTTAGATTTAATCGATTATTTAGTACCGAGTGAACAGTTACAGCAGTTACAAACAGAACTGGGACATGCCGCGCAATTAACCCAACAATCTATTGAACAGACCATTGCACGTTATTTAAAAGAACCTGCGCCTAGTGAATTAAAACAGTATGAAGATGCGATTCGCCAGCATTTTTCTCATGCTGAATTGGCTCAAATTGAAGACAGCCTTGCCAATACATTAGATAGTGATTATATGGATTGGGCTGAAAAGATCTTAGCAAACTTACAACAGCGTTCTTTGTTAGCCAAGCAAATCAGCCTAAAACTTCAGCATGTAGGGCGCGGGCTATCGTTAGAACAGTGCATGCAGTTGGAGCGCGATTTACAAGATATTTGGTTTGAGCAGGGTGACATGCTTGAAGGTGTCCGTGCCTTGCTGATTGATAAAGACAAGCAGCCGAAATGGCAACTTGAAAACCCTGAACTGATGCAGAGGTTTGAAGAACTTTTGCCAGCGTCAAGACAACAGCGTCAGGCGAGTGTGCAAGTGTAAGTTTGCTTTCAATCAGCACCGAAAATCCTCCAAGGCTTTGGAGGATTTTTTTATGATGAGAACGTTAGTGAGATAAATGCATCGAATAACTGAAGCCTCTTCAAAGCTCATCGTGATTACAGCTCTGTGAGCTTTACCAGTTTAATTTCGTAATGAAAATAAGCCACTAGAAAAAACTTATCCTTTATTCGAATAAGCCAAAGCTTACAGTTCCAGCCTCAATAAAGAATCAAAATCGACACGTAACCTTTCGTTTAAATCAGTTCATGACGTTTGGATACAGAAATTAAGCGAAGAAACCATCGGCTAAACATAGGAAAACGTGAAGTTTCTTGTTTTGTTGATTGGAAAAAATCTTTCAAATGTATTTTTTGATCTAAGTTATAGATTGAATTTTGCTTGGTAAAAAATGCCAATCACGCCCTAACTGAGTATGATTCTTATTATTTAATTTAAATAACAAGAAAAGACAGATACTTAAGCAAAGTTAAATAGTATACTTTTGTATAAAAAAGCTCAAAAGTTATACAAAAAGTAGGGAGATATGTAAGTGGATTTTACTAAATAGTTTAAAATCTGATGTTTTTTGTCAATAAAATTAAATATAATGTGACGTATTAGGCATTTTATTGTTCTTGGGACTTCTTGATGATACTACAGCAATACAAAATTGTTTTCGGGGGAACCATGGGGGCAGGAAAATCTGCTGCCATTCAAGCATTGTCTGATATTCCTGTCGTGACGACAGAAGCAGTAAACACTGATACTGCAGCGCACCATAAATTTTTGACGACTGTGGGTATTGATTACGGTGAAATTAGCCTTGAAGACGGTACGCAGATAGGCCTGTACGGTACTCCAGGCCAAGATCGTTTTGATTTTATGTGGTCTATTGTCTGCAAGGGTGCAATAGGAATCGTGATCTTAATCGATGATAGCCAAGCAGATCGTTTAAAGGATTTAGAGTTTTATTTAAAAGCATTTGAGCAGTATGGGTCAAATGTAGTGGTTGGCATTACGCATTTAGATCAAGAAGATCAGCATAAGCTCAAAATTTACCGTGATTGGATGCAGATCCATCAAAAACAATTTCCGCTGTTTGCCATTGATGCGCGTGAACAAGATGATGTTTTACTGATGATTGAAACACTAATTGCAACAATAGAAATACAAGCTGAATCTGCAGTTGCATAGGTAGGATAAATGAATAGTTCACGTGAAATTCCGCAAGCACTGATTGAGTCTGCGCATATCGAGTTACAACGTTTTTTAAATACCGTTACAGGCATCGACTTTGTGATGTTGTGCTCATCGGATGGTTTTGAGCTTGCTTTGGCTTCAAAGAAAAATATCGACAATACAGGAAAAATTGCAGCAGTTAGCAGCTCCATCTTGGCTATGGTGAATGCATTTATTACAGAAATTCAATTGATGGGCTGCCAAACCATTACCCTTGATGCGGACACTGGCAAAGTCTTTTTAACGGCTGTCAACCATCCACTGCATCCTATGGTCATGGTGGCTGTCACTAACACAGATATTTTGATGGGGCAGATGCTTTATTACTACAAAGAGTTAAGTGCACGATTAAGCAGTGCGCCGCTCAGTCTTGCATCATAATAAATTCTATATTTTTTGATTTTTAATTATATCAATCGGCGTGATGCTGTGATTTAAAGGGTGAGGTTGTCGTGGGTTTAGGCATGAAAAACGTATTAAATATTGCAGTATTTGGTTTAAGTTTAAATTCGTTAGAGCAAATAAAAGAACAAATTTTACTGTCTTTACCTGAAAATTTGAATGTGAGATGGGTCAATCTTGCTGAGCAAAAAATAGATTTATTGCTGGTCAATGATGTGTTTTTTAATTCACCTGGCATTCAAAAGTTGCTGACTATTCAAAACATTGTGTATTTGCGTCTGGTCAAAAAGGTTGAAAATGCAGGGCGCATTGTCGGAGATCAATTGTTCTACCCATTTTCGAACATAGAACATTTGCACGATTGGTTATTTAGAAAAGTATTGTCACAACATGAACTAACCGAACCTGTGAAGTCAACGCTTGAAGTCATTATGCCTGTTCAATCTGTTATGCCTACAGTGCTGAACCCAGTGATGACCACGGAACAGGTTTTTAGTGAAATTTTTACACCACGTAATGGCTATATTCAGTTGTTCGATGCCCGTGGTTTTCTCGCTTTAGTTGATACGCGGACCGAACGTGTTTGGATAGAGCCGAATAAAGAAATTCAGTTTAATGAGACCTTGAACCAAACGTATGCAACTGCACAGTTGGTCCAAGATATGATCAAAGATAAAGACGTTTATGACCTAAGAATTTGGCTATGGAAAGTGGTGAATGCTTCACCTGCGATTCAGTTACCGCAAGTCAGCTTGAATCAGAACTTTAAGCTTGAAATATGGCCTCAGTTTGAAAAAGATTTACAACGTCGTGACTTCTTGAAGATGGCAACCTGCTTTTCACAAGGCGCACAAATTGATCAAGTAAAACAGGCCTTAAATTTAAGTAATGAAAGGGTATTGAATTTTGTAGCATGTGCTGTTCTACTGCAATTAGGTCGGTTTATCGATCAAAATCAAGTGACGTATCAGGCAGATACACAACAAGTAGAAACAGGACAAATGAATAAATTACGCGGTTTTATTGGAAAGTTGCGTAAGAAACTAGGTCTTTAAATTTTTTGGGGTAACCCTATAACTAGAGGTAAAAATAAGATGGCACGTGTTAGTTTAGATACGTTAACAGGGATTGATGGTTTTGTTGCTGCTGCACTGGTAGACAGTGATAGTGGCTTAGCACTTGCGACTCAGGGGAGTGGTGTAGACTTAGAATTAGCAGCAGCAGGTAATACTGAGGTTGTGCGTTCTAAGCGTAAAGTTGCGAAAGCATTACAATTAAACGATAACATTGAAGATATTTTGATTACTTTGGGTAAGCAATATCATTTGATTCGTCCGCTTGATAGCAATGAAACATTGTTTTTATATTTGGTACTTGACCGTACCAAGTCTAACTTAGCGATGGCGCGCTATGAGTTAAAAGGCTTTGAGAAAGAGCTTGATTTCTCTTAATTAAACAGCCGAGCTATCCATGCCAGTGTATGTCAATATGCTGGCATTTTTTATTCGGCATAGTAAGTTTTATAAGCAGTTTGAAACGTTCCCACATGAAGCTTGACGAGTTCTGGTAGTGCTTGATAGCCGCCAGCTAAAACAAACATCAACGGCAGTTGATGCTTTTTGGCCAAGCGAAACACAATTTCATCTCGTTTTTCAATCAGTTCTGTGCTGAACCATGATGACCCGCAAGGATCATCTTGATGGCAGTCCATTCCCGCCTGAAAGATAATTAAATTAGCGTTCCAGTCTAGGGCACGTTGAAAAGCTTGATGGATTGCTAAAATGTATTGGCTGAAGTTCCCTTGATGTTTGTGTACATGATAGGTTTCTGAACGTTCGTAGGTCGGACAGCCAAAGGCCAGCCCATAGATACTATAATTAAAAAAGTTGTCAAAGCGGCGGGTAAATTCTGCCGTACCATTACCGCCATGCTGATCACAGTCCAGCACGAAAATACGTTTATCTGGAAACTGTTGTGCGACCAAGGCCAGCCCGTTAAAGGTACAAAAAGACCCACCATGTTCGTAAACCGCATGATGGAAGCCTTGTGCGATATTAGCCGAAATTTGATGTTTGAATGCCAATTCTGCTGCAAGAACTTGCCCTGCATTAATCTGATAAACCGCATCACGCAGTTGAGTATTCCAAGGCTTAAAACCTTGGAAAGTGGCTAGCTTTTCAGGGAAGCCTGTATCAAAAGCATCGACATATTTTGGATCATGCAGTTGTTTTAAAATATCTATGGAGAGCTTTTCAGGGCGGTGGAACTGCGCGATACCAAGTAAATCTAAAGCATCGGCCACAGCGCTCAGTTTTTCCATACTGTTGGTATGGGTCTGAGCATAATAATCTGGTGAGTAGCAAACCTGTAGCATGCATTTAGTTCCGTATTTGCGCGGTCGCGACATCAACCAATTGTTGTAGGCGTGTAGTTCCCGGACTAAATAAACCATTTTCAACTTGCTGCTGATAATGCGTTGTAAAAGCACGTGCACGATTTTCAGGAGAAATAGCTAAAGTCGTGAGTCTTAAAAACCAAAAGCCGTTGATCTCAGAATAGGGGATCACATAGCCTTTATATTGCTGGTTTTGAGTTTTGTTTTGAATGGCTGTGCGATCATAGTTGACTGAGAACAATGAACCCGCAGGCAAACACACCCCATTCATCAGGATCGGTTTTAGGCTAATACAGGAATGATCATCTCCCATATTGAGTTTTTCCAGCAATAAGGGCTGCTGTTGTTCATCGACAAATATATTGAGTTCGCCCTGTCTTAAGACGCGGCCATGGGCAATTTTGAGAAAGAAATTTTCAGCCATGGGGCAAGAACCGACTTTCGGTTTTTCACCCAAGGCTTTGAGCTCAACCAAACCCGTTTTTGCTGTGCTTTGCGGGAGAATAATATCGGCAATCAGTTGACACAGAATTTGAGTTTCTTCCAGTTGCGCTTGTGCGGTGATACTGCGTAATTGTAGTTGTAACTGCCGCTGACGTTGCACTTGCTGAGCAAATTCAGAGCTGTTTTCGGTTGCGAGCAGCGGTTGAATTTGCTCATTCAAATCTAAATTATGCCAATCTGAAATCATGTACTGCGATTGCTCTAACAATACTTTTAAGGTCTTGGTTTCGTATTGGTCAAACAGTTTTAAGTCGGCAAAATCTTGGCTGAGTCTGGGGCTGTTAATATAGTCCGCTAAAACACGTGTCGCCTGCGTATAGCCGCAACCGCGACGTTCCGTTTGGTGGGAGAAATGCTCATTTAACATTTCGGTGAGTTTGCTTGAAAGCGGGTGAACGTGTTGTTTAAAAAGTTGAATAATTTCGTGATCAGTTTCGCGCATCCTTGCCCCAAAAAATAAATTTAAAATCTGTTTTATTATACAGTTATATATCAAATTACTATTGATATTGAAATAAAAACCAGCAGGGATTACGACATTTATTTTGGCAGGATAATCATTGTTTCATTCGTTATGAACTCTTTTGAAAGCATCCTTTATTGAGGCTAAAAAGGTCAGCTTATCGTCGGCGTGGAATTCAGCCGATACATCTGTGGTGTGGTACCTAATTCAGCTTTAAATGTCCTACAAAAATTCGCTGCCGTGGAGTAGCCCAGCTCAAAACTAATTTCGGTGATGCTTTTGTTGGTGTGCATCAGCAGGTGCTCAGCACGGCTTAAAATGACCTGCTTACGAATGGTATTAAAATTGGCATTCTGCTTTTTTAAATAGCGCTGCAGGGTTTTACTTGAGACGTTCAACATTTGAGCACAGTCTTCAAAACTTGGCGGGGGAGATGCTTCGCGGAGCATCATGCTGATCCAGTCAATAATCTCTCCATCTAAACTGATTTGTTTCAGTTGTTCGCGGCACTGTTGTTCCAAAATGTTCAATGAAAATGCATCTGCTTTGGGGAGTTTCGTGTCTAAATTATCCGCTTGAATAAAGATTTTAATGCTAGGACGAATGAGTGTACCAAAGTGAAATTGAGCGGGCTTGAGTTGCTGTAAAGCTTGTACATAATTCGGTTGAAACACGGATAAATGAATGTCATAGGGTTTAACGTTTTGGTTGAGCAATTCAGCAAAACTGCTGCAAAAACCCACGGCAATGGCTTCTAAATGAAAATTCAATGTGAGCGTGCTCATGGCTTTTCACCATGAAGATGAAACATCGTGACTGTTTATTCAGATGTATTGCAGAGCAACATAGTGTTGCGCTTGTGCAACGGTTATCATAGAGCCAACAAAGCGTTGGAAGACATTATGAAAATCGTGGCAGATGAAAATCTCGCATTTACCGATTATTTTTTTGCCGAATTTGGTGAAATTGAGCACAAAGCAGGGCGTACTTTAACGCATGCCGATGTTGTAGATGCCAAAGCACTGTTGGTGCGTTCTGTGACGCAAGTCAATCCAGCATTAATCAATAACACCACACTTCAATATGTAGGTAGTGCAACCATTGGTACAGACCATTTAGATATTGAAGCCATTGAGAAACAGAATATTAAATGGGCGAATGCTGCAGGTTGTAATGCGCAGGCGGTGGCTGAATATGTGATTACAGCTTTACTTCATTTGAATCCAGCATTGCTGAACGCTGAAGAAAGTTTTACTTTGGGCATTATTGGCCTAGGAAATGTCGGTTCTCGCTTAGCTTATATGGCTAAACTCTTGGGTTGGAATGTGATTGGTCATGACCCTTTTGTACAGCAAGATGCGATTCAGCAGGTCGATTTAAATACGTTGTTGCGTACTGCCGATGCAATTTCATTGCATGTGCCTTTAACCAAAACAGGATCACATCCAACCTACCATTTGTTCAACGCCGAAGCTTTCGCTGCGATGAAAACGACAGCAATATTGATTAATTCTGCGCGTGGACCTGTGATTGAAGAGCAAGCTTTATTGGCCGACATCGAAAAAACGCAGCGCAAAGTGGTACTAGATGTCTTTGAGCATGAGCCTGTGATTTCTGAACAAGTGTTGAAAGCCGTAAGTGTGGTGACACCACATATCGCAGGCTATAGTTTAGAAGGCAAGGCGCGTGGTACACAAATGATCTACGAGGCTTTTTGTAAAACTTTCCAGTTTGAGGCACATAAAAGCTTCGAGTCACAGTTACCTGTGTGCGCGCAGTATTTTGAAGGGCAAGATTTGAAATCTGCACTTCAACAGCATTTAAATGAAATCTACCCGATTGCACGGGATGACCAAGCCTTACGTGCATGCTTAAAAGAGGGGATGATCGATCAAAAAGCCTTTGATTATTTAAGAAAAACTTATCCATTACGCCGTGAATGGGCTGCACACGGAGGGCCGAAGGCATGAGTCAGGACGTGATCCATTATCAGCCAACCTGTGACTTAAAAGCCATGCGTGCTCGCGCGCAAATGTACAGCCAAATTCGCCAGTTTTTTGATGAACGTGAAGTGCTTGAGGTTGAAACCCCGATTTTATCTCAAGCTGGTGTGACCGATGTGCATTTGGCTTCGGTTCAAGCGCAGCGCCATGTCCAAGGTAAGCAACAAACACATTATTTGCAGACCTCACCTGAGTTTGCCATGAAGCGTTTATTGGCCAGTGGTAGTGGGCCGATTTATCAAATCTGTAAAGTTTTCCGTGATGATGAACATGGTCGTAAACACAATAGTGAATTTACCATGCTGGAATGGTATAGACCGAATTTCAGTTTGAAGGATTTGATGTTTGAAGTGACAGATTTATTGAATGTCACATTAAAGCAGCGTTTTGGTGAAGTTCGCCCTACCATTTTGAGCTATAAGCATGCGTTTATGGATCGCTTGGATTTGAATCCACTGCAAGCCAGTTTGAAAGAGTTAAAAGACTGTTGTAATCGCGTAGGTTTAAATTTGGACTTGGGCGATGACCGACTGGGCTATATCGATTTACTGTTTTCACATTTTGTAGAGCCAAGTCTAGGTTTTGATACGCCCGTATTTCTGACCGATTTTCCGCCAGAGTTGGCCTCGCTTGCCAAAACTAAAACGGATGAAGACGGTGAATGGGTTGCAGCACGTTTTGAGCTGTATATTGAAGGTTTGGAACTCGCCAACGCTTATGATGAGTTGATCGACGCAGAGGTATTGCGTTCGCGTTTTGAAGCCGATAATGCTGAACGTGAAAAATTAGGCTTACATGTGATGCCAATTGATGAGTTTTTATTGGCTGCTTTGCCTCAAATGACGGCATGTGCAGGTATTGCGTTAGGTGTGGATCGTTTGTTAATGATTGCAACAGAACACATGCAGTTGGAAAAAGTAATTACCTTTCCTGCATCCATTTCTTAAGTGAAATTAAATAAAGCGCCGATTGTGGCGCTTTATTTGAGTTTATGAAGGTTTAACTGTATTGAGCCTTTAACTCTCCAATCGCGTGTATTCGACGTTCAATCAGCATTTCACCAATATCAGGGCCTTTAATATCTGCAGGTAGGTCTTGCGCTTTGATATTTCGCACAACATCCATCACCTTTAAAATATATGCAGATTGTGGGTATTCACGGTCTTCAAGCCCTAAACGACCACGTGAGTCGCATTCACAGGCCTGTACAAAGGCTTCAACCCGTTCTGGGCGGCGTAGTACATCTAAGCGTTGCAGTAAGCGCCATAAAGTACCTGGTTTTAAGGTTAGAGCTTGATGACATTTCAAATGTTCTTTACAGACCGTAATTGCGAGCTGCTTCATCTGCGTTGGAACTTTTAGACGCTCACACACTTCTGTCACAGGTTTGACCCCACGTTCTTCATGCATGATATGACGCGGTAGCTCGTCCACAGGTGTCAAAGCTTTGCCTAAGTCATGCACTAAAACAGCAAAACGAACATCCAGTGCGTAGTTGGCACGACATGCTTGCTGCAATGACATCATGGTATGAATACCACAGTCAATTTCTGGGTGATACTCAGGGCGCTGTGGAATACCATAAAGTGCCGCGATTTCTGGAAAAAGTACTTTTAAAGCACCACAGCGACGTAGTACTTCAAAGTATTCATCGGCATGATCTTCCATCAGAGCACGAGAGGTTTCTTTCCAAACGCGTTCAGGGGTCAGCGCCTCAAGTTCACCCGAGTCTGCGAGTTGTTGCATCAGTGCCAAAGTTTCTTCAGCCACCGTAAATCCTAGGGTTTTATAACGTGCAGCAAATCGTGCAACTCGGAGGACGCGTAACGGGTCTTCTACGAAAGCATCAGAAACATGACGTAAAACACGGAGCTCTAAGTCGCGCTGGCCGCCATAGGGGTCATACAGTGTGCCTTCATCATCCATGGCAATGGCATTGATGGTAAGGTCACGTCGAATTAAATCTTGTTCTAAGGTAACGGTAGTGTCGGTATAAAACTCAAAGCCATGATAACCATGCCCTGACTTACGTTCGGTGCGGGCAAGTGCATATTCATCTTTGGTTTCAGGATGTAAAAAAACAGGAAAATCTTTACCTACAGGTTGGAAACCTTGGGCAAGCAGTTGTTCAGGCGTTGCACCGACAACTACATAATCTTTTTCGTGATAGGGGTGACCCAGAAGCTGATCTCGGACCGCACCGCCTACTAAATAAACTTGCATGAAAAAACCTCTATTCTTGCAGCCATCATGCTACAGAATAGAGGTTTTCTCAAGTCACAAGATACGTGTATAACGACAAACAATTATTCGCCGTTTTTTTCCGCTTCTTGAATTTCCGCTACAGTCAGCGCAGTCATATTCACTAAACGACGTGTTGTTGCTGTCGGTGTCAAAATATGAACTGGTTTCGCTGCGCCAAGTAGGATAGGGCCGATGGTAACATTATTACCTGAAGTTGATTTCAACAGGTTAAATGAAATGTTGGCTGCATCTAAGTTTGGCATGATCAATAGGTTCGCAGAACCTTTGAAGCGCGAGTTTGAGTATGCAAAGTTACGGATGTTTTCATCCAATGCCGCGTCCGCATGCATTTCACCTTCAACTTCAAGTTCTGGCGCGATTTGCGTCAAAATCTCAAACACTTTACGCATTTTTTGCGCGCTTGGATCAGTTTGATCTGAACCGAAGCTTGAGTGAGAAAGTAGAGCAACACGTGGTGTCATACCAAAACGACGTACTTCTTCAGCGGCTAAAATTGTCATTTCAGCCAACTGTTCAGCTGTTGGGTTGGTGTTGACATAAGTGTCAGCAATGAACAGATTACGGTCTTCAAGCATTAAAGCATTCAATGTAAAGAAAGAGTTGTGACCTTCTTTTTTACCAATGATGTTTTTAACGAAGTCTAAGTGAATGTCGTAGCTTGAATACGTACCACATAGCATCCCATCTGCTTTACCATGTTTCACTAACATCGATGCGATCAAGGTTGAACGACGACGTGCTTCACGTTGTGCATATTCAGGTGTTACACCTTTACGCTGCATAAGCGTGTAGTAGTCATCTGCAAACAATTCGTAGTCAGGATTTTTTTCTTGATCCACAATAGTGATGTTCACACCATGTTCAAGACGTAAGCCTAACTTTTTAATGTTTGCTTCAATAACCGCAGTACGACCAACTAAGATTGGTTTTGCAAGATCTTCATCGACCGCAATTTGTACTGCACGAAGTACGCGTAGGTCTTCACCTTCAGCATAAGCGATACGTTTCGGATCAGATTTTGCTTGTGCAAAAATTGGTTTCATCATCAGTGCTGAGTTATAAACAAACTCAGAAAGACGTTGACGGTATGCAGAGAAGTCTTGAATTGGACGACTTGCAACACCTGAATCCATGGCCGCTTGCGCAACAGCAGGTGCAATTTCTAAAATCAGACGCTGATCAAGTGGGCGTGGAATTAAGTAATCACGACCAAAGGATGCAGACTTTTCACCATAAGATGCTGCATCTGCTTCAATGTGTGCCATACGCGCAATCGCATATACGCACGCAATTTTCATCTCTTCATTAATAGTGGTTGCACCTACATCAAGAGCACCACGGAAAATGTAAGGGAAGCAAAGTGCGTTGTTTACTTGGTTTGGATAGTCTGAACGACCTGTTGCCATGATCACGTCATCACGAACTTCGTGTGCATGTTCAGGCAGAATTTCAGGATCTGGGTTGGCAAGTGCGAAGATAATCGGATCTTTCGCCATCAGCTTAACCATTTCTTTGGTTAAGATACCCGCAGCAGATAAACCGAGGAACATGTCTGCGCCTGCAATCACGTCAGACAGTTGAGTGCCGTCAACATCTTGTACATAACGTTTTTTAGAGTCGTCTAGACCTTCACGTTTTGTTGTAAGTAGACCTCGTGAGTCCGCAACAATAATATTTTCTTTTTTTGCACCAATGGCACAAAGTAAATCTAGGCAAGACAGAGCCGCAGCACCTGCGCCTGAAGCGACGATTTTAATTTCGTCAATTTTTTTGCCATTTAATTGCAAAGCATTCAGTAAAGCAGATCCAACGATAATGGATGTACCATGCTGATCATCGTGGAACACAGGGATATTCATACGTTCACGAAGTTTTTGTTCAATATAGAAGCATTCTGGTGCCTTGATGTCTTCAAGGTTGATACCACCAAAAGTCGGTTCTAATGCAGCAACAATATCGACAATTTTGTCAGGATCGTTTTCTGCAATTTCGATGTCAAATACATCAACACCTGCGAATTTTTTAAATAAAACGCCTTTACCTTCCATGACAGGTTTAGAAGCAAGTGGACCGATATTACCTAAACCCAAAACGGCAGTACCATTTGTGATTACGGCAACAAGGTTCCCACGTGCAGTATAAAGCGCTGCTTTTGAAGGATCTTTTTCAATTTCAAGACATGGTGCTGCGACACCAGGTGAATACGCCAAGGCTAAATCGTGTTGGTTGACCAGCTGCTTGCTAGGTGTAACGCTGATTTTCCCTGGGGTTGGGAATTCGTGATAATACAAAGCTTGCTGTTTTAATGATTGATCGTCCATCTGAATCTCTTTGTAGCGTGGGTTAGCCAGCGGAGCTGGTAGTTTTTAGTAGACAAGACCGAATATACCATTAGTTGCTGGCATATCCCAGTGATAGCTGGTGCTTTTTAAGGCAAACTTAGAGCTAAAACAGTCTGATTTATATTAAGTATGTATACGAGGGTATGTTGAGATGATCTCTTAAATATTGGGTAGCATCGAGCTGCGGAAGAGGTTTGGAAAATAAATAACCTTGCGCGATATCACATTCTAAGTTTTGTAGGTAACTCAGTTGTTGTTCGGTCTCAATTCCTTCCGCCACCACGGTCATACCCATGGCTTTCCCCATGGCAATCATGGCGCTCACAATGGCTTCTTGTTTGCAGTGTCCAATCTTTGAAATGAAGCTTCGATCAATTTTTAAAGTATCGATTGGGAAGTCAGTCAGATAAGACAGCGATGAATAACCTGTGCCAAAGTCATCTAAAGAAATATGAATGCCACGCGATTTGATGGTTTCAAGGAGGTTCTTCACCGCTTCCGAGTTTTCAACCAAAGTGGATTCTGTAATTTCTAATTCGAGGCTACTACCACTGATTTTATATCGATCAAGGGCTTCATCTAAGTCCTTTAAAAGCTGTCCACGTTGTAATTGTTGGGCAACCACATTGACCGAGACGCAGATATTATCAAAACCCAATTTATTCCATTCTTTGATTTGCTTAGCGGTTTGTAATATTACAATGCGGCCAATATCTGAAATTAAGCTGGTTTTTTCTGCCATCGGAATGAATAGACCTGGTGGCACGATGCCTTTGGTCGGGTGATTCCAGCGTACCAACGCCTCAAAACCATAAATCTTCTGATTGTGAAAGTTGATTTTGGGTTGGTAATAAACCACCAACTCATTGTTTTGTATTGCTAGCCTTAAATCACGTTCTAAATAAATTCCTTCTTCTAATGCAACGGTATTGCTCAGGCTGTAGAACTTGGTGGCATTTCCACCTAAACGTTTTGCTTCACTCAGTGCTTGTTCAGCACAGTTGTTTAAGTAGTCCAGTTGACGACCATGTTCAGGGTACTGCGAAATCCCCATTGAAAGCGTAATAATGTGCTCTTGACCAAAAATATCAAAAGGTAGGCTAAAGGCTTTGTTAATGCGATCAATATGTTCCTGAACGGAGGGGCGAATATGAGAGACCTCATATACAATTGCAAAATCGTCACCATTTAAGTGAGCCACTATCAAGGCTTCAGCATTGGTTAAACGAAGGCGCTGAGCAACTTGGCGCAGCAGCTCATCGCCGCCATTATTGCTTAAGAATTCATTCAATGGGCGGAAACGGTCAATATTGAGTCGAATAATCGCCAGTTGTTTAATACTGTCTTGCTGAGAAACCAAATACTGATGAAGCTGATAGTTATAGTAAAAACGGTTGGGTAAATCGGTCAGCGTATCGTAGTTTTCTAAATAGGAAAGACGCTGTTCTTGTAGTTTGCGCTCGGTTAAATCGGACACGATACCAATATAATGCGTGACACGATCTTGCTCGTCGGTAATGGCATTCAGATGCATCCAAATACACAGCTCTTTGCCTGATAGGAACTTTTCATTAAGTTCACCGTCGTATTCGCCTTTTTTTAGGAGCTGTCCAATGATTTGGTTATGTGTGCTGCGTTGATGCGACTTATAGTTCGCAACAATATCAAACAGATGTTTGCCATTAATTTGTACAGCTTCAAAGCCAGCCAAACGCTCAAAGAACGGATTTACGTCGATATAACGCAGGTCTTCATCTAAGATGAAAATCCCTTGTTCAGCTTGTTCAAGGACGCTCGCTGCTAGTCGAAGACGTTCTTGGTTGCTTTTTTCATGTTGAATATCGCGTCGAATACCGACCATTTGTAACGGTTTTTGATTGATTGGATCGCGAGCAATGACGCGTCCCGTGTCATGTACCCAGTACCATTTCCCGTTATTGTGTTGCACACGATAAGTGGCTTCATAGCGGTCTGAATGACCGCGTAAATGACTTTTCATTGCAGATTTAAACGGGGCAATATCATTTGGATGAATTAGATACTGAAGCTGAAGTTGATGCTCTGTGGAATTTTTAAGTACTTTTTCTTGTTTGTGATTGGTCAAGGAAATGAGCCGATCTTTAATATTCCAATCCCAAGGACGAATACCTGAAATTTCATGGGCAAGCGATAGGTTTTCTTGCTTATTTTTTAAGTCTTTATTGATTTGATTTACGTCAAAGGTTCGTTCACGTACTTTTTGCTCAAGCAATTGATTATTCAGTTGTAACTGTTGTTCAATTTCTTTGGATTTATTCACTTCGTTTTGTAGCTGCTTGCATAAATCATCGGTCCAAGCGACTTGTTTTTCAGCTTCTTTTTTCAGCTCTCGATTTTTAATTGAGAGACGGGATAAGTGCTGATTAATACGGTTGGTGGCATTGGCACAGAGCAAAATCACAATCAGAATAAAGTTCACAGCAAGGTGAAAAAGAGTATGATTGGCATCGAAGTTGATAAATTGCGAGAGGACATAAGGGGTGATAGACGGAATAAAAACCAAACAAAAATAACTGATGCGTTGCGTTAAATAGGTGAGGCAAACGGTCTGTGTGACAATCACTAAAAGTGCAGATAAGAGTAGGGCATTTGTATAGTTAAAATTGCCAGATAGGCTGGGTAAGTAGTAGTAGATACATACGACGCCTGCTGCAACCAAAAGACCAATACTTAAACAGATGCCTTGAATCCAGCGGTGTGCATGTTTGGCAGAGTGATTTTTCGGGTTGAAATACACGGTGTTCACGAGCCAAAAAATACTGAGAATAAACTCGGAAATAAAAAACCACAGGTTAAAATAAAAAGAATCTTGAGAAAAATTATAGTGATATGCACAGAAAATATAAAAATTAAGAATCAGTAAGCTACTGATGAGGAAACGAAGATGGCTAATGGAATGCGATATTTGCGCAGTCTGCAAGTGCCGATCAAGATTTTCTGTAGAAATATCTGGCATGAATCGCGAAACCTTATTTTTTTTATGACCCAATGGCATTGTGTTGTGTCTTTTTTCAAATTTAAATACATTGTGTAAAACACAATCAATTTATATTTTGATATAAGTCAAGGGTAATATTGTTGTACATCATAATCAATATATTAACAGAACAAAAGGGTGACTCTGCTGTTTATGTGATTTAAATCACTAAATTGTAGTTGAGGATTGACAAAGCGACGACTGGTGCTGTCTCTGTACGTAATACACGCTCACCAATACACCAGCTGATAAAACTGTGGTCATTGGCTGTCGTAATTTCAGCCTCACTTAAACCACCTTCAGGCCCAATGAGTAGAGCAATGTTTGGTGTTGCATTTGCCAATACGTCGAATTTTTCTTTATTCGGGGCAAGTACAAGTCGCGTCGCAGGTAATTCGGATGCGAGCCATTTGTCCAAGCTGACTGGAGCATGGATGGTAGGAACAATATTCATGCCACATTGTTCGCAAGCCGCGATGGCAATGCCTTGCCAATGATCGATCTTCTTTTGATCGCGGTCATATTTCAAACGCATTTCACAGCGTTCAGACGTTAATAGTTGAATTTCGGAAACGCCTAATTCAACTGCCTTTTGAATGACATAATCCATACGGTCACCTTTACTCATGACTTGACCGAGTAAAGTTTTAAACGTAGGCGTACGATTGGTTGGGTTAAAAGCAGTGACCTGAACTGATGCTGACTTTTTAGCAACGTCATTTAAGGTCACTTCATATTCGCCGCCTTGTCCATTAAACAAAGTAGCCGCTTCACCGACTTGAGCGCGTAAAACTTTGACCCAATGGTGAAACACAGTTTCAGTCAGTTCGACAGTGTGATCAACATTGAGTTCTGCTTCCATAAAAAAACGAGGCATTCGGTTTTACTCTCAAATAGGGTGAATCTAGTTTAAATGCTTATGCTAAACCGAGGTCTAGTACAAGCTGGCGGGTAGGGTCAGTGGTGTTCATGGTGTAGAAGTGCAAACTCGGTGCGCCACCAGTAATCAGGCGTTCGCAAAGTTTCACAATCACTTCATGACCAAATGCTTTGATGCTGGCAGTGTCATCACCATAGGTTGCCAGTTGCTTACGAATCCAACGTGGAATCTCAGCGCCTGTCCCATCTGCAAAGCGAATCAAGTTGCTGGCATTGGTAATTGGCATAATGCCTGGTGCAACTGGAATGTTCACGCCTTCTTTTTGAATGCGATCGACAAAGTAGAAGTAGGCATCTGGATTAAAGAAGAACTGAGTCAGTGCGGCATTCGCACCTGCATTGGCTTTGTCGCAAAAACGTTGAATGTCTAGATCAAAACTATCTGCTTGAGGGTGCATTTCTGGATAAGCAGCAACTTCAATTTTGAAATGATCACCCGAATGTTCACGGATAAAACGTACCAAATCCGTAGCATAAGGTAGTTCCCCTAGGCCAACTTGACCTGAAGGCAAGTCACCACGCAGCGCCACAATACGGTCAATGCCTTGATCTTTATAAATGTCGAGTAACTCAGCAATACGTGCTTTGTCATCACCAATACAAGACAAGTGAGGGGCAACAGGTGTGCCTTTACCATTAAATTCTGCAATGGCTGCTAAGGTGCGTTCACGGGTTGAACCGCCTGCACCATAGGTAATTGAGAAAAACTCTGGGTTGAGCAGCTGTAATTCTTGGTGTACAACTTTCAGTTTTTCTGCGCCCGCATCCGTTTTGGTCGGGAAAAACTCAAAAGAAATAGGAATGTGTTTCGACATGTTCAAATCCTTTTTTATAAATGCTTTTTATTTAGACCTCTTCCTAGCCCCTCACTTGCGCGTAGCTTTAAAGCAGTGCTTAAAACCCGCTTTACAGGAGAGGGGACTTTTACTATAAATTGCATTAATAATGAAAAGTCCCTTCTCCCACTGGGAGAAGGCTAGGATGAGGGGAAATATAAAACTTAGTATTTATAAGCATCAGACTTGAATGGGCCTTCAACTTGAACACCTAAGTAGTCTGCTTGTTCTTGAGTCAATTGAGTCAAGACACCGCCAAAACCTGCAACCATTGCCGCAGCAACTTCTTCATCTAATTTCTTAGGAAGCAGTTCTACACGGATTGCCGCTTGCTTTTGATCTTCTGCAAGATCAGCAAATTTTTCAGCGAACAAGTGCATTTGACCTAGTACTTGGTTGGCAAAAGAACCATCCATAATACGTGATGGGTGACCCGTTGCATTACCTAGGTTAACTAAACGACCTTCAGAAAGAAGGATCAAGTAGTTATTTTCATCTTCTGAACGATAAACTTGGTGAACTTGTGGCTTCACTTCAACCCACTTGTAACCACGTAAGTAGTTGGTGTCGATTTCAGTGTCAAAGTGACCGATGTTACATACCACAGCGCCTGCTTTTAATGAATCAAGCATTGCAGCGTCGCATACGTGGTAGTTACCTGTTGTTGTTACGATCAGGTCAGTATTTTGAAGAAGGTCTGCATTTACATCTTCTTTTTTACCAGTCTGTACGCCATTTTTGTATGGAGATACAACTTCGTAACCGTCCATGCATGCTTGCATCGCACAGATTGGATCGACTTCAGTGACACGTACAATCATGCCTTCTTGACGAAGTGATTGCGCAGAACCTTTACCTACGTCACCGTAACCGATCACAAGCGCACGACGACCAGATAAAAGCATATCCGTACCGCGTTTGATGGCATCATTCAGTGAGTGGCGGCAACCATATTTGTTGTCATTTTTAGACTTAGTTACTGAATCGTTGACGTTGATTGCAGGAACTTTCAAAGTACCGTCACGAAGCATTTCATACAGACGTTGTACACCTGTAGTCGTTTCTTCAGTTACGCCATGAATTTTTGCAATCACTTCAGGGTATTTTTCATGAACAAGGAGGGTTAAATCACCACCATCATCCAAAATCATGTTGGCATCCCAAGGCGTACCATTGACATTGATTTGTTGTTCAAGACACCACATGTATTCTTCTTCTGTTTCGCCTTTCCAAGCAAATACAGGAACACCAGAAGCCGCAATTGCAGCAGCAGCATGGTCTTGAGTTGAGAAGATGTTACAAGATGTCCAACGAACTTCTGCGCCTAATTCAACTAGGGTTTCAATAAGAACCGCAGTTTGAATGGTCATGTGGATACAACCAAGGATTTTTGCACCAGCAAGTGGTTTTGCAGCAGCATAACGCTTACGTAGGCCCATAAGTGCTGGCATTTCTGCTTCAGCAAGTTTGATTTCTTTACGGCCGTAGTCAGCGAGTGAAATATCAGCAACTTTGTAATCTGTAAATGAAGCAGTAACCGCGTTCATCACGATCTCCTAATATAAAAAATTGATCATTCAGTTCGCGGATGCCGTTGTTGATTCAAAAGGGATTTGAACCGGATCGTCGAGCCTAGCGATTTCACATTTATGTACCTGTAAAAAAGTCGCAGCATCCCTCGACTAGCGAAGTATTGTACTTGGAAATCACTTGAGTTCCAATTGCTATTTGTACATTATAAAACCGTATAATTTTTATAAAATTAATGAGTTTTAGTCATTATGAAATTTGGCAATGTTGAAATACCAGCAACTTTAATTGATTCGCTTAAACACAATAGGGTAATTGTCTTTGCTGGGGCAGGAGTTTCAATGGCAACGCCAGCCAACTTACCTGATTTTGTTACTTTAACTCGTAAAATATTGAACTTAGATGATAATGAGAAATTTGATAATCCAGATCAGAAGCTCGGAGAAGGTTTTGATCAAGGTGTAAGAATTCATGAACAATGTATTCGTGTTTTAAATCAAAACTCACCTCAACCGACGCAGCTTCATCATGATATCCTCAAACTATTTCCAAAAAAACCTCGTGTTATTACTACGAACTTTGACCTTTTATTTGAAAAGGCGTTCTTTAACCTGAATCCTGATGGTGTAATCAAAAAATTTAATGCGCCCGTTTTTCCATTAGGAAGCAATATTGAGGGAGTTATTTATTTACACGGTAATGTAACTGACCCTAGTTCAATGGTCTTATCAGATTCTGACTTCGGTAGAGCATATCTTTCTGAGAGTTGGGCGAAGAGATTATTAACAGATGCCTTTTTAAATTACGATTTTATATTTATTGGTTATTCTTATAATGACACAATTTTAAAATATTTAACTCGATCTTTACCTAAGAATAGAGCATCTAAACTCTACGCATTTGCAAATATTGAAGATGGAAATACTCAGCAAGTCAATCACTGGACGTCTTTAGGGATTGAGCCTTTGATTTATCAAAAAGAAAATGGAACACATCTGCAATTACCTGAAGCAGTAGAAAAAATTGCACATTTTTTAAATTTAGGTTTTTCTGATTATGGGAAGTTTATTTGTTCTAAAGTTGTTGAGTATGAACAGAAGCAATATGAAGATGATTTAAACTACATAAAGTACTTCTTAGGTTCAAATGATAGTTATAAGCATTTTTATAGATTAGCACGCCCTGAAGTTTGGTTGTTTAAAATTAAAGAAGATCAGTCATTATTTGATATATTGATGAAGCAAGAAGATGATTTATTTCATTGGTTGAGAGGCTGTTTGGAGACTCATACAAATGAATTAATGGATTTATTACAAAAATATCCAGCTTTAAAGAGCAATAAAAATTTGCTTTGGGTGTTTTTTAGAACATTGGATGATCTGCAAGATAAGAATTGTTATTTGAAGTGGTTTCTGTTTTTGGAGAGTAGTCTTTATCAAGAAAGTGGTTTATGGAATGGCGTAATTTCATGGGTGCTTAAAAAATTAGTTAGCTTTGGCCTGGTTACTGAGTTCACAAGAGCATTCAGTGCTTATCTTAAGATAGAGATTAAACCTAAAGTTAGATTTGGGATAGAACGATATGATGTTGATGTCTTAGTAAAAATAGTCAAAGAAAACGAAAGATTTTATGAACCTACACTTGAAGTGTTTTTTGACAAATTAAGTGAGTATGAAAAGTATATTCAGCTTTGGGAAGGTGGTAATAAATACCGATTTATACGAAAACAAGAAATTTGGGAAAAGTCTAAACGTCATACTGATTTAATTTTTCATCTTGTTGATAGTGTGGTTTTATTGATTTCGGAAAATAAATTAAATGTGGATTTTCTGGATCAATATATGAAAAAATGCATTAACTCCGAGAGTGTTTTATTAAATCGCTTGGGGATTTATTTGATGAGCTATCATTGCTCATCTAGTGCTGATTTTATTTATAGTTTAATCAGTTTGAAATTTGATTGGTTTGATATTGAATACAGGTCTGAGTTTTTTAAGTTCTTGGAGTTAAACTATAGGAAGTTATCTACAGCTCGTAGAGTTGAAATAATTAATAAGATTAAAAATAATGTAGAATTTGGAAATTATGAAAAATTGAATTTTTTTTCTTGGATTTATAAATTTTCACCAAGCTGTAACTTAATAAAGCAAGAATATGATCGGTTAAAAACGAATATGATCGGTTAAAAACATTAATTCCTGAGTTTAACTTAAAGGATAAACCATATCTATCATGGTATTCATCAGGTGTATATAGAGTGACATATAGCTCGCCTTTTACAATAGAAGAAATTGAAAAAAGAAATGATTACATTTGGTATTTAGCTTTATTGGAATATGATTTTAATAATAAATTTGGTGGGCCTAATCAATTAAGCTACGAAGGTTTATGGAGTGAAATTGAAAATACAAATATTCAATGGGTATTGGAATTTTTGAAATTTACGGTACAAATTATGCCTGAGCACCCAATTGTTAAAATAATTATAAGAAAGGCCAAAGCTTGGCAGTTTGACAAAAATATACATGAAAAATTTATTGCGATCTGTCAGCAAGTGATCATTCGGCAGGATAGAAGTCAAATTTATGCTATTTCTCAATTTTTAAGTGATATTCATGAAGTTGTTTACTACCGAAGTGATGCAATTCAATATTTATCGTGGGTAAATACCGCCAAAAAGATACTAGATTTGAATGATAGTCATGAATCTTTTGCACCAGATAATATTGATGGTTTCACTGAAAGTTTAAATAGTGTGAATGGCTCACTTGCTTGCTTTATTATTAAACTATATGAGCTTTCTAAAGATGATGAGGAAGGACAAAAAAGTTGTGAAATCTTTATAAAGTTATTGATTGATAAAGATGAAAATGGTTATGCACTTATCAGACTGTTGAATTTTTACTCATTCATTAAGAGTAGAAATTCCTTGTTCGCTCAAAAAGAGTTATTGCCATATCTTTTTTCAGAAAAAAAGAAAATTAAGCTCTTAGCTTGGAAGGGATTTTTGTCGAATGCTTGTTTAGAGTTTGCGGAATTTAGAGAAATTCGTAAAGAGTTCTTTAATATATTGCAATATGCTCTGTATCATAATGATAAGCAACTTATTCAAGGCTTAACAGACCTATATGTCTATAGTATTTATTTTGAATATCATGAGGATTCGGTTCAGTCTTTGCGAACTTTACAGCGATTTGAAAATCAAGATATTTATGAGCAAATTTTAATCACTGTGCGAAGAATTTTATCCGAAGAAAATGATGTTGATAAAATTTGGTCTTGGTTAGGTGAGTATGTACAAGATCGTTTATTTCAAATAAATCAAATTTTGACTAAGGACGAAATTTCAAATATTTGGTATTTATTAACGGATCACCCACAAATAATTGTTAAATTAAAAGATATTGTTCTACAGCTACCATTTAAAGATGAGTGGGCAAGTTTTCTGCATGATTTATCACGAAATCATGCAGAAATTATTTTAGGTCATGAAGTTCTGTGGTGTGATGTTTTGGCAACATACTTGAATTTGCAGGGTGAAAGAATCACTGGCCTCATTGGCAGTGAGGAAAAAGACCTTTTTAGCTCATTGATTCAATATGATCATGATGAAGTACTCCAAGTCGTATTATTAAAGAAGGATATCAGTTTGTAATTTTATTTAGTTCCAACGATGTTTTGTTTATTATCAACACAATCATCTTTTTTGAATTGTGTTATGGCCGTGAATATCCCTGAATCCTTAATGAACCTTGAAGCTAATGGCGGTATTTATGCGGTATGGATGCTACTCCAGCATTTATATATCGATGCGGATATTGAACAGTTGATTGAGGTCTGTGGTTACGATGCAGAAAACGGAACGACAACCATTGGCTTGGCAGTCGGATTAAAGAAATTTGGCTTTGATGTTCAATTTTATACTGATGAAGACCCAGAGCTTCAATCACAAGAAAAATTGAGTTATGCAGAAGCTGAGCAACTAAAATTGCCAGTTTTAGCGGCCATCAATTACCAACAAATTCAACAGGCATTTGAGCAAAATAAATTTATCATTGTCTATTACGATACTTTAGAAGGCGTCGGAAACCATTCACTGGTTTATTCTATAGATGAGCAGGAAATCTGTTTCTTTGACAGTTTTGATGCGATGCCTGCATCTGTATTTGAGCAGCAACGTCAAGTCGAGGGCATCTGCCGACAAGTGATCGTGCTTGATCATTCAAACGCTCGCATGGGAACAGCACAATAAATATGAAAAGAAGACGTTAAATGAAAAAAATCCTCGGACTATGCGTGTTCATCTCTATACAGATCAGTGCTAATGACAGTACGGGTTTTGTGGCAACAGGCGGTGTGCAATATCTTAAAAATCCAAAGATTAGTATGCAAAGTGAAGATTTGTTTATCAGTAAAAACATCATTCGGGTGAATTACCAATTTAAAAATCTTACCGCTCAAGATATTACTGAAACTGTTTTATTTCCTTTGCCACGTGTGGGCAGTTCGCGTGAAAGCGATTTTGCGCATACCGAACAATTGATTCAAAGCTTTAAAGTACAAGCGAATGCACAAAAGATTCAGCCAGAAACGCATGTGCGCGCATTTTTACCTGCTTTAACAGCAAGTGGTGACTTCAATTCCAATGGCGAAGTCGTCGATGTGACTGCGGGTTTGAAAAAATGTGGTTTTTCTGATCGAGATTTGATGTATCCGTGGTTATTGCAACAAGACTCTACGCTTAATCAGCGTTTGTATCGTTGTCAGGACAAAACAGTGCAGCAGCTTTTAAAACCCTATCAGGCGGATGATGAAATTTATTGGGAATCACAAATCATTTATAGTTGGCAGCAGAAGTTTAAGGCCAATGCGTTGACATATGTACAACATGAGTACATGCCATTGGTCGGTGGTTCGGTCTCTTTATATCCTGAAGAGGATGAAAAAACCTATTGTATGGATCAAAACTTCAAAGCGGGTTTGAAAAAGGCCAAGTCGCAATATGCATCTTATCAAGCCTTGGGCTATATTTTAAAAACGGGTGCAAATTGGGCGAAACCTATTCAAAGTTTTAAACTGACCATTGAGCGTGACCCGAATGAGCTGGTTTCATTTTGTTGGAAGGGTCAGGTGAAAAAGATCAGTTCGACACAATTTCAAATGACAGAAAAGAATTTTGTGCCGAGGCAGGATTTAGATATTATTTTTGTGCGTAAGTTTTAAGTCCAATTTTTTGGGCGTTCTTTTGTTTCGGTAAAAGAACCAAAAACATTTTTCATCCGAAAAATCTGTTTACTTTCTGAATGCAGAGCGCCTTTTGTTGCAAAAACAATTCATTTTAAAGGCGATTACTTTGTCTTACGCTGCAAATAAAAGCATTGCTTTTATTCTTGCTCAGGTTGCGGATGACCTTATGGCCCATCGAATGAAATTTAAAAAATGCCAGTCAGTTTATTAACTAACTGGCATGACATCAAAGGATGGGCTTTTTATTTTATTCCTGTTCTGCGGCATCCGCTTTGTCGTGCCAGTATTTGGCTTTTTCTTCATCGGCATCGACACCTAATGCATTTTCATAAATGAATGCCAAATCACGCATGGCTTGAGCTTCACCCAGTTCCGCTGCTTGTTGTACCAGTTCAATCGACTTAGCGACATCTTTTTCAACCACATCGCCCCGACGGTAAAAACCAGCCAACTCTAATATTGCAGTAGGGTGTTTGAGTTCAGCGGCTTGTTTTAACCAGTGATGTGCATGTCCAAAGTAGGTTTCAGCTTCGCTTGGATCTTCTTCGCGAAGTTCTTTGGCATAAAAAGCATAACCTTCACCCAGCCAATACATGGCTTCTACATGACCCAATGCTGCTGCTTTGAGCGCCCATTCTTCTGCAAGGGTAATGTCATCTTCATTTTCACTTTGCATATACAGTTCAGCAAGTTCAAATTGAGCGTCACTATTACCCATTGTTGCAAGGTTGACCAATTCAGCAGGAATTTTAGGAGATTTAGGCATACAAATAACCAAAGATTTAAACTGTGGATAGCCTAATGCTTTCAAGTGAAAAAGCCAATCCGAAGATTGGCTTTTAGGTTCAGATCAGGTGCAAAGTTAGGCTGAATATAAATAAGAGTAAAACTGAAACAGCAATATTCTTAATTTTTTGTTCAAAATAACTCAAGCAAACTCCAACAAACAATGCGGCGAAAGTAATCACGCCAATCCAATAACTGATTTCGGTACTCCAATGTCCTTGCGTTAAGCAAATGAGCAAAGAAACAATTAACAGTAACCAACCCACAGTGGTTGCTAAGCGTGTTTGCTGAAGTGTCAGTTCTTTGCTAAAGATTTGCTTTTGGTGCTTAGACATACTGCTGGCAAGAGCAAAAAAACCTAAGGTCGCTAAAGTCCAAATGATCAGAAACCAAATCATGCTTCGGCCTCCTGAACAGGTGCTTTCACTTTTTTGTTCGGCAAACCTTGATGTTTTTTAACTTTGTCATAAGCGAAATAGAAAATTACTGCCATTACCCACATGGCTAAATCAACCGATGCAATCATCCATTGACCCTGTGCAATACTATTCCACAAAGCTTGACCGCCTGTCATCAAGTTGACCACTGGCAGCAGGGCGAAAGCGAGTTTTGCCAATAAAAGTAAGTCTAACCATGCTTGGCGGTGGGTACGGAAAATGGCATAAATTAGCGTGAGTAACCATACGGTAAAGAAGCTACGAATTTCCCAGTTCAGGCGCATTTCTACATCTGCAGGAATGAAACGGTTGGCATAAAAATATGCCGCGCAGGCCAAAGGCAAACCAATAATGGCCGCAATATTCAGGACTTCAACCAGTCGGAAACCAAACGATTTATAGCCTTGTTTCTGCTGTTGGGGTGCACGTTTTACACACCAAAGGATCAGACCTGTCGCCACCATGAGCGTACCTAAAATACCTGAGCAGAATAATAACCAACGCAGTGCTAAGTCGAGGCCACGCGCTTCGTGTAAGACAGTGACCACGTTATAAATGCCACTTGGAATCGATGGATTTTTGATTCGTATATTTTTATCCGTTTCGTTTTTACCCGTGACACCGTTATAGTTGAGGGTTGCATACATATTACGATGCGCGACGCTTTCGGCACGCAAGGCACGAAACTCAATTTTGGCTTGGTCTGTATTGGGTGAAATAATGTTTATTGAAGAAATTGGATTGTCTTCCCACTGTTGTTGTACCGCTGCCATAATTGGCGCTAAGTCTGTCAGTGGTGCAGGGCGGAGTTCGGGTTGTGGACGTTCCTCACCATGACCTTCTGTATGTTCACCGCGTTGCTGTCCGCGTTCTCCACGATCCGTTCTTTCACCCTCGTGTTGACCTCGACCTTCGCGCTGCACATCTTCAGCTTTTTGGGGCTGCTCAATCATGCTGGCCTGTTGGTCACGTAAAAACTGTTGTCGATTTTCATAAGCTTGGTTAATTCCCCAAGGCATGAACATAAACATGAGCAGTAGTAAGCCACTAAAGGTAATCATTAGATGAAAAGGCAGTGCAAAAACAGCGGTTGCATTGTGTGCATCCAGCCATGAGCGCTGACCTTTGCCTGAGCGAAAGGTAAAGAAATCTTTAAAGATTTTTTTATGGGTAATGATGCCGCTGAAAATTGCGACCAACATGAACATGGTGGCAATCCCGACTAACCAACGCGTCCACAGGCGGGGTAAACCGTACAACTCAAAATGGAAACGATATAGGAATCCACCACCACGCGTATCCCGTGGTTCAATCACTTCACCAGTCGCACTGTCTAAGGTGATGCGTGTTCCACCACGACGTGCTTTCGGGTCTTCACCAACGGCACGAATAGTCACTTCAGTTGTGGTTTGGCGTGAGTTGGGTAGTTGAATATTCCAACTGCCTGCATCTGGGTGGTTTTTCTGTAAATAGTTGAGCGCGACCTGCATTTGTTGCACTTGAGACTGTGCGGGGACAGATTGATGTGTTTCTGGTTTCATCCAAGTAGAAATTTCATTTTGGAAAAAACTCAGGGTTCCAGTCACAAAAATTGCATACAGCAGCCACCCTAAAATGAGACTGGCCCATGTATGCAACCACGACATGGATTGGCGCGGTCCTTCCGCTTTTTGATCAACACGCATTGAAAAACTATCCTAAAAATTTGAGTAGGGCATACAGTGCAATACATGGCACAGCAATGCCGAGCGTTGCTTTTAAGGTTTTTTGAACCATAAAGACCCAAATAAAGGCAGCACAGTTAAGACAAAATGCAATGAGTGTGGCGCTCATGGCCGCATTCACAGGATTTGCAATAAAGACTTTAGCAATGGTTAATGCAGAGAGTGCAGCAAGGAGATAACCTCCAAGCAAGGCAAGTGCAAATCGATACAACACCATCAGACGGTAGCCAAGTGGTGTGTCGACTTTCTTCTTTTTGGCAGGCTTCGGACGGACTTTTTCCGAATGAACCAAGGCATCAATTTGAGTGGTGCTATTCATGGAAGAGAGTTGGTGTATTAGTAAACAATATTGCAAATGATAACAATTATTATTTAAATAAAATAGATGGTAACTTTATTTATTTTTTCTGTAACGGTAAGTGAGTTTGGTGAACAGAAAAATTTGGATTGTAGTGGATGATTTTTTAAATAGATTTGATTCTTATTGTTATTTCTCTAAGGAATGGCTACACAGTGTTACCAAATCACGTTATACGCTGTTTTGATCTGCGTTAGTTTCATAGTCAATACTTGGGCAAATTTGGAGGAAAAGATGGCTGCTTTTATTAATGCCGAACAGGCAAAAATTATGTCCAACCAAGCGTATTTAGATATTGAAATCTATAAATTACGTTTAGCATCACTAATTGAGGAGAGTGCGAAACAGGGAAATACTGCAGTATTTACCGTATTGCCAAAACATTTACCCCTAGAAGATATTCGTCATTTTTCAGCAGAACTTACCAAATTAGGTTATCAAGTCCGTTTGGAAGTGGAAGAGTTCTACTATCGTTTAAACGTGTATTGGATTTAAAACTTCGCTTTGATGTCTTGGGTTATATTGTGTGGATAAAATAAAAGCCCGTAAACGGACTTTTATCTTTTAGGAGTTTCGAAAACCGATGAGAGGGTTATGGTTGAATATCGGAACCCATTGTATGGTAAGGATTCTTTAAATCTAGTGTCTGTTCAAGCTCATGATCGAAAATGTCGGTGAGCATACTATCGAAGCGTTGAGCATTGTAATGAATCAACTGATCTGCTTCTTCAGGACTGATGAATCCTGTTTCAAGTGCATGTTGAATATGTGATTCAAAATCTAAGCCTTTAAATTGTCCTTTAGACTCCGCTTTTTTAAACTTCGTCCACAGTGGATCAATCTTTAATGCTGCTTGGAAGGCATTTTCCATACGCCCAAAGACGTCATTGGGATCGGTATTATAAAAAACATGCTGCTTCAGTTGTTCACGGAAAGAATTATTTTCCATAATAGCAAGTCCTAATTGCGTTTTTAGCTGATCACTTGGTTGCTGGGCAACACGACCAAAAGGGAAACAGATGAACTTGACCACACAAGCTGCGGCTCGCATAGGAAAGTTTGCGAATAGTCCATCAAATGCATCTTGAATTTGGACAAATGCTTTTTCTAAAGCCAGTTGAGCATGCTGTTGTTCCACCTCACTACGTTGTCCTTTTTCATAAAACTTCAAAATAGCGGTCGCGATAAATAGATGGGCATGAATGTCAGCCAAACGCCCTGAAAGCATTTCTTTGCGTTTAATATCGCCTGCAAGTAAGCCTAAACACAGGTCTGCGGTTAAGGCGAAGTTTGCACTGAAACGGTTAATGGTTTTGTAAAAAGGACGTGAGAAAGAATCTGTCTGTGCGGAAGCATTTGAAGGGCCACCGAATAAGCCATAACTGAATGAACGTGCTGCGCGGTTAAAGGTATAAGCCAAATGTTTAAAAAGTAGTGTGTCGAAAGGCACTAAAGCTGCTTTTGTATCTTCTGCTTGAAGGAGTTGTAGCTCTTCATATAAATAAGGATGACAGCGCATTGAGCCTTGACCAAAGATCATTAAAGAACGGCTTAAAATATTGGCCCCTTCAACGGTAATTGAAATGGGGATGGCCTGATAATTCAGTGCTAAAAAATTGCGTGGCCCCATTTGTACCGCCCGACCACCAACGACATCCATCCCATGATTGACAATTTTACGCATGGTTTCGGTGGCATAGTATTTGGCCATAGCTGTCATCACAGCAGGTTTTCCACCTTCATTTAAACCACAAGTCACCATATAGCGAAAAGCTTCTAACATATACGCACCGCTGGCAATATCACTGGTGGCTTCTTGCACGCCTTCAAAATGTCCCACAGAAATTTTAAATTGTTGGCGAACTTTGGCAAAAGCACCGACGCTTAAATAGGCCATTTCAGCTGAAGCAGTGGAGAGGGCTGGCAAAGAAATCCCACGACCGACGGCTAAGCATTCCATCAGCATGCGCCAACCTTTACCTGCATTTTCCACCCCACCAATAATCCAATCGAGTGGAATAAAAATATCTTGTCCATCGAC
The DNA here is from genome assembly GCF_902505955.1 of Acinetobacter sp. 8I-beige. Classification (NCBI taxonomy): domain Bacteria; kingdom Pseudomonadati; phylum Pseudomonadota; class Gammaproteobacteria; order Moraxellales; family Moraxellaceae; genus Acinetobacter; species Acinetobacter sp. 8I-beige. The sequence goes on along the minus strand of NZ_LR732790.1, from coordinate 1,704,660 downwards.
CGTGCCATTCATAAAGGGTGAACCAGGATTATGTCGTGCACCGACTTGGACACCGTCATGACTAGCAGGTAATAAGGCGCAGGTAATGCCATATTCAGTTTTGCTTGCATCACCTAATAGTCCATCAGGGTCATACAGTTTAAAAGCGAGACCAATCACAGTCGCAATAGGTGCCAGTGTAATCCAGCGTTTTGAAAAATTCATACGTAAACCGAGTACTTCTTGGCCTTCAAACTGTCCATAACAGACTACACCTGTATCAGGTATTGCACCCGCGTCTGAACCAGCCTCAGGACTGGTTAAGCCAAAGCAGGGGATTTCTTCACCCTTAGCGAGTCCTGGTAAGTAGCGTTGTTTTTGTTCCTCAGTTCCATAATGTAACAGCAATTCACCTGGGCCTAGAGAGTTGGGCACCATACAACTGACGGCAGTGGTCAGTGATCGTGAAGAAATTTTGCTCATGATGCGGCTTTGGGCAAAGGAGCTAAAGGCACGACCGCCGTATTCTTTGGGAATAATTAAACCTAAAAAGCCTTGTTCTTTGATGTATTGCCATGCCTCAACAGGAAGATCTTTTAAGTGGTGATGAATTTCCCATTCATTGAGTAAACCACAAAGGTGTTCAACTTCATGATCTAAGAAGGATTGCTCTTCAGCAGACAGAGTTGGGTAGACATAACCATCAAATTTTTTCCAGTCAGGCGCGCCCATAAATAATTCTTTTTCCCACCAACTGGTGCCTGCATCCAATGCTTCACGCTCGGTACTGCTCATACTCGGCATGGCTTTGGCTAAAGCTTTATAGGCAGGTTGAGTGATTAAAGACTTTCGCAATGGATCAATAACCACAATCAGGCTGAGAATAATTAAGGGCAGACCTAGAAGTAATGACCACGGACTGATAAAAATAGCAGCGAAGAGGGATGCAAAAATAATGATTGCAGTTGCCATTAAGCGACTGAGTTCAAAATAAAAAATAGCCCAGAGGATACAGATTAAAAACAGAATGGCGAAAATGAAACCCATTGAAACCTCCCGTTGTTTACACCGTGAGGTCAGTCATACGTTTTATAGAATTCCACGGAAAATAAGGCAAAACGTAGACTAAAAAGGTGTAATAAAATGAATTTGATGTGATGTGTAGCATCACGATTATTTTAGACTTTGAATTAGATTAGGGCGTTTATTGAACAATGACTGTGTTAGAAATGTATGAATACGTAATTGAAAAATATAAAGAACGAAGATCGTAATAAAAAAAGCCCTCATATGAGGGCTTTTAATTTTTGCGTTTTGACTATTTAACACCGCAGCAAATTAAGCTTCAATCGTTTGGACCGCAATCTTTTTCGCAGGATCTGCTTTGCGACGTACTGCTGGTACAGGTTCGCCATAGTATTGACGGTCAGCGAAGTAGCTTGAACGAACCATCGGCGCTGCCCAAATATTTCTAAAACCCAGCTTTTGACCATGTGCAGTGTAGCGTTCAAACTCTTCTGGTGTAACGAAGCGGTCAATCGGTGCATGCTCTTTTGAAGGTTGTAAATACTGACCAATCGTTACATAGTCAACGCCGTGTGCATGTAAGTCATCTAAAAGTGAAATGACTTCTTCTTCAGTTTCACCAATACCGACCATCAAACCACATTTGGTTGGAACATCAGGGCAATATTCTTTAAACATTTTCAGCAAATTTAAAGAGTGTTGGTAGTCTGAACCTGGACGCATCGCTTTGTATAAACGCGGCACAGTTTCAATGTTATGGTTAAACACATCAGGTGGACACTCAGTCATAATGCGAAGCGCAATGTCCATACGACCACGGAAGTCAGGTACCAAAATCTCAAGTAAAGTATTCGGGCTTAATGCACGTGCTTCTTTAATACAGTCAACAAAGTGCTGTGCGCCACCGTCAAGTAAGTCATCACGGTCTACAGAAGTGATCACGGCATATTTTAAACCTAAGTTTGAAATCGTTTCAGCCATGTGACGTGGTTCGTCTGCGTCAAGTGCATTTGGACGGCCATGTGCCACGTCGCAGAAAGGACAACGACGTGTACAAATGTCACCCATAATCATAAAGGTTGCAGTACCGCCACCAAAACATTCGGGGAGGTTTGGACATGCAGCTTCTTCACAAACGGTATGTAGTTTTTGTTCACGTAGGGTTGATTTAATGCGTTGCACTTCTTCGGGTGCTGCCATTTTCACGCGAATCCAATCCGGCTTGCGTGGCGTTTCAACCGTAGGAATAACTTTTACAGGTATACGCGCGACCTTTTCTGCGCCACGAAGTTTGATACCCTGCTCAGGTTTACGGTTTTCAGACATATTCAACTATTCCACTGTTTTTGACGGGGGAGATGCTAAAAATAGCAGTATTAGTATAGCGGAAATGCGAATTGATAGGGCGGAAATACTATTCATTTACTAAATGTGGTTATCACTTAATATATGTAAGCTAAATACAGCAAATTGCCTGCAATTACGTCATAATATGCCCAAGATAAGTAATAAGTTTTTGAAGAAGGAGCGTTGAATGCCACGTAAAAAAGAGGTCGTTGGTGGAACTTTCGTTAAGTACGATGCGGTCGTTCTAGGTTCAGGCCCTGCGGGTGAAGGCGCGGCAATGAAACTTGCCAAATCTGGAAAGCGTGTTGCGATTGTAGATGTACGTGAGCAGCTCGGTGGTAACTGTACCCACGTGGGGACCATTCCAAGTAAAGCTTTACGTCAAACGGTATCGAGTATTATCCGTTATCGCCGCGACCCAATGTTTAAAAAAATGGGCGACTGGCGTCAGTTTACAATGAAGCAAGTGCTTCAAAATGCACATAAAGTGATTCAACAACAGGTTGATACACACTCACGTTTTTATGACCGCAATAAAATTGATATTTACCATGGTCGTGCTTACGTTCAAGACCAAAATACGGTTTTAGTATTTAGCCCTGAAGGCATCAAAGAAACGATCATGTGCAAACAAATCGTGATCGCAACGGGTAGCCGTCCATACCGTCCTGCGGCGCTTGATTTTAATCATCCGCGTGTATTCGATTCGGACAAAATTTTAGACCTTGATTATTCAATCCAAAAAATCATCATTTATGGTGCGGGTGTCATTGGCTGTGAATACGCGTCTATTTTTATTGGACTAGATCATAAAGTTGACCTGATTAATACACAGCATAAATTGCTGAGCTATCTAGACGATGAAATTTCTGATGCTTTGTCTTATCACTTACGTCAACAAGGGGTCTTGATTCGCCATAATGAGCAGATTGATCATCTTGAAACCTATGATGATCACGTGGTGCTACATTTGCAAAGTGGTAAGAAAATTAAAGCAGATGCTATTTTGTGGTGTAACGGTCGCTCTGGAAATACGGATGGCTTAGGTCTAGAAAATGTGGGTATTACGCCAAACAGCCGTGGTCAAATTACAGTCAATGATCAATACCAAACCGAAGTGGAAAACATTTACGCGGCGGGTGATGTGATTGGTTGGCCTTCACTGGCTTCTGCTGCATATGACCAAGGTCGTTGCGCAGGTGCAAACATGAGCGGTGAAGTGGGTGTAGAACCTGTGGTTGATATTCCGACAGGAATTTATACCATTCCAGAAATTTCTTCAATTGGTAAAACTGAACAAGAGTTAACCGAAGAAAAAATTCCATATGAAGTGGGTCAGGCTTCTTTCCGTCATTTGGCGCGTGCGCAAATTACGGGTGACACAGTAGGTGAATTGAAAATTTTATTCCACCGTGAAACTTTGGAAGTGCTGGGTGTTCATTGCTTCGGTAATAACGCTTCGGAAATTATTCATATTGGTCAAGCGGTGATGAATAGTCCAAACAATACCATCAATTATTTCGTAGAAACGACGTTTAACTATCCGACGATGGCTGAAGCGTATCGTGTAGCGACTTTAAATGGTATGAACCGTTTGTTCTAATTTTTATAGTATTTTCAGAGACCTGTAAGTTTAGGCTTGCAGGTTTTTTTATATCTAAAATTGCTATTTTGTAAGTGCAGGCATATCTAAATGCTTAAAACTTTTTCACGATTAGTGCGGTGGTAGGTGAGTGCGACAAGTAAGGGGGAGGGAGCAACTTTGCTTATGAGATACAAGTAATTTTGTGGGTGCCATGTTTCTTAGCTTAGAACATGGAGAGAATGACCAGTGATACGTCATAGCAGATATTTTTAGGCATAAAAAAACCAACAAAGTTGGCTTTTTTGAATTAGGCTGCTACGTGAAATCAGTTACAGGATGAACTGATGTAAGAAGTAGGCAGAAATCATCATGCCTAACACAAAAAACATGCACGAATAAGCGTCAAGCTGATAACGCTTTTCTAATTGATGTTCAACATGCTGTATATTTTCTTCTTGCATAATTTTCATGGAAGTTTTTATTCCGATTTAATTATCGTTAAAATCCTATTGCATGTTTGTATTTTTAACATAAAAAAATGCTTAAATAAAGTACTAATTAAAAATAATCAGATCTCCACTATACATAATCACTTAAATATTCAAGTTTATGCTCTGTTAACCCAGAAGCCAGTAGCTACCAATAACTAACTATCTGAAAGTCATAGAACTCATAGAACTTAGGATTTTATTATTCATCGTTAAAATAATATAATTGAATTTAAAACTGTGGATAAATGTGCTTTTAAATGAATTTAAAATACCAAAAGATAATAAAATATGTGGATAAGTTTTATACAAATGAATTCAAATTAAAATAAATCGTACTGATATAAATAAAAAAGCCAACGCAACCTGTACATCATTCTGGCATAGGCTGAGTTGGCTTATTTTTATAAATTATTGATTTAATGCATAAATATTGGCTTGAATCCAAATGTTGCCGCGAATGTATTGTCCAATATTAAAGTTGGAGTACTCTGGATTTTTAGTGGCAATACGAATCAGTGTTGCAGGTTGGTTGTCTTCATGAATCAAGGCAACATCAAGCAGAGTGTAATCTTGTTCCATAAATTGCATGCTGGTTTTGCCCACAATATTCCCTTGGAACCATGCTTCATCTTCCTGACCGATCTTTTCGCCATACAAATAAGCGACCATTTTTGAAAAATCGACAGTCACAGGTTCTTTGTCATCATCCGAGTTTGGTTCCCATGCATCAATCTGTTCTTGTAGGTTTGCAGGAGCAATGCCATTGTTTGCTGCCAAAATATCGTTCAAGGCACGATGATGTTTAATCGATGCAGGGTCATCAACCACCAGTTGCTCGTGCTCTGCGACTGCTTCTAGTTCATATGCCCATGCATTGAGATGTGCAATATAGGTTTGGTCTTTTTGGTATTGAGCATGATTGACGCTATACAGGCTGTCATAAGCGTAGACGATGCTGTTATTGCCTAAGTTTAAACGTAAAACGGCTTGTGTGTTGGATTGACCGCGAATGATGCGTTCAACCACAGCAGACACTTTATAGGGGCTATTAAAACTTGGAAATGCAGTTTTAACAGCCTTGGGTTTATTGTCTTCAACCGCGATGACTTGAGTCAGCTGAACAGCCGCTTGACTTGGACCTTGAATGAGCCAGCAATCTGCATCCATATCTTGTTCAGTCTGGCATAAACCCATCGGCATGATTGGTGCATTTAAAGCTAAACCTAACCATTTAGGGACATCTTGTGCAGGGTTATCTGTGAGTAAATTCCAATGCTCGACGTGGCTACCAAAGTTTTGGTCATCAATGGTGATTATTTCTGGACTATTTTGATTGTTCATATGCACGATTGAATGAGGTTATATATCCCTATTAAATCGAGGGTTATTTCTATATTTCAAGTCCTATATTTTATTTTTACTGGAAAATCATCAAAAAAGACTAAAGCCTTACTTTATTTGACAGACAAAAGAACAAAGTATTTCCTTGTGATACTTAAGAAGTATGACACAAGCTTTGTATTAGGGATTTTGAGCGGTTTTATCTATTATGCTCAAGCACTGAGTTTGTTAGACTAAGGCAGTTTCTTTTGTTTATGGATGTGCAGTGCTGCCATTTAAACTCTGGGTCGATGCAGATGCATTGCCTAAAATTTTACGTGAAGTGATTTTACGTGCTTCAGATCGTTATCAGCTTGAAGTGACCTTTGTGGCCAATCAAAATGTCGGGATTACGCCTTCCGTTCGTATAAATTCAATTCAAGTGATGAGTGGAGCCGATGCCGCTGATAAAGAAATTATCGAACGCATGAAAGAGAATGATATTGTGATGACACAAGATATTCCGCTGGCGGCACAGGTGATTGAAAAGGGTGGAATCGCAATTCACCCACGTGGTGAAATCTATACTACTGCTAATGTCAAAGCTCGCCTACATTTACGTGATTTTATGGATTCATTACGTGGTGCAGGTGTAAACACGGGTGGACCACCGCCTATTTCTGAGCGTGATAAACGCGAATTTTCTAGTTCTTTAGACCAAACCATTCAAAAGCAAAAACGCAAAACCGCCATTTAGCATCGAGCTGATTATGTCTTCTAAAGCCAATCTGATGGCAACCTATGGATTATTGGTTTTTATTTGGTCCACAACGCCTTTAGCGATTGTGTGGAGTGTGACCGATTTACATATGCTGTGGGCGTTGGTATTACGTTTTTTCATCGCGTTGCCTTTGGCGATTTGTTTGTTATTGGTTTTAAAACGACGGTTCCCCACTGATAAAGTCGCTTGGCATAGTTATTTGGCTGGTTCTTTTAGCTTGATTGGCTCGCAGTTTTTTACCTATGTGGCGACCAACTATATTAGTTCAGGCATGATTGCATTGATGTTTGGCTTAGCACCGATTATGGCAGGGCTGATCGGACGTTTTTACTTTAAGACCTATTTGAGTGCGATGCAGTGGCTTGGGATGTGTATTGCACTGCTGGGACTTGCGATCATTTGCCTTGCAGGTACAGCACAGCATGTCCATCCGTTTGGGATTGGGTTGATGTTACTGAGTGTATTTTCTTATGCAGCCTCTATTTTTTGGGTGAAAAAAGTCAATGCGAATATTGAACCCGTTGCACAAGCGACAGGTTCAATTTTGGTGTCGACATTGGCGGCTATATGTATTGTGCCGTTTATTTGGCAGCATGCACCGCAGCAAATGCCCGATTTGAAAACTTGCTTGGCGCTGCTATATACGGTCGTCATGGCGTCATTGATTGCGATGTTCTGTTATTTTAAATTGGTGCAGAAAATTCAACCCACGACTTTATCGCTGACTACCGTTATGACGCCGATGATTGCTTTATTTATAGGTGCGGTACTGAATCAGGAAAAACTTTCGATGATGGTGATTTTGGGTGCAGTGATTTTACTGTCAGGTTTATTCGTTTACTTTTATAAAGATCTTCAGGCAAGTCGGAAACTTGCCCAAAAGTTAAAAAGCCAAAACTAGTCCAAGGTTCTGGCTTTAATGATCTTCGACCGTCAAAGAAATACAGTCGGCCAATTTGACACGATCTTGCGGGTGCAAGGTAATAAAGTATGCTCCCGTACGGCACTTGCCATTTTCCTCTTCATTGCTGTACACCACTTGTGCAATCGCGGCAATATGGAAGAAGTTTTCAGGGTGGCTCAAGGTTAAGTGGATATAAGTACCATCTTGAATTTGTTTTTCACTATAGAAGCTCAAGCCACTTTCTGAAAAGTTCACATGTTCAGGCGTAGGTAACATGGTTTGTACAATTGTGTCGTACAAAGACCCCGTGATCAGGTTTAATTTCTGGTTAAATAGGGATAAGATTCGAGCAATTTGTTGATCTTTTTCAGATAATTGTTCTAATTCGTAGTTTAGTGCATGATCAAATTGATCTAATTCTGCGAGTAGTAGAAAATAGCGCGGTAAAACAAAATTAGGATCGTAAGGGTCATTCAGGGCAACATCATCAGAAATGATCTGATAGTTAATTCTCAAGGCCGCATCGATTCGTGACATCACACGACGTTCTGTTTGAACGTTTTGATGCTGTAAATTTTCCATAATTATGACCTCGGACTAGATGGTATGTTTAAACCAATCTCGCTGTATATAGGGTTGAGATATACTCGCGCACGGCGTAGCAACCACTTTATTTCTTTTATTGCACTGGTTTCGATGATCGGTCTGACACTGGGTGTGGCTGTACTTATTACAGTCTTATCTGTAATGAATGGTTTCGACCGAGAGCTGAAAACACGTGTACTTGGAATGATACCTCAAGCCACTGTTTCTTCAACACAAATTTTAACAGATTGGCCTGAACTTGCAAAAAAAATTGAGACAAAGGAACACGTCACAGGCGTAGCACCGTTTACTCAATTGCAGGGGATGCTTACGGCACAAGGCCAAGTGGCTGGAATTATGGTCACGGGGATCGAACCTCAATATGAAAAAAAGGTTTCGATTATCCAAGACCACATGGTTGAAGGCGGTATTGATAACTTAAAAAAAGGTGAGTTTGGTATTGTTCTAGGCAAACAAATGACCGATGCCTTAGGTTTAGGTTTAAATGATAGTGTGACTTTGGTTTTACCTGAGGCAACACCATCTCCAGCGGGTGTGGTACCGCGTTTTAAACGTTTCAAAATTGTGGGCATTTTCAGCATTGGTGCTGAGGTCGATTCGATGATGGGCTACATTGCCTTGAATGATGCATCTACTTTGTTACGCTTACCTGATGGCGCGCAAGGCATTCGCTTGAAATTGGATGATATTTTTGCAGCACCTAAAGTGGCTGATGAAATTGTGATGGATCTGCCAAGCGGTTTTTATGCTTCGAATTGGACCTATACTCACGGCAATTTGTTTAGTGCGATCCAAATGGAAAAGGCCATGGTGAGCTTATTGCTCTTCCTGATTGTCTTGGTGGCGGCATTTAATATCGTGTCATCCTTGGTGATGGTCGTGACCGATAAAAAATCGGATATTGCCATATTACGCACCCTTGGTGCCTCACCTGCAACTATTACCCGTATTTTTATGGTTCAGGGCACGATTATTGGTGTGATTGGGACGGTATCGGGTGCGATTCTCGGCATTGTTTTCGCCTCTGGAATTAGTGGTTTTGTGGGTTGGTTAAACAATGTGATGGGACTGCATCTGTTTGATGCCTACTTTATCAATTACCTACCTTCGTATTTAAGATGGCAAGATGTATTAACCATTGTGTCCCTGTCTTTAATTTTAAGTTTCCTTGCAACAATTTATCCTGCAATGCGTGCTGCAAAAATCCAACCTGCGGAGGCATTACGTTATGAGTAAAATTGTTTTAGAAGCGCAAAATATTGAAAAGCACTTTACCGATGGTAAGTCGACTGTTGAGGTGATTAAAGGTCTCTCTCTACAAGTTAAAGCAGGTGAATTTGTCTCGATTGTGGGGTCGAGTGGTTCGGGTAAAAGTACTTTGTTGCATGTCTTGGGTGGTTTAGACCGTCCGAGTTCAGGCCAAGTGTTTTTGCAGGGCAGTCGTTTTGACAGTTTGAATGAAGCTGAGCGTGGTTATTTACGTAACCAACACTTAGGTTTTGTTTACCAGTTTCATCATCTGTTGCCTGAGTTTACGGCTTTGGAAAATGTGGCAATGCCACTGATGTTACGTCAAGGTACCAACTTTAAAGATGTACAAAAGCAAGCCGAATATTTACTCGAACGTGTCGGATTGACGCATCGTTTAACCCATAAACCAGGTGAGCTTTCAGGTGGGGAACGGCAACGTGTTGCATTAGCGCGTGCATTGGTGGCCAAGCCTGCGTTGATGATGGCAGATGAACCGACAGGCAACCTAGATCGTAAAACAGCAAGTAAAATTTTTGAGCTGCTGATGGATTTACGTCAGGAGTTCAATATGGCGATGTTGATCGTGACACATGATGAACAACTGGCTCAGTCCGCCGATTCTATTTTGCATATGCAAGATGGTCTTTGGGTCAATGATTAGGCTGAGTGCCGATAAAAATATGAGATAAAGCCACTATCTATTGAAGCCCACCTCGGTGGGCTTTATTATGGCACCAATAAAAAAAATAACTGAATAAAAGAATGAAGCTTTTATATGCTGCTGCTTGGATTGTAGGAATTGCATTGATGGGACAAAACGTCCCCATTCTAAATCACCTTTTTTATCCAACGCTGATTTTGGTCATCGTACTTTTGCCTTTACAGCTTTTTCTCTTTAAGCACAAACACACCTTTATTTTGCAGTTTATATGTGGACTGATTTATTCCATGTTGTTTTTAACTGCGGGATATCATTATGCACAATCGGCTTTGCAACAGCGTCTATCCTATAAAGAAACAAAAGTTGAAGATGCTGAAATTATTGTTTATATCGCAAAAATTAACCAACTGGGTGCTGAGACCATTCAGCAAGAAATACAGGTCTTGAACCGACATGTGCAACCAGTGCAGTGGTTGGGTTTTCAAAAAAGGATCTCGGATGAGCAAGCGGTCTTGGAACTTGGGAAATACTACCGACTGACAGGGGAAATACGTCCTGCACATAGTTATGCGGTGCAAGGTGTATTCGATGTTGAGCAGTGGTATCTGCAACGTAATCTTATGTCTGGTTTCAAACTCAAGCACATACACCCCTTGTCTGAGTCAGAAATTTCTGCATTAGGTTATACCAATTATTTAAGAAAACAGCAGGGTGTACTCAATAAAATTCAACTGGGTATAGAACATCAGCGATTAAACATTCGTCATTTTATTTATAGCCAGCCCTTAAGCCATAAGGGCTTAATTCTAGCGCTCCTGACCGGGGATGAAAGTTTCTTAGATAAGGAGACGACAGCCTTTTTTCAACGCTTTGGCATTAGCCATTTATTAGCGATTTCTGGGCCACATGTGCTGATCTTTGCCGTGATGTTGTGTTGGCTGTTACAAAAGGTGCTGAGTCGTTATAGGCCACAGATTTTTCTAAAAAGCCCACGACCTTATGCATTGTTACTGCCATTTTGTTGCTGCGTATTGCTGTATTGTGCCTTTGTAGGTTTTGAGATTCCTGCACTCCGTACTTTACTCAGTTGTTTCTGCTTAAGTGTGTTAATTTGGCTCAGGCAGAAAATTTCAGCTTTGACGTTACTCTTATTGAGTGCATCACTCCTTTTACTGTTTGATCCTTTTTCAATTCTATCAGCGGCCTTTTGGTTGTCCTATGGTGCGTGCTTTGTGCTTTTACGCATTTATCAAACCACTATTCGGCTCGATTTAACTCGCCCGCAGTCTTGGCAGAAAAAACTCGTTTTTAGCCTAAAACTTTTGGTTGAGTCGCAGTGGAAAATATTTATGGCTTTGATGCCTTTGGTGATTATTTTCTTCAAGCAAGTCTCATGGGTGAGCCCAATCAGTAACCTTGTCGCTATTCCACTGATCAGTTTACTGGTTGTACCACTGGAGGTTTTGGCAGCATTTACTTTTTATCTTTTTGAACCGCTGAGCAGCCTTTTGTTTCAGTTGGCAGATTGGGTGCTGGTATTTTTATTGGGCATACTCAATGTGCTGGATGCGTTACTGCCGATTCAGTTGTACCCGATTGCGCTCAATACTTGGCAAGTCATTTTACTGATTGTGCTCTTAATCATGGTTTTTATGCCCAAACCCAGTCTACCAAAATCATGGCTGGTGTTAGGTTTGATTCCTTTGTTGGGGTTCAGTAGCCAAAACCGTCCTTTTGAGTTGATCGTACTGGATGTCGGTCAGGGACAAGCGGTGTATATGCAACATGGGCAACAGCATGCCATGATTGATGTTGGCGGCTCCTATGATGAATCGAGGTTTAGCGTTGCTAAGCAGATTATTCAGCCATTTTTATCGAAGCAAGGCGTGAGCCAATTAGATCAGCTTATACTTACACATTTGGATCAAGATCATAGTGGAAGTTATGCCACATTAAAAAATGAGTTGTCGATCAATCAAGTTTACTCTAATCAGCAATTGGATGTGGCAACTACGTCAAACTTTAACTATTGCCAACAAGGTCAGATCTGGCGCTGGTCTGAACAAGTAGAAATCAAAATTTTGTCGCCGAAAGCCAATCAATTGGCACAAGTGCCATATCAGCAAAATGAGTTATCTTGTGTGGTCTATATACAGGTGAAGCATGTACAGCCTTATCAGTATTTTTTGATTATGGGGGATGCAGGCTGGCAAACCGAGTTTCAATTATTACAGGATTATCCAGACCTAAAAGTTGATGTATTGGTCCTGGGGCATCATGGCAGTCGACATAGTTCAGCCTATGCGTTTTTAAAACATTATCAACCGAAATTAGCAATTGCCTCAGCAGGCTTCCATAACCGTTATGGACATCCAAGTACAGTAACGCAAGCCCGTTTGAAAGCTTTAAACATCCCACTCTTAACAACAGTAGAGCAAGGCAGTATCGGTTTTATTGTGCAGCCTACAGGGCTTATTGAACTGACGACACAACGTCAGACTCGACAGTGGTTGCAGTCGACTGAATCTGTTGTTCCATACGCAATTGCTCTAAACGCGTCACAGCCTCATTAAAGGGAAGGTTATACAGTGCTCGAAGTTTAGGGTTGGCCTTAAAGCGCTTATAGGTCCAATGATAATGCTCAGGATAGCGATGGACCAAGTCCTCAATGGCGTGGTGAATGACCAAGGTGCCATCATTGGCTGTACCTTGATAAATACTTTCACTGATTTCTTCAATATACATATCAAAGCCATCGTCATTACGAATAGCATAGAGTAGTAAAGCCTTGGCTTTGGTTTTTTGAAGTAGTTTGGCGCTTAGGTTACTTGAAGCCAAAGGAAAACCAAAATAAGGAATCATTTCCCCACCTTGTTTTGGAGTGTGATCGGGTAGAATTACGGTTGTCCCCCCTTGTTTTAGCGCCTTAAAAATCTGGCGTACCCCTGATTCATCGGTAGGGACAAGGTGAGCACCTTCACGGCTGCGCGCCTCACGAACAAATAAGTCAGCACCAGGGTCTTTAACTGGTTTATACATAATGGTCATTTCAGTAAATTGGGCGATATAACTATTCATAATTTCCCAAGTTCCAAAATGAGGCACGATTAAGACCAAACCTTTCTGAGTGGCAAGTGCCTCATGTAGTAAATGTTCACCATGTACTTTTTGGACGCGTGCAATATTTTTTTGATTGCTTGAACCCCAAATACTAAAAAACTCAAAATAGGTGGTTAGTTCATTACGCACTGCTTGCTTCGCAATTACTTCACGTCGCTCGTCACTCAGCTCAGGCAGTGCAATTTTTAAGTTGAGTCTGAGAGCATCATTATTTTTACTGATTTTTAAAAGATTGACTAAGCCTGCTAAACCCTTAGCAAAAAAACGTGCAAATTTAATAGGTTGTTTGCTTACAAAACGCAGTAAACGATAAGTCGAGTTTTGCTCTTGTGCTTTAGTCATTCTTTAGAGTCAATGGTACATGTGGATAAAAACATAAAATATTATAGGCTAAAATAAACTGTTTCGACAGTTTTCTACAAATCAGTGTATATAATGAGGGCAATTTTATTCAAGTTTGGATTGTTATATGTCCGATTGGCCACCAAAACCAGAAAATGAAATGCCTAAACAACAGCCTGTACATGAACAACCGACAGGAAACGAATGGAAACTTTTAGAGAAAGCAGTTTTAGCTTCCGTTGAAGAACAACGTCGTGCACGTCGTTGGGGCATCTTTTTCAAATGTCTAACTTTTGCCTATCTTTTGTTTATTCTATTTGCCATGACCAAGAGCTGTTCGACTAGTGGTACGGAGGCAACCGCATCTAAACATATAGCTGTAGTTGATATTGTGGGTACCATTGCCGCTGATGAGCAAAGCGTAAACAGTGATGACACGATTAAGTCATTAAAGAAAGCTTTTGAAAATAAACAAAGCCAAGCGGTGGTGCTCAATATTAATTCACCGGGTGGTTCTCCGGTTCAGTCGGATGAAATCTGGCAAGAAATTCAATATTTGAAAAAAGCGCATAGCGATAAAAAATTGTATGCGGTGATTGGTGATACAGGTGCATCAGGTGCTTACTATATCGCATCTGCTGCTGACGAAATCTTGGTGAATCCTTCGAGTTTAGTGGGTTCAATCGGTGTGATTATGCCGAACTATGGGGTGAATGGCCTCATGCAAAAACTAGGTGTTGAAGACCGCACTATGACCTCTGGTCAAAACAAAGCTTTATTATCAATGACACAACCCGTTAACCCTGCGCAGCGCGCACATGTTCAAGGTGTGCTTGATGATGTACACGAGCATTTTATTAATGCTGTGAAACAAGGTCGTGGCAAAAAGTTAAAGTCGAACGATCCTGCACTCTTCTCAGGTCTTTTCTGGACAGGGGATCAGGCGGTCAAACTGGGTATTGCTGATCGTATTGGTAATTTACATACTTTAAAACGTGAACTAAATACCGATAAAGCGATGGATTATACGGTGGTACATAGCCCACTAGATGCTGTATTAGGCCGTTTAGGTGCATCTATGGGAGCTAGTTTTGCATCTTCACTTTCAAATCAAATGCAATCTGAACAGACCACGAAACTCCAATGAAACCTTTAATTCATTTTGCGCACGCCAATGGCGTGCCTTCTAAGGTCTATCAGAAATTATTTGATTTATTGTCAGATCAGTATGATGTGATCTATGTCCCTTTATTAGGGTCAGATAAAAACTATCCGATTGATAACCATTGGAAAAGCTTAACTCAGCAAGTGATTGACAGTATTGTTCGTCAGGCACAGGGTCGTAAAGTGATTGGTTTGGGACATTCATTAGGATCAGTGCTGACGTTTCAGGCGGCATTACAGCGTCCTGAGCTATTTCAACAAGTCATCATGATGGACCCGCCTTTGATCATGGGCAAAGCCTCGTTTGCATTACACTTTGCGAAAATGTTGAAGTTAAAAATGGTCGATACTATGTCTCCAGCAGCGCTATCTTTACGGCGTCGTGACCATTGGGAAAGCCGTGAACAAGCGGCTGAACTTTTACGTCCGAAAGGCTTTTATAAAGACTTTGATCCAGACTGTTTTCAAGCTTATATTGACTATGCTTTAACGGAAGATCGCGTCCGTGGCGGTGTTGAACTTACGATTGCAAAAATGGATGAAGTTCATATCTTCAGGACCAATCCTTCTTTATGGTGGCTACCTCAGGGTAAACCACAAGTGCCGATGCATTTGCTGATTGCTAAAAAAGGTCCTTTTGTTGGTCTAGGGTTTCCACAAATAGTGAAAAAGAAATTTGGCATTCCTTATCAAATCGTTGAGGGAAGCCATATGTTTCCTTTAGAGGGACCAGAAGAAACGGTTGCTTTGATTAAGATGCTGATTCAAGAAAATGTTTAATAGTACTTTTTAGCAACCATAAAAAAACGCCTCCTTGGAGGCGTTTTTTTATTTTAAAATTTGCAAAACTGAATCGGCTCGTGCATCAGTGTATTGCGGTAGAGAACACCTTGGTCTGTATGCTGAATCGTTTGTGTACAAATCCACTCTACCACTTGCGGGTAGATGATATGCTCAAGCGTATGGACACGTTGGGCCAAACTATTCACACCATCATGTGAACCAACTTTCAGTACACCTTGTGCCAAAGCTTGACCTGCATCAAGTTCAGCCGTCACATAGTGCACGGTACAGCCATGCAGTTGATCGCCAGTATTCAGGACGCGCTGATGAGTATGCATACCTTTGTAATGCGGTAGAAGAGAAGGGTGAATGTTGATCATTTTCCCTTCCCAAGCACTGACAAATTTCTCACTTAAAATACGCATAAAGCCAGCAAGAACGACCAAGTCCACATCCCAATCGAGCAATTGTTGATGCATGACATCATCAAAAGCTTCACGATGAGGATACTGTTTGTGTTCAATGACCGCTGTCGCAATACCTGCATTTTCAGCACGCTGTAGCGCATAGGCTTCAGGTTTGTTGGAAATCACACCAACAATTTGCCCTGACAGATTGGCATCAATCAAGGCTTGAAGGTTTGATCCACTTCCTGAAACCAAAACAGCAATTTTAATCATATGACTTAAGCGAATGTCACGCGGATTTTTTCGTCTGCGCCTTCAACTGACTCAGCATTGTCTACGATATGTCCCATAGTGAAAGCTTTTTCACCCAGGTTATTGAGTCGTTCAACTGTTTTGTCCGCATCAGCAGCATCAACAACTAAGACCATGCCTACGCCACAGTTGAATGTGCGATACATTTCGAACTGTTCAACACCACCTTCACTCTGAAGAAGTTTAAACAATTCTGGCCATTCCCAAGATGCTTCATTCACAACAGCTTGAGCACCATTCGGCAATACGCGTGGTAAGTTACCTGGTAAACCACCACCAGTAATGTGTGCCATTGCGTGTACATCAACTTCTTTTAAAAGTTGAAGAATAGGCTTCACGTAAATACGTGTTGGTTCCATTGCAACATCGGCAAGTGGACGACCATCAACGATTTGCGTCAAGTCAACGTTTTTCACGTCTAAAATTTTACGAAGTAGAGAGTAACCGTTTGAGTGAGCACCACTTGATGCAACACCAATTAAAACGTCACCCGCTTTGACTTTAGAGCCATCAATAATTTTGCTTTGCTCAACTACACCTACACAGAAACCTGCCAAGTCGTAATCTTCGCCTTCATACATGCCCGGCATTTCGGCAGTTTCACCACCAACCAATGCACAACCCGCAAGTTCACAGCCTGTACCGATACCTGTAACTACGTTTGCAGCCACATCTACATTAAGATGGCCTGTTGCATAGTAGTCAAGGAAGAATAATGGCTCAGCGCCACATACAAGAAGATCGTTTACACACATTGCAACCAAGTCTTGACCAATCGTGTCATGACGGTTCAAATTCAATGCTAAACGTAATTTTGTACCAACACCGTCTGTGCCAGATACGAGAACAGGTTCTTCATAACCTTTAGGGATTTTACAAAGTGCACCGAAGCCACCTAATCCGCCCATTACTTCAGGACGAGTAGTACGCTTCGCGACAGATTTGATACGATCGACTAACGCGTCGCCCGCTTCGATGTCGACACCTGCATCTTTGTAGCTTAAACCAGTGTTTGGGGTAGAAGTTGAGTTGCTCATAATGAAGTCTCCGCATTCGCGGGGCGATTATACCTGAATATACGAAACACATATGTTATTTCTGCGCTAAAATGTTATCTTTACTAAAATATTTTTCTCAATAACGATTAAATCTGAAAAAGGCGAGATTGCATGCAAGATCGTACACTTAAACGTATTTTTATTTTGGCAGGAATCGCGCTCATACTCTGGGTGTTGTATTTACTTAAGCCTGTTGTTTTACCTTTTATTGGTGCATTTTTAGTCGCTTATCTATTTAGCCCACTGGTCGATAAACTGCATAAAATTGGCTTACCGCGTTGGTTGTCTATTAGTGCTGTTTTTATCGGTATTGGCGTTGTCATTACATTGGCATTTTGGTATTTAGTTCCACTGGTGTGGGAACAGCTGATGTATGCGAAGAACAGCATTCCTTCAGGTATACATTGGGCGAATTATAAATTCCTGCCTTGGTTATCTGACAGTTTTAATCTGGTCCCAATGGAATTAGATGTTGATCAGATTTCAGCTGCGATTATGGAATATGTACAGACCAACTATAGTGCTGACAGTATTCAGGCTATGATTGCCAAATTGGCTCAGTCTGGACTGAACTTCATTCAGATTGGTGGTACGGTTGTACTGATCCCGATTATTGCATTCTATTTTTTATTAGATTGGGATCGAATGCTGGACAGTTTTCGTCGTCTTATTCCACGGCGATATGAAGAACAGACCTTAGTCATTGTTAAAGAATGTCATAGTGTGCTTGGTGCTTTTGTCAAAGGTCAGTTCTTGGTCATGGTACTCTTGGGCGTGGTCTATGCAATGGGCTTACAGTTAATTGGACTTGAAGTAGGTTTGATTATTGGGATGGTGGCTGGGCTGTGCAGTATCATTCCTTACTTAGGTTTTGCTGTCGGGATTATTGCCGCAGTGATTGCGAGTTTATTCCAGTTTGGTATTGATTGGATGCAATTACTCTTGGTTGGTGTAGTCTTTATGATTGGTCAGGCAGTGGAAGGCTATATCCTACAACCGTTCTTGTTGGGCGATAAAATTGGCTTGTCTCCAGTTGCTGTGGTATTTGCGGTACTGGCTGGTGCACAATTGGGCGGTATTTTAGGTATGTTAATTGCGTTGCCTGTGGCTGCTGTGATTGTGGTTTTATTAAGACATGCACGTGAGTTTTATGAAAATAGTCCAATGTATAGTACACCTACTTTTGTTGTGCAAGATTCATCTGCGGGTTCAATTGCGATTGAAACCGATCAAGTCGATGTTGATATTGAACTAAAAAATCAAGCGGTAAAAGCTCAGCAAGCATCTGAAAATTCAAGTAAGATTGATCAGATAGACCATAAAGAACTTTAGGATATACAAACCAGCATGCGTCAATTGCAACTAGATATTGAACCCCAACTCGATGCCCGAATCAGTGATTTTTCTGGGCCGGGATGGGGGCCTGTTATCGATGCGATTCGTCAGTTACATGCAGGTTTAATGAATCGTTTTTATGTGTATGGCGGTGCAGGTTCTGGAAAAAGCCATTTACTTTCAGCAATTTGTGATTCTTATTTAGATGTAGGTAAAACAGCGATTCAGGTTTCACTACTTGAGTTGCTGGATGCGCCAACAGAAGCAATCACCTCTTTAGAGCGTTTTGACCTTGTCGCTTTAGATGACATCGAAGCCATCAGCGGTGTGCCGCATTGGCAGAAAGCGGTTTTTCACCTGATCAACTACAACAATGAAGAAGGTGGCCAGTTGGTGTTCTCTTCTCGTGTTGCACCGATTGAATTAAAACTTGAACTACCCGATTTACAATCTCGCCTGACGCAGGCTGTAAGTGTGAAAGTACCAAACGGAAGTTTGTATGCCGATCGTTCTACATTGGTGATGTCGGTTTTATCGCGTCGTGGGATTCATATCGATCAACAGATTATTGATTATTTGCTCGCGCATGGGCCACATCAAACCTCGGTGTTATTGCAAAGTTTAGAACAACTGATTCAACTGTTAAAAGGTGAGAAAACCAAACTGAGTAATGCAAACCTCAGACAAATTTATGCGCTAATTGACGAATATCGGTAAATCATAATATTACTTGAGAAATTGTCCGAGCTGTGACAGAGTACGAAAAATTGTTAGATATTGCAGGGATTTTGCAATCTAAGAATAAAAAGAAAAGATAAAATAAAAGCAAGGAGATCGTTATGCTCAAGAAGAGCATAGGTGTAGCTACGCTATTGGTGGCGAGTCATGCCTATTCGGACAATATTAAGGTGACCATCACTGACGATATTGTCAAAAATGACACGGAATGTTCACTTCGCGAAGCTATCGACTATATTAATCAAGGTATGCCTGAGGCGGGTTATTATGGCTGCGGGGGCAAAGATGCGATTTCCACCGTCATGCTTGAGAAAAATAAAACCTATTTGCTAAATACCCATCTTGCAATCAAAAAAGATTTAACACTCAGAACAAGTTATGACAGTTCTGTGGGGGAAGAAACTGTTCAGGGTTTAAGTAATGCCATCTTAAAAATGAATGGTTCTGACAACTTATTAAGGGTTGATAATGCTGAGAATGCTTTAATTCGTGTGTTAGTAAAAGAGGTTACTTTACAGGGCTGTGCGAAAGACTGCGGTGTGAATCAAGGTGGTTTAATTTATAACAATGAATATTTAGGTCTTGAGTACGTCAAATTAACAGGTGGTTTTGCAGGGCAAGGGGGTGCGATTTACAATGTTGCAACCTTGCTCGAAGATGGTACAAGTCGTAGTCTAGTCGAAATTCGC
This sequence comes from Acinetobacter sp. 8I-beige, assembly GCF_902505955.1. Taxonomy (NCBI): domain Bacteria; kingdom Pseudomonadati; phylum Pseudomonadota; class Gammaproteobacteria; order Moraxellales; family Moraxellaceae; genus Acinetobacter; species Acinetobacter sp. 8I-beige. Next base: position 1,684,761 of record NZ_LR732790.1, on the reverse strand, counting down.
TCTACTTTAGTTGAGCAAAACCAAGCGGCACAAGGTGCTATTTTGTATGGGGACGCGCCTTCTTTTCGGATTTATAATTCAGTTTTCAAAGAAAATAAAACAACAGATGCAAGCAGTGCCAATATTTACTCCGTTAATAATGCAGCGGTTAAAGAAGACACGACCTTATCCAGTTTAGCATCACGTCTGGTCAGTAGTACCTTTGTGAAAAATACAGGTTATGTCGTCAATGTTCGAGATGGCATGGCTTTGAATAACTTAACGGTGGTGGGAAACAGTAAAGGGATTTATTTCAATCCATCTACAAACTTGGCTTATCTGGCCAATAGTATCGTTTTAGGGAATGGTGAAAATACCATCACACAAAACTGTGCTGGGGATTTAAGTAAAGCAGTTCTTCAGAACAACTTAGTCACACAAAGTGACTGTGGCAGTGGTGCGAGTTATTATCCGAATGAGTTTTGGTCTGGCGCTTTGATCGCAGGCAGTGATGTGGTGGGTGAGTGTAAAACCATGTCTGCAGATGCTGACAGTTTATTGTGTCCTTATATTGTTCCCAACCAAAAATTTTTAGGCTATATCCGTCCACGCATTTTAATGAGTCAGACGCATTGGTTAGATTCCCCAATTGTGAACAAGGGTAAAGTGGTTGTAAACACAACGGATTCTTTAATTGGCTGTGAAAATTCAGATCAACGTGGTGTGAATCGAAATATGAACAATACCTTTTGTGATCGTGGTGCAATCGAGATTGAGGTCCCAACGACCATTAGCTTAATTGGTGAAGATCTGATTGCGGGGCAAGTAGCTAAACTTTCTGTTGCAGATCTGCTTGGAGATAGTGATCTACTGTCCAAAACCGAATGTGCAAGCTTGTTCAAATCGGCTAAAGCGCCAAATGGTGAAGAGTGGCAACCGGGTTGTATGCGGGTGCAGCAGACTCAAACGGTATCGAAAGGTAAAGTGGCGATTGATGAACTAGGAAATATTACTTACACGCCAAATGGAGCATGGCATGGTGCTGATATTTTTAGGTTACAGCTGGTCACAACCACGACACGTTTTGATGAGCATATTCCGTTCGTCGAAGTGAATGTACAAATTGTACAAGAACCGCAAAATCATATGGAAAGTGACAAAATTAAAACCTCTGGGGGAAGCACGGGTATTCTGAGCTTACTGGGGTTATTTGCTTTAATTTTGCTGCGTCGAAAATAAAAAGAAAAGGGCAAACATGAAACACTTTAAAAAAGGACTATTGGGTGTCATGGTAATAACTGCTATGACATTAATGGCTGCAGAAGATAGAACAATTCATGTCAACACATTTGAAGATGAAGATAATGTAAACATGAATCAATGTTCACTCCGTGAGGCAATCAAAACAGCCAGCTTAAACAAGGCTTATGGTGGCTGTAGTGCTGGGAATACCGGTTCAGGTCAAACCGATTATATTCAGTTAGAAGCTGGGACGTATAAACTGAATAAGGAAATTGTTCCCGAGTCTAAAGTGGTGATTTTTGGGAAAAGCCCATATTTAGATCGTGAAAAAAATCCCATCACTTTTAAGTATCCTGCCCTAGGTGAGTTGACTTCACGGATTGATGCGGGTGGAAAGTCACGTTTATTTAATACCATTACCAAGACCAGTTTGACGCTAGAGAATGTGATTTTAGAAAATGGTTATTCGGCAGATGAAGGCGGTGCTTTATTGGTCGGTGGAGCATTAACCTTAAATAATGCACAAATTCTAAACTCAAAGTCAGATAAAAAAGGTGGGGCACTCTATCTCGTTGGTCCTGGTGAGCATCAGGTGACTGTAAATAATAGTGTATTACAAGGCAACCAAGCGACTGTGGGTAGTGTTCTTGCAATGCAATGCTATGCAGGGCTCTTGGATGTAAAAACGAATATAGAGTTTAGAGCGAATAGTATTATTTCAAATGGTCAGATATCGAATCTAAATACATTCGATTTTTGTGGTAACCCAAAAGTTGCTATGGCGAATAATACGATCGCAAAAAATACTACGAATACCGTAAACGGGAGCATCTTGTATGCCGTTAATACCCGAGAGCATAATCTGAGTCTTGAAAGTAGTTTCTTATTTTCAAATAACACCATTGTAGAAAACAGTGCAGCGAGCGTTTTGGATTATGATGATTTTGGTATGAAGTCGTTGTATTACAATGTACTTGCATATAATGGAAATACATCATGCCGCTATGTCGGTTCTCAGACACTATCCGACAAATATGATGCAGGTGTGACAGCAGGTTACAATGCGTTTGATACGGCGACCAGTCAGTGTGAACTGGCAGCAAGTGCAAGAATACTCGATGGTACGACAGATACCAATATTGATGTAAAAAATGTGGCTATAGGAAGTCTACTTAGTTCCTTAACTTCGCCATCGAAATATAATTTATTCCGCCCAATGTATTTTCCGAAAGTGAATAGTGGAGGAGTTGATTTACTCGATACCAACAGTAAATTGAGCTGTAATGATAGTGACCAGCGTGGTCTAGACCGTATTGTCGACGGAACATTGATGTTAGCACCTGCGGAAGCCAACAGTTGTGATATTGGATCGGTTGAGTTGCGTCGTTTAGCAGCAGCGGATATTGCTGATTTGAAAAATACCTCGCAGGCAGAACGTCTTCAGGCGTATGAGAATAATATTAAGGAATTGGAAGAATTAATCGCCAATAAAAACACCAATCCAGACTTTTTGATCGAGTTTAATGAAGAGTTAAAGCGTTATAAGGAACTTCTAACTTCGACAAAGTTACATCAAAAATATCGCGCGATTTATGTCGATCCCTTCCAGTTTGTTTTGCAAGATGAGGCTGTGGTCAATACTGCTGATGGAACGTCGGCTTTAAAAGAAATGAACACTGAGAATTATATCATTACAGAAACTCAGGTATTAGGTGTAGGTGTACTCAGCGCCAAAGATGGTGTGCTTGATACCTCAAAACTCAGAGCGGACCCAACTTTACGCTGTGAGTGGAAGGATGATTTAAAACAAATCATGATTTACCGCACCGATGGTAAGCCTACAACCAGCACGGAATATGTCTATTGCCAATATAGCGTGAAGAGTAAGGCTACGCAGGCAACATCTTCGGGGATTTTAAAAGCGGAGTTTAGCAATATACAACCGATTGCCAAAACGGATGAATACACCCTGAATTATGGTGGCACTTTAAAACTCAATGTAAATCCACTGGCAAATGATAGTGATGATGGTGATGGGCCGATGAGTACAGTCGCGGCAGAACATCAGCGTCCAGCATTTCACCGTGATGCGAATGGAAAGGATCTTGCTCTTCGTATTGTACGTCAGGATGCAGGCATTAATATTAAGCCAGAACGTACAGGTTCTTGTCCGGGAGAATATGAAAAATATGTATGTTATGGTGGGAATATTGAAGTCGAAGTCCGCAATAATTTCAGTCCATTCCCTTATGAAATTGAATATGTGATCTATGATGCAGAGGCTGAAGAGTCTAAATCTGCGATGATGTATTTTACGAACACCGCTAAAAATACCAATACGGAAGCGAGTGGCGGTGGTGGTGGCTCAATGGGTAGTGTTGGGGTGCTTGGATTGTTGTCATTAGCGTGGTTTAGACAACGACGAAAAATATAAATGTAGCCATAAAAAATGCCTCACATGGGGCATTTTTTATGGCTGTTTCTAAAGTATTTATATTCAACTAGGCATCTTAATGTGTAGCAGTGTTGCTATGGATGTATTTATTGATATATTCATTTCGAATATTCACACGTTCATCTGCATCTGCTTTTTGCATACGTACACGTAAATCACGTCGTTCTTGGGTGCTCATCTGTTGCCAAGTGTCACGCATTTTTTGCTTTTCTTGTTCAGGTAACTGAGTAAACCAGTCCATACGTTGTTGCAGGGCTGCACTTTGCGCATCGGGCAGTTCTTTTAGTGACTGGTAACGTTGAATCAACGCACGCTGTTCTTCTTCAGACAACGATTCCCATGTTTCAGACACTTGGGTATCTGCATCTTTAGAAAAAATCCAAAAACGATCAAAACCTGCAAAACTGGTTTGTAAAAAACCTAGCGTGCAAAGTGCGAAAGCGACACGTTTAGCTGCCATGTGGAACAGTGTCCTCACCTAAAACCAATAACATTTCTAAATCTTCAACCATTTGAGGTGAAAGTTTAGGAGTCGAAACCACTTGGTTATGTGGTTTTTCATCAAGGGTTACAGAGTTTGGAAGTACGACAAAGCCAGCAATAGCCGCAGCTAAAGCAAAACCAGACATTTTCCAAAGGCCATAACGTGAGGACTTTTGATCTTGAATGTCATCAAGAACATGTTGCATCACCACGGGTTTGTTTTTGTGGTGTTGCGCGAGCCCATCAAGTTTGGAGGTTACTTGCTTTAAGAAATCATCTTTCATTCGGATGATCCTCCTAGATGTGGATTCAAATGTGCGAGAGCATTGCGTAAGCCTTGAATCGCACGGTGGTAATGAGTTTTAACGCTGCCTTCAGAACAATTCATGATTTGCGCAGTGGTTGCAGTATCAAAACCTTCCCATGCACGTAACATAAATGCTTGCTGCTGACGAACAGGAAGACCAGCAATGGCTTCTTGAATTTCATCCGCAGTGACAGCTTGACTTAAAAAGTCTGAAGGATTCAGCGCTCTTTCATCGACCACCTCATTGACTTCAAAATCGTCATCATCAAGACTGACTTTTTTGAAGAAAGAAAAGGGTTGTGCTCGACGTGCTTCTTTACGACGCCAATCCTGTAATTTGTTGGTTAAAATGGTATAGAACAGGGGATACCATTCTTCCGTAGATCGATCGGAATAAGATTTGTGTAATGAAATGAAGGCTTCTTGCACCAAATCCATGGCGATACCCTGCTGGTTTTGTGTGGCACTTTCCATCATTACTAACGCACGACCAGTCACTTCTTGCATGAAGTTTTTTAGGCGAGACTCAGCTGTACTCTTGAGAGCACTAGAATCCTGCATTTTAGACTGTTTGGGTGCTAAATCCATAGAGATGGAAAATCCTGTCATCGGATACCCACCATTATTTCCTCGATCATGTGCCTATAACGTTGGAAATAATGGTTTGGTTGACAACACAAGTAATTATTTTTTCTAGTGTAATCTATTTTTTCTGCTGAGCCGACTTTAGTTAATATAACTTAACGATTTTAAAGTCGTTGTCGTACCATTTCAAAAAAGCAGATTGAACCGGCAATGGCGACATTGAGAGATTCTTGGCCACCAGGCTGAGGAATGCTTAGTGCTTGCGCATGCGCCAAAGCAAAGTCAGAAACTCCTTGGCCTTCATTGCCTAAGATCCAGACACAAGCTTGTGTTAAATCTTTTTGATATAAACTTTCAGCCTGATGTGAGCTGGTCACATACACTGGAATTTCAAAGCATTCGAGTACATCTTCGATGGCAACGTTTTCATAGGTGTTGAGTGAGAAGTGTGCACCCATGCCTGCGCGTAATACACGTGGTGACCAGAGTGCAGCAGAACCTTTGGTACAAATAACTTGCTTAATACCCGCTGCAGCAGCAGAGCGGAGTAGTGTACCTACATTGCCTGGATCTTGAATGTTTTCCAAAATCAAGGTATCCAAGCTAAAGTCTACACTTTGGCTTGAACTTGGTAAGTCTACAACTGCCAAGAAGGGCAAAGTGGTTCCTAATGTGCTTAAGTCACGATATAGGCTTTCAGCAATGACAAAAACAGCACCTTCATATTCATCTAAAATATCGCAAATATCAGGGTGTTCGAGTGCATTTTCAGTGGTGAAAATAGAATTGAGTTTCTTCTTTTTTTCAACCCAAGCTAAGCCTAAGTGTGTCCCTTCAAGCACAGTTTGACCCTGCTTTTTACGGTAGCTACTTTGCTCTATTAAACCGCGCAGATGTTTAATCTTTGGGTTGTCTTTTGATTCAAGGAAAATAATCGACATGGAGGAGACTCATGCGCATAACGCGTCAAATGGTTATGCGCATTTTAAAAAATTAGTTGTGGTAGCCAGTCACTAAATCGACTTCGTTTTTAGAACCAATAATCACAGGGACACGTTGGTGTAGGTCAGTTGGTTGGATGTCTAAAATACGAACGCGACCCGTTGTAGATGCACCGCCAGCTTGTTCAATTAGCATACTCATTGGGTTTGCTTCATACATTAAACGCAGGCGACCTGCTTTTTTCGGATCTTTGAGGTCGTATGGATACATGAAAATCCCGCTACGGCAAAGAATACGATGAATGTCGCCCACCATACATGCAACCCAACGCATGTTAAAGTCTTTCTCACGTGGACCTGTTTTACCTGCGAGAAGTTCTTCAATATAACGTTTTACTGGGTTTTCCCAGTGGCGTTGGTTTGAAGAGTTAATAGCATATTCTTTGGTATCTGCTGCCACTTGAATATTTTCAGAGGTGAGCAAGAATTGTTGAGTTTCTGGGTCAAAGGTAAAGAATACTGTGCCTGCACCGACTGTTAATGCCAACATGGTTGATGGGCCATAAAGCACATAACCTGCAGCAACTTGCTGGTTGCCTGCTTGCATAAAGTCTTCAGCTTGTGTCACTGCATTTTTTGCAGGCAAGATTGAGAAAATAGTACCCACACACATATTGATGTCGATGTTGCTTGAACCATCAAGTGGGTCAAATAAAACTAAATATTTGCCATTTTCTTGAGCTGGCGTGAATTCATCCAATTCTTCAGACGCTAAGCCACCAACTTGTGGGTGGACTTTTAGAGCATCAATCAAATAATCATTTGAAATCACATCCAGTTTTTTCTGTTCTTCACCTTGCACGTTTTCATGCTGCGCGCTACCTAAGACACCAGCTAAAGCACCTTTTTGTAAAGCTTGATCGATGGTTTGGCAAGTAGCAGCAATGGTGCTAATCACTTGTGCCAATTCAGGCGTAAGATTTCCCGTTTGTTGTTCTAAAAATTGGGACAGATTGAGATATGACATAAGGGGGAGGACTCCACTAAAACTTGAATACGTAACAAAATCAACATTGCGCTATATTTTAGTCGAGAACGAGACAAAAGAACAATTAAACTCGACTATTTGCTGCGATTTTACCCTTGCAAGTCTTGTGGAAAGTGCTATGTTGATGGAAGGAATATCAGGTAAAAATAGGAGCACAACAATGACAACGCAAAAATTTGATGCGACTCCAACGCCGAGCGAAGGGATTAACTTAGATGATATTTCAGACGATAGCGTGAAAAAAGCGTGGCAAGACTACGAAGCAAAAGCTGAGTATAAAAAGTTCAATAAACATGACATGATTGAATCTATGCAACATGCTGAAGAATCTGATGAAAATCCCAAGCCTGAACAAATTTAAGTCATAAAAAAGCGCTCATCGAAAGGAGCGCTTTTTTATTTCAGTTGTGATACCAGCATTATTTTAAAAGTGGTGGCACTGCTTCGTAGTTAATTTCTACGCGACGGTTTTCTTTCCATGCATTTTCGTCATGGCCTGCATTGATTGGCATTTCTTTACCATAACTAACGGCTTCAAGCTGGCTCGGACTCACACCTGTGGTGATTAAGAAACTTTCAACCGCTTTGGCACGACGTTCACCCAATGCCATATTGTATTCACGTGTACCGCGCTCATCGGTATGACCTGTTAACGCCACACGCGAATTTGCATTTGCCATTAAGAACTGCGCATGGGCTTGTAGCGTTTGGTAATCATCATTGCTGAGGTCGCTACTGTCATAGTCAAAATGTACAACGCGTTTTGCTAAAAATGCTTTGTTGGCTTCAGTCACGCCTTTTGCCGATGCACCTGCAAGATTTTGTGCATTTAAAGCTGCATCTTCACTTAGACCTTGAGTATTGACTGTGGTTGAGCCATTTGGGTTTTGACCCGCTTCAATTGTTGCAGCAGGTTTACGGCTCGCACATCCTGTAACTACAAGAGCAGTCGCTAAGATTGGAAGGGCTAAAAGTTTGATCGATTTCATTCTTCATCTCCATGAAAATTGATGATTATTAAATGACTAGTCATTAAAAAGTTATCTGGGTGCCCAAGCAGGTTCACGGACTTCACCTTGTTCACTTGGTAAATTCATACGGAAACGGCCATCCAGTGACATGATCGATAACAAACCACGTGAACCTTCACGCGTTGCATAGACCACCATCTGCCCATTTGGCGAGAAACTTGGTGATTCATCCAAACTGGTTGGCGTTAAAATATTGGTGACACTTGAGTTTAAATCTTGAATAGCGACTTTATAGTTACTGCCGCTTGGACGGTGAACCAGTGCTAGCTTTTTACCATCAGCACTGAGCGTACCACGTGCATTGAACGCGCCACGGAAGGTCAGACGGTTATAGCTGCTATTTGCCAAGTCATAACGGTAAATTTGTGCAGAACCACCACGGTCAGAAGTAAAGATAAATGACTTACCATCTGGTGCATAACGTGCTTCAGTATCAATAGCACTGTCGTTGGTCATACGTTGCAGTTGACGGGTTTCCAAGTTCATTTGGTAAATTTCTGGGTTGCCATGCATAGAAGCGGTGAACAACATACTTTTCCCATCTGGTGAGAAGCTTGGCGCGCCATTTAGACCACGGAAGCTAGCAAGCTTTTCACGCGCACCTGTGGAAAGGTCTTGGACATAAATTGCAGGGCGTTTGGTTTCAAATGAAACATAAGCGATTTTCTTAGCATCTGGTGTCCAAGCAGGCGATAAAATTGGATCGCGTGACGTTAAAATTGTACGTGGTTGCTCACCATCAGTATCCGCGATTTGTAGTGTATAGCGTTGCTCTGGTGTAGCAGGATTCCGTAGCACATAAGCAATACGACCGCTGAAGTCCCCAGGAATACCAGTTAATGCTTGATAAATAGCATCACTAATCATGTGTGCAGCAGAACGAACGCGTGATGCTGGAACAGTTAATAATTCATTTAAAAGATATTGTTGTTTTTGGACATCGTACAGTTGGTAATGAACCTCGTAGCTACCATTTTCAGTGGTTTTTACTGTTCCTGTAACGACATATGGAACACCTGCTGCTTGCCAGTTGGCTGCGTTCGGATTATTCATGCTGGCTGTTGCAGGCAAATTTTTTGAAGCGCTGGTAAATTTCCCTGAGCGGTTTAAATCCGTTTCAATAATAGGATAGAGACTGCTGTCATTGCTAAAAGGTACGATTGCAATTTTAGGCGCTTCTTCAGGTGCTTTTGCAATTTCTAAATGAAGCTGAGCATGCGCTTGAGTCACTAAGACTGGGCTGAAAGCAGTTAAAATGGCTAGGCTAAGAAGGTGTTTACGCGTCATTTCCATCATTCGTTATTTACTCAAACAAACGGCTTTTATTGTGGGTTTAATTGTTCTACATAATGGCATGATTTTCTAATATTAAAAGCATGAAATTATGACTGATCTGTTATAACACTGTGAAAAATGAGTAAGAATTAAGTCGTTTAAGCGTAAGTGCAAAAACGCATAGGTAGATATGTGTGATAAGGGGGAGTGGCGATTTACTTGTATTGAGTGAAATATCGACTGAAATTAAAGACTTCACATCGATTACTATTGAGCATGGATACAGATTAAATGTATTTAAAATAAGTTATTTGAATATATAAAAGTACTGAGCTTTAGGCTAAAAAATCCCCTGACTGTTCGGGGGATTTGGATTATTTCGCAGTAAAGGATGAGGTAAAGCTTTGTGCTTGCCGGCGTGCTTCTGGATCTGAAGGCATTGGGTAGGGGGCAGCAGAACGAACAGCAGCTTCAACACTGGCTTTCATGTCAGGATCACTTGAATTGACAATCACCGAACGTACGGAACCGTTATCAGATAAGGTCACTCGCGCTGTTGCGGTCTTACCACTTGAGCCTGCTGGGGTATCCCAAGCGCGTTTAATTTTATTTTCAAAGTCGCGCTTAGCCGTTGAAGCAATTTGCTTGGCTTCAGCTTTCTTTTGCGCGGCTTCTTCGGCAGCTTGTTTTGCAGATGAAGCACGTGCTTCTTCAGCCGCACGCTCTTTGGCTTCGGCATCAGCTTTACGTTTGGCATCAGCAGCGGCTTTGGCTTTTTCGGCATCAGCTTTGGCTTTTGCGTCAGCATTTGCCTTAGCTTTATCAGCATCAGCTTTACGTTTCGCATCAGCGTCAGCTTTGGTCTTCGCAGCATCTGCTTTAGCTTTAGCATCGGCATTTGCCTTAGCTTTATCGGCATCAGCTTTTGTTTTCGCATCAGTGGCGGCTTTCGCTTTGTCCGCATCGGCTTTACGTTTTGCATCAGCGGCGGCTTTTGCTTTGTCCGCATCGGCTTTGGCTTTTGCATCAGCCGCAACTTTAGCTTTATTGGCATCAGTAATTTGTTGCTGCTTTTTAGCGAGATCGGCTTTCTTTTGTGCGTCAAGCTTCGCTTTTTGCACTGCCTCTGCTTTTTTCAATGCTTCTAAGTTTGCTCGGCGTTTGGCGTCTGCTTCGGCTTTCGCCGCTGCATCTGCTTTGGCTTTCTCAGCATTTTTAGCTTGCTCCGCTGCACGGGCAGCAGCACGTTCTTGCTGAGCTTGTAGTTTTTCAGCTTCAGCCTTTGCACGTGCCTGAATCTGCTGCTGTAGTTCAGCTTTACGCGTTGCCGCTTCAGCAGCTTTGGCATCCGCTGCTGCTTTTTGAGCGTCGACCTTTGGCACAACGGGTGTTATAGGTGGTGCTGTTGGGATAACAGGTGCAGGCTCTACAGCGGGCGGAGCAGTTTGTGTGATTTCTTTGGCTACATTTTCATGTGCTGTTTCCGTAAACTCTGTTTCTTCAAGCGTAACAGGCTTTAAGTCCTCAGGTTTGATGAGCACAGTTCTAATTTGCTTCGGTGGCTCTGGTGGTTTACTCATACCAAGATAAAGTAAGCCAACAACAGCAATCACATGGACACCAAAGGTAAATCCAAGCGCGATGGCTTTTTGTTTAAAAGGTGGCTTTTTAAAATCTTTCATAAATTACTTTAATGGCTCTGTGAGTAATCCAACTTGGCTGAGACCCGCTTCTTGTAGGCTGTTCATGAGCGACATGACTTCGCCATAAGAGCGTGACTGTTCACCTTCCACAACAACGGTTAAAGTTTTATTGTCAGCCTGAGCTTGTTGCTGTGCTTCACTTAAAATAGACGTCAATTCAGATAAAGCCAAAGGTTCAGCTGAACGGTGTGTTTTATATTTAAGGAAATAGCGACCTTCTTTATCTAAGCTGACCATTGCAGGTGCATCTTTTGATTCAATAGGGTTGCCATTGGCCTGAGGAAGATCGACATTGATGCCGCTGGTAATCATGGGTGCGGTGACCATAAAAATCACTAATAATACGAGCATGACGTCAATATATGGGACGACGTTCATCTCACTTTTTAGTGGTTTCTTAATGCGCTCGAAGCGTCCTGAACGTTGAATTGCCATTAGTCATGTTCCTTAGTTTCACCCAAAGACTGACGTTGTAATAACGCAACCATTTCCTCTGCAAATAAAGCACGATCGGAGTAAACCGTTTCGCCTTTTCCTGTGTAATGGTTAAATGCCAATACCGCAGGAATCGCTGCAAATAAACCAATCGCTGTAGCAATGAGGGCTTCAGCAATACCCGGTGCAACCGTTGCAAGGGTGACTTGATCTACGTCTGCTAAACCGATGAATGCATTCATGATGCCCCAAACGGTACCAAATAAGCCAACATACGGGGCAACAGAACCAATGCTGGCCAAAGCACCTAAGCCTTGTTCAAGTTGGCTTTGGTCACGACTTAGACCGACGCGTAAAATACGTTCTGTGCCTTCAATGGTTTGTGCTGGAGCAGCATTGCGTTTTTTTAGTTTTAAAAACTCGCCTAAACCTTGATAAAAAATATCCTCAAGGCCGACACGTTTGGAGTTAAGTTGCGCATTGTTATACAGCGTGTTTAGTTCAGCGCCTGACCAAAAGATTTTTTGGAAATGGTCATCGTCTGCCTGTGCTTTTTTATAACTCATGTGTAACTTGGCAATCAGATACCAGCTAAACAGCGAGGCCAAAAGTAAAGCCAGCATTACCAGTTGTACGACTGGGCTTGCTTGTAATATTAGATCTGAAACTTGAAGAGATGATTCGAGTTGAGTTGCCATAGTTACTACATGTGCCAATAATTTTTTTAGTCTTGTCCTAATTCTTTTAGAATCAGTTCGCGGATTTCATCGGGAAGTCGACGTGGTTTCATTTCTGAACTGATACATGCCAATTCGACCTCACCAGATGCAAGCATGATTTCACCACGATAAATATTTTGTTGCAACACAAATGACGTAGCCTTACACGAAACAACACTTGCTGTAACAGTAATTAAATCATCCATTAAAATTGGACGTGAATATTTCACATTAATTTTGTGTACAACGAAGTTATAGTCTTTTTGATGCCAGTAATGATCTACACCAGAAGCACGTAACCACTCGGTACGGGTACGCTCCATAAAGCGAATATGATTGGCGTGGTAAACAATGCCACCTGCATCAGTATCTTCAATATAGACACGAATGTTGAATTCAAATTTATTCGCCATGAGAGTATTCCGTTTTCCAGTTGTACGAGTCGATTTAGATTGACTTGGCGCTTTTATATTTAAGGACAGGGTCTTAAAATTGGTGCACGTCAAAGTACTAATGCGTCGCAGTTTAGCATTATGAGATTTCACTCCAATGGCACAAGATGTCAAATATTGTGATTCATGACTGTTGGGGAAGTTGAGCGCAGTATGGCTATAAAAATATAAGGATAAGGGAATGAATGGTTATTTTAAGCTGCTGCTTATTTTGGCTGTGGCATTTGCGCTGTGGACATATTGGCTTAAACCTGAGCAAGGAAGCAGAAGTTTAGAGTTATATTCACCGACTGAAAATGTACAGCACGTTGAAGGCTACACAATTACTTCCTTAGAACCATATGTAGGAGAGTTTCGTGTCTTGGCGCGTGAAAACTATAGGATGGGTCGTGAAGCAGAGCTGAGTCCTGTTGATTTTGCTTTAGGTTGGAATGAGATGGCGAAGCCAGAGGTGTATAAGCAACTATTTATTACACAAAGTAATCGTTGGTATTATTGGCGTTATGAGAACAATCCACCCATTCCAGTAAATGACATTGCGTCGAGTAGTGCCAATACGCATTTGATCCCAGCCAATAAAGTTGTTGCACAAAAACTTGCAGATATTGATGTAGACGACATGGTTTATTTAAAAGGGCAACTGGTTGAAGTTAAATCGACTGATGGTTGGACATGGCGCAGTTCACTGAGTCGGACAGACACAGGAAATGGGGCGTGTGAGTTAATGCTGGTCGAAGAGGTGAGGGTGATGTAAATTGAACAAGATTCAGAGTAAGGCTAGTTTAAGTATCTTGCACAATTCAGATATATTCTGAATTCCGATATTCGACATGGTGAAGTATGTAAATCAGACATGTAGCTTGTTTAGTGAAGTGGAAAAGGTAAGTCCATAGTCTTTACTAACTAACATAAAAAAATAAGAGAAAGTTGTTTTATGGCAAAGAAGCTTTTAGGAATAACCCTTAGCGCATTTATATTAATAGCTTGTGACTATAATAAAGAACTAGAAACTCAAGAGTTTATAACACCACGCGACCAATATGGCGCACGTTATAGTGTAGGCGATTTAGGAGGGAAGCCTGTTAACCTTGGTAGAGAAGCACCTTGGGTTGAATATGACGATAATTCAGGTTTCGTAACAGGTAAGAAATATAAACGCAAGACGCGGACCTATCAATCTAAAATTCAGGCCTTTGGGTTTGATATGCGTTATACCGATGGATTGGTTTTAGTCGATTATTATAAAGCATCACCTTATTCAAGCGAACAATATAATGCAGAAATTAACTTGCCTGATAATCATTGGCTAAGTGTAAGTGTATATGCAGATAGGCATTATAATGGCGATTTATCAACGAAATTAATCAATTCAACGTTGGATACAAAAATAACATCAAAAAAACATTTAGAGGAATTCAATTTTAGGGATATATATTTGCCTAGTGATGAGTATGAATATGGTCTACAGAAATATATTCCTCATCCTAAATGGGTGAAACGAAATAAGGAATTAATAGCTATAAATACGGGGTCTAATGCTTTATACGATATAGATGATTTATATGTTGAAAAAAATGAAAAAGGAAAGGTACTTACCTTAATTACATGTGGAGATTCGGAAAATCCAATAGCACGTGAATGTAAACAGGAATTTGTTTTGAAGCCTGAAATGAGAGCTCGTGTTACTACTATATCTCAAAGTGTTCATTTGCAGGATTGGAAAATCATTCAATTAAAAGCAAAAAAAAGTCGTACAGGGTTTTATTGTCGAACCTAATAATTATAACGGTGTATAACATGACAGCTATAAACATACTTAGGATAATCTGATCATCAATTCAATTTTTAATATCTTATATGTCTTTATCTAAGTGACTTCAAATTATTTTAAATCAGTAAGAAAAAGGGAGATTCACTCCCTTTTCAATCATTTTTCTTTTGGTTCAGGCGGTGTCATACCAAACTGCAAATACGCCATATTGGTGGCAATACGGCCACGGGCTGTCCGCATCACATAACCTTGTTGAATCAAATACGGTTCAATCACGTCCTCTAATGTACCTGAGTCTTCAGCCATCGCTGCTGCCAAAGCTTCTACACCACCAGGGCCGCCATCAAAACGTTCAAGTAACATACTCAAATAACGACGGTCTAAAGTGTCTAAACCATCTTTATCGACATTGAGCATATCGAGGGCACGCTGAGCCATGTCTTGTGTCACTTCACCAGTACCTTTGACTTGCGCATAGTCACGAACTCGACGTAGTAAGCGGTTTGCAATACGTGGTGTGCCGCGCGAACGACGTGCAATTTCTGCTGAACCTTCACGCGTAATAGGTACATCCATCAAATTGGCTGAACGAGTCACAATATGCGTCAAGTCAGTGACTGAATAGAACTCAAGGCGTTGCACAATACCAAAACGGTCACGTAAAGGAGAGGTGAGGAGTCCAGCACGTGTGGTTGCGGCAACTAAAGTAAAAGGGGGTAAGTCGAGCTTAATTGAACGCGCCGCAGGACCTTCACCAATCATAATGTCGAGTTGGTAGTCTTCCATGGCTGGATAAAGAATTTCTTCAATCACGGGAGAAAGACGGTGGATTTCGTCGATGAACAGCACATCACCTTCTTCAAGGTTGGTCAGCATGGCTGCCAAGTCCCCAGCACGTTCCAATACGGGGCCAGACGTCGACTTGAGGTTTCCCCCCATTTCACGGGCAATAATATTGGCAAGTGTGGTTTTACCCAGTCCCGGTGGACCAAAAATTAAGGTGTGATCAAGGGCTTCACCGCGACCACGTGCTGCGCCAATAAAGATTTCCATTTGTTCACGAACCACGGGCTGACCGATGTAGTCATCGAGTGAGGTCGGGCGGATAGCACGGTCGATATGATCTTCGGGTTTTTCGGAACCACCGATGAGACGGTCTTGCATATAGTTAAATCAATCTCTGGCTGAACTTTCGAGGCACAGCCTCAAATTATGATTTGTGTTTAGGTACCATTGTGTAGGCATTGCCTTACTTTTGAAAGATCAAAATGAGGGCTTTTAAATATATTTAAAAGTCCGCAAGTAAATCTTGTGTTGGATTGAGGATATGTCCTTATATCCCAATCCAACATGGCGACATCCATGTCGCCTTCGTGTATCCAATTTAGGTGTATTGGTGTGTCTATTGGGATTATTTATTCATCGACTTAAGTGCAGCACGGATGATGTCGCTCGCTTCAGTAAAATCACCTTTTGCAGCATTGACCAATTTCTGTGCTTCTAAAGGTTTGTACCCTAAAGACTGTAATGCAGCTTCGGCTTCTGCAACGGCAGAGTTGCCTGTGAACTGGATTTGTTCAACGGTTGAGTTGCTTGGTACTGTGCCTGAAGACATCGCTTTAAAGCGATCACGTAATTCAATCATGAGGCGTTCAGCAGTTTTTTTACCCACGCCCGGTACTTTAACCAAGGTATTGATATCTTCATGTTCAACAGTATGAATCAGCATATCGACACTGAGTGTGGAAAGAATACCTAAAGCCATTTTAGGGCCGACACCGTTGACCTTTAATAGGGTGCGAAAAATGATTTTTTCTTGTTGATGTAGAAAACCATAGAGCAGTTGAGCATCCTCACGCACGGCAAGGTGCGTCCATAAGGTGATTTTCTGGCCTTTTTGTAACTGGCAAAATGTGGTGAGAGGTGTATCAATTTCATAACCAACACCATTTACATTTAAAAGTACGGTGGGTGCTTCTAGTGCGAAGACTTCACCAATAAGACATCCGATCATGTTGTGTGATTCACTTTTTTATCAATGGTTGCATAGTAGTGAGCATTGCGCAGAAAGGCAAAAGGCTCACGGAAAATTGAGTTCGGATTGATGGCTTTATCATCAAACTGGATGTTGATGACTTATTTAAATTAATCCTGCCTTATTGCCTTGTAACTCTTGAGACAAGTTATACGCTTGGTGGTCTGAAAATTTAGAAATAATATCTAAGACCTGCATAATGTTTTCGTAGTGGTTACTGCCAAAGTGCGCACCAGAACGACATAAAATCGCCATTAAGCGTTGTTCTTTAAAGCTCAATGTTTTATGCGGTGTAGTGAGCGGAATAAAGGCATCTAAAATGTTTTGTAAGCTTTGATGGGCAATAATTTCCAAACCCGCTTTTTGCGGGTGTTCAAATATTTTATCGCGTGCTAAATCCTTTGCACGGTTAATGCCTAGCTCAATATCAGCAGCGCAGTATTGCAGTAAGCTGCCAGCCAGTTGTCCACTTAAAATTTCAAAATGATGTTTAGCAAAAGCCGATGTGACTTCTTCAACCAGACGTTTCATCACGCGCCCGCGCAGGGCTGCAATTTTTTGCTGCCAAGTCGTATCTGGCATCGACAGTTCAGTTGGTGCGCTGTACTCACCAAGTAAGCTTAAAAAAATCGGTTCAACTTCTTCATAAGACAACATGTTTAAAATGATGCCATCTTCAAGATCAATCAGGGCGTAGCAAATATCATCTGCTGCTTCAAGTAAATAAGTCAGCGGATGACGACAATAATGGTATTCACCCAGTTGAATCAGTCCGAGTTGCTCTGCAATTTGTTGCAGGATTTCTTTTTCTGCCTGATAGCAGCCAAATTTGGCACGTTTACTGGCAGGAGTATTGCCTTGTGATTCGATGGTTTTCGATAGCCACGGATATTTTAAATAAGCGCCCAGTGTTGCATAGGTCAGACGCATGCCACCATCATTAGGGTGATAGTCAATTTTAGTCAGTAAGCGTAGACCTTGGGCATTTCCTTCAAACTGACGCACATCGGCTTGTTCTTCTGGGGAAAGTTTCTCTAAAAAGTTTCCATGTGATGCATCGTCGAACCATTCACGAATGGCATATTCACCTGCATGACCAAACGGTGGGTTCCCAATATCATGTGCTAAACAAGCCGCTTGAATAATGGCTCCAACATCGGCAGGGGAAATCCACATTGGTAGTTCATCTTTGATTTTTTCCGCTGCGAGCATGCCAAGAGAGCGTCCAATACAGGAGACTTCGAGCGAATGCGTTAAACGGGTGTGAATGCCATCGTGTTGAGTCAGTGGATGGACTTGGGTTTTTCGGTTCAGTTGGCGAAAACTTTGGGAAAAAATAATTCGATCATAATCTTTGTGAAATGGGCTACGTGCCAATTCGGTATTTTGTTTTTTACTTCCAATACGAACTGTTGAGAGCAGTTCCAACCAACGCATTTGCATCATTTATCATTATTCAGTGAGTTATTGGCTTCATCATGCCAAAAAAGTGTGACGAGCTCTAGAGGGCTGCGACATAAGTTGTCTTTTAATTTTTGCAGCATTAAATTTTCATCAATAGAACATCTTAATACAGTTACGTCAGTTCTCAAGGAGGCTATAAACTTCTTTATTCGTAGCTTGAATATCAATTAACAATGGTTTTTAGAACCGAATCAAAGCCTAAAAGTCGGGCATCTTTGAAATTTATCCCTTAAAACATTTGTTACTAATCATGTTTGATTTTTAAAGTCAAAGTAAATTGATCTTTTAAAACAAAGAAATCTCACTTTTTTAAGTCGTAGACGACTAGCTGATTTTGGCAATACGCAGTAGAATATGCGCTCTCTTCAAGTCACATTGAGGTAGGTTGTCTAGACCTGCCCGTGGAGCCAAAAACAGCATGTTTATCGTTGCCGGTGCACCTGCACACTCTTCTTTTAAGCAAACACAACTTTTAACACGTCTATCGTCTATTAGTTCTGTTCAATCAATAGAAAGCCAATGGGTTTACCTTTTCGACCAAGCGCTCGACGAGCAACAACAGCAATCTGCTTTGCAGCTATTAAATGATGGCGCAACCTTCCAAGTTCGCGAAGCGACAAGTGATGAAGTTCAAGTCCTTGTGACACCACGTGTAGGCACAATCTCGCCGTGGTCATCAAAGGCAACGGATATTTTTGCCAACTGTAATACCCCGATACACCGCTTAGAACGCGGTGTTTTGTTTACTTTAAAAGGTATTTCTGAAGTATCGGATGCAGTAAAACAAGTTTTACATGACCGTATGACTGAAAGTGTGTTCAATCAAATTGAAGACGCGGCTGCATTGTTTTCTGAAACTGCACCAAAGCCTTTAAATGCAATCGACATTTTAGGTCAGGGTAAAGACGCTTTAGTGAAGGCAAACTCTGAGTTTGGCTTTGCACTCTCTGATGAAGAAATTGATTATTTAGTTGCTGCTTTTAACAAGCTCGGCCGTAATCCGCACGATATCGAACTGATGATGTTTGCTCAGGCAAACTCTGAGCACTGTCGTCATAAAATCTTTGGCTCTGAATGGACCATTGACGGTGAAAAACAGCCATTGTCATTGTTCCAAATGATTAAAAACACCTATAAAGAATCACCAACAGATGTATTGTCGGCATATAAAGACAATGCTTCGGTGATCGTTGGTTTTGATACTCAGCGTTTCTATCCGAAGAAAGATGAAGCGACGGGTCACCACGTTTATAAATACAAGAGCCAAGCTGCCCACATCTTGATGAAAGTGGAAACGCATAACCACCCAACAGCGATCGCGCCTTTTGCGGGTGCTGCGACTGGTTCGGGCGGTGAAATTCGTGATGAAGGTGCAACAGGTCGTGGTGGTAAACCAAAAGCAGGCTTAACAGGCTTTACGGTTTCAAACTTAAATATTCCGGGCTTTGAACAGCCTTGGGAAGAAAACTACGGTAAACCATCTCGTATGGCATCTCCGCTTCAAATTATGATTGAAGGCCCATTGGGTGGTGCTGCGTTTAACAACGAATTTGGTCGTCCTGCTTTAAATGGTTACTTCCGTACTTTCGAACAAAATGTAAATGGTGATGTGAAAGGTTTCCATAAGCCAATCATGATTGCTGGTGGTTACGGTAACATCCGTCCAGACCACGTGGAAAAAGATGCGATTCAACCGGGTGACTTGCTGATCGTTCTCGGTGGCCCTGCAATGTTGATCGGCCTTGGTGGCGGTGCGGCATCTTCTGTGGACAGCGGTAAACTCGGTGAAAACCTAGACTTCGCTTCTGTACAACGTGAAAACCCTGAAATGGAACGTCGTTGCCAAGAAGTGATTGATGCATGCTGGCGTATGGAAGACTTCAACCCAATCGTGTCCGTGCATGACGTGGGTGCAGGTGGTGTTTCGAACGCAATGCCTGAGTTGGTGAATGACCACGAACTGGGTGCGATTCTTGATTTACGTAAGATTCCATCACTTGAGCCGGGTATGTCTCCAATGGAGATCTGGTCAAACGAAGCGCAAGAACGTTATGTGTTGGCGATTCGTCCAAGTTCTTTAGAATTATTTGAATCATTGTGTGCACGTGAACGTTGTCCGTTTGCTGTTTTAGGTGAAGCAACAGAAGCGCGTCAATTGACGGTGAACGATCCATTGTTTGATAACAAAGCCGTGGATATGCCAATGCAAGTCATGCTCGGTGGCACACCTCGTATGAGCCGTTCGTATGAAACGATTGAACGTCAAGGCGACGACTTTGATGCATCTAAAGTCACAGATTTGAAAGATGCCATTTACCGTGTACTTAAAAACCCAACGGTTGCATCGAAATCATTTTTGATCACCATTGGTGACCGTTCAATTACAGGTATGGTTGCACGTGATCAGTTTGTAGGTCGTTGGCAGGTTCCTGTTGCAGATGCAGCAGTGACTACAACAAGCTTACAAGGTTATACAGGTGAAGCCATGGCGATGGGCGAACGTCCACCTGTTGCCTTGTTAAATCCTGCGGCATCTGCACGTTTATCGGTTGCAGAGTCGATCTCGAATATTATGTCTGCAAAAATCGACCAGATCAGTGACATTAAATTGTCTGCAAACTGGATGGCGGCGGCAGGGCAAAAAGGTGAAGACCAAGCTTTATTCGAAGGTGTAAAAGCCATCGGTATGGAAATGTGTCCTGCACTCGGTATTGCAATTCCAGTGGGTAAAGACTCATTGTCAATGCGTACGACTTGGAATGATGAAGGCGAAGACAAATCGGTGACTTCACCGATGTCAGGTGTAATCACAGCCTTTGCTCCTGTGACTGATGTACGTAAAACCTTAACGCCTGAATTGAAAAATGAAGAATCAGTACTTGTCCGTATTGATCTTTCTAAAGGTCAGTTCCGCCTAGGTGGTTCGATCCTTGCTCAGGTTTATAAAGCGATTGGTTCAGTGACACCAGATGTAGATAGTTTTGACGACTTCAAAGCATTCTTTGCCTTGGTTCAAGACTGGAACAACCGTGGCTTAATTAAGGCTTACCACGACATTGGTGATGGTGGTTTGCTTGCAACTGTTGCGGAAATGATGTTTGCGGCACGTCTCGGTGTGGCTTTAGAAGATCAATCAACTGAAAGCCTGTTTGCAGAAGAAATTGGTGCAGTGCTTCAAATCAGCGCGTCTGATTGGGCAACACTTGCAGACGAAGTTGCGGCATCTACATTACGCGATGCAATTGCGGTGATTGGTACGGTAAACAACACCGATCAATTGACGGTAAATGGCTTGGTGCTTGAACGTGCAGACTTGCAAGTGGCGTGGACTGAAGTGTCACATCAAATCCAACGTCTACGTGACAACGTAGAAACAGCGGATCAAGAATTTGCATTGATCACGGACAAATCACATGCTGGTATTATTGCAAAACCAACATTTGATTTGAATGAGCCAATCGAAGCGCCGTACATCAACGAACGTCGTCCAAACATGGTGATCTTACGTGAACAAGGCGTAAATGGTCATGTTGAAATGGCTGCGGCATTCGACAAAGTTGGTTTCAACACTGTAGATGTGCACATGAGCGACTTGCTCGCAGGTCGTATCAGCCTAGATGACTTTGAAGGTCTTGTGGCATGTGGTGGTTTCTCTTACGGTGACGTCATGGGTGCTGGTGGTGGCTGGGCGAAATCAGTTTTGTTCAACCCAAAACTTCGTGACCAATTTGAAAAATTCTTCAACCGTGACGAAACGTTCTCTCTTGGTATTTGCAACGGCTGTCAAATGTTGTCGCAATTGGCTCCACTGATTCCGGGTGCTGAAGCTTGGCCGCGTTTCCACCGTAACACTTCTGAGATGTTTGAAGCGCGTGCGGTCAACGTTCGTGTTGAAAAATCGAACTCTGTATTGTTAGAAGGTATGGAGGGTTCAATCCTGCCGATCGCAGTTGCACATGGTGAAGGTCGTGTGGTGACAAGCACGGATAACTTAGCGGCATTAAATGCAGGTAATCAAGTGATCTTGCGTTATGTCGATAGTCAAGGGAATCCAACTCAACACTATCCAATGAACCCGAATGGTTCACCAGAAGCGATTTCAGGTGTCACATCGAAAGATGGTCGTGCAACAATTATGATGCCACACCCTGAACGTAACTTCCGTGCTGTACAGCATTCTTGGAAGCCTGAAGAGTGGACGGAAGACGGTGCATGGTTACGTATGTTCCGTAATGCACGTAAGTTCATTGGTTAATCTGAAGTCTGTGTTTTGAAAAGCCACCTTCGGGTGGCTTTTTTATTGAATTGTCTTTTTGTTTTTTAAATTTTTATTTCTCCCGTTGAAGTTGGTTTAGATTTTGCTTTTATATTTATGTGAAAGTGATATTGTGTAATAAATGCACAAATATCGTGCAAAATAAAAGAAAGATGGATTACTAAACAATTTCAGTATCAACACTCATGTATGAGGTGATGACATGATTAAAACAGTTACATACGAAGCAGTGGATAAGTCTGCATTGCGTAAAAAAGGATGGAAGTTGTTTGCTGTGATTTTGAGCTTGCAATTGATCTTTTTGATTTTGGGTTATGCATTGCAGATGTGATTTTGATAATTAAAAAACCGCCATGTGAACTGAACCCTTCAAATTAGATGAGAGTGTCTAACTTTCGGGGTGCAGTTCAAAGAGGCGGTTTTTTTATTGAATTTACTTTTATATAGAAAAATAGAGTGCACTTTTAGTTGGCGTAATTTTAAACAAAATTTATATCTATATGATTTTACTTTTCATGGACGAAAAGTAACAAAAGCCCTTTTTTAGACTGATGGGACGTCCTGTCCCACAGTCTAACGTGCGACATCCATGTCGCACGTCATGTGATTGAATTTAGTCTTTGAAAATGTTTTCATAAAAGTAGTAAAAGTCACTGGTCTTTTTAAATTGAGAAATTTGTGTTGAACCAGGATAAAGTTGTGACGGTACCTCAATTAAAAAACCAAAGTTTACTAATTCCATATTGGGATTTTTAATATCATATTCGAATTCAGGATCATCACGATTGGTTTCTATGGTGTAAATTTCCTCTATTAGGTAAATTAAATGGCTATTTAATCTAGTAATAATATATGCATATTTATCAAAAATTCGCTTTGAAATACTAAGGTTTTTAAACAGTATAGAAGCACGACCTATCATTCTTGCTTGTTTTTCTAGGTAGGTTTGATCAAGTATTCCTAAAATTTCAATGCCTAATTCTAAATTGTCTTTGTCTTTAAAAAACTTTTCGATAAACCCAACATTTATATTTTCTGCTTCTTGAATAAAAGCTAATAATTGTTTTTGTTCTTTCAAAGTACGAAATTTAGTATAGCTTTCAATTGAACCTGTAATTAAAGATGCAAAAGGGATAGATTTAATTGTGTCTTCTAGCAGAGTATTGGCTGTTTTAAAGATAATTTCATCTGCTAAATTTTCAGTTGTTGTTAAAGCAAGTTCACGGGCAATATTTTTATTAGACATAGGTGCTGTCGATCAATATGATTGATGTGATATTAATAAAATCTACATTAAAGCGCTATGCTCAAACTCATCTACTATGTCCCCGAATCTCATCTTGAATCCACCAAACTTGCGATTTTTGAAGCAGGAGCAGGTGGTATAGGGAATTATGAACACTGTGCTTGGCAGGTCTTAGGCACAGGCCAATTTAAACCTGTAAAAGACGCAAATCCATTTATAGGTGAGTTGGATGCTTTGGAGCGAATTCCAGAGTGGCGGGTGGAAACCATTGTTCCAGAGGGAAAGGCTTCTGCTGTGGCAAAGGCTTTAACATTAAGCCATCCCTATGAAGAACCCGCTTTTGAGTTTATTCAGATGGTCGATGTACTTTAATGATGAACTTGAAAATATATTTGATACACGTTAACGGCATTCGCAACGGTTTGAGGCAGGACTTAATTGATCAGATAAAGTTTCTGCGACTAAATAGATAAACGACGGAATAGAACTAGTTTTACGAATGACAATGGTTTTGCCTACTTTTCCCGAAAGAAAAGTAGGTCGAACCGAAGGTTAATCCTGAAATTAAAACTTTAATGAAAGGATTCCATTGAGAAAGCTAATATTAAACCTTCTGAATAAATAACTCACGATCAAAACGGTACTGCGGGAAAAATACACCGTCTTCTGCACGCTCACCTGCACCAATCACCATCACAGGGTATTGCTGATCATTCAGATTTAACAGTTTACGCACCAAAGGCTCATCAAAACCTTCCATCATACAACTATCAAAACCATAAGCACGTAAAGCTAGCACTAGGTTCTCGCAAGCTAAAGCTGTGGTTTTACTTGCCCAAAGTTTTGCATCCGCTTGATTAAATGCAGTTACAGGCAGTTGTTTATCTAAGCTACGTGCAATTTTGAAAGCCACTTTCTTAAAGTTACCCAGTGTATTTAAGTAACCTGTCTTATAGTTATAAGGAATGAATTTATAATATTTCTGTACAGCCGCAGGCGCTTCAGGAAAAGGGAACTCTGTAATGTTGCGTTTTGCCATTTCATCATTACGGTCTGTACGCGCGACACACACGATCAGTTCGGATGCCGTTTTTGCCGCAAGCTGATTTAGGCAAGCTTTGACTAGCTGTTTTTTCTTAGTGGGATTCTGCACCACATAAAAAGTCCAAGGCTGTAAGTTAGATGAGTTGGGCGCAAGCAGTGCCAAATCTAAACAGTCATCAAGCACATCAGCTGGAATTTCTTTCTTGGTAAATTTGCGAACCGAACGGCGGCTTTGGATGACTTTTTTAAAATTTTCGACATCGATGTCTTGTGGCGCAGGCTCAAAGTAACGCTTTTTTTCTGTAGTATTTGACATAAGAAGTTTTCCGAATGGGTTTTTAAATATGTTGGGACGGAAAATAAAAAAACCACTGTGTAATATGAAACACAGTGGTTTTTAGTCATTCAACGATCAATGATTAGTTGAACTGGGTGAAATCAGGTTTACGCTTTTGCATAAATGCTGATACAGCTTCCATCATTTCTGGAGAGCCGACACGATCCATGAAAATTTCAGCTTCATGATCAATCCAAGCCACAGTTTCATTTACATTGTGCTTCATCAATGCCTTAGACTGCACTAAAGAGGCTAAAGGTAAAGCAGACAATTGTGCTGCTTTTTTAGCTGCTGTAGCATACACATCATCTTCAATACTGTTGACAAGGTTTGCAGCAACTGCAGTTGGACTGTCAAACTTCTGAGCGGTCAGCAGTAATTCAGCAGCTTTGTGATAACCTGCTTGTTCTACCAATAATTTGCTTGAAGCACCTTCTGGAGATAAACCAAGGCTAACAAATGGAATCTGGAATAGAGCAGTATTGTCGCTATAAACCAAGTCACAATGTAACAGGATTGTTACCCCAATACCAATCGCCACACCACGTACAGCCGCAATCAACGGTTTAGAAAACTTTGCCGCAGATTTAAGTAAAATAAATGGAGGGCCTTCTGCCGCAGGTGCTTGACCTTTTTGCGCAGCAGATTTCATGAAATCCTGCATGTCGTTGCCCGCGGTAAAGTCCGCGTCTTCACCACGTAGAATGACAGCACGAACGCTATTGTCTAGATCTGCTTCATCTAAAGCTTTTGCGATCCATAAATAAAGTTCGCCATACAACGCATTCTTTGCTTCAGGACGGTGAATGGCTAATGTCAGTACGCCATTGTCTAATTTTGCATTCAAATGTTGATGAGGTTGTTGAATACAGCTCAGTGTCATCGTACTATCCTTGCTAGAAAGTTTGGTTTAATTTTATGGGCTCATTATGTCGCATAATTTTATGATCGACACAACTGACCAGTTCATAAAAAAGTAAAAGATTTATGCCATATACATTTGATTATCTCGTATTCATTGGTCGCTTCCAGCCATTTCACTTGGCGCATATGCAAACCATTAAGATTGCTTTAGAGCAAAGTCAAAATGTAATTTTGGCTTTAGGCTCTGCGCAAAATGAACGAAATACGAAAAATCCATTTTTAGCATCTGAACGTGAAGAAATGATTTTATCGAACTTTTCAGAAGCACATCAAAAACGGATTCACTTTGTACATGTAATTGATGTTTATAATGATGTTAAATGGGTGCAATTGGTAAAAAAATTAGTGAATCATGTAGTCACACCTGATTCTAAAGTTGGACTCATTGGCCATTTTAAAGATGATTCCTCCTATTATTTACAGCTTTTTCCTGAATGGCAAATGGTTGAACTCGATAGCCTACAAGATGCGATGTCTGCAACACCTGTTCGAGAAGCTTATTATCGAGGTGATATTTTAGAGCAGGCGTTTCCACTGGGAACCAGTGATTTTTTACATAAATTCCAACAAAGTGAAATATATAAACAGTTACAACACAAATTTTTAACTCAGGACTCATCCAATTTAGACTAAGGTTCTCAGTCGAATAAAAATATTTCGACGAGGATCGTGTTCAATGGATAGAAAACAACAGATGAAACAGATTGTAAGTCATGCGGTCATTAGAAATGCTTTGATGATTGCAGGTACTACATTTGCATTCAGTACTCAAGTGCAAGCCCAGTCATGGACATTGACGCCTCAGAGTAATGTAGGCTTTGAAATTAAATCCTTGGGTGTGACTGTTGTAAGAGCTAAGTTTAATCGTGTGCAATCCAGTATGCA
The DNA here is from genome assembly GCF_902505955.1 of Acinetobacter sp. 8I-beige. NCBI lineage: Bacteria > Pseudomonadati > Pseudomonadota > Gammaproteobacteria > Moraxellales > Moraxellaceae > Acinetobacter > Acinetobacter sp. 8I-beige. Next base: position 1,658,124 of record NZ_LR732790.1, on the reverse strand, counting down.
GTTTGATGCCAAAGCACCACAGCATGCTTCGACGCATTTTGTCATGGATGTAAATAGCCTAAGCTTGAGTAAACCTTCACTGAAAAATATGATTTTGGGTGAAGATTTGTTTTATGCATCCAAGTACAAAACTGCTAGCTTTAAAAGTACCAGTTTTAAAGATTTGGGTGATGGTCAATATAATATTGTTGGAAACTTAACACTTCGCGGCATTACCAAGCCTGTTAGCTTTAGCACGACCTTAAAACCGAGTGCCAATAATACCAATCTACTGGATGTCCAGTCCTCTACCGTGATTAACCGAAGTGACTTTGGCATGAAAAAAGCCATTGGCGGTGTAGGCGAAAAAGTGAATATTCAACTGTCGGGGCAGTGGAAAGTGCAATAGAGACTCTATGATCTCAAAGACCTATATTCAGGGCTTTATTAATTCATCGCTGCGTGAGCCTGTTCAATCAAGAGATCTGTTAGCAGATTTAACTGCAGCGACTGCTGTTTCCAATGATGCCAATACAAAGGTAAATCAATATTAAGTTGAGGATCTAACTCAACCAATGAGCCATCCTGAAAACGCGGTTTGGCTTGATAATAGGGCAACCAACCATAGCCGAGTCCCATCGTAACCGCATCAAAAAATGCACTGGAAGATGGAATAAAGTGATGTGGATATTGAGTTGGATTGAGTCCAAACTTTTGTTGGATATACGCGGTGTGGAGTTGGTCTTTTGCATTAAAGATCAGTGCAGGGGCTGTACGTAGAGACTCTCGGTTGACACCTTGTTTAAACCATTGCTGCGCAAAAGTTGGCGTGGCGACAAAACGATAGTTCATATCGCCAATGTATTCCGCTACGCAGCCTTTCATGGCTTGTGATTCATCTGTCACGCAGGCATTCACCAAACCGGCTTCAAGTAAGTGATGGGTTTGTGATTGGTCATCGACCTGAAAATGCACCACGATCTTTTTTTCAATTAATGTTGACTGTAGCAAGGGCAACAGCCATGTCGCTAAGGAGTCGGCATTGGTTGCAATGTTGATTTGATAAAAAGCAGAGGTGTTCATATGACCTGTGAGGTTCTGAATGAAACTTTGCTCTAACAGTCGGCTATGTTGCAAATAATGTAGCAGCGATTGACCTGCTTGTGTCGGGCGGCAAGGTCTTTCCCGCACAATCAGTAAATGCCCGAAGCTTTTTTCTAGGCTTTGTACGCGTAAAGTGACGGCAGAAGCAGTAATGCATAGCTGTTCAGCAGCAAGGTCAAAACTTCCTGTTTCTGCCACTGCTAAAAATGCGTCGCACTGTTTATGATTCAGCATATCGGGACTCACTTTAAACTAAAAATATTTTAGTTATATTGATATTTTCTAAATAATACTTAATTTAATTAAAAATGAAAGATAATCCTGACATCATCAATTAAGTTGAAAAGTCAAAATGTTAAGTACATATGTACAAGGGCTTGCAGTTGGGATGAGCCTTATTATTGCCATTGGGGCTCAAAATGCATTTGTGCTAAAACAGGGGCTTAAAAAGCAGTTTGTTTTTTGGGTATGTTTTGTCTGTGCACTGTCGGATTCGATTTTAATTGTCTTGGGCGTTTCTGGTTTTTCAAAAGTGCTTCAGCACTATCCTGAAATTATTCAGTTTTCCAAATGGGCAGGGGCAATTTTTTTATTTTGTTATGGATTTCAACATTTGCTACGGGCATTTAAATCACAGCAGGGCTTGGAGGCAAGTCCCATTGAAAAGCATCATCTAGTGAATATTGTTTTGCTGTGTTTGGCGCTGACTTGGCTTAATCCGCATGTTTATTTAGATACGGTTATTTTACTGGGTTCTATTTCAACACAGTTTGAGCAACCTGCGTACTTTGCTTTAGGGGCTGTGTGTGCATCTTGGTTGTTTTTCTTTGCTTTGGGCTATGGTGCTCGTGTGCTTATCCCCATTTTTGCCAATCCGAAAGCGTGGAATGTACTGGATGGGATCATCGCGCTGGTGATGTGGGGAATCGCCATTTCACTGCTTGTGAAATAAAAAGCGCGTACAATAAATCTATGAAATAAAAAATCATACAAAACAAAGCCCGCATTTGCGGGCTGATGTACATTAAGCCTGTAATGCTTTTAAGTCCTCTAAAACTTGTTCAGCATGTCCCGCAGCTTTTACCTTACGATACTCTTTAACCAACTTACCGTTATGAAAAATAAAAGTTGAGCGCTCAATGCCCATCACTTTTTTACCATACATATTTTTTTCTTTAATCACATCAAAGTGTTTACACAGCACTTCTTCTTTGTCGCTAATTAAATTAATGGTTAAAGCCTGCTTTTCTGTAAAATTTTGGTGTGCTTTAACCGAGTCACGGGAAACACCAATGATTGTGGTTTGTAGGGCATCAAACTGATCTTTTAAACATGAAAAACCAACGGCTTGAGTGGTGCAACCTGGCGTTGAATCTTTCGGGTAAAAGTACACAATCAGCCACTCAGTCGGCACTTCAGTTAAGTTCACTTCACCTGTTGTGGCTGGAAAGTTCTGATTTGGAAGTTGGATCGTATCAGTCATGTTCTATCCTTAAATGTCGCATTGTTCTAATTCAAGTGGTAAAAAGGCATAATTTTCGTGATACAGAATATCACCTTTAACAACTGAAAGTGGATGTTTGAAAATTGGGCCATCAATCACCGTGGTATGGAATTCACCCGCTTCGCCGCATGGATCAATGCCTCTTGCAACAAGTTCATCTACATAGTCAAGGCTAAGTACTTGACCTAAGTCTTCAGCCTTCATGCCTAAGTTTAAGTTGACCGTAACGATGATGCTTTGAAAACCAAGCTGAATAAGCTCATGCACAATGTCTGAACGTGGACGTTGCCACAATGGCATACATAAACTGAGCTCACTTTTATCGCAAACGGATTGATTCCATTCAGCATGTGCCATTAAATCAATATCACCTGTGACTAAACTTTCTGCTCCAAGAGCTTGAGCTTTTCGTAACAGTTGAATGAACTGGTTTTCATAGTCTTGCCATGTCGCAGAGGCACTGTAGATGGGAAGTCCAATTGCTTTTGCCTGTGCATGAATAATATCGAGAGACATTCCATGTGAGCGTGATTTCAGACCTTGCTCTTCTAACATGACAATTAATGCAACAGGTTCACCCATTTGCATCGCTTGGTATAAAGCAAGGCTGCTGTCTTTTCCACCACTATATGACGCAACAAATTTGCGATTTTGGGCGCGTGTATTCCATTGGGTGAGCATATTTTCAAGTTCTATCTATTTTGAACATATAAAAAAGCCTGCATAGAGCAGGCTTCATTCACATTCAGTGAATTATTTTTTCGGAGCAGCTTTCATTGCTTCTTCAGTTAAAGATTTTAATTTACCTGTTAACTGTGGACCGAAACATGTTTGTAAGTCGTTATTTTGCTTTTGTACAAAAGCTAAAGTAGACGGGCTTTTCTTTTGGTTGATCGCACTTTGGATTTCCCATTTTTGTGCATTGGTCAACTTACCATCAGCTTCAACTGCACAAGTACAGTATTTGCTTACTTCTGCTGCACTAAGCTTTTTGCTTTTTGCAGTTTCTTCTTTACAAACATTAATCAATGCCGATTTTACATTGCTGCTTTTATACGCTTCTTGTAATTTGTTCGATTCAGCAGCATTTGAAGCTGTAGCGAACAATGCAGCTGCAGACACCAATGTAGAAAGCAAAATGTTTGATTTTAAATTTTTCATAAACTGTACCTTGTCGTTACGGTATATAACGCGTTGGGTCTGCTACGCCAGCATCTGCAAAACCTTCTTTACGAAGACGGCAACTGTCGCATTTCCCACAAGCACGTCCTTGGTCATCTGCTTGGTAGCAAGACACCGTTTGACTATAGTCTACGCCATGTTCTATACCTAAGCGAATAATATTTGCTTTGGATAAATGTAACAGAGGTGTTTCAAATTTAAGAGGTTTTCCTTCAACGCCAACCTTGGTTGCAAGGCGAGCCATGTTGGCAAATGCCTCAATAAATTCAGGTCGACAGTCAGGATACCCTGAATAATCAACAGCATTAATACCAATCACAATGGCTTCGGCATCTAAAACTTCTGCTGCTGCTAGGGCATAAGATAAGAAAATCGTGTTACGTGCTGGAACATAAGTTACAGGAATACCGACTTGTTCATGATCTGGAACATCAATGCTATGGTCTGTTAACGCAGAACCACCCAAATTACCTAAGTCGATATTAATGACACGATGTTCTACGCCTGCTTTTTTCGCAAGTTCGCGTGCAGCATCGAGCTCAGTGGTTGAGCGTTGACCATACATAAAGCTGAGCGCTGTACAGTCATACTGTGCTTGCGCCCATGCTAAACAAGTTGTTGAGTCTAAACCGCCAGATAACAAAACTATGGCACGAGGGCGCATACAACTTTCTCCAAATATAAATTAAAGATGAATAGGCAATGTATTAGCGACCAGTTTCGTCATTCCAAAGCAACTTGTGGAGTTGGAGTTGGAAGCAAACAGGGAGATGGTCTTCTAATATCCATTGCGCTAAGTCACGCGCAAGTTGAGGTAAACGAGCAGCACCTTTCTCAACGGCAAAAGCAGGAGAGAACCATACTGTGCTGACTTTTTCATTGAGTTTATAGTCTTCAACTTGCTGTTTTGACCACTCATAATCCTCACGGTTACAAATTACAAATTTGATTTGGTCGTGCTGGGTTAAATGGTCGAGATTCGAAAGCAAATTTCGTGCAACTTCACCTGAAGTTGGGGTTTTCAAATCTAATACTTTTGAAACACGTGGGTCAACCTTAGACACATCTAAAGCGCCACTGGTTTCTAAAGAGACTGCACAGCCAAGATCTGCAAGACGTTGCATTAGAGGTAATGCATTGGGCTGTGCAAGGGGTTCACCACCTGTCACGCAGACATAAGGGGTTTTAAAATCAAGCGTGGTTTGAATAATCTGATCTAAAGATTGACGTTCGCCACCTTCAAACGAGTAGGTCGTATCGCAGTAGGTACAACGTAGTGGACAACCCGTTAAACGAATAAAAACTGTTGGCAGTCCTGAGGTGTTGGCTTCTCCTTGCAAAGAATAAAAGATCTCCGTGATACGTAGACCCGCAGAAGGATCAGAAACAGGGATAGCAGAAGATCGAAGCGTATTCATAGCAAAATTAAACCACAGGTTAGAAAAACAAAAATCTCTACGGCTAGTCTTAACCGTAGAGATGAGGAACTTGAGTTCCGCACGACAACTAAAAATTATTCGTCGCGTAGTAAATCGTTCAAGCTCGTTTTAGAACGTGTTTGTGCATCTACTTTTTTCACGATGATTGCAGCATACAGGCTGTAAGTACCGCATTTAGAAGGTAAGCTACCTGCAACTACAACAGAACCTGCTGGTACACGACCATAGTGAATTTCGCCAGTTGCACGGTCAAAAATCTTAGTCGATTGACCAATGAACACGCCCATAGAAATTACCGAACCTTCTTCTACGATCACGCCTTCTACGATTTCAGAACGTGCACCGATGAAGCAGTTGTCTTCAATAATCGTTGGGTTTGCTTGAAGTGGCTCAAGAACACCACCAATTCCTACACCACCAGATAAGTGAACGTTTTTACCAATTTGAGCACATGAACCAACAGTTGCCCATGTGTCAACCATGGTGCCTTCGTCAACATATGCACCAATGTTTACATAAGAAGGCATTAACACCACGTTTTTCGCTTGGAAAGAACCTTTACGTGCAACCGCAGGAGGAACAACACGTACGCCAGCAGCTTTAAACTGTTCCTCAGTCCAACCTGTAAATTTGGTATCTACTTTATCGTAGAATTGAAGGTCACATGACTCAATTGGTTTGTTGTCATTTAGTTTGAATGATAAAAGCACAGCTTTTTTCACCCATTGATGAACAACCCACTCACCATCAATTTTTTCAGCAACACGTAATGTCCCGTTATCTAAACCAGCAATGACTTCTTCAACTGCTGCACGAACTTCAGCAGGACAGTCCGCTGCTGTAAAATTCGAACGGTCTTCAAACGCTTGTTCAATAATTGTTGAAAGCTGAGACATGATCTTCCTTCCAGAAAAAAAATTTTCCTGATTTTACACTAAATTGTGCAGAGAATAGATGAAAAAACAGCATAGGATCGGAAATAATAATGAATGATTGGAAATAAGACTTTTAGAGCTGTTTGAGTAGAGGCATTAAGTAAAGAATTGCGATTTACAACAACAAGAAAGTATAAAATGTATCAAAAAATAACAAAAACAGCCCAAATCTAGAATAAAAAACAGTTAGAGGGTGTTTTAAGATGGGCTCATCAAAAAATTGTAAATGATGTAAAAAAATCTTTAATTGGAGGAGAAAAAACATGAAATCATTACGTTTAGTTGCAATCGCAGCAGCAATGTCAGCAGTCGTAGGTACAGCTTTTGCTGATGATGCAGTCGTAAAAGATGGTTATGCTTTTGACCAGAATAAATTAATTCCTACTGGTGTTCGTGCTGAAGTTGGTACAACAGGTTATGGCGGTGCTTTGTTGTGGACAGCTAACCCATATGTGGGTTTAGCTTTAGGTTACAACGGTGGTGACATTTCATGGACTGATGATGTATCAATTAATGGTACAAAATACGATGCGGATATGGACAATAAGTTAGCTTATTTAAATGCTGAAGTTCGTCCATGGGGTACAAGTACAAATCGTTGGGCTCAAGGTTTATATGTTGCTGCTGGTGTAGGTTATGTCGATTCTGAGTACGACCTGAAGAAGCGCTCAAGTGATGGTACGATTAAAGTAAATGGTAACAACTATAACTTTAATGGTGAAGTTTCAGGAAAAATGGGTTACGAAAATAATATTGCTCCCTATGTTGGTTTAGGTTTGGCACCTAAGATTAATCAAAACTGGGGTGTATTTGGTGAAGTAGGTGCTTACTATACAGGCAACCCATCTGTAAACTTAACGTCGAAAGGTAACTTTGTAAACGTGAATGGCGCTGATTTTGACAGAGATTTAGCTGCTGAAGAAAACAAAATCCGTAACGATGATAAATATGAGTGGATGCCAGTTGCAAAATTGGGTGTAAGTTACCATTGGTAATTAACACATAAAAAAAACGAGCTTCGGCTCGTTTTTTTTATGTCTGATTTTAGCTAAAGTCTTTAAAAGTGATGCGCAAATTTGAGTCCAAAGATCCATGCATCATTGTCATTCAGCGCAGAAAGTCCTGTAATGTTTGCCAGTGGGCTTGAGTCTGAAGATGTTTTGGATTTATTAAAACGCAAATAATAAAGACCTGCTGCAACATCGAACTGAGCGTTATATATGTACATGCTGCCTAGGCCAATGCCTTGATAACCATCACTTGGGTTAAGGGTAGATGCAGGATTATTAATCCCCGAGTCCCAGAGCAGTTCCATAGTACTCAGCCACTTTTTGTTCCATACGTGTGCTAAGCCGAGTTTTGCAGACCATTGATCTTCATTGTACTGAATAAGTTTGACGTCTTTGGCTTCAGGGTAAAATATCGCAATATAATCGATCACAGCTTTAAATTTGGGTGGCTGAATGACAAAGTCTTGCCAATTTACCCAGCGTAGCGTCCCATACAAGATATTTTGATAGGGGAGTCCTGTCATGAAATCAAGGTTTACCGATTGTGGTGTTTTCACTTCCATCACATTGGGTGTATCTACGCCGACTTCGATAGACTCTGTTGTGGTGATTTCATGCTTAATCGCAGAGCGATAGGTCAAAGATGTTCTAAAATAATATTCAGGGATTTGATAACTAATACCTGCTAACCAGCCCAAGCTTTCATCTTGTTTAAACTCGGCATCATAGCCATCAAACACAGAATAGGCCTGACCTTTCGCTTTTAAAGAGCCTGCAAAGCTTTGATAGCTTAAACCGCCATAGATTTCCCATTGTGGGTTGAATTGGTAGCCTAAAAGCGAGCTGAGATTATGACTTTCAAAGTCGATATCGGCAGATTCAACCTCATAACTTTCACCGTAAATCTTTGGGCGATAGCGATAATCGATGTCTACAGCAAAAGGCTGGTCATAAATGACAGCAAATTTGAACTGAGGGTTTAGTTGTAGTTTTAATGCAGCTCCCAGCATTACTTGTTCATTGCTTAAATTGCCTGTTGAAAAGTCAGTGATGCCAAACTGTTGTAGTGTCTCGACCTGTTGAACTTGGCCAGAAATATCTGGATCAATATAAGCCAAAGAAATTTCTGCATAATTTCCATGTTCAAAAAAGAGTTGTATCGTTTGACCTGAACGTTCAAAAGCAGCAGCAAAGCATGATCCCGACGAATAGAAACATAAACAAAGTAATGGAGAGCCCAACAGATTTTTATTCACTGTTATTGCTCACTAGTATTTTTATCGTTTGATCAAATAATACACTATGTCCATTTAAAGTATATGGGTTTAAAAATAAAAAAGAGGCACGGAGGCCTCTTTTTTAGAATAAGAATGGTTTAGTCTTCAGGATATGCCACTCTTTTCAGTGCTTTAATGTCTGCATCTGGTGAGCACAACGAGATAAATTCATAGCCATAACCACGCAGGAGGTGACCTTTACGCACTGCAATCCATGTGGTATTGAGACCAAAAATATCAGTTGGAATTTGTTTTAAACGATAGTCACGTTCGACGTCATACGCCACATTATTGACAATACCAACGCCCATATTCAGTTCAACATAGGTTTTGATGACATCGGCATCTAAAGCAGACATTACGATGTCAACATCCACACCTGCATCTTCAAAAGCTTTGTCAATTTTTGAACGGCCTGTGAAACCGCCGTGATAGGTAATCAGTGGATATTCCGCCAAGTCTGCAATACTAATATTTTGTTTGTTTGCCAGTGGATGATTTTGTGGGGTAATAATACTGTGCTGCCAATTATAGAACGGCACGCTAGCCAGATTATCTTCTGTGGTCAGTGATTCAGTTGCAATACCAATATCAGCTTCACCTTGCAGAAGCATTTCGGTAATTTCAACAGGACTGGCTTGTTGCAAAATAAGATGAACTTTTGGAAACTCTTTTTTGAATTGATTGACAATCGGCGGTAGTACATAACGCGCTTGCGTATGTGTAGTCGCAATCGTCAAGGTACCTTCATCGACACGGTTAAAATCATCTGCAAGACGTTTAATATTGTCCGCGTCGACCAACATGCGTTCAACAATGCCCAGTAGTGCTTGACCTGGTTCAGTTAAACCGAGTAAGCGTTTCCCTTTGCGAATAAAAAGCTGTACGCCTAATTCATCTTCTAGGTCTTTGATGTGCTTACTGACGCCTGACTGAGAGGTATACAGTGCAGCAGAGGCTTCGGTGAGGTTGAAGTTTTGTCTCACCGTTTCTCGAATAATTCTGAGTTGTTGAAAGTTCATAGTCTTGGATCTCTTTTATGATGAATGAGGCATTCAACATGCCCCATTCAATTGGTCTTAAGCCGCAGGTTTTGCAAATAAATGCAAGTTTGATGGGCTTAACCATACCGTTTGATTAGGTCTAAATTGGTGTAATTTTGCTTCTTCAGAAGTCAGTGAGATTTCAATCAGTTTGCCTTGGCGATCATGGAGTTCTGCAACCACTTTGCCCGCGATCCATAATTCTCGTACGAACGTTGCTTGGATGGCGTTGTCTTGCGGTTGTGCATGAATACGTAATTCATCTGGACGGGCAAAGGCAATCACGTCACCCGAAGGCGCATTGCGTAAAGAGTCTAATTGAATGCGGTCTTCACCAATTTGGATCGTCCCTGCGTTATTTTGACCTTCGAAACGGTTCGCTTGACCTAAGAAGTCAAACACAAAAGGCGTTGCAGGCTTTTCATAAACTTCACGGGGAGAACCAATTTGCTCGACGTTCCCTTTATTCATCACAATGATTTGATCCGCGACTTCTAAAGCTTCTTCTTGGTCATGCGTTACAAAGATTGAGGTGATATGAAGTTCATCATGCAAAGTACGTAACCAACGACGGAGCTCTTTACGTACTTTTGCATCCAAAGCACCAAAAGGCTCATCTAGTAACAGTACGCGTGGTTCAACCGCCAAAGCACGTGCCAGAGCAATACGTTGACGTTGACCGCCAGAAAGTTGTGCTGGGTAACGATCTGCCAAGAACCCCAATTGGACTAAGTCCAGCAAACGTGTGACACGTTTTTTAATTTCAGCTTCAGATGGGCGTGTTGCACGTGGGCGAACGCGGAGACCAAAGGCGATATTGTCAAATACGGTCATATGGCGAAATAAGGCATAGTGCTGAAATACAAAACCAACTTCACGCTCACGTACGTGTACATTGGTTGCATCTTCACCTTCTAAGATGACTTGACCGCCATCTGCGGACTCAAGTCCCGCAATAATACGAAGCAGGGTGGTTTTACCACAGCCTGATGGGCCGAGTAATGCAACCAATTGACCATCAGGAAAATCGAGAGAAATGTTATTCAGCGCATGGAACGCACCAAAGTGTTTTTCAATATTTTTAACTTGAATACTCATGAGGTCATTCCTTTAAACTGTTGAATTATTATGTTTGTTTTGCTTTTCTTGGCGAAGCTCAACCCATGTTTTTAAAACAAGAGTCACAATCGCTAAAAGCGCCAAGAGTGAAGACACAGCAAAAGCCGCACTGAAGGTATATTCGTTATAGAGAATCTCGACATGTAAAGGCAAAGTATTGGTTTCACCACGAATATGACCTGAAACTACCGATACCGCACCAAACTCACCCATGGCACGTGCATTACACAGAATGACGCCGTAAATTAAACCCCATTTGATGTTGGGTAGGGTTACTTTCCAGAAGGTTTGCCAGCCTGATGCACCGAGTACAATCGCAGCTTCTTCTTCTTCCGTACCTTGAGCTTCCATGAGCGGAATAAGTTCACGTGCAACAAAAGGAACGGTGATAAAGATCGTTGCTAATACAATGGCAGGAACGGCATACAGAATTTTGATGTCGTTATCCATAAGCCAACTACCAAACCAACCTTGCGTACCAAAAATCAGCACCAGCATTAAACCCGCGATAACAGGTGATACTGAAAATGGCATATCAATAATCGTGGTTAAGATGGATTTACCACGGAAGTTAAATTTGGCTACACACCAAGCTGCTGCAACACCAAACACGACATTCAGAGGAACTGCAATCACTGCGGTTAATAAAGTGAGTTTGACTGCGGATAATGTGTCTGGATGAACCAAGGCTTGTGCATAGACACCGACCCCTTGTTTAAAGGCCTCAACGAACACCAAAATCAGCGGTAAGATCAAACAGCTTAAAAAGAACAGCAGAGCAATCGTAATCAGGGTGTAGCGAACCCAAGTTGGCTCACGTGTTGCATCACGCGATTGTAGCTTTTCAGCCAGTGCATTACTGTTGATATTCATCGTGCTGTTCTCCCTGTACGACGGCTTGCCCATGCTTGTAACAAGTTAATCAGGAATAAAATGGCAAAAGACAGTACTAACATGACGACTGCAATCGTGGTTGCACCTGCATAGTCATATTCTTCTAAGCGTGAAATAATCATGAGCGGCGCAATTTCTGTTTTAAACGGTTGGTTCCCTGCAATAAAGATCACTGAACCGTATTCACCGACGCCACGAGCAAAGGCAAGTGCAAAACCTGTGATGAGTGCTGGAAATAAAATCGGCAAAATCACTTTGGTCACAATCTGTAAACGGTTGGCACCTAATGCTGATGCTGCTTCTTCTAACTCTGTTTCCAAGTCACTGAGAACAGGTTGCACAGTCCGTACCACAAAAGGAATACCAATAAAAATCAGTGCCAATGTAATACCAATTGGGGTATAGGCCACTTGAATCCCTAAAGGCTCAAGATACTGACCGATCCAACCTGTAGGCGCATAAAGCGAGGTGAGTGCAATACCTGCAACCGCGGTGGGTAAGGCAAACGGCAAGTCGACCAAGGCATCTACAATGCGTTTACCCGGAAAACGATAACGAACTAAACACCATGCCAGAAGGAGACCAAAAACCACATTAATAAACGCGGCGATCAGGGCTGTACTAAAACTGAGCTGCAAAGATTTTAAAATACGTTCTGAACTTAAAATTTCCCATAAACCATCCCAACCTATGCCTAAAGATTTAATAAAAACAGCGGACAACGGAATAAGAACGATTAATGACAAATATGCTAGGGTAAAGCCTAGAGAAAGACCAAATCCTGGCAGCACTCGGGATCGCTGCGACATGATTACTCCTCAAAGAGAGAAAGCTGACCTAAAAAGAGTCAGCTCAAATAAAACTGAATTTCGGCACAAGTATTATTTACAGCGTTTAAATTGCAAATTTAAATAAATACTTGCTTTCATTGTAAAAACTAATGTTTTTTAGCACACTTTCTGAAATCAAAAAATCATAAATTTCAGGGAATGGCCCAAAACCTGAAGCAACATTAATATGTCCGACTTGCCCCAAGTTCTTAGGCCTAATTTTCCATGCTTTTGCCAGTTGCAGCGCATCTTGAAAATTAAGCCAAGGATCATTTTCACTGATGATCATTTGGGTGGGAACTTGCAGCTTGAGTTGGTGGAAATACTGTTGATAGTCATTTTGACTCTCACGAGCAAAACCAGCATCACCAAAGCGAGCAGGGTTGGCCGGTGCAACCAGAACTAAATTTTTAATGTTTTGATTTAGTTCAGGATACTGTGCTAAAGCAGCGACTGTCGTTAAACAACCAAAGCTATGCGCCACAATTTGAATCGGTTCCTGAATGGATTGAACCGTTTTGATAAATTGTTCAATCCACTCATGGAGTACGGGTTTATTCCAATCCTGCTGCTGTACACGAGAGCATGACTTGAGCTGACGTTGTAACCACGATTGCCAGTGGCCATGTTCACTTCCACCCACGCCCGGTACAATTACAGTATGAATCATGTCGATGCTCCCTTACAGCTATTTACTGGACTCGGTTTTATTTCGTCGTATTGGCTTTCACAATTTGGTCAAATACACCACCATTTTCAAAGTGCTGTTTTTGTACCTTGGTCCAACCGCCAAATTCTTTATCAATGGTCACCAACTTCAACGGTTTGAATGTGGCTGCATATTTTTTCAAGACAGTTGCATTACGTGGGCGATAGAAGTTTTTCGCCGCAATTTCCTGTCCAGCAGGTGAATACAAATAGTTGAGATATGCTTTCGCCAGATTCAGATTGCCGTCTTTTTCCGCATTTTTTTCAACAATGGCAACGGGTGGTTCTGCCAAAATAGATAGCGAAGGCGTCACGATCTCAAACTTACCCGGTTGTTCACGAATTGCTAAGTGTGCTTCGTTTTCCCATGCTAAGAGAACATCACCGATACCGCGCTCAGCAAAGGTTGTGGTTGCGCCACGTGCACCTGAATCCAGCACTTTGGTATTTTTATAAATTTTACGCACGAATTCTTGTGCTTTGGTATCGTTACCCGCAGGTTGATGTTTCGCCCAAGCCCAAGCGGCTAAATAGTTCCAGCGTGCACCACCTGATGTTTTGGGATTTGGTGTAATAATGCCAACACCCGGCTTAACAAGGTCGCCCCAGTCTTTAATGCCTTGAGGGTTACCTTTACGGACGAGGAATACGATAGTTGAAGTATATGGTGTCGAGTTATTGGGTAATTTCTTTTGCCAGTTTGTCGGTAAAAGTTTTGCTTTTTCAGCAATCACATCGATATCTGCTGCAAGAGCAAGGGTCACCACATCCGCACCTAAACCATCAATCACTGAACGAGCTTGTTTACCCGAGCCGCCGTGAGACTGTTTAAAGTTGATGTCTTGTCCTGTGCGTTGTTTCCAATAAGCGCCAAACTGTTTGTTGACATCTTCATAGAGTTCGCGTGTTGGATCATACGACACGTTAAGGAAATCTTTTGCTGCAACACCAAAAGATGTGACTGAAACTAGCGCTGCTAGTACCCCAATTTTTAACTTAGATAAGCTCATGTGAGACCTCAAATTTTAAACGTTTTTAAACATGAGGCAAGAATACTGTGAGTCTTATTGCTAAAAAAATAATAAAAAATGAATTTTATATGAATAAAAAAGAAAAAGAGTTCAGCTTAGAATTCATTAAACTAAAGCAGAAAATTGTTTCAGGGTAGATTGGCATGCATTGCTATAAAAATGCACAAGAAATCAAACAAATAGAATTATTAGATCGTGCATTTCACTATGGAGATGGTTGTTTTAGTACAGCGCGTATCCGTGACAGTGTGATCGAACTAGAGCCTCTACACATAGCACGCTTGAAATTGGCCTGTGAAAGACTGTTGTTGTCAGCAGATTTAGCCTTTATTCAGCGCAGCATCGTACAATTAAAACAAACCTATGCACACTTAAACGGCACTCTGAAAATTATTATTAGTCGGGGTGAAGGGCAGCGTGGTTATAGTTTGCCCACACATCCTGCTGACGTTTGGGTGTTTTTCTATCCGCAAGCATCAGAGGCTTTGACATACAGTGAAATTGATTCAGGCGTACTGCAACATGCGATTGGGCTGAATATGCCGCAAATGGTGGGTGTGAAAAGCTTAAACCGTTTAGAACAAGTTTTACTTAAGCATGAGGCAGAACAACACGGTTGGTTGGAAGCTTTGGTCACAGATGTGCAAGGTTCTGTCGTTGAAGGTGTGAGCAGTAATTGTTTCATTCTGCTAAATGATCGATGGATTAGTCCCGAACTTCGTTATAATGGCGTACATGGTGTCATGCGTGCCGAAATATTGGCACGGATGCAGCAACAAGGAATGAGCTGTGAGCTGAGAATGATTGATATGGAAGAAATTCCACGCTTTCAAAGTTTATTTTTCTGCAATGCCTTGAGTCCTATGAAAATAGCCAAAAGTTTGAATCATCAGCATTTAGATGTTCAGCCGTGTATAGATTTGTTCCATCGTCTTCAACTTAATCAGATGCAGTAGTATGTCCGCAGCCAAAACCAAATCGAAAAAGAAAACACAACTACCCCAACGTAAAATGAAAGGGTTGTTATTGATTGCTGTGAGCATCATTGTTTTATTGATGATTGTACTGTGGTCGAGTTTATTTAAATCCTATCCTGTCGAGGGTAAAAAACAGTTATTGGCAATTAACTCTGGTGATACCTATTCCGGTTTTATTGACCGCTTAGCCAAAGAAGACATGGCTAGTTTTCCTATTATTTTAAAGCTGTACCAAAAAGTATTTATTCATGACACCTTGAAAGCAGGTGTTTATGAAGTGCGTGAAGGTATGAGTATTCGACAAGTTTTGGATATGATTTCCAATGTCGATAATGCTGAGATGAACCGTATATTGGTGATTGAGGGTACGACCTTTAAACAGCTGATCGAGGCGTTGAAAAAGGATGCGTTGGTTAAAAAGGAAGTCTCCAATTTACCCATGGATCAGCTTTTAAAAGCATTAGATATTCCGTATACGCATGCTGAAGGGCTTTTTGCCCCCGATACATACTTCTTCGCCAAAGGTGAGTCAGACAAAAAAATCTTAACGGATTTATACAAACGCCAAATGAAAGCATTAGATGAAGCGTGGGCAAACCGTGCGGCAAATTTGCCGTATAAAGACAAATACGAAGCCCTGATCATGGCCTCTATCATTGAAAAAGAAACCAATGTTGACCGTGAACTGGAGCAAGTTTCGGGTGTGTTTGCGCGTCGCCTTCAACTTGGCATGCGTTTGCAAACGGACCCAACGGTGATCTATGGTATGGGCGATAAATATACAGGCAATATTACCCGCCAAGACTTGCGGACCCCAACAGCCTATAATACCTATACCATCAATGGCTTACCTCCTACGCCAATTGCTTTACCAAGTAAAAAAGCCATTGAAGCCACCATGCATCCAGACAACAGTAAAAACATCTACTTTGTCGCAACGGGCAATGGTGGTCACACATTTAGTGAGACTTTAGAGCAGCACAACCAAGCTGTAAAAGAGTATCTCAGTGTTTTAAAAACCAAGAAGGATGAATAGATGTTTATTAGTTTTGAGGGCACAGAAGGTGTGGGTAAAACCACACTGATTTGCAAAATTTATGAGCATCTAGAACAACAGGGTCAGCAGGTTGTGTTAACGCGTGAGCCAGGTGGTACACCGATGGCTGAGCAAATTCGCTCGCTATTATTGTCAGTCAATCATGAAGAGTCGATGTCGAATGATACTGAACTGCTGCTGATGTACGCGGCTCGTGCACAGCATTTACAACAAGTGATCGTGCCTGCTTTAACGGAACATAAAACCGTATTGTGTGACCGTTTTACCGATGCCAGCTTTGCTTACCAATGCGCAGGACGTGGTTTAAGCCAGTCAAAGTTGCAACTGCTGAATGAGAACTTTGTCAGCCATATGCCGAATATTACATTTTGGCTCGATGCCCCGATTGAGACAGGCATGTCTCGTGCGCGGGAACGGGGGGCTTTGGATCGTTTTGAACAAGAAAAAGTCACTTTCTTTGAAAAAGTCAGAGCAGGTTATCAGCAGTTATGGGAACAATATCCTGAGCGGGTTAAACGCTTGGATGCAACCCAGTCACCAGAACAGGTTTTTGCGCAAGCGTTGCAATATTTAAACTAAAAATATGCCTGAAATGTTATTTCAGACTGTAGTGAAATACATTTTTCTTTTATAGTCAGTGACAAAGGACTGTATGTTGAAGGAAAAATGAAAAGTAACTTAAATGAGATTGTGGCTTTTTTAGAAAAGGAATTTCCGCAAAGTTTAGAAAAATGTCATATCGAATCTGTCACTGAGCGCGCAGCAACAGTCGTGTATCAGGTCGATGAGCGCGATTTGAGACCGGGTGGGACGGTTTCAGGCCCAACCATGATGACTCTTGCAGACTATGCATTGTATATCGCTATTTTAGGGGAAATTGGGCTGGTCGGTTTAACCGTGACCACCAATTTATCGGTCAACTTTCTAAGTAAACCCGCAGCTTCAACAAATATCCGCGGTGAATGTAAGTTAATGAAAGTTGGCAAAGCATTGGTGGTTGGGGAAGTGTGGTTGTATTCAGTGGGTAAGGATGAACCCATTGCACATGTGGTGGGAACTTATTCTATTCCACCTAAATCCTAAAATAGTGATTGAATAAAAAAAGCCTGACGAATCAGGCTTTTTTTAAATTAGTTATTCACTAAAGGGGTTTCAACTTTAAAATTTAAAGGGGTGAGTACTGTTTTACGCAGTTCATTCGACAGTTCTGGGTAATCTAAAGTGTAGTGTAGACCGCGCGATTCTTTACGCTCCATAGCACAACGCACGATCATTTCAGAGACTAAAACTAAATTACGTAGCTCAATCAGATTTTTGCTGACTTGGTAATCTTGGTAATACTCGGTAATTTCTCGCTTCAACATTTCAATGCGGTGTAGCGCACGTTCAAGACGTTTTGTAGTACGCACAATGCCGACGTAGTTCCACATGGTTTGACGTAGTTCATCCCAGTTTTGCAAAATCACCACATCTTCATCAGGATTCATCACTTGTGAGTCATCCCAAGACGGAGCAGTTGGGGATTGGTAACTTGAATCAAAACTTTTTTCGATGTGCTCTGCTGCACTCATGCCATACACAAAACACTCTAAAAGTGAGTTACTGGCCATACGGTTGGCGCCATGCAAACCTGTGTAGGAGGTTTCCCCAATCGCATAGAGACCTGTAATGTCAGTTTGACTGTGTTCATCAACCACCACACCGCCACAGGTATAGTGCGCAGCAGGAACAACAGGAATCATTTCCTTGGTAATGTCGATGCCGAGTTCAAGTAAGCGTGCGTACAGGGTTGGGAAATGTTCTTTAATAAAACTTTCGGGCTTATGGCTAATGTCGAGCCAAACGTGACGAATACCTAAACGTTTGATTTCATAGTCAATAGCACGCGCCACAATGTCACGTGGAGCCAGTTCTGCACGTTCATCAAAGCGCAACATAAAGCGTTCACCATCGGGTAAACGTAAATAAGCACCTTCACCACGCATTGCTTCAGTAATGAGGAACGAGCGTGCTTGGGGGTGATATAAACAGGTTGGGTGGAATTGGTTAAACTCCATATTCGCCACGCGGCAACCCGCACGAAACGCCATGGCAATACCATCGCCCGTTGCAATGTCGGGGTTCGAGGTATACAGATAGGCTTTCATTGCGCCGCCGCAAGCCAGAGCGGTGAAAGGGGCTAAAAAGGTATGTACTTTTTCAGTCTTTTCATCAAGTGCATAGAGACCTAAGGCACGATTTTGTTCTTCTAAGCCCAGTTTTTGAGAGGTAATTAAATCGATGGCGATGTAATTTTCAAAAATGGTGATGTTGTCTTTTTCAATCGCACGTTCCACTAAGGTAGTTGAAATGGCACGACCTGTAGCATCTGCGGCATGAATAATACGGCGTTGAGAATGTCCACCTTCACGTGTTAGATGTAATTGCTCTTGATCATCAAGGGTAAACTGCACGCCGTGTTTCAATAGAAAATCAACAGAAGGTTTACCGCCTTCAACGGTTTGCTTTACGGCTTCGGTCTCACATAAGTGAGCGCCCGCAATCATGGTGTCATCAATGTGCTGTTCGATGGAATCCGTTTCATCTAAAACAGCGGCAACACCACCTTGTGCATAGAATGTACTTGCATCGGTCAGGTTTGATTTTGCAAGAACAGCAATATTGAAATGTTGAGGCAACGATAAGGCTAAGCTCAGGCCTGCACCGCCACTTCCCACAATAATCACATCAAAATGATGTGTTGTGTTTAAATTAGACATGTCCATCAGCTAATTTGGAAAAAGTTCGCTAATGACAGCGCTTTTTTCACGAAAAGGCAAGGGTAAAATCTCTACAATTGATGGGAAATATAAATAAAGAACGTATTTTTTAAGCAAATTTTAAGCTCTTGTTTATACAAACATAATAGAACATATTATTACCCAAGATAGACAAAGATTATGCTAAAAACGCTAATACATAAATTGATAACAAACATATAGGTCAATACTTGATATGAAAAGTCGCGCGATACAAACTGGTTTTTTTGCTGTTGCATGCACAATGGCTACGGTGCAAACACAAGCAGCACCTGTTGATTTCTCAAACTTGGTTGAGCAAGTCAGCCCTGCTGTAGTTAGTGTAAATGTGGTTAAAAAGATGACTCAAGAAGAGTTACTGCAGCAGCAAATACCTGAGATTTTGAAGCGTTTTTTTGGTAATCAAGTCATTATTCCGCAGCAGCAAGCGCCGCAAGAAAAAACGGCTTATGGCAGCGCATTTTTTATTAGTAAAGATGGTTATTTACTGACAAATCACCACGTCGTAGAAGATGCATCGAAAGTCACGATTATGTTTAATGACCGTCGTGAACTGGATGCAACTGTAGTAGGTAGTGATGAACGAACTGATGTGGCCTTGCTTAAGGTGAATGGTACGAATTTTCCGTCACTGCGTACAGGTAATGTTGATCAACTGCGTGTAGGTGAACCTGTGCTTGCGATCGGTTCACCGTTTGGTTTTGATTACTCGGCTTCAGCGGGAATCGTGAGTGCGAAAATGCGCAATATGATGGGGGAGACATCGGTACCCTTCATTCAAACCGATGTGGCTCTCAACCCAGGAAACTCAGGCGGTCCGTTATTCAACCAACAGGGTGAGGTAGTTGGGGTGAACTCGCGTATCTTCAGTGGTACGGGCGGTTATATGGGGCTGTCTTTCTCGATTCCAATTGATGTCGCAATGGATATTGCTGACCAACTTAAGAAAACAGGCAAAGTTACGCGTTCTTATTTAGGGTTTAATCTACAAGATCTAGACCGCAATTTGGCAGAGTCTTATAATTTGCCAAAACCAGAAGGTTCATTGATTACCAATGTTCAGCCGAATTCACCTGCGCAGAAAGCGGGACTAAAAGCAGGCGATATTATTTTAAAATTCAATGGAACGCCGATTTCACGGACCTCTGAGTTATTGAACTATTTAAATCGTACTATGCCAAATCAAACGGTACAGCTTGAAGTATTGCGTGATGATAAAAAGCGTAATATATCGGCAACATTAACCACTGCACCGGATGACACACCTGCAAAATCAGATACAGTTACACAAAGTAAAGGGCCTGTCTTAGGTATTGCTATCCGAAATTTAGCACCTGCTGAATTGTCACAACTCAATGTGAAAGGTGGTGTGTTGATTCAAGAAGTGAAACGTGGCGGCGCAGCAGCACAGTCAGGTATGGCGGCTGGTGATGTGGTCACTCACATTAATAGTAAAGTCGTAAAAGACACCAATGATTTTGTCCAAGCGGCATCTGAATTGAAAAAAGGTCAGGTTGCCCGCGTTGGAATTATCCGACAAGGCACACCAGCCATTTTAGGGATGCGCATCCAATAAGCGAGAAAAAGCCACTCTTCGGAGTGGTTTTTTATTTTTTGCAATTTGATGATGTCTGTTATTTGCGTACACTGCCATCTTCATAGGGATATTTAGATTCAATAGAGTGTTTATGAGTAGTATTTTTGACTTAAGACTTCAGGTGCAAGCAGAACATATCGACCAGTTAGGCCATGTGAATAATGTGGTTTATATGCATTGGATGCAGGATGTTGCAACAGCACATATTGATGCACTGGGTTTAGGCTTAAAAGAATATATCGAGTTAAAACATGCAATGGTTGCGGTTGAGCATCATGTGCAGTACCGAAAAGCTGCATTTAAAGAGGATGAAATAATCCTACGTACATGGTTTGACGATATAAATGCATTATATTCTTCACGCCAATATGTGTTTTATAGACCCAAAGACAATAGCATTTTATTTGTTGCTCAAACCAAGTGGGCTTGCGTAGAGATTGAAACCGGCCGTGCAAAACGTATGTCACCCAGTTTTACCCAAGCTTACCAACCGCTTGCAAAAGATGTGAATGCCTTAGATTTTTCAATGGATTACTCAAAAAGCCCAGTGAAAAGCGAAAACACGTAAAAAAGCGTCAGAGTTGTGAAAAGGAAGCGTATTAATATGGATACTTTAAAAAAACCATCTGTTATAATCCTTCGCAATTTCTATTCGGCTTTTGTTGTGCATCGAAATTTGTCTGCATAACGCTTCATTTTGTTCAAGGTAGCCCATGGCGCAAGCTAAAAAATCTGTTGATATTAAAAATATCCGTAATTTCAGTATTATTGCTCACATTTATGACTGACATTAAGAAGCTATAAGACACAACTCGACGCATTAAGCCATGAAACTCAATAAAAGCCTTTAATTAGGCTTTTTTTATGCGTCACTATAAGACACAATGAAACACTAATGGAAACTATGAGCCAACCTAAATATGTACACAACCGTGTACATATTTAGCAATATGGCACAAGTTTGGCGGATCTAGTGTGTACATGGTGATATATGGCGATTTCAGAGGCTTGGCTAAAAGCTCAACTTGGTAAAGACAGAGAAAAAATAGAAGAGTTCGCCGATCGCGATGCCATGAGTGTTCGTATTACTCCAAAAGGTAAAATCGTCTTTCAACTACGCTACAGGTATAACGGCAAGCAGCATCGACTGGATCTTGGTTCATATCCGAACTTATCATTAAAAAATGCACGCGTAGAATCAGATCGGCTTAGAGCAGAACTTGAAAAAGGGCTTGATCCAAAACAGGTAAGATTGAAAGAGAAGGTGAGTATTAGAGATGCATACACACTAGAGACTTTGTTTTATGAATGGTATGAGAAATTCTGTGTACCCAATAAATCTAGTCATAATGAGATAAAGCGCTCTTTTGAGATATACGTGCTTCCAAATATTGGCAAACAGAATAGTGATGATGTAAGCGCATATCAGTGGCTGTCATTACTGGAGGATGTAGCAAAGAAATCGCCTTCCATTTCTGCCCGTCTTTTGATTAACGCAAACCAGTGCCTCAAGTGGGGACAGAAGCGCGGCTTAATCTCAGTCAATCACCTAATGAATGTTTCAGCCAAGCATGACCTGCGTATTGAAAAAGGCGTAAAAGAACGAGCGCTGAGTGACAAGGAAATCTATTTAACTTGGTATGCCCTAAAGCGAACCAAGATGACTTATAAAAATAAGCTGTTTCTAACACTCTTGATTATCTACGGCTGCCGTGTGGGTGAGCTTAAGCTTGCTAAAAAATCTCATTTTGATTTAAAAGAAATGATATGGACGGTTCCTCCTGAAAATCACAAAACAGGAAAGAAGAGTAAAAAGCCGATTTTAAGACCAATTACGGAAAATATTAAACCCTACTTACTGGAAGCAATGGAATTCAGCCAAGGTTCTGAGTACTTGTTTACAATTGATGGGACTACAAGGCCGCTAGGTGAGACATCCCATCTCACAATGCCTAACAACATTTTCCAATGGCTTAAGAGGCATAAAGGTGTTGATTTGGAGCACTGGTCTGTACATGACCTTCGTAGAACTATGCGTACCAATATGTCTACAATTGCACAGCCTCACGTATGTGAAATCATGTTGGGGCATGCGCTTCCAAAGATATGGGGTACATACGATAAGCATGATTATCTATCTGAGCAGACTGAAGCGTACGAGAAGTGGGTGGATAGGCTGGAATCAATTTGGAAGAATGAAGCGCTAGATAACTAGCGCTTTTTTTTGTAGTGGCCACGACTCATACCAACCTAAAAGTTTGCCAGAATCATAGTTATTTCCTGCGCCTCTGCATTCAGAAAACGGTTTAGGCATAGGGTTTTCGTAAAGTTTGCCATCTTGCCAACGGTTCAGAGTTCGTGACGACCTGCCAAATATTTCCTCTAAGTCCGGAGTTTTTAGTACTGGACGAGAACAAAGTGCCTCTTTAATTGTCATTCCTTCAAACTTATTCATAAAGCCTCCTTATGTTTAACTGATACCAAGTTTGATGTTCTGTCTTGATATCCGAAATGAACAAGACTGTGATAAAGGGCAGAGGCTTGCTCCGCCGTGAATGTTTGGGTTGTGCCTGACTGGCCTATGACAAATGGTGCAAATTCTTCAGCAAGGTCTTGGGCGATGTGTTGGAGATGCATCAATACACCTCCTTGAGAAGCTGATGCTTCATGTTTTTGACTTTGGCCATTAACAAACAAGACTCATTATTTTCAGGATTAGCCAATTTTTGATAACTCTGGTTGTATCGAACCATGTCAGTTCTGCTCATCAGAATTAAGTTTTCTAACCGGCAATCTGTTTTATCCTGATTTTTAAATGCCAATACTTGGTTCATGGGAACGGGGCCATTTTCTTTTTCCCAAATTACCCGGTGTTTCAACTCAAAGATATTCGGCTCTGCTGTTTTGATAAGAACATATCCATCTTTAGAACAAATACGCTCGTAACCAACAGGTTTTTTATTCCAGGATATTTGGCCTTTTTTAAAGTTTCCTGAGTTTGGTTTGCAGACACCTTTAGTGCCTGTATTCCAAGGTTTTGAGCCTTTTTCAAAACAACCCGTTCTTCCAGATTTCCATTTGTTCCTGGTGCACAGGGATTTAATCTGATCAACTGAAAATTCACTTCCAAATACACCATTAACCTTTTCAGTGAGATCCTTGCGACTTAATGTGCAGTTGGTTTGTATGAAGTCCAGTTGCTCTTGGCTGTAATGAATAGCGCTACCTTTAGCCATAAATCACCCAATTAAGTTCTGTGGAATTTCTACTGAATCAGCGTTTTTAAGCCCACGATATTCAGCAACCAATTTTGCGGCGTTTAAACGCATATTATTGTTCTTGATGACCTGCTCACTGATTTTCTCAATGGCTTCTGCCTTTTGAATTTCAGCCTCAAGCTCCCCACCTTTTAGATTAGGATTACTTAGGCGATCGAGCTGAGCAAATAGAACAGCATTAAGATCCATTGGTGTATTGTTCATCCCGCCACCTTCATATCAATATAATTAGACTCTTGGTAATTCACGTATTCTTCATACAGTGACTGGCACGCCGCATTACCCGTTAAATCATTCTTTACGAACACATAGCTCAGCGACTTCTTTGTACCTTTGCCTGAGAACGTGCAGCTGCCATCGGCCAGAACTTTCTTTACATAGCCCAGCAATTCAAGCCAAATCATGAAGGCAAGGACATGCTTGTTTTTAATTCTAAAGATCATCGATACCCCCACGTATTAACAAAGTTTTGAATACAGTCTTCAATCCCGAAGAGGTTA
Organism: Acinetobacter sp. 8I-beige; assembly: GCF_902505955.1. Taxonomy (NCBI): domain Bacteria; kingdom Pseudomonadati; phylum Pseudomonadota; class Gammaproteobacteria; order Moraxellales; family Moraxellaceae; genus Acinetobacter; species Acinetobacter sp. 8I-beige. The sequence continues at coordinate 1,633,862 of NZ_LR732790.1, read as the reverse complement.
ATGTCTCTGTAAGTTCTTTCCCGCCCGTTGTGCTGAATTAACAGCACACGGGTAATAGAAGAGTAGGTGTAGCTCATAGAGGTGCTCCCACTGGACCAGCCCCATTTTTCAACTCAAAGCGACGTCGCTTTACAAAGTCCATTAGCTTGGGTTGGATGTCGGGATGGCGATTGAATACTTCGACCTCCAAACACTCCAACTCATTTAAATCTTTGGCATTTTGGATTTGCGCCATCAATGAAGGTGGTTGTGTTTCAGTGGTTGTGAATGCACTGAGATCCTTCAAGCGATTGTGAATAGCATTAAGCAGCGGCTTACGTTGTTCTTCAGTCCATTCACTGGTGTATTTAATAAGTGCATTTGCTTCCGCCGGTGTTTGGGAATTCGAGGCACGTTCAAGCAAGTCGTTCAAAAGTGTTATATGATTTTCATCTGCTTGTACTTGTTCATTAACACCTTTAATTTGATCTTCCGCATCCTGCTGTAACTTTTTGAGTGCATCTATAGTTAGGTCTTCAGTTTCCGCTTTTGGCGTATATTGCTCTGGATCTAACTCAATCAACTTAGCTTCTACCAGTTCAAATAAATGCTGAACATGTTCTCGTTCAAGATAGCCGTTTGCAGAGAATGAGTAGCGTAGTGATAAAACAGATTCAACTTTTACACATTCATTGATCTGAGTGGTGAATGACTCAACAATTTTCACTGGATCTGTTTCAATTTCATCACTGGAAACATCACCCAGCTTTTCACTTGAAACTTGAGCCGGTTCAACTTGTTCTATTGTCGCCTCTCTCTTTTTACGCGAAGCGCGTTGTTTCTTTGGCTCTTCACCAAGGCGGACTATACTTGGAACACTATCAAGATCTCGTCCAAGCGATTTAGATAGTGCTTTTAATTGAAGTTCGGCATTCTCAGCATCACGTTGGACAAAGCCACTGTTAATGGATTCTTCAAGCGCAGCAGTTTTAAAATTAACTACGTAAATAGATGGAAGGTATGTATTGATGACAAATACATCTTGGCCTTCTTGATACTCATCGATAGTCAAAGGTTTTGTAAAAGTAATGCCCGCAACTTCGATAGTATCGATCTTGATACAAAACTCATAACCGGGTTTAGAAAAGATGGTTGCAGGGAACTGTTCCAAGTCATCAAAAGCGATTAATTCACCTGCAGCTCGGCACAGGATATTTCGACCAGCCATCATTGCCTCAAAAGCTTCAGTACCATTTAAAATGTTCATATTCTTATCCTTCTAAATTTAGTGGTGTAAAGCTTGCTGTTGGTTTTGATTCGCTGGAGTCCAGCCCATTTGGTCAGCTCTTGCTTGGCATGCTTTTGAAATACCTGCAAAGTACTGAGTGCCATTAAAGGTCTCTAAAGCTTTATCAAGTGTGGCTGCTTTCTTAGCATGACGAATAGACTCTAAGGCTGCGTTATAGCGAACGTGCAGACTAGGTTGCTGAGCATTGTTATTCTGCGACTGGTTGGCTTGTTGTCTGTTTTGTCCTTGCTGCTGCGTCCGCTGCTGGTTGTTGGTCTGATTCTGATTTTTGGTGCTGTTGTTAACTTGGTTATGATATTCATCCGAGTCATAGTCTTTAGTGTCGTCAATCAGGAATAGACCATTCAAAGCATACTTCCGAGCATATGAACTGGAAGCACCAAAGGTCTGTGCTACATCCATTCCTTTCTTGCTAATTTCCACACCTGCATGGGCTTTAACAATGGTCTGTTTGCCGTCTGCATCAGTAAAAACTACATTGGCAGTTACAATCACTACACCGCCAACCTCTGTCACGTCATCGGTGATGACCAGTGTGGCATTGTACTTTTGTAGCAAAGGCTTAACTGCTTCAAGAATGTCTTCGCAGTTTCGGTAGTTGTAGTTACCAAAAGTATTGCGTTTGCTCTTTGGCGCTTTTAGTTCAAGTTGAATCTGTTGAAGTGTAGACATATCAAATTTCCCCTTATGCCCAGAACAGTGAGCCTTTAGCTCGTTTAAATGATTTTGGATAAGAACGTGTAAGTGACTTCTGAAGACGAATAGCCATAGTTTTTCTTTGTTGGAAAGCTCGTTCACATTCAAAGTTTTCGCGGATCCAAGACTTGGCTGCATGCACCTCAAGCGTAATTAGCTGTTCGGTACCATCCTTATTCACTACATAAATATGGCGACCTTTTTCAAAGTAGGTTGAATGGCCTAGACGCATACGAATGTTGCCTTCATGATCTTGGCTGATGAACTCAGAAAACTTTTGAGTAGAAGTAGTCATGCTGCTTCTCCTTGTTTGCACCGAACACCACAAAAAGGACAGAAAGTAAAAAGAACACTGGTCTTTTCCTTCTTTACCCGATCAACACCTGTCTTTTTATTTTTCACAGTGTGTTTGATTTCCACAGGCATATATCCACGCAATTCCATACGGTTACCATCAAGAACAAACGAATAGGCTGTCATTTCAAGACTGTGGTCGGTGGATTCAGGGAGGTCAGCCTTAACTTTCTCAAGGAACTTTTCTGAAATCTCAGTTTTGCAGTTACAAGTCATTAGCCTGCCTCCACTAAACGATGTTTTTCGATATAGCCTTTGATGAGGGCATTGAAGTTCTGATGATCGATGTGATTTGTGAAGTCGTTGTATGGATTGCCTAGGGCATCTGAAACGGCTACTTCATCTAGATTGGTTACGTCGACAGCGGTAAATTCACTACCCGGTACGCCGTAACTGTCTTTAAATGCTTCAACTTCAAAACGTGCAGTAACACGGAAACCATCTAAGCGAATAATAGCTTCGCCGTGGTTTTCACCAGTCATTTGCAATGCAAGGAGTTGATATTCAGATGGGGCAACGTTGGCAACTATTGGTTGTGCAGCCTTTGGTGCAGTTTTAAACCCACAGCTAAGCACGCCCATTGTTACAGTAGCTACAACAAGAGTTATCTTGATGGTATTGAAAGGGGTTAAGGTTTTGTTCATAATTGATCTCGCAATTTGCAAAAGCCCTGATAGCCGTCCAAAGTCATCAGGGCTTTTTGTTGTCTGTGAGATAAAGCATACTTAACAATATTTAATGTGTAAAGTGTAATTAACAAATATTTTGTAAGGTGTATTTTATTTATGTTTTAATAGACAAAAGAAAACCCACCGCTGGGGTGGGTTGGATGGATGCAGCCATGCGAAAAAAGTCAATAAATTATGCTCAACCTAGTAATACCCCTCAAAATAGAAGAATTGAATCCGAGTCAAAGAAGATTGAATTGCGTTTAGATGAAATTACAATTAAAAAAATTCTGTCTGCTGGAGCCTCATTAACAAGTGGGGTGTTAAGTAAACGCTAGGAGTTTCGATTTAATCTTTTGATTTGCTGGCCCAGCAAGATATCAAGCTCATCTTTCTTAGATAAAAGTGGTGATATTGACTGAATGCAAGCATTCACACTTGGTGACAAGGTTATATCATCATCTCTACCCTGAGCGCTTAACCTCTGGTATTCACACCTATACCCAGATTGCCATAATTTATCACTCATTTCGCTCATTAATGATGTTTTGATTGAATATAGTTTTATGAATTCATCAAACTTAACTTTACTGTTAAGTATGTAAAAATGATTATGAATACAAGGGGTTTTATCGATATCAACATCTAAAGAATCATCTAATAGAAAAAGGCTATGCTTTGCCTTTAAACCTACTGGATGTGTTGTAACATCAATTAACTCACCCTCAGGAGATTCCCAAATAGCATGGTGAACTGCTTCAATGCATACACCTGGCCACAAGAGTATTAACCAGCCAAATTTAACCGCCCCGCCATTGCTGATAGAGTAATATTCAGAATTCCAATAGCAGTTACCAAGTGGTAGAGGGTTATTTAAAATAGGCACCTCAGCAAGACTTACCGATGGATTTATTTTTTGTGCTAAGTTGACTGCAAAAATGTTCTGTAAATTAGTTTCACGATATTTAGGTGTTATTTCACCCATATTTCTCTCCATCTAAACTGTGTTAGAGCACTGCGTCGGGTTTGCAGCTTTATTTAGTATTAAGTTTTTTCAGTTAACTACTTATGTACATCTTGTAAAAGTAAGCAAGCCAAAAAGAGCGAGAAAAACAATATACCAAGTGTCTCTTACTAGATCTTTTCCACCATATGCGTTAAGAGTTTCAAAAATTGGAAAACATGCAAACAATGAAAGTAATGCGTATACACCTAATGCCCAAAGCCAATCGGTGCCATAAAGTGGATCTGGTTTCTCTCCGTTGTTCTTGCGTTTCACCCAACCCCTGATTGAAATATAGAAAAAATATAGAGCTGCAAGGCCTTGTAGGAAGAAAACAAGGGCTATGAGTGGATTATTGCCATCTATGCTTCCAGCTCTTGACCCCGTGTATACGTAAGCAAACGCTTGCATAGGCAGTGGTAACAAAATGAAAAATGAAATTATATTTTTAAGCATAATAATGGTTTAAGGTTTTACCAACTTTAAAGGGTTTGTGAAAGGCTCGTAGTTTTAAATTAATTTTCAGGTATAAGTCGATTAATTACTTCTTCTATTTCTTTTTCAGCTTCCAAATAACTCTCAATCCAAAATTCTGCTTTTGTTAGATTGGTATTGGTAGGGTTGTCGATATGTTGTTTACCAACCTTTGCTTTAGTGAGCTCAAGAATAAGAGCTTCTTTTGTATTTTGATTCATATATTTCTCCATCCGATGTATGTGAAAGAAATGGCTTCGGGTTCGCATTTTAAAAAATCATAGAAATCCAACAAAGAGTTACGACTACACAGAGTATCCCTAGTTTCATATAGTCAAATTTATTCATCTTAGATTCTTCTTATCAACCTCAAGTCATGTTTGGGGTTTAGAATACTTTCCTAAAAAGTCATCAATCCAACCTTGTGCTGTATCAAGATTGGTTATATCAGCTAGTTTTAGATTAGTACCTTCCTCTTCATTAAAGCCGTCAATAATCGCTTCAAAGATATTTACTTCACCAATAACCTCACTTGCTATTTCCACAGGGTCATAGCTTTGTTTGGCTTTATTGAGCGAGGCTATTTGTTTATCAATTCCAGCTCCAATTTTTTCTAATGCCAATTTAAATTCTTGACGGTTAATTGTTAGCGCAGTTTTGGATTTATTAAGTGTTGCGATCATTATGTTTTCCTCTTACAAGAATTTTCTTCAAGGAGCATCTTGATTGATATCGTATTGAGTTTTTTATTTAAGAAATACTATTAAATCTCACCATCATATGAGTGAGAAACATACTTACCAATAATGCTTATATGCTCTAACTGACTAGGATCAACTACTTCTCGATCATAGAGGGGGTTGTCACTATCAATAATTAGCGCGCCATCGAATCTTTTGGATAGGCGCTTAATCTTTAGCTCGGCACCATAGCGAATAGCATAAACCTTGCCGGATTGAACCTGATCTAGAGTGTTAATTGACTTATCAAGCATCACAACACTCCCGTTAGGTATTCTCGGCTCCATGCTATCGCCATCAATATCTACGGTGATTAGATTTTTAGGGGAAACCTTTTTCTTGTGAATCCAATCTATTAGCTGAGCTGTTCCCAGCTCTCTTTTAGTGGGTTCAAATTCAGCCATATATCCATTTCCCGCGGAAAACTTTACGTCAACATGCGGAATGATGACATATGTGTTTGGGTCTAAATCTTCTGGAGCCTCCCAAGCAATAACAGGTCGATGGGGGATATCTGGAGTAGAGTTATTGAGGGGAGTTGCATCTTCCAACATTGATGGACTTAAACCATTAAGCCACCTGTGGTTCACACCAAGAAATCTAGCCGCTTTTTCAGCATTATCTTGCTCAAGTGTCTGGACATTCTTGTCAATCCACTCAGAGACCGCAGGGCGACTTACGCCGCAATAATCTGCCAAATGCGCTTTAACAAACCGCTTACCAGAGGTTTTTTCATAGTGCTTTATAGCTAGAGAGAATCTTTCCTGAAGTGTGCTCATGTTTTGTTTACCTTACAAAGTAAAGCTAGCTTAACGATCAATAAGTTAAGTATGCTTGATAGTTTAAATAAATTATGGTTAACTGTGTTTAACAATGCTTTATTTTGGATCTTGCTATGGAAGTAATTATTAAAACGGTAGATGCCATCGCTTTTTACAGCGATGCAGCAAGTCTTGCCAGAAATCTAGGGGTTTCTAGATCTGCCATTAGTCAATGGGGTGAGTTCGTTCCAGAGGTCTCTGCCAGAGGGCTTCTAATTCTTGAGCCGAGCATCCCACATGAAATCAAGAAGCCGACAACACAGGTAACCTCATGAGTCTTGATAAAAAATCCACACATGTTCGGTTGTCTCCTGAAAACCATGAAAGAGCAAAAGCTCTTGCCGAAATTAAAGGGAAAGATTTAGCCCAGTATCTTGCATATCTTTTAGAAAAAGAAATTGCGGGTGAGTGGCATGTACTTAATTTACAAGCAAAAACCTTTGAGCGCTTGGGAGTATCAGCTTTGTTGCGGGATTTAAGCACAGAGGTTGAATTTCGAGAGGGATTTGAAGGGATTGAGCATAACTCAAGCAAAGAAAAAGCCTGATCTTGGGGATCAGGCTTTTCGATTCATTACCCTAGAGGTGGAAATAATGAACAGTTCAAATTTAGCACAAATTGTAATCAAAAAAAAAGCCTGAGTTCGACGTCAGGCTATCAAATATATCCAACCATGCGGGGGTGGATATGTATTTGAATCTAACACATAAATTAGGCAAAAAAAAGCCTGAGAGTGAGCTCAGACTTTTAGTTCAAAAACATTCTAGTGGAATTGAACATAGATCTGAATCTAACACACCAAACAGGCAAAAAAAAGCCCGAGAGTTGAGATCGGGCTTTAGTATTCAATTCAGAGGGTACACTTTCATGAATGACGCAAATGTAGCACAACAAGTCATTGAAGACAATACAGATTTTTTAATCGGCGATGCTGTTGTACTTAATGAAGTCATAGGTAGCTTCGATGAAATTTATAACGTCGTGGAAGTCTATGAAAACACCGTGGATGTATATATCGGTATTGGCATCTTAACCCTAAACAAAAAGTTTGTTCGTAGTGCCTCAACTACTGAGCTCAATGCAAAACGCCGTCTTACTAAAGCCGAACAAGCCTTAGCGGAGGTTCCATGATTACCAACAAGGTCATTCAAAAGAAGCCTGAGCACAAGCAGGCCATGGAACTTCAATCATGGTACGAGCCAGCACTCCGCACATTAGAGGGATTGCTGGAGATCCGTAGGGCGAACCTACGCAAAGTAAACGGTGATGAAAAGAATGCTGCCGTCACGCGTGATGAGTTTATGGAAATGCTGATCAATGATCATCGTATTTCAGCTTGGTATGCAGGTGAAATCATTTCAAGCCTGCATCGAGCAGGTCAGATTTTTATGTTTGGACGATTCATTCAGATGAATGAAAAGGTAGGTGGGGTATGACACTTGATGACGTGATGAGCTTCATAAGCGAAGCAGATGAAAGTGATCTTGAATCGATTGCTGAAGAGCTGACAGATCGTGGTGTTGATTTTCACTGTTCTGAATGTGAAGACCATGAGTGTGAATGCGATTGTGACGATGAAGATGGTGATCATGAAAAAAATGAATTTATTCGCCACCTCATCAATCGAGCAAATCAATTTGGACTACAAGACTTGCTCGATGAGCTGAAATATGAGGGCGACAGAGTGGGTGCTTATTTAAATATCAAAGGTGGTGCATTATGAAGAAAATCACCAAAAAGAAACAAGATATCACCGTTTCTCCAGCACCTATCGAAGCAATTATCCCTTTACTTGATCCAGTGAAGATCTACACACCTAAAGAGCTTGCGGCTATGCCTTTGTCAGTCATGAACAAAGCTATTGAGGCGCAGGAAGCTTATTTCATTCTTGAGCATACAACCCAAATGGGGGGACAAGCCATAGCGATACGTCGTCAAATGCAGGAAGGTACCCAACTTGTTCAAGTGAAAGAAAAGTCACGTACCCGGTACAAAATCAACAACGAATTTGTCGAACCTCGAATTATTCGTCAGTTGGAAAAGCGCGGCTTAGTCAAATTGGAGTGTGCTAAATGAGTTTATTCAGCACTGGCCATGATGTCGTGGATCAGGTTGGTAGTGTTCACCTTGAGGGTAACATCTTACCAACCAGTTGGTTTAGTACCTTCGTTTTAGAGAGTGGAAAACCCGATTTAAACGCTATCGTTGTGCTTTCAGAAATCGTTTATTGGCATCGACCTACAGTGGTACGAGATGAGTATTCTGGTCAAGTTGTGCGCGTTAAAAAGAAGTTTAAATCTGATCTTTTGCAGCGTTCTTACCAGAGTTTTTCTGATCAATATGGCTTCTCAAAACAGCAAGTCAAAGAGGCATTTGATCGTCTCGAGAAATGTGGGGTGCTAAAACGTCATTTTCGCACAATTGAAGCTAACAATCAGAAATACAACAATGTTTTGTTTGTTGAGCTCATTACCCCTGTGCTTTTTGAAATGACCACCCTCCCACTTTCAAAAGGGGGAGGCTCCCCATTTGAAAAGGCAGACCCTCCCCATTTCAAAAAGGGGACAAATACAGAGACTACTACAGAGATTACTACAGATATAAACACACAACAGGAATTGCCTGAAAATTCAGCTCAGGATGATTCATGGAAACCTGATCAGAATTTCCTAAGCACAATTTTGCTTCAAACGAAATTCAGTCATCGGGTAAACGAAATTTTAACCATGCCTGATTTCCAGTTTCACTTGGGTAGTTTTAATGCGCACTGGGAAAACAAAATCCATCTCACCGAAAACCAAAAAACGAGAAAGTTCGCAGCTTGGTTGGTGCAGGAGTTTGAGAAACAAGTGACCAAGGCAGAACGCGAAGGAAGAAAACCAACACGCAAACAATCTTCTGAAAAACCAAACAACCGCAACGTGAATGATCCTTGGGGGGAGGTTCAGAACTATGAACCAGCAACAGGTGATGTGGATACAAGGGGGCTCCTATGAACGCAATCGCACCGCTTAATTTCGATATTCAGCAATCGACAGAGTTCTGCCAGTTGCACCAGGTGCAAATGGTTTCTTTCCGTGGTAAGTCGTTCTGCAAGCAATGCTCAACAGAAGCGCTTAACAAAGCTCAAGCAGAACACCACAACGCCGTGAATGCCATGGTACGTGAAAAGCACTTCCAAGGCGCAAAACTTCCAACCCGTCATGCGAACAGTGGGTTCAGAGAATACTTGGTCGCGAATAGCGGTCAGCAAAATGCAAAAACTCAATGTGTCACGTTTGTGAAAGATTTCACGAAGGGGATCAAGCGCAACCTAATCATGATTGGTCGTACCGGTACTGGGAAAACACACTTAGCTTGCGCCGTGGCTCGAAACATTCTTGAGACTCAAAAGTATGCCCGCTATGTGACTTCTGAAGACATGGCCAACGAAATAGCGAATGCATGGACCAAGGCTGATGACAGTGAGGTAAACGCAGTTCATCGATTCACTGAATACGATCTATTGATTCTTGATGAATATGGATTGCATGACCGTCATGAAAACCGTCTCCAGCTGGTGCACAAAGTTCTTTACTCACGATATGACGCTGGCAAACCAACCATGTTGATTTCAAACATGACAGCACATGAATTAGAGCAAGACTTGGGCGATCGCCTCTGGTCTCGTTTTCAGCATGATGGGTTGGATGTGGTTGAGTGTAATTGGGCAGATGAACGTGTTGGGGGTGAAGCGTGAAAAAGCGTCAAATAAAAAAGAATAGCAACACAGCTAAGGCGCTATTGATGGCGCTTGCCCCTCAGCGCTATCCAGAGAAGGTGTTTACCAAAAACACTGATAGTGAGTGGGATGACACACCAAAAGGCACTTGGGAAATTTGGAGTCGCACAAGTTACGAATATGATGAATGGGATGCTAAATCAGCTTATGACATTCTTCAGGAGCATGTTTTTTGTGAGCTTACGATCGAGGAGTTTGATTGTGATAAATGTGAGTTGATTCAAATTTTCACCCCAAACCTACGAACCGCCAAAAAGCTATTCGATCTTACTAAGAAAATGATTTGTCGAGGTGGTAAATGAATGAACGCCAAGTGGACTACAGCAAAGCCGCAGTTCTAAATCGCGGTATTGATGTCTTGATCGTTATTAAAAATACCAAAATTGCCACTTCTAGGGAAATTCAAGCACAGGCATTACCCCATTTAAGTATTCGTTCAGTGCAGCGTTACTTAAGTGGCTTGGTTGTAATGGGGTTGGTCAGTGTGATTCAAGGTGGAAAGAATGATGATTTTCGCTACTTCCTCAGCGGTAAAGCAAAACAGTTATTTGGGGTGACAGAATGAAATTAACTATCGAACGCGTATGCGAAGTTGTGAATAGTGCGCCAGAGGGGTCGGGGATTTTCCTTGAGGTTGATGACCGAGACTGTACGTATTTTGCTAAAACCTCAGAATTTTTTGATGAGCCTGCAATGGTTTGGTGTGTGAGTGCTTGGGAGAGTGTTGATGATGGATATCCACACAATGGTCGACTTAATCACAAGCCATATATTCCGATTGAGACACTAAGGGAATTAATAGCTAGACAGAAATCTAAGATGCATTCGCATCTTACTTCTGGTGTGTTTCAGGATGATGACCACACAGATCATGTAACCGATATCCGCCACATTAGCCCGAATACGAGAGTTTCAGAGCATAACAATATGCATTGCCAACACGGTTGCGACGTTGCCTGTCTAATTTGTGGTTTCGGTACCGTTGATGGTAAGCGCGTTTGGCACAACAAAACAGAACCTAAAAAAGGCGACCGCGTAAAAGTAGATTTTATTGGTGAATCAGCAACGATTTACTCAGGCAAACGCTTCACTGGATACGGTGTATTGGATCGAGTTGAAGATGGTCGGGTATATGGGCGCTTGGATGATGGAACGCCGTTTATGTGTCTATGTGCGGATGTTGAGGTGGTTGAGGGATGAGTAATGAAGACTTTCTACTCTGTCTACTGCTTAGTGCATTTGTGTTTTTCGCAATCAAGTTTTTTTGGAAGTGGGTAAACGGCGGTTTTAATAATGGCGCTGTTTGGGAGTGGATGAATCGTGGCTTTAGTTTTGGACTAGGATTTTGCTCTGCATTGGTTGTAGTGATTTTGGTGATCAAGTTGATTTCGGGTGACTGATGACTAGCAGCTACTCCATTGCTGAATACAAAAAGATGATCGGTACTAATAGACCTAAAAGAGGATCTAAGCGCCCAAAGGTAAAAGGTCAAAAAGTACAGAGTGAGGGTGAGGTGATATTGGCGACTGCACTTAGAGCTTTAAAAATTGAGTTTGAGCAGGAGTTTCAGTTTCACCCTACACGTAAATGGAGAGCTGATTTTCATTTGAAGGACAAAAAGATATTGGTCGAAGTGGAAGGTGGAATCTGGAGTAATGGCAGACATACAAGGGGTAAGGGGTATTTAGGGGACTTAGACAAATACAACGCAGCAACAATGATGGGTTATCAGGTAATACGGTTTAGCACCGAGCAAGTGAAAAGCGGCAAAGCGATTGAGCAAATTTTTAAATTAATAGGGTGATGAAATGGCAATGGTTAAGGTTTGGGAAAAAGAGATAACAGGCAAGCTTTATGCGGTTGGTGATATTCATGGCTGCTACAACTTGCTTATGAGTCGTCTAGAAGAAATTAACTTTGATTTTGAAAATGACTTGCTTGTTGCTGTTGGGGATTTGGTGGATCGAGGTACCCAGAATATTGAATGCATCGAGCTATTGTCTAAGCCGTGGTTTACATCGGTGCGCGGCAATCATGAGGATTTGTGTATTTGGGGATTAAAAGATCGCGCTGCAGTGAAATGCCACATGGAAAATGGTGGTGAATGGTTTTACGAGCTGAGTGTTGAAGATCAATTTCAAATTGCTAAAACCTTTTCTGAATTACCTATTGCATTGGAGGTTACACATCGCGGTAAGAAATTTGGATTTGTTCATGGGCACATTGAAGAAAATGACTGGGAAAAGTTCAAGCTTAGTTTTGATTTGCCTTCAATAAGGGATGCAGGTCAATTAGCAATGTGGGGACGTGACCGACTAGATGAGGAGAAAAAGCAGTACACCAATGTATCCGGAGTTGATGCGGTAATCATGGGACATACAGTTACCCAAAAACCATGCAAGCGTGACAACTGCTATTGGATTGATATAGGTGCGGTTCACTGGGGAACTATGACAATTTTAGATTTGAGTTTGATTTGAGGGGATTTGGGATGAATGCAGTTATGGCAGATAAATTTGAACAATTTGAATGGTTGACTCATGGCATTACTGCAAAGTCACCAAATTTTGAGCCACAAGCTCATGGCACTGGAGAAAAGCCTTTGAACCACGAAGATCGTTTAGGTGCCATTGCTACAATGGATACGCAACTGGCGAAGTCGGTTACTTCATTAATTGTCTTTGAGGGCAAGTGTCAAAGTGATTATGAATATGTGCGTATGCACCTGGTAAATATTATGCTTCAGAACGCCGTGGCTGATAAGAAGCGAGAGCCTGAGCAAATTACTATGAATCACTTGGCTTACTTAATTGCGCGCATGGTTATAGATTTCTCTTTAGATCCCCAGCTTGAGAATAATATTACTGCTCAAGGGCGTTTGTATTATGCAGGGATTAATACCATGCAGATGACAACAAATGTCTACCGTCTAACTTGGAAGCAGTACGAAAACTTAATGTCATTGGCTTTGGAGTCCGCTATAGACGAAGCTTCAAAATCAATTGAAAAATACAAGAAAGAAACCTACAAAGATTTAAAGGCGTAAGGTCTATCATTATTCTGATAACTAAGCTATAGTTTTACTATACTGGTCGTATTACGGTTTATCCGAGACCAAGACTTTAAAGCTCATCACACGATGGGCTTTTTGTTGCCTTGAGAAATGTTCTGTGAAAGCAATATCAAGGCACCCAATGGCGGCTTAACTTTATTCGTAGTGGTTTAAAATTTAATGCCGCCACCCAGATTTTACATACATTAAAGCTCGGTCAAATGATCGGGCTTTTTTGTTGCCTGAAATATGGCAATCATATCCTGCGAGTATGCCAGCTTGCAGTACATGCCTTGAGTAAAAGCCTAGATGCTTTAGGCGATTCCAGCTAGGGTTTGGCAACCCGACCTTAAAGAGAACGAAAGCAAGTGAAGTTGACCGTGCATGTAAGGTTGATGTGATTGTGAGTAGCGTTTGGCCCCGCGGAGAGGGCTTTCCTATCGCTATAATTTCTTAAAATGTATTTTAAATACATATAATGAAAATAAATTAGCATTTTTATTAAATCAATTTATTCTTTTTCCGTTGTTATATAGCGACACATTTACCCAAATCAGCGCAAATGATAAGGGAGCCCATATTAACACTCATAATGTGGGCTTTTTTTATGTCTTAGGTAAACGCAAATAATTCAATCAAACATCATATCCTTTGTGAATTAAACGTGATATTTATCAAAAATATACGAAATAAATTGATTGACTGAATAGCAAATATCGAGTAATTTTTTCATTAGGTTAGATGTTGTTATAGACCATCTAACTAGGTAAATCGATTGACACTCGGAAAGACGAGAATTACAACAAATGCTCACAGAAATGTGGGCATTTTTAATGCTCCGAGAAATGTTTTTTGTGTAAGCAATATTGGGGCTCGTATGGTGGTTTCTTTATTCCTAGTGGTTTGTATTGAATGCCGCCACCCAGATTTCAATTAAAGTTAATTCATAAAATATTGATTTATTCTTAATTCATTTTTCACAAAAAATTCACGAATAAGTATGCATGATTGCTGCTAGAAACAGCTGTAGTTTCTGAATGACCTTCCAAGGTCCTTAGTTTAAGCCCACATCAATCTACTGCTGAGGTGGGCTTTTTTTTGCATGGAGAAAAGTAATGCTCCGATTGTTAATGTGTTTATTTGGCCTTCATGGTGCAATTGAGATAGATCACACGATTGATGGTGATGAGATCAAGGTGTGTCGTGATTGCTTGAAAGAAGTTAAGTGATATTTAAGAAATTGAGTGATTTATTCATCATAGTGAAACAATGGGATTATATTCTGTGAAAAATAAAGATGAATTAAAGAATTAGTAATAAAGCGCAAATTTAACCCGCTTACTTTGGGAGAGGTAAGCGGGTTTTTTATTGAGCAATTTACATTTCCTTTTAGCCGAACGGATTACGGCACATAAACCCCGCTCAATATGAATTATTGGCGGGGTTTTCTTTTCTATTCGAGGTAATCATGACAGATAAAGTACAAGCGAAAAAAGACTTAGAATTTTGCAGTGCTGAGCTGTCTAAGTATCAAAATTTAAGCCGTTCTGGTTTGACACGTGATGAGATGCTGGCGATTGACGGCATCATGATAAAGCTCAAAAAGCGAATTAAAAATCTAAAACTAGGTCTCTACGATTAATTAACAAATAAACTGTTCATGTATAATTTCTTACATTTCTATCACTGTAAATTGTGAGAAATGTATTCTTTTAGTGTTGAAAATATTTCTAGTTGTGAGAGTATAAAAAAAGAACAATAAAGGGAGATAAGTATGATTTCACAAGATGTGCTTGTAATCTCGGTTTCGGCTCTTGCCCTTACATTAATTATTTATGAGTTTGGGCAGATGTCGATGTTGTTTTAAACTAAACCACCTTCGGGTGGTTTTTTAATGGGCGCAATATATGAATGCAGACGACTACTTCTGGAAAACCAAAAAGCGCCCACCTAAAACCAAACCACGCTCTAAACCTTTGCCAAAAGCCAAAGAAGCATACTTAGAAGCAGAAGAAGAATTTGAACATGCTTTAGGTGTACTAGGCATCAAATATGAAAAGAAATTCCAATTTAATTCTACTAAGCATTGGCGTTTTGACTTCCATTTAATTGAGCATCGAATCTTGGTTGAGATTTCAGGCGGCCCTTGGTCTGGTGGGCGAGGTGGGAAATTGGCAAATAAGGCTTGGGGTCTAGACCGATACGATGACGCTGCAGAGATGGGGTATACCGTTGTTCGTATTGAGTCAGCCAATCGTTACAAGATTGATGAGGTTGGACCACTGCAGATTGAAGCTAATTTCTCATCACAATGGCTGAAAAACTTAAAGAGACAGATATTCAATGGAACAGATCAGACCATTCCCACCGACGGATCTCATTGATCAGGCTGAGGAAGAAGAAGCAATTCGCCTTGCGCCCGCCGTGGAATTAAAAGAATGGGTGATTAAAAATTATTTAACCATTGGTGGCCATCTCCATAATCCAGATCATGACCATATCTCCGAGCTGCTACACGATGACGAAACCTTTTTAGCATTTGCATGGGCATCATCTGCATGCCAGTCAAAAAAGCGCATGGTACTAGGGCAATGTGAAAAAGTGATGTTCAACCAAGGTGGATGGAAGAAAGCCCGGCAAGAACAGCAGATGCGGGACTGGTTTGGTTGTGTACCTGTTTATCTAATCACTATAGATGCATCATTCTGTGAGCAAGCTTCAGATCATGACTTCTGTGCCTTGATCGAGCATGAGCTTTATCACATTGGCGTTGAGCGTGATCAAGACGACGAAATCATTTACAGCGACAATACTGGCTTACCAAAGCATTACTTGGCAGGCCATGACGTTGAAGAGTTCTATGGCGTGGTCAAACGTTGGGGTGCAAGCGACAGTGTTAAGCGCTTAGTCGAAATCACCAAGAATGCGACGTTTGTATCTGATTTTAATGTGTCTGCGTGTTGTGGGAACTGTGTAATAGGTTAGTTTCAAATTTTTTTGCCCACTTACCTTGATGTACCTTGATGGATGGTGAGTTATGGCAAGGCTTAAAAAAGCAGAAAAAGTCTTTATTGTTCGGTCGCTTGCGCAGTTTATGACACCTACTGAGGTGGTAGCGTCCATCAAGGAAAACTTTAAGATAGATGTTTCCCCACAACAGGTGGAATCATATGACCCAACAAAGACTGCAGGTGCGGATCTTTCGCAAGAGTTAGTGGATTTATTCCATGAAGCACGGAAGAAATATATTGAACAGCCGATCTACAACATCATCGGTGCAAACGACATTATTCAATTGCAAATCTTAAGTGACCTTTTGGTTTCGAAGAAAGGCAATGTGGTGATGTCGATTAAGTTGATTGATCAAATTCAGAAGATTGTGAAAGGCCACTATGAGCGTAAGTTAGAAATTACGGGCAAAGATGGTGGAGCGATTAAAACTGAAACAGAGCACAGTCAACGCCCTGCCATGTATACCCCTGAGCAGCTTGCTGGGATGTCAGCACAAGAGCTATCTCGCTTAGCAATTAATGGCAAATTATGAGTTACGCAATAGAAGAAATAGCACCCCTCATTAAAGAGTGGACAATTAATACACGCTTGCCTGAAGTCATTGCTGAGATGACTAGACGTTACTATTATCGAGCAGTAATAGAGCAAAGCGAACTCAGCATTCAGGCTGAGATATACAAGTGTAAGAATGATCCAGCACATTGGTTTAATCATTGGGTGTGGACCTACGATCCAAGAGGTATGCCTTTTGGATTACCGGCAAATATTCCGTTTGTGCTTCGCCCTGGACAAGTTGAATTGGTCAATTGGTTGCTTGAGCGTGAAAGCACTCAAACCCATGGCCTCATTGAGAAGAGTCGTGATGAAGGTATGAGCTATGTTGTTCTTGGTTTCTACCTGCATAGATGGTTATTTGTAGAGGGCTTTGCTGGTGGTGTGGGTAGTCGTAAAGAGGATCTAGTTGATAAGAAGGGTGATCCTAAAACCCTGCTGCATAAGTTCCGAGATATGTTCTCAAAACTTCCTGATTGGATGAAGCCGAAAGGATTTGTCGAAAAGGTCCACGACAACTACATGCGTATTATCAATCCTGATAATGGTGCGACCGTTACGGGCGAGGCTGGAGACAACATTGGCCGTGGTGGACGTACCACAATGTACTTTCTTGATGAATGGGCATTCGTAGAGCGTCAAGAAGCTGTAGATGCAGCTATATCGCAGAACACCAACGTTCATATCAAGGGATCAACTCCAAACGGTATCGGGGACAAGTTTCATCAAGATCGATTCAGTGGTCGTTACGCCGTGTTTACGATGGCATGGCGGGACAACCCAGATAAAAACTGGACTGTCTCACTACATGGGAAGCTGATTCATCCGTGGTATGAAAAGCAAATTGCGACGCTTGACGACATTGTCTTAGCCCAAGAAGTTGATATTGACTATGCCGCTTCAGTTGAAGGTGTGTTGATTCCATCGGCATGGGTTGAGGCAGCTGTAGATTCACACCTAAAACTCGATATACAGCCATCGGGTGAGCGTAATGGTGCACTTGATGTGGCGGATGAGGGTAAGGATAAAAACTCCTTTGCCGCACGTCATGGCATTGTTCTGCAGTATTTGGATACATGGTCAGGCATCGGTGATGACATCTTTGGAACAACCCAAAAGGCAATCGATATTTGCTTAGAGCAAAAACTGAATTTGTTCTTTTACGATGCAGATGGCTTGGGAGCTGGTGTGCGCGGTGATGCCCGAGTCATTAACGAGCAGAACAGTGCTAAAGGAATTGATGAAATCCAAGCAGATCCGTTCAGGGGATCGGGCGCAGTTCATAACCCAGAGCTTGAGATGGTAGAGGCTCGGAAGAATATCGATTTCTTCGCAAACCTAAAAGCTCAAATGTGGTGGAGTTTGCGTATGCGCTTCCAGAACACGTACAGAGCACTACAAGGCATGCAATACGATCCTGATGCACTTATCTCACTATCGACTGAAGATTTGGATAAGCGCGAACTAGAGCAACTCAAGCGTGAGTTATCACAGCCGACCTACAGTAAAAACGGTGCTGGCAAAATCCTCGTAAATAAGCAACCTGATGGTGCCTTGTCACCTAACCGGGCTGATAGCGTCATGATCTGTTTTAGTGATATCAAGCCGCCTGCACGATTAAGACCAGGAGGGGGAGGTTCACGAAGTTTCTAAAAGGTTTTTAAGATGGCAAAGAAGTCACAAAGTAAGAAAACAAAGCCTAAATCAGCTGGCTTAATGACAGAGGTTGCTGTTGAGAACCTTGCATTCACTTTGGGTCGCAAAGCTGATATTGACGAAGTACTTCGTCAGGCTGGGCTAACCCGGCAACGATTATCAGTCCTTATGGTAGATGATGAGATTGCACAGGCCATGGAGACACGCCTTGATGCAGTTCTCAATGCGCCGTGGCGATTTGTTGAAGATCATGGGGAGCAAACGGTTTTTCTAAAGGATTTATTCACTCGTTGGCATGCTGAGATCGTCTCAGGTGCATGGGAAGCTTGCCCTTACGGTTATTCGGTTATGGAGGCTAACTATGCGCTTACCAGTGACAGTAAATTTACCTTAAATGAGATTGTAGTTAAGCCTCTAGAATGGTTTGAACCTAAGAATGATGGACGCCTAATCTACCGACAAAATGCTACCGAAGTTGATGTGAATGCCAAATACCCACTCAAGTTCTTTTTGACACGCCGTAAACCTACATTCAAACAGCCTTATGGTGATCCATTACTGTCGAAGCTTTATTGGCTATGGTTCTTCCGTACCAATACAACAAAGTTTTGGGTCAAGTTCTTAGAACGTTTTGGTACGCCAATCTTATTGGGGAAAGTGGGTGGTAAAGATCGTAAACAGGATGATATTGATGCCATGACATCGGCTTTGCTCAATGCACATGCTCAATCAGTTATGTCTATTGGCGCAGAGGATTCTGTAGAAACTATTGGTGGAAGCTCTTCCAATGGTGGCAGCACAGCATTTGAAGCTTTTGACAATGTATTAACCCGCCGTATTCAAAAGGTAGTCTTAGGTCAAACGCTCACAAGTGGGACTGATGGTGTTGGAAGTCGAGCTTTGGGTGAAGTGCATAACGATGTTCGCTTAGATAAGCGTAATTCAGACCTACGCATGATCACGCCTACGATTCAAGAGCTCATAGACGCACTCTGCCTGCTGAACAACTTTGAAAAGCACACAATTGTCTTGGGTGGTGAACAGGATCTTAAGGTTGCTGTTGTTGATCGTGATATTAAGCTTAAAACATTAGGTGTTGAGTTTAATGATCAGTATGTGATTGAGACATACGGCATTAAGGCTGAGCATTTCAAGATGAATACCGGTGATGCAGTCCCTAACACCAAATTCTCAGCACTACCTCATCAAGCATTCAGTTTTAAGGCATCAGTGCAAAAGCAGTCACCTGAGCAGCAAGAGGTGGATGAGCTGACCGATGCCCAAGATCAACTTGTGCTATTGACCCATGAGCAAATTAAACAGTTAGCATTTGAATCTGAGACACCAGAGGCGCTGCTATTCAATTTGTCTCGATTAATACCTGATGCAACAAAGTCGCAATTTGCAGCGAATCTAGATCAGGCTTTATATGCTGCAGATGTATTGGGGTATGCAACAGCTGCTAAGGGGAAATAGATGCAACCAGTCACGTTTCTTGAAGCGCTGCAGTATGCGCATAGTAGGAAAGTGGTGCTGCCTGATGAGTTTTACTCAATGGATCTTAAGACACGGCAGATGGCGACCACGGTTAGTTTTTTGTCGAGTATTGAACAAGCTGAGTCAGTGATTAAGTCACTTAACAAAACTTTAGCTTCAGGTGGCACCTTCAACGATTTTCAGAAGCTTGTAGCTGAATCCGAAATCATTTTACCTAAGCATTACCTGGACAACGTCTTTCGGACCAATATCCAAAGTGCCTATGGCCATGGACGTTGGCAGCAACAGCAACGGAATAAAGATAAACGTCAGTATCTGATGTATTCGGCCATCAATGATTCACGTGTGCGTCCTGCACATTTGGCATTGAATCGAATTGTATTACCGATAGATCATCCGTTTTGGCTAACGCATTACCCTCCATTGGGTTTTCGTTGCAGATGCACCGTTATTGCTTTGACTGAGAGGCAAGCATTGAAATACGGCATTACACCAGATGACAAGTTGCCCGAAGTTGCAGAAGCATTGGACTGGAGTTCACATCCTTTGCAATTTGGAGAGTTTGAGGCTTTGGTTGATCAGAAGATTTCTAAGTCATTACTGGATAAGGAGTATCTACTGGAGCAAAAGGAAGCGATTAAAGCTGAATGGACTGCATCTAAAAAGCTAACAAGTCTTTTAGCTCCAATGAATGATAAATCGAGAGATCTATTCAACACGGTGGCCAACAAGGTTATTCCTTTAGATCCATCCATTAGACCGAGTGCAATCAAGACATTCTTGGATTATGTGCAGGGCAATGATGCTGCAATCACGAACTATCTAAATGCGTCAGTGAGCTCGAAAGCGGACGATGTTTTAAAGCAGTGGCTCAGACAGGACATGCAAGCCTTAAGCGCCGTGGCGAGTAATTCTGCTTCAATCGTGACAGGTGGTGTGACCTTGCAGCATGTAGTGGCTTATGAGATTGGCCAAACGATTCAATTTAATTCGCCATTGCTGTTAGCCGAAAATGCTTCCGATGTGGTGTTGCAAATTGAGAATGCTAAAGGCTTAGGGGTTGACCTAAGCGAATTGAATGCTGGTCATGGCGTATTGATGCCAATGGGTTTGTCATTTGAGGTTGTTTCGATTGCAACGCTGAATGGCAAGATGATTTACACACTTAAAGCATTGGTAAATTAATGACTGAAAAATGTGAATCGTGTCGACATGGTTTGAATGGTCGAAATGGTAATGGTTATTCGCCATGCGGATGCGGGAAAAAAGTAGTTGTGATTGGTAGCCCCTCAAGAGTGAATAATCTTGTACGAGCCATGTGCTGCGTTTTATCTCGACCACCAAAGAAACCATGATTAAAAATTAACTGAAGCCGCCTAATGGGCGGTTTTTTATTGAGGAAAATAAAATGCGTGTAATAGGTATTGATGATTCAAACTCTGTCGTGGTTGAAGAAGGCGCGAAGCTACCTAAGTTCATCCGGACATTAAAAATTGAAACTGCAGAAGAAGAGCAACAGTTACGATTATTTTTAACAGGTGCCTTAAAAGTTGATAAAGACGGCTGCCATTCAATGGGGCGTGACTTTGGATCAAATGCTTTATGTCAAAGTTCAGATGTGTCAAATGGAAATGTGGCTTTAGGTGTTGAGTCTAATGGGAGTAACGCATCAGCGGATAGTAATACTTCAGAAGCTATCCTTAAGCAAGATTATTCACTTGAGGAGAAGCTGCGAATCATTGATACATTGGCATCAGCTCTTAAGAATGAAAGATCAGTATTTTATGACCACACTAAAGATACTGAAGAGAAGCTTTTAGCCTTAATCCACAGTATTTAAAACACAAACATTCAAGACCACCTTTGTAGGTGGTTTTTTTTATGGAGCATGAAAATGCCTGAACTTAATGAAGTGCAGGGCAAGTACCTATTCTCACTATCCGCCGTGGACATTGTTCCTCAGGTTGAAGGGGATAAGAAGCGAACCTTTAAAGGCACGGCTTATGGTGGTGGTCGTGTTGATGGTCATTGGTTTTGGGGTCGAAATGGTGTTGTTTTCGATCTTGAAGGAATTGAGATTCCAACCCCAACACCTTTACTAGAAGAGCACTTCAGTACCAGCCGTGTCGGTGTGGTGAAAGAAGTTGGTATCAATCAAAACATCACAGTGACTGGCGACTTTCTACGCAATGCGAAAGCACGTGAAGTAGTAGATGACGCAGATGATGGTTATCCGTTTCAGATGTCCATGTTCATTGATCCCGGATCTGTTGAGGAAGTGGGGCAAGGGGTGAATGTGGTTGTGAATGGACAGACATTCACAGGGCCAGTCGCAGTATTTCGAAACAACCGTATCCGTGAATTTACGATCTGCTCTACAGGTGCGGATCGAACAACGTCGGTAAATGCTTTCTCAGCAAAACCCGGCACAGCAAATCAACCTACAGAGGACACAGACGTGACCGAATTAGAAAAGGCGCAAGCCCGTATTCAAGAGCTTGAGACTAAAAACTCTGAGCTTGAAGCCCAAAACAAGCAGTTTGCTGCAGCAAAGCGTGAAGCAGAAATTACCGCTTTAGGTAAAGATCTGGGCAAAGAGTTTAGCGCGGAAGATATTACCGAGATGAAGGCATTAGATGACTCTGCATTTGCATTCTCAGCTAAACAACTTCGTCAATTCTCAGCAGGTACTCAGCCAGCAGCTGGCCAACAACAGCAACAAATTCCATCACACCTTAATCATTTGTTTAGTCACCAAGCTACAGGTGGTCAGGGTGGGCAAGGGCAAGGCGGTAATCAAGGTTCAGCACTTGATCAGGCATTTAACCAATTTGCTGCAGCTCAACAGGGAGCAAAAAATTAATGAGCACAATTACTCAAACAATCACCACAACACAACTTGTAGTTGGGGATGGTGTTCGCACAGAAAATGCAAAAGTAAAAACGGCCACAGCGTATAAGCGTGGTGATCTGCTCAAGATTGGAACAAATAACTTAGCGGATCACCCTACAGTCACTGAAGGATCGGTAGGTGATTGGAATGCGATTGCAAATACAGATATGACTGTAGAGCAAGCAACCTACCATGCAGCGAATGGTCTAGAAATGCCGATCTATGTGCAAGGTGCATTTGATATTGCTGTAGTGACTGTAAACGGTACCCCATTAACAGTTGGTCAGTACGATGCTGTGCGTGCACAGGCATTGGTCAACAAAATCGAACTTCGTAAACTATCAGGGAATTAATTCATGAGTCAGACATTTACATTTCAAAATGCACCTGTGGAATTGTTGGATGTACCACAGTTGGTACTTCTTACTGATACAACCCAGAAAGTTGATACATGGCTAATGGATCGCTTCTTCCCACAACGTGTTTCGTACACGAAACAAGAAGTGCCAGTTGGTGAATTAAATACAGCTACTCCATTAGCACCATTTGTGACCCCGACGGCTGCAGGTCGACAGATTAAAGTTGGGGAATCAGGCAAAGTGAACTTCGTTAAACCTGCATACTTAAAGCCAATGATGACGGTTATGCCGAGTGAAGTACAAAACACTGCTTTGATTAGTCAATTGCGAAAATTCGGTGTCATTGCAACTGGTTCAAATCGTTTAAGTGACGCTGATCTTCTTTTGATTGACCAAGCACAAAAGGCTGTATATCTGCGTCAGTCTATTGAAAACCGTAAATTGCTGATTGCGCGTGATGTTTTGCTTTATGGCAAGACAACTTTCGCTTCTGCAGACTTTCCAATGTATGAAGTAGATTACGAGCGCAACGCTGCTTGTAATTTCGCTCCATTAATCAAGTGGGGGCAAGCTGGTGCTACACCTGTCAAAGATATTCAATCTATGATTGATTTGTCTGTGGAGCATTCAGGCACATCACCAAGTATGGCTCTGACGACATCGAAGGTGTACAACACCTTGATTAAAGACCCAGAGTTTAAAGAAAAGTTTATTGCACCGTATGCTGGTATTAACGTACCACTCACACCAACATTTGATCAGATTGATAAACCTCAGTTCCGTGGCACTGTTGATAATATTGAATTCTGGACGTATGACGTTAAGCACAGCATTGGTGGTGGTCAATCAGAGCGATTCATTCCTGAAGACTTCTTTGGCTTAATCTCAGATGCAAATGGTTGGATTGCACATTGTGCATTGCAGAACGTAGAAGCATTTGGCCAAGCTTTAGAATTTTACCTAAGCCAATGGCAGGAAAAGAACCCATCTAGCATTCAAATGTTAGCTGAATCATCACCACTTGCAGTCCCTAACAATAAGAACGGTCTTGTTGGTGGTCGTGGGTTTGTATAAGGAAAATAGCATGCCAAAGTACATTGCAAAACAGTCCCTAGGTCACTACCGACCAGGGCAAGAAGTCAAAGGGCTTGAAGATAAACAACTTCAGGCCCTTTTAGCATCTGGAGCTATTGAAGAAGAAAAAGCTCCAGAACAACCTAAGGCCGATGGTACTGCTGCCCAGCTTGCAAGCCTTGCTGCAGAAGTGGCAGAGCTGAAAGCAAATGAGGTAATCCTTATTGAGGGTAAAGATAAAGCCGATGCAGAAGTGGCAGAGCTTCAAAAGAAATTAGAAGGCTTGGAAAAGGCTTTAGCCACAACTGAAGCTGCTTTAAAGAAAGCCACCACCGAAGCCAAGAAAGCTACAGCTGATAAGTAGGGTGATCCATGTACGCGACTGAAGCTGATTTAAAAACACGGTTTGGTGCGCAGGTAATTGATGATCTTAAGTTGGGGCGTGAAGGTGGGGCAGATCCTGTTGATGTTGTACAAGTCGCACTGCAGGATGCAGAGGAAGAAATTAACGGTTACATCGGTAGCCGTTATTCTTTGCCACTCGCAAGTGTACCTTCCAACTTAAAACGTATAGCGTGTGATATCGCACGTTATCGTCTTTACACTGAAGATCCTCTGGAGCATATCACCAAGCTTTATGACGATGCGATTGCTTTCTTAAAACGCGTCCAAGACAAGAAAGCGGATCTGCAAATCATCGATGAGCAGAGTAAAGAAATTATCGACGATGCACCTAAAAACAAACCATCTACAGCCCCAGTAGGCACGACTTATACAGGTGGTGTTTTTGGTGATGATGTCCTTGGAAAAATGCCGAGCATTAAGTGAGGTGATGCATGCCAGGCACATTAATTGAAATCCGTGCCGATGGTGACTCAGCGATCTCAAAAGCTCTAAGTTTGTATGCTGACGTTGAAGAGCGTCAGTCCAGACTTTATGAGCGCATGGGTGCAGCCTTGGTGGAGAATATCCGCGAACGCTGGTCACGCGGGGAGGGCTTATACGGCAAGTGGCCATTATCCGTAAGGGTGATGCGCCAAGGCGGTACCACGCTTCGTGACACATCGCGACTAATGAACTCTATCACCAACAACAACATCAGCAATGGTTTTGAGGCTGGTACAGACGTTGAGTATGGTGCGATCCATCACTTTGGCGGTGAAATCAAACATGAGGCACGTCAAAGCACGGTTTACTTCCGACAGAACCAAAAGACCGGTGTTGTCGGTAATCGTTTTGTTCGTCAAACACGATCTAACTTTGCTCAAGATGTGACCGTTGGTGCTTATACCGTGAAAATGCCTGCACGTGCTTGGTTGGGTTTAACTGTAGATGACGAGCAGGATTTATTAAACATTGTTGAGGATGTTGTGCTAGATGAGCGATGAAAATCTATATGCGGTACGAGATGAAATAGTAGCGCGCCTCGAGCAGTTCATGGATGAATGGGGTGTAAAGAAAATCTATACCCCTAAGAATCTCGGCATGACGACTGAGCTATCCCAAGTCACCCCCAACATCCAAGTTAATTTTCGCCGTACCAAAAGCGCAGGAGTGGTGAGTAAGGGTGATGCACTTAAGCTGAAAGTGGTCTGGGAAGTCACAGCGTGTTGTAAGCATGCCGCATCACAAGTGACAGATGGTTCTAAAGCATTTGATATGGCTGGTGATCTAACCATTAAGATCATCAAAAAACTGAGTGGCTGGGAACCTGAATCTAGTGCCG
The DNA here is from genome assembly GCF_902505955.1 of Acinetobacter sp. 8I-beige. Lineage (NCBI taxonomy): Bacteria > Pseudomonadati > Pseudomonadota > Gammaproteobacteria > Moraxellales > Moraxellaceae > Acinetobacter > Acinetobacter sp. 8I-beige. The sequence continues at coordinate 1,608,216 of NZ_LR732790.1, read as the reverse complement.
AGCCACTGATTTATATGAACACCGAAGAAGACATTTCTAAAAGCTGTGTCTACTCAACGGTGGTTCTAGAGTCCGAGCTATTCATTCAAACCGAACCTGATTAAGGAACCTTATGAAAATGCAATACAAAGCCTTAAAGCCGATTGGTCCATGGGTTAACGGTCAAATTGTGGGCGATTTACCACAAGCAAAAATTAAACAGCTTTTAGAGGATGGCGTGATTGAAGCAATCAAGCCTGAGGTAAAAGCAGAAGCTAAACCAAAAACAAAAGAGGTGCCTGCGAATGGCTAAGAAGTACATTTCATTGCGCGGTAAGTTCTCCCTTGCCCCGATTGTTGAAGGCGTTGTTGGTGCCATGCGTGAACTCGGCAACATTCCTGACTTTACGCTTGAAATCACAGCTGACAAGATCGAACATACCGAGTCAATGTCAGGTGATGATACGACCGATTTAGTGCTATACAACACCACTGCGGTTTCGTTCAGTGGCACACTTGAGCAAGTTGATGCAGATAACCTGGCATATATCCTGTCGGGTAAAAATGTAGCTGTAGCGACCAAAACCGTAGCTGACCATGATTTAGGTGCAGTCACCAAAGGTCAGAAGATTAAACTGGATGGTTTTAATCTAACTCTACCAACAGTGACTGATGGTGCATCAACACCAATTCCTATTGAATCAACGAAATATAAGCTAGATGCGGTTTATGGCACTATCGAGTTTCTTGATGATCTGCCAAAAGTTGTGATTGGTTATACGACTGGCGCCGTGACACATACTACGATCGCATCTGATTTCGGTGCTGAATATGCATTGTTCTTTGAAGGTATTGATAAGATCAGCAAAGACAAAGTGTTCTTAGCTTTGCACCGTACAATTAAATCGCCCGATTCGAGCTTTGGCCTAATTCATGAAGAATTTGGTTCATACGAAATCAGTGGTGATGCCTTAGGTGATCTGACCAAAGACAAAGATGGTGCGCTTGGCTTATACGGTTACTACACCCAAATCCCTAAAGCAGCATAAACACATACAGGCACTTAAATAGGATGCATTAGGCATCTTTTTTTGTGCCCATAAAAAGCAAAAGCCCAGCGACTGCAATCGTTGGGCTTTTTATTTCCACCCGCCAGATAAAAGCAAGGGAAAGAAACTTGTGGTTGAAATTATAGCAGTAGTTTTACAAAAAGTAGAGGTTGTAATGGAAAAACATGGTTATTGGAAAGTAACAGGTGCCATTTTGATGGGTATTTTTATCTGGCAACTCTCAAACATCATTAATGCATTTGTGGCACTAGCTAAGGTATTTCAATGAATGATTTTTTTATCGCTTCAAATCGACCTGTCAAAGTTGGTGAGCTATCGGTGCACCAGCTGCAGATGAATAACTTTGATGAGTGGTCGGGTGCAGCGCAGGTCATCAAAGACTTTTTGAATAATCATCCAGATGAAACTACACAAAAGATTTTTGATACTCATCCATTTGAATCGACTCAATTGATAGCCCATTGTATGCAACACAACATTGAACAGGTCATCGATCTATTTAAGAAAGAGGGCTCACTCAATGTCTTGTTATTGGATACTGTCATTAAAGTGAATGACACATTTTTTTCCGAGCCGAAACCTAAACACCGGGATGATGTAGATCCGCGTAAAAAGAGTAGTTGGTTTGATGTATTTCAGCTTCTCGTATCCAATGGCCACTCACATGAAAGCATCATGCAAATGAGCTACGGTTCATTCCGACACTATCTTAAAGCGGCTCAAAAAGCTGAGCGTATGAAGATGCGTAATTTAGCGATTGCAACTCGGGCGCAGAATGCTATCAATAAGAAGTTCAATGAATTCATTAAGAGCCTTGAGAAAGAACAGTAACTTTCACATTGTGCTGTGAATTTGATCACGCTATGATTTACCCAATTATAACGAGGGGTAAATTCATGAAAAAATTACTTGCTGGCTTGTTATTAGTCACATCATTTTCGGTCATGGCTGCTGAAACTCGCAGTTTCCGTGTAGGCGGTGATATTGTTCAAGTTGGCGATTCGGTTGGCTCATTAGTAATTAAAGCAGGAAAGCCTATTCATCAACAATCTTATACAGTTGATACTGGCAACAATACTACGATCTCAGTGACAGATTACATTTATGAAGTTGGAAACGAGATTTATACCGTAACCGTTCGTGAAGGTCGCGTATCTAAAATTACTTGGGAACGTCGTTGAGGGTTGGATGGCAAATAAATGTATTAGCTGTAATAACTGTGGTCATATAGGATGGTCGAAAAATCGTGGTAATTTTCTAATCACGTTAGTTTTAGCATTCTTCTTTTTCTTACCAGCTATTGTTTACGAGATCTGGCGCAGAACTGGGGTGGGTGTTTGTGAGAATTGTGGCAGTGATTTAGTTACACCATCTCGTGCTTGCGCAAGCAACAAACCCTCGGATTTAGGGGATCTATTAGTGCTAGGTGTATTGGGGGTTATTGGTGGAATTGTTGTAGTAGCTTTATATGCTTTAACAAACGCCGCTATTAATGCTTATAAAAATAAGGACGCACCACCACCCCAACTAACACAGCAAGATTACGAGTCGAGCTGTATGTTGCATGGCATTAAATATTACCAATCAATTAAACAGCACCCTATTACAAGTAGTGGTGAGTTGGTTTTGGATAAAGTTCAAGCAGTTTGCAAAGGCTCCAAAGATGGAAACTATAAAGCACCCTAGGGTGCTTTTTTATCGAGGTAAAATTAATGAATAATCCTAAAATTGATGTGAATGCTATCGAGAGTTATACGCCTGAGGCATACCCGAAGCTATTTAAGCAGGTTGGTACACAAGGTCTAATTGAAATACAAAAACACGATCAAGATTCAGCAGAGCTTGTTTCGAAACTCCCTGAGTGTGATTTAGTTGAGTATGTTGGACATTCAAGCACGAAAAGTAACTATCCAGACCAAATTGCCTCATTCGTTGATTGTAAAAATGGCAAGCGATTTTATGTTGTGAATCGAATAGTTCAAAAATGATTTAAATAAGCACTTCAAACCCACCGATTGGTGGGTTTTTTAATGCCTGAAATTTGAGGTCGCCATGTCTGGTAAAAATTTAACTTTCAAATTAATCATGGATGGCGATAGTAAAGGCCTTGTTGCTGCAGCTAAACAATCCAAAGATGTTAGTAAAAAACTATTTGAAACCATTGGAAGTGAAGCTGAAAGATTAAAGCAAACAAGTGCTGAAACCGCAAAAGAGATTGGTAAAATCATACCAACAGACTTGCCAAAAAAAGCTGAACAAGTAAAAGGTGAGTTGGGCGAACTTGGTAGCGAACTACAGGATGTAGCAAATACTGCCAAAAATACTGGTGCAGAAATTGGAAACATCATTCCAAAAAATGCCAGCGAACGCGCAGCAACTTTAATTAAATCGCTTAATGAAACAACCGAGATTATTAAGAGCACAGGTACAAGTGTTGTAGGTACTTCAGATAGTTTTGAGAAGTTTGGAGTCGACTCCGTACGATCATTAAATCTTCTTAAAGCAAACTTAGCTACTGCAAAAACTAAACTTGAAGAATTTTCAAAGACCAAAGCCACGCCCGAAGATATTCGAATTGCTCAGCAACAGATCGACTCGTTAGAAAGAGAGGTCAAGCAAGCTGATCAGGCATTTAGCGCATTCAAATCAGAACTAAGTCTCATTACCCCTGAATTAAGCAAGCTGGATGCTGAATTAGGTAAAGCAAATGCGGAACTCCAAAAAAATGAGGCACTAGTAAGGCAAGTTAGTGGGGAGATTCAAGGCTTAAAAACTGGTTATACAGCATTAACCAGTGCAATGGCTACACTTGGAATTGGCATGTCCTTAATGGATATTGGCCGAACTGCTGATGAATTTAAGGTTTTAGAAGCAAGGATTGATCTTGCAACCTCTAAAAGTGGGAACTTCGCAGAAGCTTTTGAGGGTGTAAAAAATATTGCAATTGAAACTCGCTCAAATCTTACTGCTACTGCAGAGTTATTTACGCGGGTTAAAAGTGCAACCGATCAGCTGGGTTATTCGCAGGAGCGAGCTTTAGGAATAACTGATTTAGTTAATAAATCACTGATTGTTGGTGGTGGTCTTGCAGCATCAAATGAGGCTGCTATTTATCAATTTAACCAAGCCTTGCAGTCAGGAGTTCTTCGTGGCGAAGAATTCAATAGTGTGATGGAGCAAGCTCCACGCTTAGCAAGAGCCCTTGCAGATGGCTTGGGCGTAAATATTGGTAAGTTACGTGCAATGGCGGGTGAAGGAAAGCTTACATCCGAAGTGATTGTTAAGGCACTTGAAAGTCAATCCAAAGCCTTAAATGCTGAATTTGGGAAAATGCCTGTCACAATAGGTCAGTCAATAGAGAATCTTAAGACTGCTTGGACCTTGTATATAGGTGAGGCGGATTCTGCAACTGGTGCAAGTGAAAGAGTTGCTAATGCTATTAAGTTTGTATCAGAAAACCTCGATCAAATTGTATCAACTCTTATTTTGGCAGGTCAGGCATTTATTGCTTATAAAGCATTAAACATTGCCAACGTATTTCTTGATAAGGCTGCAGGAGTAAAAGCAGCACAAGTTGCGATAACTCAAGAAACAGCGTCTGTGGTTGCTAACACACAAGCTCAACTTGCAAATGCTGCTGCTACACGCTCAGCAGCTGCCGCTAAAACCCAATTAGCTACAAATACAACCGTTGCTGCTACAACTGCAACTACTGCCAGCGGATCTGTGATGACCTTAATTAGTCGTTTAGGTGCGCTAGGTGTTGCTGTAACAGCTGTAGGGGTGTTAATTCCAACAGTATTTATGCCTGTTGGCACAGCCATTGGTGAGGGGGTTGCCAAAGGGGTTGAAAGGGCAACTATTGCTTTTGATAACCTAGAGAAGTCTGCAAATGGTGTAAAACTCAAATACACAGATACTATTTCAGCATCCGAAAAACTTGAGTTTCAACTAGCGAATGAAGAGGCACAGACAAAAGCTGTGGCGGAGGTAAAAAAATCCTTTGCTGATGCCGCAGACAAAGCACGCGATAAAACATACCAGCTCACCGAAGAGTCTAAAAAGTTAGTCAAGGAGTTCGATGAGCTAATCAAGAAAGGAGCACCAACCAAAGAGGCCCTTGATAAAATTTCTGGTGCTATGAAATTTGATTCAACCAAGGGAATCAATGATGCTGTCACAAGTCTTAATCTTCTTCGCGAACAGGGAAAAATTACATCTGAGGAGATGCAAGCAAGGCTGGTTGCTGCACTAGATGGTAAGGACCTTTTAGTTTTTCAAACCAATGCTAAAGCTGCCTTTGCTGGAACTGCACAAGAAGCCGCTAAATCTGCCGCAGTCACAGAAGCGGTAATGAAAGCTGCATTGGGGCGAACAGGTTTAGAAACCCAGCAACTTAAAGGTGCATTTTCAAGTACATTCCAGTCTGCTAATAACGACATCCAAGTCATTATTGGCAATCTTGAAGCCTACAAAGCCCAAGGGATTGATACTGGTTTAGCTTTAAGTGCAAATCTCAATAAGGCTATTGACTCAGCCCAAACCAGAGCTGAAATTGATTACGCTAAAAGTGCGCTGATTGAGTTCGGTAAGCAGGGATTGATTGCAGGGGAACAGGTTGCTCTAGGTTTAAGTAAGATCGAACAAAAAGCGGCACAGTTACCTGAGATCCTAAACCCAGCACAAGCTGCTTTTAATGCCATGGGTGTTAAAACTCAAGAACAGTTAGATTCAGCAGCACAATCAGCACAGGCTAATTTTGATGTGATTAGCAAAAGTGGTCAGGCAACTGCTGATGGTATTCAGCAAGCGTACAAGCTGATGCTGGATTCAACCATTGCAACTGGTGATAAGGCCAAAATTGCTGTTGCTCAGGCAAAAGCAGCAAGTCTTGGTCTACAAGTCCAACTGGATGCTACTGGCAAAGCCACAGTTACTAAACTGGGTGAGATCCAGCAGGCTGCAATCGAGACTCAGCGCACTGTAAGTCAAGTTAGCCAATCTACGGCACGGGAAGAACCTGAGATCAGTGCTGAGCAGCAGGCTACCAATGACCATTGGGATGATTTCAAGGCCAAGATGAAAGCACGTACCGATGAGCTGAATGCCAAATCACAAGCACGTGGTACAGGTGGTGCTAATGCTTCATTACTGTCGAATAGTAGTGATTCAACTCAGCAAATCTCTGCCGTGCCTGATGCGCCACTTATTGCGACTTCATTCGATATACAGGGAATTGAAAACATGCAACCGACTGAAAAGAAAGTGCTTGAATTGCAATCTGGTGGTAAAGCAGCAGAGCTACAAGGTACGCCTGAAGCCGTAGATAGTGTTGAAGAGATGCTTCGTGAATTTGAAATGCTTAAACGGAGTATGTAATGAAGTTAATTCGTAAAACTACAGGAGAAACCATCCAACTAGAGGATGGTTTTTTTTGGTCTGATGAAAACTGGTCTGTCGTTGAACAGAACCAGGAGTATGCCATTAGTGGTGCCTTGATTATCCAAGAGGGGCGTAAGCAAGCAGGTCGACCAATCACCTTACAGCCAGCCAATAAAACTAAAGGTTGGATCAAGCTGAGCGACCTGAATACGCTTCGTTTATGGCAGAACCTGCAGGAGCAATTCACGCTTCAGTTTGAATGGCCACATGACCAGCGTGTATTCAATGTGATTTTGAATCATAAAGACGGTGCGCTGGAAAGCTCTACAGTTAAAGGCACTCCAGCAACATCACTTGATACTTATTTTAACGTTACCATGCGATTCATTGAGGTAAGCGATGCCAATTGAAACCAAAAATTTAAAGCTCCTTGAGTCAGAACGCATCCGTACAGATGCTGATGATGGTGGGGGTAAATACTCTGGCCGTGAAATTATCGACGGCCAAAGTAATAACCTGTTCAATGATATTTCTGAGATGGATCGCACCACAGGTCGTACTTCGATCCAAAAGATCTATGCTGCAGTGGATACAGCCGATACCGATGCATTGATGGGGGCGACGGTATTCATCTCGCAGAATGCCCAAGACCCCAATGTTTCCGCCGTGTTATTCAGTACAGATAGCTGGACGGATGAGCGTAAAGAAGCGCAGAATCGCATTGAAAACTATAATGCCAAAGGTGCTCAGATTGCTGGTACACCGTTGGACACGCATTGGAAAGGCATGAAGTCTCTACAAGTGGCCATGTTTCCTCAGGAAGCGGAAAGCGCTATTGGCACATCAATTGCGTTGATCTCGAATGAGGGCAAAACTTTAGAAATTGAGCAATACCTACGGATCACTGAGGTGTCGACCCGCACGGCTTATGTGATGGTCGACGGCAAACAGGTGGAATATAAGATTGCGACTTATGGTCTGAGTGATGCATTAAAAGCTGATTTTGTGGGGCTATCTGCGAAGCAATGGTATAGCGGGGAAAAAAGTACCACTATCATCCGTGACACCATTGTGGCGGATACAGGGAAGTATTACTCCAGTGCTAATCTTAAAGAAGCTGCACAAGTCGGTGATTACTCTGTGGTTGCAGAGGATGTCTATACGCAGTTGGTTCCTTCAGCGCAGACTGAAACCCCCATGGTAAATATCAATGCTGCAGGTGATTCTGTGGCCTTGGTGAAAGCCAAGAATGGTTTACTGAGCAAGACTTTCAGTAATGTCATCATTAATACTGTGTCGAGCCTGTATCTCGGCTCATCCGTCATGCCGAAATCGGTAGAGTTCACATTATTTGGCTCCGCGATCACCGATGTCGGCGGTGAACTTAAAAATGCCGCCGGTACATCCATTGGTACCATCAACTATCAAAATGGTTCTATTGTGTGGAACGCAAGCGCAGGGACAGGTACTACAAACTTAACGATTAACTTTATGCCCGCAGCTGCAGTAACAGCACCTGTTGAATCCGATCTTATCTATGTCAATCAAGAGAACATCGGTTTTAACTGGATCCGTAATTTGGTCCCGTTGCCATCACCAGGCAGTTTGCAAGTGTCGTACTTGGTACAGAATCAGGTCTACACGCTTCGAGACAATGGTGCAGGGCAGTTGCGCGGTGGGGATTCGTCATTTGGCTCAGGCAGTATTGATTACGATACCGGTACCATGTCATTAACGACAGGTGAGCTCGCCGATGTCGGCAGTGCAATCCTGATAACGTGGAGCAATATGATCACGGCTCAGGAGCGTTCAGGATTAACCATCAATAAAGCCTATGTCGAGATCCCTGTAAATGATTCGATTGTGGCAGGAAGCTTAACGGTCGGCTGGCTTTTGAATGGTGTAGCCAAGTCAGCAACCGATAATGGTCAGGGACAATTCACAGGGGATGCCACAGGGACCATTGATTATGCGGATGGTGTGGCCAAGTTGATGCCAACCTTGTTACCCAATGGTGGTACCACGTTCAATGTATCAGGCCAGAAAGGATCCAAGTCAGCAGTTCAGGTGACTGCGGTACCGACTAACGGGACAATCTCAATTGAATTGGACAATGGCTCTGCTGCACTCATTCCCAAGTCTGTGAAAGTACGTGTACCCGTCAAGTATATGAGCCACACGGGTGAGGTTGAACTGCGCGATATGCCGATTGATGCCACAACAGGGCGTTTAATCAATGGTGAGGGGCAACAACAAGGCACCATTAACTATTCATCTCGTACGATGAGTATCACTCCGAGCACTACACTTGAAGCGATTGAGCGCGAGAAGATCATGCGTCCTTACTACGGCACGCACAATACTTCGCAGGAGGCAATTGAAGCTGGTCTTTTGGGTATGACGATCAAATATCAAAACACCAGCGAAACGCACACTTTAAACTTGAATGAAGTAGCGACTGCTGTGACAGTGAGTGTCTCATATCGCGATAGTTCAGCGGCTCAATCATGGTCGGATACTGTCATTGGGTCTACCCTAAAAACGGATTTAACCGAAGGCTTTGCTGAGCAGATTCTTGCAGGTTCGGTTCGCTTTACCTTAGCCAGCTCAACCTATGTCGATAAACTTGGATCACTGTATCGTAACCCATCGGTGACCACGGGTGCGGGAACGGTAGCTGGCCAGATCCATTATGGAAATGGCGTGGTCGAGTTATCCACTTGGGATGTAGGTGGTGCGAATAATCCGACCATAGAGACCTTAGTAACTCAGCTTGAAAGTGTAAAAACCAACCAAGTGGCATACCGTGCACCAATGATCCCGATCCGGGCGCAGTCCTTAACCTTGTCAGCAACAAAGGTGGAAGGTGGTGTTTTGAATATTATACCAGCGGGATCTGGTGTGATTGATACAGCGGAGTGCGATGGTTTTTTTAACTACGATCAGGGTTATGGTCAGTTTGTTTTTCGCGAAAAGATTGAAGTGACTTCTGCAAACCGTGCTGAAATTATGGCGCAGGATTGGTATGTGGCAGAGCTTGAATATACCAGGGATGGCAAGCAGTGGATTCACAAGCCCATTATGGTCCTGCCTGAAACCATCAAATACAGTGCAGTGGGTTATAGCTATATCCCAATTGATGCTGAGTTATTGGGTTTATCTGCAGTACGTTTGCCGATTGATGGTCGGGTACCGATTTTCCGTTCGGGTGAAATTGGGATTGTGAGTGCGAGTAAGTCGCAGGAATTACCTGATTTTATTGCTGGTCAAACCTACCCATTGAATGATGCACGGATCTCCTGGTGTGAACTTGAAGATGCCGATGGTATTAAAATTCCATTTGATATGTATGTGGTTGATTATGACTACAGCAAAGTGACTTTAAACGGTGATTTTGCTTTAGGTAATCTGACTGGACCACTTACTGCTAAGTATCGCTATCAGGATATGGGCTTGGTCCGTGATGTCAAAATTAATGGCCAAGTGACTTTCACAAAACCACTGACCCACAACTATGATCCAGTAAATACGATTGTGGGCTCGGTGTTGGTGATTGGAGACATGCAGTCTCGCTACACACGTAAGTTTGTACAGTCGACATGGGATAACTTGTGGAAGGATGAGGCGGTTGGTGCTGCCATATCAGCCAACTACAACGACACACTTTATCCGATTGAGGTTACAAATCAGGGCAATATTCAAGAGCGTTGGGCAATTGTATTCACAGGAAACTCTGCATTCCGAGTTATCGGTGAATATTCTGGCCAGATTGAAACTGGTGTAACAACAGAAGATTGCTCACCAATCAACCCAGTCACAAACGCACCTTACTTCATCATCAAAAAAGAAGGTTGGGGTAGTGGTTGGGCGAGCGGAAATACGTTGCGTTTTAATACGATCGCAACCAATCACCCAATCTGGGTGATTCGTACGGTGAAGCAGTCTGAGCCAACAGTGCTGTCTGATTCTTTCCAGATTATGCTACGCGGTGATATAGACCGAGTTACTTAGTTCTTAATTTCAATAAGACCGCTTTTGCGGTCTTTTTTATGGACCTTCGCTTATGGCAACAGATGTAGATGTTCAGTATTTTAGCCATTTGAATGGCTTGGTTCTTGATAACAACTGGGGTGATATGATCCGTCTTTTGGATGCATGTCTGGTAAATGGGGTTGAACTGCCTAGTGTGACATCAGCTTCAATTGATGAGCAGGGTGATGTGCATCTAACCTTATTTTCCCCTCATAAGGCCATGCTATTACAAGTTGTTGAGCTTGCAGGTTTTGAGCCAGTCTCCCTTAATCAAAAGTATCGAATCAAAGGAATACCAAGTCCTACACAATTAATTCTAAAACCTCAAAACACGATTGTTGAAACCGCGGTTACGACAAAAGGTGTAAGCAAATTAGCATCATTAGGTTATGACATGGTTTTCAGAGATGCAAATGATGTTAAGCGAGTTTATCGTGCTAAAAATCCTACAGCTCGGCACCCTTATATTCGTGTTGATGAAAGCTTAACAAGTCTTGATGGGGTGAGTGGAGTTTATAGTTCAGCATATGCAAAATCCGCCATGGTGGGGTTGCTTGAGCATATGGATCATATTGATGACTTCAGGAACCCAGAAGTTCTTCAGTTACCCATGGATACTGCCAACCTTACAAAGAACTGGGAAATCAATGGAACAAGCGGTGATGTAATCCGAGGTTGGTCACGATGGCATTACGCCAATAATGGTAACTATGTTATGGGTGGCGATGGTGAGTCTTTAATTCCACATAATGGGGCTAGAAACTTTACTCTAATCGGTGATCAGGATTGTTTTTACTTAGATCGATCCATGACAGCTGGTAGTGTTGATAAAATTTTATGTGGCTGTGGGCTGTTCAATTCAGCATTACCCGATGATGTTGTGCCACCATGGTTTTTAGCAGCTTATACCCGAATAAATACTGCAAATAATGGACTCTATTATGCCAATCAAGCCCGTGATACTGGTACACACCCATTTATGTTTGGAGCCAATGAAGCAAGTGTACAGCTACCTAAATTTGATGCACTCAGGAGAATATCAAATAGTCAGTGGGCTATTCCGTTGATGCCATCCTATGCTTCTGGTGGGGCAGATTATTATAAGAATAATGTTGCAGCCTTAGAAATACCTCTTGTTGATAGTGATACATATTTGAGAGGAACCTTTAAGCATATTGCATATTCTGGAAAAGCACTCGGGAGTGTAAATACATCACCGTTTATATCTGAAAATTCGATGTATGTTTATGATTCTTTATCTATTTTTAGATCTGTTGGTGGAATTTGCTTTTACCTAGGAGAGCTATGATGAAGCCATGTGGAAGAAAGGTATTCAATAGCGGGAATTTATTGCAAGGTGCCTTAATTGGAATGAATTCGGTTGCTTCTATTCGCGGTTCAACTAAAAAACTAGGAAAGAAATATAAAAATGCACTGGTGGTTTTGTTCAGCAAAGCAAATCTAAGCCCACTTGCTGTAAGAAAGCCAGATGCAAATTGTGAATATCAATTCGCAGGTCTTACTACTGACTTAAAAACTTTTATTGTGGCCTTTGATCAAAATCAGCACTACAACGCAGTCATTCAAGATAATGTGGTGCCAAAATGATTACACCATCGCTCAAAGCTGGGCTTGCACAACTGCGAGCATTGGCTGATTTTATTGACCTGGGAAGCGGAAATGCTTCCTTTGTTTATTATGAGTCTGCAAAACCTGAAAGCACATTAGTTCCGGCAGACGATACGACCAAACTGGCAACACTAACATTGCCAAAACCTTGTTTTAATCGACTAAACGAAGACAGCATTGAACTCAAACCAACCAACGACGCACTTGCGCTTAAATCTGGAACAGTTGTTTGGGCAAGATTATTTAATGCCAGTGGTGAGGTTGTCGCTGATTTTGAAATGGGTGTAGATATTATTTTGAATAGCTATGAGATCGTAATGGGTGCCACACAACGGCTTGATTCTATAATTTTAAAACCAGTGATTTAGGTGTCTTATGAGCGACAATTATGAGCACAAGGAACCGTATTCGCTCACAGCATCTTATCTTGATATTGTTGAGCCAAGCGCATTAACTGCGCCATATGACCTTCATGTTGTTTACGATCCTGAATTGGTTGCAAATTACCTAAGAGCCACACTGAATACTGGTTTTATCTCTGAAATCACAGGCCTAAATCTTCAACCTGTAGACAATAGTGGTTATGTTGATGCTTACATAAGCTGTGGGCTTAATTCACTATCAACTGGCTTTCAGGATATTAATCATCAGTTGGGCGTTGAGCGTAGGTTTGGTAGTCATTTTAAAAAGAGTAAATCTCTACTTGGTTTTAGAGGAATGGCGTGGCAGAAGTCAATTTTAAGAGTCTCGAATGAGGCTCTTTTTTTTGATCAAGGCTTGGTGATCAGTCATAGGAATGAGATTGGCTTTGATCGCGGTTTAACTTTATCTGAATCTATTCATGCTGCATTTAACCAGGGAATAAAGCTCAGTCGAAACCAAAGAGTATCCTGGCAAGAAAACCTGAAGATTCGAATTACGCGTGATCTGTATTTTGATGAGTCAATCAAGATTCAATTGAATCGTGAATTGGCACATCAAGAAATGATCCGCAAACGCCGCAATATCTCGTTTTCACACCAAGTCGCGCATGTGTTTGAAAAGCGATTCAGCTTCGATTGGGACAAAGGGCTGGAGCTGGTCACACAAGATGAAATCCCTTGGGATAAGGCTAAGTCCCTACATTATCGTAAGCATCCCATTGAGCCGTGGCCAGAGCCTGAAACTCCTCAGTATGAAGGTACAAGGGATCTTGAGTTTATATGTCTATGTCATGAGGTGGATTCGCATGATGTTGTTCTTAACTTCGGTGCAGATGATTGCATACCAGGCATTCCGAATCGTAATTGGTGGTACATATTGAATAGTTTATCTGTGACTCGCTTAGATAATGGCATAAAAATTGAAGTCTATGATGGGAATTACAGTACCGATCGCAGCTGCTGGTGTTGGTCCTATAGTTTGACTGTACCGGCTGCTGAGATTGGCAAACTTGAACCCATCAATGGCCAACCTGTGATTTTAAAAATTATCGTGAATGGTACCGAGCATCAGATGTTGCTTGAGAACCGCCGACGTTCTCGTAAATTCGCCCAAGATACCTACACCTTGATTGGTCGCAGTCAAACTGCACTCCTTGCAGGACCGACAGCGCCTTTACGCTCATTCTTACAAGAGAATGTTCGAACCTCAGTCCAGTTATGCCAAGCAGAGCTTGATCGCGTGTTTAGCGATACGGTGTTGAACTGGCAACTGATAGATGCACTGGGCTGGATCGTTGAGCGTGAATGTTTGAGTTATTCTAATTTAGCGCCGATTGATGCGATCAAAATGGTGGTTGAAAGCGGTGGTGGGTTTATTTATAGCGAAAAGGGCAGCAATACACTGACCATTAAACCGCTTTACAAAAAGACATTTTGGGATGTGCTATCGATCGCTGAATATGATCGCTTGTTGCCTGAATCTGCGGTGGTAAGTCAATCCACAGATTATCAAATCTATCCCGATTACAACGGCATCACGCTGACCAACGATCGTAAAGCATTAGTGGCTCAAGTGAAACGTACCGGTACAAGTGCGGACACCTTACTTCAACCTGAAAATAATCCACTGTTTAACCATGTCAGCATGGGGGCTTATGGTAAGGCTAAACTCGCCAAAGCGGGGATGATTGAAACACACACCTATAGCATGCCGATTTCCCCTGAAGTGGGTGAGTGTGTACCTGGAGAAATCCTTGCCTTTAATGCGGAATGGTGGGGCATTGTAGATAGTATTAGCGTCTCGTTCAGTCATGCGCTGGTCAATCAAATAGTGAAAGTGGAGCGCGTCAATCGTGAGTAATGCATTACAGCGTTTAATTGATTTACTTCCTACAACCCCTGAGTTCGTAGGAACCATTACCAGTGTGGATCATCCAAACTATAAAGTCTTGGTGGTTGGGGGCTCAGGTTTAAATTTGGTGACCAGTTCATCACGTTATAACTTGGGCGCAACTGTATTTGTCTCTGATGGCGAGATCAAACGATTCGCACCACTCGGTGATGTGATTCAAATTGAGGTATAGAAATGGCAGGTGTAAGACTTGAGTTTGCTCAATTTGGGCACTTTGATTATTTCAATATTTATAGAAATTCAGTTTCAACCGCTATAGAAAATTTAGAGCAACCGATTGGTACGTCATCAACAATGTACTATGAAGATTTAACTACTGAGCCAAACAACGACTATTACTATCGCATTGGAGTTGTTCGGGATTCAATTGAAGAGTTTAGTGAAGAGATCCATGTAAGAACTGAGGTTATGTTTGATCCTCCTTACAATCTTATTGTTGAATTTAAGAATGATGAAACCAATCGCTTAGAATTGAATTGGAGCTTGGATGGTTTTGTTGATGAGCAGCGTTATTACTGCTCTGAAACACCGATTGAACTAAATGCTTTACCTGTTCCTAAGGCTTTTTTGGCTGGTGATGTACGGACTTATGTGGACAATGTTGATATACATATCGGAAGAAAAAAATATATTGTGATCAGCTCAATTAAGAGTTTAGTTGAAAAAGTCAGCTCTCAAAAATTAGCGTATTGCTTACAATCTCCGCCAAAAGTGTGGTCAGAATTTAAAGAAAATTTAAATGAAGATTTTGGCACGATTTGGACTGCAAGAAACGGTGCAGCAATTTCAAATAATGCTTTAAAGCTTGTTAGATCGAGTGCGCAAAGAGTCGATGCACCGCATTCTGATAAATTTCATTTTTCAAATAGTGAAGATGTGACGATCAGATTTAAAGCTAAAATTTCAAGCTTTGCTTCAGATCGCCGAGTTTTATTTACAACTCGAATGGAAGGAAGCGGTGCAAAAAACTGGTGTATTTACGCAGTGCCAAACGGTATCAATTTTCTTATTTGGCGATCTGATATAGCGGGGAATATAATCGATAAGACATGGAGTTCAGCATATCAATTTAATGAAGAAACTGAATTTTCATTAGAGCGAAAAAATATGATTTGGAGGCTCTACGTAAACGGAAACTTACTTGGTGGTTCCATTACCCAGAATATGAGCTACACACCGCTCTCTCAAAAGTTGACAATTGGTTCTGAGTTTAATAGTAATAGTTCTAATGATAAGTCAAGAGATTTTGATGGTGAAATCTCAATGTTTCAAATCTTACCAACTGCAATTGGTAATGGCGGATCTACAACACCACGGATTTAAATATCAGCTTATAGCACCCAATAGGGTGCTTTTTTATTACCAAAAATTAGGGGGGGAAATAAATGGAACCAGTGTCCACAAGTGGTTTTGCTGCGTTTTTAAAGTTCTACGGTGCAGCAATTATGGTCACTTTAGCGATAGCACTTGTTGCAACGGTTGTCATCATGATGCGTTTGCCACGCTCACCACAAGAGTGGGCAGTGGGTTTGATTTGCACGGTTGTATCCAGTCTGACTGGTGGAGCTTTCATTATTGTGAAATGGGGGCTTCATGAGTGGGTAACGGATATTTGGGGGATGATTGCTTTAGGCGGTTTCTTCTTTGTATGTGGGTTGCCGGGTTGGGCTGTTGTGCGGTGGACGTTTAACTTCATCAATAAACAGGAGGGGAAGACCATTATTGAAGTAGTTAAAGAGCTTAAAGAAGCCAGAGAAGATTTGAAGAAATAACGCACCAAATGATATGCCGCCTTAGGGCGGTTTTTTAATACTTGAAGGAAAGTAAAATGAAATTAATTGAAAATTGGCAACAGGCTTGGAAACTCAAGTCAGTACAAGTAGGCGCAGCAAGCGCCTTTTTTTATGCCTTGATTTTATTATCTGAGCAGTTTTTAGGTGTGTGGAACGTAATCCCACAGGAGCTTAAAAATAAGATCCCTGAAAACCTTGCTGAGTGGTTGGGGATGTTTGTTGGTGTAGCCATGGTTCTTGCACGTTTGAAAAAGCAGCCTGAAGTGCATCCTGTACCTAAACTATTAGGCTTTGCCACACTGCCCACAAATTCGATTACCTTTGATCAAGCCTTTCAACGATTGATTGGCCATGAAGGTGGGTACAGTAATGATGAGCGTGATCCAGGGAACTGGACTGACGGCAAGGTTGGGGTAGGTACTTTAAAAGGCACAAAGTTCGGCTTAGCTGCTAACACATACCCAAGTCTTGATATTAAAAACATCACATTAGCCCAAGCTAAAGAGATTTATAAAAAAGACTGGTGGGATAAATTAGGCGGTCACGGTCTGCATTCAGCTATTACTTTTCAGCTTTGGGACTTTGCAATTAATGCGGGGAAGAAACGAGCAATCATTGAACTTCAACAGGTTGCGGGTGTGACTGCTGATGGCATGATTGGACCTAAAACAATTGCAGCAGTGAATGCACTCGATCTGAATGATGTGCTGCTTTCATTAACGGCCGAACGATTGAAGTTTTATACATCACTTTCAACATGGACAACATACGGAAAGGGCTGGACGAATCGTGTAGCGGATAACTTGAAATATGCTGCTCAGGATAATTAGCCTCATGTTGCTGTGCATCCTCTTATCAGGTTGCACAGCGCATTCGATTTCGACAAAGGTGCATATCACGGTATGTGTGCAGTGTGTGAATTGAGACGTTTTGAAATTTTGTAGTAGCTTGATAATTGTAAGTGTTTGTGGAACTTTTATGTTCCACACTATTGCTTATTTATAGCAAATGCTATACTTTGAATAACAATAAAAGGTAAGAATAGTCTTGCCTTTTGTCGTATCTATATGAAGGATTTTAAAATGTACACCGTCACTGTTTTTCGACAATGTTGAGTCTTAGTCTATTATTTCTAAGTTCTGTTGATATTAGTGTTTTATGTGAGGTGGGTTATGAATAATTATAAAGCAATTGATATTGCTAACTATATTGTTGAATATGTAAATCAATCTTTAGGTAAAACAAGCTTAACTCCAATCAAATTACAAAAGATTTTATATTACGTATATGTAAACTGCTTAGTTAATCGTAATAAAAAACTCTTTGAGCAACCAATTGAGAAATGGAAATTTGGTCCAGTTGTTAGCCATGTTTATCATAACTTTAAAGTGTTTGGTACGGGACATATCGACTCTACAATTTCTACATTTCAGTTTTCGGATGAAACAAATGGAGGATTTTCTTTTACGGAAATCAAGTTTAATCCAAATAACCTTGCTCTAACGCCAGAAGTTCAAGAGGAAATTCATTTAACAATTCAATCTTTAATTGATGAAAAGCCTTTTGATCTCGTTGAAAGAACGCATAATGAAGATCCTTGGAAGCTTTGTGAGCCGCGTATTCTTGCAGGAGAAAGGGGTTTGGTTTATACGGATCAAGAAATTAAAGACTATTTTTTAAATAAACAATAATTTTAGGTAGGGTTAGTTTTGGATTTGCAGACAGATATACTCAATATTTTTGTGTCTCGTTTAATATCTAGCCCTGCTAATGATGACGCCATACAAAGTTTAATAAGAATTTTTGATCAAGTTATTGTTCTTAAAAGATGCCTACCAAACTTTGATATTCCTTACGATGATATTACTGAGCTGATTTATGATTATTCTCAAGATATTAATCTTGATGAATTAGATTTAATGATGGAAGAGTTGGAAGGTCGTTATCAGGAAATATATCCACCTTTAGAGGGTGGACAAAAGCATCCTCATCATAAGTGTTTAACCAAATTTAGAAGACATATATATTTGGCTGCGACGCAAAGAAATTACATTAAAAAAGTTACTCAAGAAGAAGCAAAAACAGCTCGAAACATTGCTCAGTCTGCGCAAGAGATATCAAGGAAAGCAGAAGGAATATCAGCTAAAGCAGAATTATTAGCCCAAAAATCTGAGCAACTGGCTACTGAGGCTGACCATCAGGCCAAATCAACAATTGCCAACTATATTTCTATTCTAGGTATTTTTGCTTCAATTATTTTTACATTATTCGGTGGTGTTAATTTAATAGGCTCTACAGTAAAGCTTTTGGAAGTTAACTCTAGGTGGCCATACTTAACTTTTATCATTGCACTTCTAATGATTTGTCTACTGACGCTATTGAATATGATGGTTAAGTGGATTAACTCGATGAGCAATTTAAAAAGGGCATTAGAAAATCAGAATATGTCAGAGAATGCAGGTGTTGAAGAATTCAATTGGTGTGAGCCAAAAACATGGGACTTCTACACAAAATCAGTAGCTGGGTTTTTGATTATTCTAATTGTTAGTTTGGTTGGAATGTATAGAGTAAATAAAGAGAATTTATTTACTCTAACAACAGAAACTACTACTAAAACACCACCAAAGGTTGAAGGAAATACACCTCTGAAGCCGACAGGCGTTGAAGGAAATACACCTCTGAAGCCGACAGGCGTTGAAGGAAATATTCCTAAAGCAGATTTGAAACAAGAGTCTAATGGTGAGGCTAAAGAAATTACCATAGTGGAAAAATTTACTTTATCAAATCATTCGAATGAAAAGAGTTCCGATAAAGAAGAGTGAGCGTAATTTACTTTGAAAAAAAGACCCTCAAGTGAAGGCTATTTTTCTTAAACATGAATGAAATAGAAAAGAAAATTATCATCTAATAATTCATATGGTTTTATATAAAAATTCTCATGTTGTTGGTGAAACTATAAAGCTTAATTAAGTGATTTCCTAAATTCTATAATATCCTTAAATACATTATCTAATGCTACATTTAATTTATCATTATATTTGTTGACAGCAGCAGGATCATTATTCCTACGGTAGTGATTATAAAAGCCATTGCTAATATAAAAGCATCTTTGCAATAGTTCTTTATGCTCTTCTGAGGAGGATTCAGCCTGAAAAGCTTCATTATCAATACTTACTCTATAAAAACAAGCATCCAGTCCTTTAATACATGAATTCAAAACATCATATGCATCACGCCCAAAAGACTTTGACATAAATGCATGTGAACTAACCTTGTCATCATATAAATAAATTTTTAAATTTAAAATTCTTAATTTCTCAAGTAGGGAAAAGATATTCTTAAAATCAGGCAATTCAAACTTCTCTTTTTCAAAATCTTCATTGAATACAGAATTGTATAAAATATTTTTCATTAGAGATGTACAAACCCTTGTGTCTTGACGGACTTCGCTGATTGCGTTAGAAATCTCAGAAAGCACATGAACCATTTCTGTTATTAATTCTAGATTTGCATTGTATTTAGTTTGATCTTTCCAGCTATCTAAAAGAAAAAAAGCAGCTACTGGTGCAAAAATTGTTGCAGACCATCCTAACAAACCAATTATTGCATTAACCTTTTCAGCACCACTGGTGGGGAGTACAACTAAACTGTAAACTAAAAAACATAGAGCTAAGATGAAAATATAAGTAATAATTAATTTCGCAATTAAATCAATTTTCTTATCCATAACAATTATTTGAAAAATAAATCAATAATGGATAATTAATCATTTACAGTCAACATGCCTTCCCAGCTAAAATAATCCCTCGTCAAACTCGCACGACTCATCGACCAGCCGCGATTCGGTAATTTACATGACCCAATCGCAAGCTTCTTATCTCCAAACCTTTCCTTAACACCTTCCATTGCAAGCTGCAGCTTCTCATTTCGCTCAATAGATTCAATATCACTGAGTAGATCAGGAATGTAAGTAGCCTTGTTCTCGATACACGTTAAAATCACACCACACTTTTTAAACTCAATACCTTCTTGAAATAGTTCATCCATTTGCTTCATCACAGCTTTATTCATGACTGCAGCAGAATCGGTTGGTTCAGCAAAACCTACACTGATTGATTTCTTGTAAAAGGGCTTATTCTTATCAAATGGATTAGATTCTGCAAAAGCAATCACACATCCACATAAGCTTTTGTCCTCACGTAGACGTTTAACTGCTGACTGCAGGTAATCACTCATTGCCTCAGACAAAGATTCTTTATCCGTTACACGTTGGCCAAACGACCTTGATGAGATGATTTGTTTTTTAGCGGGTGGAGCATGTTCAATTTCAATGCATGAAATACCTTGCAGCTCGGCTACCGTCTTGGCCATAACAATAGAAAAGAGTCTTTTAATATTGCGTGGTTCGGTTCGGGTGAGATCCTGAACGGTGTGAATACCCATGGCATGCAGTTTCTTACTGTGCTGTCGACCAACGCCCCAAACCTCAGATACGTCGATCAAACTAAAAAAGTAATCCTTATGTTTTGGGTCCATGGTTACCAAATTGCAGACACCCGAAAAGCGTTTGGCTTTCTTGGCCATGTGGTTGGCAATCTTGGCTTCGGTCTTACTTCGACCAATTCCAACCGATACAGGCAAGCCGATCCATTTAGAGATACGCTCGCGCATGTCTTGAGCGTATTCAGTTAAATCGAATTTATGCTCATATGCAGTCAGATCTAGAAAGCATTCATCGATCGAATAAATCTCATGCTCTCCTGGTGCAACATATTCGGCAAGGATGCTGTGAAAGCGCTTGGACATCTCTGCATAGACTTTATAGTTACTCGAAAGCACTTCTACCTTATGCTTTTCAACAATGTCTTTGATTTGGAATAGGGGCACACCCATTTTAATCCCAAGATCTTTAGCTTCCTGTGAACGTGCCACTGCACAGCCGTCATTGTTTGAAAGCACAATGACCGGTCTATTATTCAACTTTGGATTAAACACACGCTCACAACTGACGTAACAATTGTTCACGTCAATTAAGGCATAGATCTTATTTTCGCTTCTCATCTGAAGCTCTTTAGAACGCGGGTGACAACACCCCAAATAATGAACTCTTGTCCTTCACTGAAATGAATGTCGTCGTAATCAGGGTTTTCAGCTTTTAGCCAACATACTCCAGCATCTTCGCACATGAGGCGCTTTACTGTGAACTCATTATCGACCAGTGCAATTACGATGTCCCAATGCTTTGCCTCAAGGCTACGATCGACAATCAACTCATCACCAATATCGATACCAATATTGATGAGAGAAAGTGAATTAACACGCACGATGAACGTAGCGGCTGGATTCTTTATCAGGTGCTCATTAAGGTCTAGGGTCTTATCAACATGATCTTGGGCAGGAGAAGGGAAACCCGCTTGAACGCGCTCAGTGGCTAATGGAATAGCCATATGTGTGACTGGATCAACTTGGCGTATGTGATCGATTTCAGGATCAGATTTCGCCTTCTTTAGAAAGGCTTTGATTTCTAAAACGGAAGAGTTTGGTACACGGATAAGTGTGGTCAACTCAGAGCGTTTTCGTCCCGCACCCGGTCTCACACCACCATGGTTTTTGATATCGTTCATAGCCAAACTTGATTTCTGTAACAGATTTCAAGATTGTAGATTTTGGTTAAAATAAATTCAAATTTAAAAGCTGTGGATAATCAAAGGGCCTTCAAATTAAATTAGGTTGAGCACCATTTTCAGATAAGCGGGATTTAGGGAAGGTGATGTACTCATCCTGCATTTCAAAGAAGAACTCATGCGCCTCTTTAAAGCTGCAATTCAGCCACTCTTCGCGGTATTCGTCAGGTATAACGATGATCGAGCGCTTCTCATCTTTAGGCTTGTGAAATTGCTTCATGAAGGGGTGTTGGTCTGCATTGATGGTCAGCATGCTCATCGATCGGATCTGCTCTCTATCGATGACAGCATTCTCATATATGGCCGCCACGGTAAAGGGCATACCATCTCCACGTGCAATTCCATACCAATGTGATTTACCGTCAATGTATTTGGGTTCAAAGATGGTTTCGACAGGAATTAAACCAAATTGAGACTTATGCCACGCTTCTCTAAAGCTAGGTTTCTCGGCGACGGTTTCAGTTCGGGCATTGTAGGTGTACTTACCGAAGGTCTTTTCTTTGGCCCATTTAGGAATCATACCAAAATTGACTGATCTCCATTCGATCTTACCCTTATTGGAAAAGACCAAAGGTGAGGGGTAGTTCGGAAATATGTCTTCAGGGAACTCTAATTGATCAGGCTCAGGGAGATCTAGCAAAAATGCACGATTCTTTCTGATCGCTTCAAAGTTTGCGCACATAGACTTATCCCTGTTTATTCTTTATGATCATCGCACAAATAATAACCCAACCAAGAATAAAAAATGATTTCAAAACAATTTAGGATCGTCAATGGAATACTCGCAGTCATTGGTATTGCTGCATTCATATTTTTCCAGTATCAAATGAGACCAGACAAGCTTGGAGGCTTCACGGAAGGCACAGAAGAGTATTACGGCTATCAATATGCACGTGATAACAATCTAAAGAATGCGGATCAATGTGATGATGAAAAAGATGATCCCGAAATGAACATTAATGAAAAATTCTTGAAAGGTTGCAGGACGTATTTTGATAAATAATATGAAAAACTAATTTTTATTAAATTCTAAAATAAATGATCAAATCTATAAAACTGTACAAATGGTTAATAAATATACCGAATGGTAAATTTTGTGTAATTTTGCAATACCTTTCTTGTATTGATAGTGAAATAATATTGGCGGTGAATTTATTCACTTAATAGTCATTACAAATTAGAAAATGACTAATAATCAATATAAAGGGTATAAGATGATTCAAAATATTATTCGTGGCGCTATTTTTGCTTGCGCACTGGGTGTTTCTATCAATGCTGTTGCGGCTCAACACACAATTTCTGTTGGCTATGCACAAACAAAAGCAGAAGACTTTAAAGATTTAAAAGGCGTGAATGCACAATACCGCTTTGAAAATGAATCTCCAGTAGGTGTAGTGGTTTCTGCATCATATGTATCTGGTGATGACAAATCTAATTATGGTTATGGTGTTGAAGAAGCCGAAGTTAAATCATTTTCACTTTTAGCTGGTCCAGCATACCGCTTTAACGAGTATGTAAGTGCATATGCCTTAGCTGGTTTTGCTAATGTTAAGAGCGATTATAGCGATCATGAGTTTGATGGAAGTTACAGCTATTCAAGCAGTCTTACTAAAACAGAATTTGCATATGGCGCGGGTGTGGCTGTTAATCCAGCACAAAATGTATCTGTACATGTAGGTTATGAAGGCACTAAAGTTAAATTTGAAGGCGAGAGTGCTAAATTAAATGGCTTCAATATCGGTGTTGGTTACCGCTTCTAAGCTAATTTAGTTTCAATTGTTTTATAGACAAACAAAAGCCCTCTAAGAGAGGGCTTTTGTATAAGCACTACTATGTTAAATAAATAACCTGCGTTCGATTATTTTTTTTGTATAAATGGGTTATTGGTGTCACTTCCTTGTTTCTTCTCAATGTAGCACTTCACCACAGCCTTAATGATCAGTTGTATTCACTTTGTTCTGTAAGATAGTTTTTCTCAATCACAATATATATTTTTAACACTTATCTGCTTATACTGTGCGAAGTTTTTAGCAACATTCTTTTTGCACGTCGTTTGTACTTTTACAGTTGAGTACATGATTGTGTACATATTTTTAGAGTAGTTTATGGCAGTTGTAAAAAAGTCTGTAGATATCAATAATATACGAAACTTTAGCATTATTGCTCACATTGACCACGGGAAGTCAACGCTCGCTGACCGCTTTATTCAAACCTGTGGTGGTTTGCAAGATCGTGAAATGCAAGCACAAGTACTTGACTCCATGGAGCTTGAACGTGAGCGTGGTATTACCATTAAAGCTGCGTCGGTTACTTTGTATTACACCCATCCAAATGGCCAAGAGTATCAGTTGAACTTTATTGATACACCAGGGCACGTCGACTTTTCATATGAAGTGTCACGCTCATTGGCGGCTTGTGAAGGTGCATTGTTGGTTGTAGATGCAGCACAAGGCGTGGAAGCACAGTCAGTTGCGAACTGTTATACCGCAATTGAGCAAGGTCTCGAAGTTCTACCAGTGCTCAATAAAATAGATTTACCGCAGGCTGAACCTGAACGTGTGATTCAAGAAATTGAAGACATTATTGGTATTGAAGCGACTGAAGCGCCAACCTGTTCGGCAAAAACAGGTCTTGGGATTGATAGCGTTTTAGAAACCCTTGTTAATGTCATTCCTGCACCTACTGGTGATCGTAATGCGCCATTACAAGCTTTAATTATCGACTCTTGGTTTGATAACTACTTAGGTGTGGTTTCTTTGGTGCGCGTGAAAGAAGGTCGTGTGCGTAAGGGCGACAAGATGTTGATGAAATCAACAGGCCAAACGCACATTATTACTTCTGTGGGTATTTTCAATCCTAAACATACTGAGACAGACATCCTTGAAGCGGGTGAAGTTGGTTTCGTAATTGCAGGGATTAAAGACATTTTTGGTGCGCCAGTCGGTGATACGATTACCCTTGCCAACACACCAGAAGTCAAAACCTTGCCAGGCTTTAAAAAAGTGAAGCCGCAGGTGTATGCAGGTTTGTTCCCAATTGATTCAAGTGAATTTGAACCGTTCCGTGAAGCTTTGCATAAACTTCAGATCAATGACTCGGCGTTATTCTTTGAACCTGAAAGCTCAGATGCTTTAGGTTTTGGTTTCCGTTGTGGCTTCTTAGGCATGCTACACATGGAAATCGTGCAAGAGCGTTTAGAGCGCGAGTATGATTTAGACCTCATTTCATCTGCACCGACTGTGATTTATGAAGCGGTGATGAAGAATGGTGAAACGATTTATATCGATAGCCCATCTAAAATGCCAGATGGTTCAACGGTCGAAGACCTACGTGAGCCGATTGCTGAGTGCCATATCCTTGTACCACAAGAGTATTTGGGTAATGTCATGACTTTATGTGTGGAACGCCGTGGTGTTCAAAAAGACATGAAGTTTATGGCGAACCAAGTTTCGATCACTTTTGAAATTCCAATGGCGGAAGTGGTGATGGACTTCTTTGATAAATTGAAGTCGTGTTCACGCGGTTTTGCGTCGCTCGATTATAACTTTGTACGTTTTGAAAGTTCATCATTGGTAAAAGTCGATGTTCTAATCAATGGCGATAAAGTCGATGCCTTGGCAATGATTTGTCACCGTCAAGATGCACGTCACCGTGGTATTGCATTAGTTGAAAAAATGAAAGATTTGATTCCACGTCAAATGTTTGATGTGGCAATTCAAGCGGCCATTGGCGCACAAATTATTGCTCGTTCAACCGTAAAGGCAATGCGTAAAAACGTATTGGCGAAATGTTATGGTGGTGACGTTTCTCGTAAGAAGAAACTGCTATCGAAGCAAAAAGAAGGTAAGAAACGCATGAAGCAAGTGGGAAGTGTAGAAATCCCACAAGAAGCGTTCTTGGCTGTGTTGAAAGTAGAAAGATAAAAAGGTAGGAATATAAGCCCATGGATTTTGATTTTAATTTGATACTTGTTCCTGTCACACTGATTTTCTTTTTGGTGTGGTTGCTCGATAAGTTTGTATTTAAACAACGAGCGACGAAAGGTAAGGGAAATGAAAATTTTGTCATTACGTGGGCTTATGATTTTTGGCCAGTCCTTGCGATTGTTCTATGTCTACGTTCATTCTTTTATGAACCTTTTAATATTCCTTCGGACTCGATGGTGCCGACTTTAGAAACTGGTGACTTCATCTTGGTCAATAAGTTTGACTATGGTGTGCGCCTACCGATTGTGAATAAAAAAGTGATTGATGTGGGTGAGCCTGAGCGTGGTGATGTGATTGTCTTCCGTTATCCACCGCAACCGACGATCAGCTATATCAAACGTGTAGTTGGTATTCCTGGCGATCACATTGTTTTTGATCATGGACAATTAACTATTAATGGTCAAAAAGTTGCTAAAGTTCCTGTTGAATTTAGCCGTGAAAAAGACCGTTTAGACACGCCTACTTCGATATATCATAAAGAAACCATTGGCAAGCATACCTTTACCATGCGTGAGCTAGAAGGTGTTAATGTTGCACGCCAAGCACCCTATATTAACTTTGTAGAAAATGGTAAATACTCTGCTGAAAATGGTTTATATTGGGAAGTGAAAGTAAAAGAAGGTGAGTACTTTGCGATGGGGGATAATCGCGACCAAAGTGCTGACAGTCGTTTCTGGGGAATGGTTCCTGAACAGAACCTAACAGGTCGTGCTTTCTATATTTGGATGCATAAAGAGCCTGGTTTTAAGTTGCCGTCATTTAACCGTAACGGTAGCATTGACTAATATCGATTCGGAAAATAAAAAATGCGCAAGAATCAACAAGGAGCATCTTATATCGCCATTTTATTTGCAATCATGGGGTTTGCATTTATGGCGAAAGTGGCAATTGCAGTTTGGGCTCCCTATTTTGATGATCGAATGATCAATAGCCAAATTGAGGAAGTATTTCAAAGCAGCCCGAAAAATATTCAGCCCGCGGAGTTTGAGAGTCAGCTTTCAAAGCGTTTGGATATGAATGGCATTCGTGATGTGAAGATTAAAGAAATTATGCAAGTCACCAATACCGAAGGGTTGCAGGTGAAAAAGGAGTATGAGGTAAGAAAACCATTCTTGCTGAATATAGATTTAGTATTAAAGTTCGAGAAAAGTTTTGATCAAAGCTCAGTCCAAGTTAAGTGAAGCCCGCTTAGCGAGCCGTATCGGTTATCAGTTTAAACAACCTGAGTTACTTCAGCTTGCACTGACCCACCGATCGGTGAGCCACAAATACAACTACGAGCGCCTAGAGTTTCTAGGCGATTCTTTGTTAGGGATGATTATTGCGAATTATCTCTATAAAGCTTATCCGACTGAAAACGAAGGCCGTTTGACGCGTATGCGTGCAACCTTGGTTCGTCAGGAAGCTTTAGGTAAAATTGCAAATGATTTAAAACTGAGCCAGTCACTCATTTTAAGTACAGGCGAGTTAAAATCAGGTGGACATCATCGCGAGTCCATCCTTGCGGATACGGTTGAATCGATTATTGGTGCAATCTATGTGGATTGTAGTGACTTAACGGTGTTGGAGCCGATTGTGTTAAAATGGTACGAACCATATTTAGACCATATCGAGCCAACCGATCAACTTAAAGATCCTAAATCTCGTTTACAAGAATATCTTCAGGCACGAAAAAAAGCTCTCCCAGTTTATGATGTGGTCGATATTCAAGGTGATGCACCCAATCAGCATTTCAAAGTGGAATGTAAAGTGGATGGATTGTCTGTTGTAAATGGTGAGGGCACCAGTCGCCGTTTTGCTGAACAAGCTGCTGCGGCGGATATTTTAAAACTTTTGGAGCAGTAATCTGCCATGTCAAATTCTTCCGATCACATCGATGCTGAT
Source organism: Acinetobacter sp. 8I-beige (assembly GCF_902505955.1). Lineage (NCBI taxonomy): Bacteria > Pseudomonadati > Pseudomonadota > Gammaproteobacteria > Moraxellales > Moraxellaceae > Acinetobacter > Acinetobacter sp. 8I-beige. The sequence continues at coordinate 1,580,443 of NZ_LR732790.1, read as the reverse complement.
CACGAGTCGCAAAGCGACAGTAATGATTTAATTAGCCAGTTTTTTAGCGAACAAGGCACAGAAATCCCAACGGATTTTCGTAGCGGCTTTGTGGCAATTGTAGGTCGTCCAAACGTAGGCAAGTCTACGTTGATGAACCATTTGTTGGGTCAAAAATTATCGATTACTTCACGTAAACCACAAACCACACGTCATAAAATTGTGGGAATTGATTCACGTGCAAAATCTCAAGCAGTATTTGTTGATACGCCAGGGATGCATAAAAAAGAAGTGCGTGCCATCAATAAAATGATGAACCGTGCTGCGTCTTCTGCATTGCGTGATGTCAACTTGGTATTGTTTGTTCTAGATGCAGACAAGTGGACTCAAAACGATGAGCTCGTTTTGGAAAAACTCAAAAATGCTGAGATGCCTGTGATTCTTGTGATCAATAAAATTGATACGCTTGAAAATAAAAACCATGCATTACCTTTAATTCAAGAACGTGCAAAATTAATGAATTTTGCTGAGATTGTTCCTGTTTCTGCACTACGTGGTGCAAACTTAGACCATCTGCGCGATACCATTGAAAAATATTTACCTTTCCAACCACCGATGTATTCATTGGATCAACTGACAGATCGTTCTGAACGTTTCTTGGCATCAGAAATTATCCGCGAAAAGATTATGCGTCAGTTGGGTGAAGAACTACCTTATGATTTAACCGTGCAAATTGAGTCGTTTAAGACTGAAGAAGCAACGGTGAATGAAAAAACAGGTCGTCCAAAACCAGCGTGTACATACATTGATGCAACGATTTTTGTAGACCGTCCAGGCCAGAAAGCGATTGTGATTGGTGAAAAAGGCGCTAAGCTTAAAAAAATTGGTATGGATGCCCGTATCGATATGGAAAAAATGTTTGAACAAAAGATCATGTTGACACTTTGGGTTAAAGTGAAAGGCGGTTGGTCTGATGATGAACGTGCATTGAAAAGCTTAGGTTATAGCGATATCTAAGTTTTAAGAAAACAAATTTTTATAGGGATGGTGTTATGGTCAAAGTGTTCGCAGTAATGGCTTGTATGTTGTTTTTGCAAGGTTGTATACACAAGATCGTCACCGTTCCTGTAAAGATTGCGTATAAAACCACAAAAGGCGTGGTGAAAGGAACCGCAGCGGTGGTTGGTGCTGTTATCCCAGATGGGGATGATGAAGACAGTGAACAGAATGATAAAGATAAAAAAGATTAGTTAATTCCTCATGCGCAATGAAGTACTGCATGGTTATTTAATTCACCACAGAAAATACCGTGAACGTAGTCATATTGTGCATTTATTTACCCAAGAGCATGGGCGAGTTGATGGCATTCTAAGACAAACCCCGCCGCCACAATATCAGCCGATTTGTTTACAAGCTTCGGGTAAATCTGAACTCAAAAATTTTACAAAACTTGAAATTGTCAATCAGCCGATTTTTTTCTTTGGGGATGCTTTTTTTTCAGGTTTTTATCTCAATGAGATTCTGCTCAGACTATGTCCGCTCGAAGTACAAATGGAGCAAAGTTTTGCTCAATATGCACATACGCTAACGCAATTACAACAACTTGCGCAGCAAGCAAATCCTAATCAGTTTTTAAAACAAATTCTAAGACAGTTTGAGCATGAACTGCTGGAAGATTTGGGCTATGCCTTAGATTTTTCGACCGATGCCAATCAACTTGAAATTCAAGCATCACTCAACTATATATTCCAGCTGAATGAAGGCTTTATTCCTACTGCACAAGCCTCGCGAGCGACCTTAAACGGACAGCAAATTTTAAGCATGTGCCAATATGAAAAGGGTAGGGATTTTGGTTTGGAACAGTTACAATTGCTGACCAAGTTGTATCGACAAATGATCAGTTCATTGTTGGGCGATCGACCCTTAAAAAGTCGTCAATTGTGGATTCAGAATACTCAAACTCAATCGTAATTAGGAAATGAATATGGCTGCATTACTTGGTGTAAATATTGACCACGTGGCAACTTTACGACAAGCGCGTGGGACTTCTTATCCAGATCCAGTTAATGCAGCATTGATCTGTGAGCAAGCAGGAGCGGAAGGGATTACCTTGCATTTACGTGAAGACCGTCGTCATATTCAAGATGATGATGTGCGTCGTATGCGCCCAGTACTAAAAACACGTATGAATTTGGAACTTGCAGTTACAGATGAAATGATTGCATTTGCCAAAGAAATTAAACCGCACCATGTATGTTTTGTTCCTGAAAAGCGCCAAGAAGTGACGACTGAAGGTGGTTTAGATGTGATTGGACATTTTGACGATGTCAAAGCGGCAACTCAAGCCTTGTCTGAGATTGGCTGTGATGTGTCCTTGTTTATTGATGCTGACTTTGCACAAATTGATGCAGCAGTTGCTTGTGGTGCACCAACCATTGAAATTCATACAGGTGCTTATGCTGATGCAGAAACCCCTGAAGCTCAGCAACATGAGCTTGAACGTATTGTCAAAGGTGCTGAATATGCAGCATCTAAAGGTTTAGTGGTGAATGCTGGGCATGGGCTCAACCTTGAAAATGTGACGCCAATTGCGCAAATTCCACAGATTCACGAATTAAACATCGGACACTCACTAATTGCCGATGCTATTTTTGTGGGCTTGGAACAAGCCGTGCGTGAAATGAAAGCGGTTATTAAAGCTGCACGTTAATTTTAAAGTTTTTAAGATTTGAATATGTCGAATATCAATTATGATGAACTCATGAAGCCCGTCATGGATTTCTTGGGTTGTGAAACACCAAAAGCTTGGTTGACTGAAGCACTGACTAATCTTGATGTGCTGATGCAAGACCACGCGAATTGTGAGAAGAAAGCTGCAGGTACAGCGATGAACCTGATGTTTCGTTATAGCTTTTTTACCGATCTACAAGTTAAGCTTGCACAACTGGTTCGCGAAGAAATGCTGCATTATGAGCAAGTGCTTGAATTTATGAAAAAGCGCGGGTTAGATTGGAGCAATCTGAGTGCGGGTCGCTATGCGGGTGGTTTACGTAAAGAAGTGCGGACTTATGAGCCCGAGGCTTTAATTGATATTTTAATCATTGGTGCCTTTGTCGAAGCGCGTTCATGTGAGCGTTTCTACGCGTTAGCACCTTTGGTGGATGATGAATTAGGTCGTTACTATCGCTACTTGCTAAAGTCTGAATCACGCCATTTTGAAGACTACTTGGCTTTGGCCCTAGAGGTTGCGCAAACGGGTAAATTGAAGAATCCGAAAGAAGATATTCAAGCTCGTATTGATCATATCCGTAACGTTGAAAAAGAGCTAATTAGTACACCTGATGATGTGTTCCGTTTCCATAGTGGTGTGCCTGCGGAAGTGGCTTAGGAATAAAGCGGGTGAATGCTACAGTTTGTAAACTGTTAAAAATTTACAGATTCTCAGTGTAGATAGCCCTGACTCATTAAAAAGCCCAATTTTATCGATTGGGCTTTTTTATTAAAGAAGGGTAGATATGATGTATTGAGGGCTGTAATTTCTTTCAATAAAGTCGCGAAATATGAGTCAGTGGAATGAGTTGTTTGAGTAGGGATGCTTAAGGATTTTGACGAAGATTTATTGTACTTTTTTCATATCTTCTAGGTTCCACCATTGCAGCTCATGAAAAAATGTTGCATCAGAAAGAGTATTTTGCAAAATTTCAGAGACATGACTTAATTGCGTTGAAAGATCTATTTTCTTAAAAAATATTTTTTAATGAATGGTTGTGATGGGTGAATAAAAATTAAAAATAAGTTGTCATTTTGCTCATAGCGATTATATCCAATAGAAATATCTTTATAAGCGGAATCACTAAAACTAAGCTGGTATCTCCAATCCTCATCGTGAATTGCAGCGATCTTGAGTTGTTGATTGAATTGTTCAGCAAGATGTTGGGCCAATAATTCACCGATAATTTGTCCTTCCCATTTTTTTATTTCAGTTGCTGTGATCGGGAAGTGATCTGAACGAACATCTATATGTGTTTTAAATGTGCCAATGACTTTTATTGTGAATCATTTATTAGTGTTTTTAAGATAAGTTATTTTTCGAGAGTGGCTTAGTTCTGGCTTTCTGTTGGGTTTAACTCGGGGATTTACCTCTTAAGCAGCGAAACTTTTAAGACGTAGAAAAGAAAAAAGCCCACGACATATAGTGTGGGCTTTCTAGAATTTGGCTCTCCAACCTGGGCTCGAACCAGGGACCTGCGGATTAACAGTCCGTCGCTCTACCGACTGAGCTATTGGAGAATCTGCATGCGATTATAAGGACATTTCATAGTGGGTCAAGTCTAAAATGTCATGTTGCTGTCATTTTTATATTGGATGCTTTTTATTTGAACAAAAAAATCATTTTCAAAAAAAATCGTATTGAAGTGCTTGCAATGTTGAAAAGTCGTTGATAGTCTGATTTCAACAACAGAGCGTTTAAGTGAAAACTTAAACAGTGTGGATTTATAACCAACTTGCCAGCACTAAAATGGCTAAACAGGAGAAAGCGAATGAATACGCTTACCATTTCCGATATTTTTACAAACCTAGCTGATTACCAAGATCAGTATCTCTCTATTATTTCAAACCCTGAACAATACTATACCCCTGTAGAGTCTGCCTATATTGATGTTTGGCCAGTCGGTTGTACAGACTTGTATTTGGGTGATTTATTACAACTTTGGTTTAGTGAGCGTTGGCTGGTCAATAGTCCTTGTCAGTTACTTTCAACACAGTCGACGACTACTCTTAAAAAGACTGTGCAGCGAGAACATGATCTGTATTTGTATCAGTTGTCAGGCAGTGCTTTATCAGGTAATAATCGTTCAAAAGTCTGGTCTGCTGCTGAAGGTAAAAGTTTAGACGTGAGTTTAGACAGCGCATTTAAATACTATTGTATTTATAAAGGGGCTGAGCGTCCCGATGTCTCAAAATTGCAGACGCTGAAGAGGTTTAAAACCGCAATTTGATCTGTCGTGCTGCATTAAAGTTTGCTTTAGCGTGAAAAAAGGCACTGAAATTTATCAGTGCCTTTCGTTTTTAGGAACGAATAATCATACAGGTGGCTGTGGCATGGGCGTAGAGTTTACCGTCTTCATCTACAATTTTACCTTCAGAAATACCTAAATTTTTACTGATGTTGATCACGCTACCGACGGCGAGTAGTTCTTTGTCTTTTGGAATCGGTCGGCACATTTTAATATTCAGGTCAATGGTGCCATAGCCAACACCTGCTTCAAGCATAGTATGTACGGCACAACCCGTCACTGAGTCGAGTACTGTTGCTGCAAAGCCACCATGCACGCCACCAAGCGGGTTTAAATGGCGATGATCTGCTTTTGCTTTAAAGCTAATTTTCCCTTCAGAAACTTCAAAAGGCTGCATGGGAATGGTTTCACTGATACTTGCAGGTAGAATTTTTCCTGTAGACATGGCTTCTAAGAGTTGTAGTCCTGTCATTTCTTTGGGATTCATCTTGTTCAGTCCTATATTTATCTATGAGTTCCTTTTTGGAACTTGTTACCTAATTAAGCAAAATTCAGTCTTTTCGTCAATATTGAGCATTGGATTGATCAGTATAAAATCAACGAAACCGTAATGATGGATTGAGCTCATGCTATGAACATATTGTAGGGAAAAGATTTAGGATTATTCATTTTGATAATTTGAGTGTTGATAGAACGGAGCAGCCTAAACGTGAGCATTGTTTTAAAATGGTGCACAAAATTTATACACTCTTTTGTTTTTTATTTATATATAAGATAAACAAGGTTTTAGTAATTTTACACAGTCTTCACATGAAGAAGGAACTCACAATGAACGTGTCCTGTTTATGCGGTAAAACTAAGTTCCAAGCAGCACTTAAAAATCATGATGTGCATGCTTGTCATTGTTCTATGTGCCGCCAGCAGTCGAGCGGGGTGCTCATGAGTATTGATGTCGAACCTAGTAGTTTAAAGTTTGACAATCAAGAATATTTAAAATTATTCAAGTCGTCGGATTGGGGGGAGCGTGGTTTTTGTAGCGAATGTGGCACGTCACTTTTTTGGCGAACTCAGGACGGCAGCTATTGCAATATCAATGTATTTGCGATGGAAGAACAGCCAAAAGATTTAAAACTTACAACAGAAATTTATATTGATAATAAGCCTGATTTTTACCAATTCAAGTATTCTACAGAGCAGCTCACGGAAGCGGATGTGATTGCTTTATTTTCACCAGATGATGATAAATAATAAGGTATTCAGGTTGAATCATCTGAGTTGCACATTGATATTGCTGATAAATTTCATGAGAAAAACTCTCTAGATTTAATAAGATATATTCGATATATCTAAAGCAGGCTGTTGAATAAGGACGCTCAAACATGCTGCTTAAAATTTCCATTGCAATGTTGGCCTTTGCAGCCAATTCGGTGCTATGTCGTTTAGCGTTGGCTGAGCAGCAGATTGATCCGATGAGTTTTAGCTTGCTTCGGGTCTGTAGCGGTGCAATGGTGTTATTTCTACTGTATATGCTCTCTACTCATAAGGCCAAAATAGAGTGGAGTATAAAAAACGGATTTTTTCTTGCCTTATATATTGTGGCTTTTTCACTGGCCTATTTGCATATTGATGCGGGTGTAGGTGCATTACTCCTGTTTGGGACAGTACAGTTGAGTATGGTCGGTTATGGCCTGTGTCATGGTGAAAAAATCAATTTGCGACGCGGGTTGGGGCTGTCGATTGCTATTTTAGGTCTTTTGATTTTATTACTACCAGGGGCTTCGGCACCTCCTTTGGGTTATGCTGCACTGATGATGCTTTCAGGCATAGGTTGGGCTATGTATAGCATCGCAGGTAAAAATATGCATAATCCATTGGCTAGTAGCTTGGCAAATTTTGTAGTGGGGATTCCTTTTGTTGTCTTGGTTTATTTATTTTTTTACACACAGAGTTTTATTAACCCAAAAGGTATGCTGTTGGCACTCTTATCTGGTGGTTTAGCATCGAGTGGGGCATATGTACTTTGGTATGCAATAGTGAAGAAAATTGATCGGGTCACGGCCAGTAGTGTGCAATTGTCCGTGCCATGTTTGGCGATTCTGGGTGGGGCATTGTTTATTGGGGAAGCGTTGAGTTTCCGAATCATTATTTCTGCGACGATTATTTTAGCAGGCATTGCCTTGGTGATCTCGGCGTCATCGAGCAATAAAGACGTAGATACCATAGATTCTGCTGGTACTACACGGCTCTAAAATTATTTAAACGGGCTTAAGAGCAAATTTTTCAGATTTTGTTAAAAAATAAAAAACCCGCGAAGTTCGCGGGTTTCTCTAATCTAACTTTAAAGGGTTAAATTATTTTTCAGCAGCAATTGAAGCAATCGCAGCATCTACGCCTTCGATTGAATCAGCTGCTTTCTTGATACGTGCAAGCGCATCTACAAGTACGTCATCAGCAGTTGCATAAGAAATACGCATGAAACCGCCTAAGCCGAATGCATCACCAGGAACTACGGCAACGCCAGTTTCTTCCAATAACCATTCAGAGAATTCTGTGCAAGATTTTAAGCCTTTCGCACGAATTAATGGACGGATGTTTGCATATGCATAGAATGCACCATCAGCAGGTAAGCAAGAAATACCGTTGATGTCGTTCAAACCGCTAACAACTAAGTCATGACGGCGTTTGAATGCTTCAATCATTGGCTCAAGAACATCTTGAGGGCCATTCAACGCAGCTTCAGCAGCAACTTGTGAAATAGAAGTTGGGTTTGAAGTTGATTGCGATTGGATTTTTTTCATTGCGCCAATAAGCTTAGCAGGGCCTGCTGCATAGCCAATACGCCAGCCAGTCATTGCATACGCTTTAGACACACCATTTAACACGATTGTGCGGTCATAAAGGTCTGGTGCAACTGTTGCGATGTTATAGAATTCGTCATCCCAACGGATTGGTTCGTACATATCGTCAGAAGCGATATAAACTTCTGGGTATTTACGAAGAACGTCAGCCAAAGCTTCTAATTCAGCTTTAGTGTAGATCATACCTGTTGGGTTTGATGGGCTGTTTAAAACCACTAAACGCGTTTTATCTGTGATCGCTGCTTCAAGTTGAGCAGGTGTGATTTTGAAACGTTGTTCTTCACCACATTTTACAATAACAGGAACACCTTCAGCGATAATCACCATATCTGGGTAGCTTACCCAAAATGGTGCAGGGATGATCACTTCATCACCTTTGTTTAACAAAGCTAATGCTAAGTTAAAGAATGACTGCTTGCCGCCACAAGAAACCAAAATTTGGTTTGCAGCATAATCAAGGTTATTGTCACGCTTGAATTTTGCAATAATCGCTTTTTTAAGGCCAGGCGTACCATCTACAGCGGTGTACTTTGTGAAACCGTTGTTAATCGCTGCAATTGCTGCATCTTTGATGTGTTGTGGGGTGTCGAAGTCAGGTTCACCTGCGCCCAAGCCAATAACGTTCTTGCCTGCCGCTTTTAATTCAGCAGCTTTGTTGGTAACAGCAAGAGTTGGGGACGGTTTGATGGCATTCACACGATCAGAGAGACGTACGTCCACGGCAGTATTCCTTCTTATAGGGTTTAAAAAATAAAAAGCACACTATCTTAGCTTAAAAAACTCAAGCAAGGCGTTTAAAAACACAGATTTTCTGCAAAAAACATAAAAAAAATTCAATTTTGAATTAATGATTTCAAAAATGTACAGAATTAGGAAGTTTCTCGCATCTTTATGAAAAAAACTTTAAAATAAGCGCAATTTGATGAGAGTGATGGTCATGAGTAAGCAACAGCCTACTTCAAAAAAACCTTTGGTGAATCTCCCATTCCCAATGCCAAATGCAGAACAAAGTGCTGACGATGTTGCACATAATCAGGTTCGTCCAAAACCTGAACAGTATGCAGATCGTACTTGGATGCCACCACGTGGCACCCGTCGTTCAATGGGTAAACGTTGATTCGCCATTGAGATAAAAAAGCGCCCTAAAACAGGGCGCTTTTTTATTGATCATTCGCTGGGTTGTAATTGCTAACCCGTCGATCATTTTCTGCATAGTAGGTTTTTTTGTGTTCATACATCGCAGTGTCGGCACGTTTAAGCATATCTTCAACCCGCTCATTTGGATGGCTGGTAGCAGTGCCAACCGACACACTAATCGGTTGATGATTATTAAATTGGTTATCCACCATTAAAAGCTCATGCAAACTTTCAATACAGTGGTTCAATGCGGCTTCATCGGCGGCAGGTAATAGCACCACAAATTCATCACCACCGATCCTTGATGCTGAGTATTGGGTATTTTCAATTAACTGATTCAGGGTATTCCCCATACGGCGTAATAAGCTATCGCCTTGATCATGACCAAGGTTATCATTGATAGCTTTTAAGCCATTCATATCTAAGAAAATACAAGACACAGGGCGTAGGTTGTTGCGCTCAAGTCGGTTAATTTCAGTGCTGTAGAAAGAGCGGTTATAAAGTTTGGTTAAGACATCATGCTTGCCTAAGTATTCAAGATAATTTTCAGCTTTTTTACGCGCGGTAATATCGGTGAGCGCCAGTTGAACCATACCCCAATCGTCTTCGAAGCCTGGAAACACGGCAAAATGTAACAGCACGTGGCGAATACTGCCATCGAGTGCGTAATTGACCGCCTCGCAGTTATGTTGAATATTGCCATCCCACAGTTCGAGCAGTTGATGTCGAAAGGTCTGTTGGGTTTCGTTCTGAAAGACTTTATGCAAATTTTTAAGTAAATGGTCTTTGTCACGTGCCGCAAACAAATCGAGTGTGGCTTGGTTGACATCGGTAACCATGATGTCTCTGAGACATTCATTAATAAAGTCATTGTGGACATCAAGGAAAGTTTTAAAGTCACTGATCCCCAAACGACGTAAATGATCTAAACGTGCTTTGACTCGGCTAAAGTCCTCAACCCAAAGTGAAGTGGGCGAGTATTGAAAACGTGCCTCAGCAATTAAACGACTTTTTTCTTCTAAACGTTGTGCATTGGCATAAGGTGTAATGTCTTCCGTGGTGATCAGAACCAATGAAAGATCGTGTTCATGACCCGGAAGTACTGTCCCACGCAGGCGAATGTCAAGGCGATGGCCTGTAAGCGTATAGTTTACAGCAGTATTTTCAAATAAGGTCTCACCATTCCAAAGCGCGACCAGCTCATTTAAATGAGTGCTTGACATATCTGCTTTAAAAATTTGCGCAAGGTTTGCGGTTAAGTCTTCAAAACTTTGGGCTTCAAATTGTTTTAAGGTTTGCGGGTTGACATGCAGGACTTTAATTTTATGCGCACAACTTAAAATACGTGATTCATCTTCCAACAGAAAGGACGCAATATCTTCAACACCTTCACTCCGCCAAAGATCGAATTGTTTTTGTACTTCGCTGAAGTCTTCTAACCACATGGCAATGGGAGATAATTCAAAAATAGGAGAGTCCAATAATTGCATTTATATCTCGTTTTTATGTTGGAATTTAAAGCAGTATAAGCGCTAAAAAAACTTTTTAAAATAATGTGATAAAAAAAGTTATTTTAAAAACTTATGTGAGTTTATGGGGTGCTTTAGTTAAAAAATGCATATTTATTGCTCATAGAAAGTGCATAAGTTCCAATGGTTTTGGAGCTTAAAGAGCGTATATGCTGATATTGATAAGCGCTAAATGCTTTGAGGTCGATAGCGAAAAGTTTGTGATTGTTGATATTGATGGTCGCGCCAAAATAAATTGATCACCAACAGGTTTGGAAGCAATACCATGAAGAATAAATACATCAAAAAATTGCTTCGTTGTTGTTGGTAGATCTGCAGGAAGTCTTGGCTGCTGATGGTTGTATTGTCCGCTGTGACCGATAACACCAAAACTTCTGGGTAGATAAACTGGCGACTGTCTGTGTAATAACGGATACTGACTTTTTGCTCTTGCAGGTCTTCTAAGAGCGGGCAGCTCTTAAAACGATCTATAAAATTACAGACCAGTCTTAGTGCTTGCTGCTGAGAAGGCTCATTTAAAACAACATCTTCATAATGTGATTTATTACGCCCAGAGCCCACAGTGTAGCTGTTTAAGAGAATTTGTCCCTCGACGTGTTGCGGGTTGGGTATATGTTTTGCAATACGCACAGCCGAATAGTCAGTAAATTTGCTGAGACTGGAAAGTGCAAAAACATTAATGATGAAGAAGGGCGCCGTCATGAATAAAATATTTAAGAGGAGGTTGTTCTTTTTTGGTTGTTCGTTCTTTGTCTTTTTGAGGAAGGATAAGCATACAATGAAGATAAAGTAGACTGGGGATAGATTTATAAAATTAAAATCCTGAAACTGAGGCAGTTGATAAAATGCAATCAGCATGACAACGGCAATAGCCACACTAAAAACGGCATGCTTATTTCTTTTAGACTTTAATGCTTCGATGTGTAGATTGGTTCGCATAATGTATTTAAATTTTTGAAAAATATAATTATGATTTGCAGTGTAAATCTATTTACATCAGTCGAAAAGAAAAAATCTGCAACACCTAAGTCACGTATAGACACGTTGAGCTGATATGGCGTTACGTTTAACGATCAGTTTTTATGCAAATCTATGACGCAAAAAGCCAACTCATAGAGTTGGCTTTTGGGTTTGAAAGATGGGTTTCAACGTGAGGCTTTCCGCGCACGATGTTCGGGTTTTGGTGGTGCGATTTCTCGGCTGCCTTGCCAAACCTCAATGAAGTCTTGTTCATTGAGATTATAAAGTTCCAGCAGCGCTAGAATGGCACCACCAAAAAGCATGCGCCCCTCAGCGTTGGTCTCAAAATCAAATATTTTCCCAGATAGTGCATGTAAAATATCTTCAATTTCAAACACACGATCGCGACCATTACTGTCGGTTGGATACATGCGCGTGTTGAGGATAATTTTGGCTAAGCTTTTTTCATTATCGGTTAAGGCCAAATGCTGAATCAGCATGTCATCATTTTGGGTACTGAAAATCACAGCATCGTTAAAAATGGTGTGCAAAAATTTTTTACTCAGACGTGGCAGTGTTCTTTCCACAAATGGGCGAAATGATGCGGGGAAAATAACATTATGAGAAATGCCTTTAAACATAGGAGCAATTTCTTCAACTTTATAACCTGCAATACCACAGCCAATAGAGGTTAGAAAGTAAGTCATTTTAGGGTGATTTTTGGTATAGATTTTAAAGTCATCAATATAGTGTTGGATTTGCGAGAGCGGCATTTGTTGTAAGTGTTCGTTCATAGTGGGAATGGCATAACTTTGCCCTGACCATCCGCGCCCGACGCCTTTGATTGCGCCAAAGTGTTCAAGTGCAGTTCGGGCAGCGCCATCTGCATGTTGACCTGCCATGTTACTACCAAACACAAATACGGTATGTTCATCTAGGTTTTTGACGATGCTTTCGTCATGATATTGGTAAGTCATAGGCTCTGATTTTTCGCTCTTCTTCACTTCATGTTGCCCTTGAAATACGGGGGGGTCAAGTGAAAAATCTTTGTAATATTTTCAGTAAATTACATTAAAAATCTAAAAGCAAGAATTGCTCGGGATTGAATCTGTTAAAATAGTCGGTTGATGAAGCAAATCTTGGGATATGTCTGTGAGTGAGAAACAACCTTTTGATTTAGTCACCAATTACCAACCCGCAGGTGATCAGCCGCAAGCTATCGAAAAGCTTGTTGCTGGAATAGAAAAGGGCTATCACGACCAGTTGTTACTTGGGGTTACGGGTTCTGGTAAAACCTATACCATGGCCAACGTGATTGCGCGGACGCAACGTCCGACCATTGTCATGGCACATAATAAAACCTTAGCTGCACAGCTTTATGGTGAGTTCAAATCTTTCTTTCCGAACAATGCCGTCGAATATTTTGTCAGTTATTATGACTATTACCAACCTGAAGCCTATGTGCCATCTTCAGATACGTTTATTGAGAAAGATTCAGCGATCAATGACCACATTGACCAAATGCGTTTATCTGCAACACGTTCTCTCTTAGAACGTCGCGATGCAATTATTGTTGCTTCAGTTTCTGCTATTTATGGTTTGGGTGATCCTAATGCTTATATGAGCATGCTGCTGCATATTGTACAGGGCGATCGTATCGCACGTGATGACATCATTCGTCGTTTGGTGGAAATGCAATATAGCCGTAATGAGCTTGAGTTTTTACGTGGTACCTATCGTATCCGTGGGGAAATTATTGATATTTTCCCTGCGGAATCGGACCAGCACGCAATTCGGATTGAGTTGTTTGATGATGAAGTCGATTCGATTCGTTGGTTTGATCCACTGACAGGCAAACTCGTCCGTAAAGTTCCGCGTGTAACCATTTATCCAAAAAGTCACTATGTAACACCGAAAGATAATTTAGAACGCGCTATTGGGACGATTCGTGAAGAGTTAAAAGATCGTTTAGGATTCTTCCGTGCACATGACAAATTGCTTGAAGCACAGCGAATTGAACAACGCACTCGATATGATTTAGAAATGATGCAGCAGTTGGGCTATACCAACGGTATTGAAAACTATTCACGTCATTTATCCGGTCGTCCCGCGGGCGAAGCGCCGCCAACCTTATTTGATTATGTTCCTGATGATGCCTTACTAATTATTGATGAGTCACACGTGACTGTGCCGCAAATTGGCGCGATGTATAAAGGTGACCGTTCGCGTAAAGAAAACTTGGTGAATTATGGTTTCCGTCTTCCTAGTGCTTTAGACAACCGCCCAATGCAGTTTGAAGAATGGGAACGGATTACGCCAGCAACGATTTATGTCAGTGCTACACCAGCCAAATACGAGCTTGAAAAAGCCGAGCAAATAGCTGAGCAGGTGGTTCGTCCTACAGGGTTGATTGACCCCGAAATTGAAGTACGTCCGGTATTGACTCAAGTTGATGATGTGTTGTCTGAGATCAATATCCGTAAAGATTTAGACGAGCGTGTCTTGGTTACCACCTTAACCAAACGTATGGCAGAGGATTTAAGCTCGTATTTGAAAGAGTATGGGGTCAAAGTTGCTTATCTGCACTCAGATATTGACACTGTTGAGCGGGTGAAGATTATTCATGACTTACGTTCGGGTGTCTACGATGTTCTCGTCGGGATCAACTTACTACGTGAAGGCTTGGACATGCCTGAAGTGTCTTTAGTGGCTATCTTGGATGCAGACAAAGAGGGTTTCTTACGTTCTGAGCGCTCTTTGATTCAAACCATTGGGCGTGCAGCGCGTAATGTAAAAGGCAAAGCGATTTTATATGGTGATCGTATTACCGATTCGATGCAAAAAGCCATCGATGAAACAGCCCGTCGTCGTGAAAAACAAATGGCCTTTAATGAGCTGCATGGCATTATTCCGCGTAGCACCATCAGACAAAATAAAAAGGATATTGATACAGGCGAAGTGCTGACAGATGATCAAGTTGAAAGTGGTATCACAGATCAACATCAAACGCTCAGTGCAGATGAGCAGCACTTGCTGTCCGATCCGAAACTTCTTGCCAAGCATTTAAGTAAGTTGGAAAAAGAAATGCTCAAAGCTTCTAAAGAGTTACAATTTGAGCAAGCTGCGCGTCTGCGAGATGAAATTTTGCGCTTAAAAGCACAACTTCTAACCTAAGTTGCATTTACATAACGCTACAGTAATTTGGGCAGAAAGCATTATTTTTTAAAGAGATGTTTATTTTTAGATCATAAATTCTGAAATATTAAAGGTACAGTTTATGTCTGCAAATCTTCCCAAGGCGGGTTTTACGCTTGCCAAAATTGCTGTAGGTGGTGCTGTTTTAGTCGGGTTAGGCATGGCAACCATGGCTTATGCCCAGAGCAAACCCTTAGCCGTGGTAGATAAGGTTGAATTAGACCGTTATTTGGGTGTTTGGTACGAAATTGCACGTAAGCCCATGTACTTCCAAAATAAATGCGGAAGTAATGTCTCGGCTACCTATACCTTGAATGAAAATGGCAATGTGACAGTAGATAACCGCTGTTATGCCCAAGATGGTAAGCTGATGCAGTCCATAGGTGAAGCATTTGTACAAAACCCACCTTTTAATAGTAAGTTGAAAGTGAGTTTTTTACCTGAGGCGGTGCGTTGGTTACCTGTGGCACGCGGGGATTATTGGATTTTAAAAATTGATGATGACTATGAAACGGTTTTAGTGGGTGAGCCACGTCGTAAGTACATGTGGGTGCTTTCTCGCTCGCCACAACCAGACCAAAAGGTCATTAATGAATACTTAGAATATGCAAAGTCAGTGGGTTATGATTTGAATGATTTGATTCATACCAAACAATTGCAAAAGTAAAATCTATTAAGCCTTGAAAGCCATGCTGAAGCATGGCTTTTTTAGTTTCATATACGTATCTTAAAACTTGAATAATAAAGCTTTATACAGTCGAACGCTTTATAATCGGAACCTAGTAAAAAATCGTGTAATTCAATGTGGGGTGAAGGATGTATAAAGGTGTCGCACTATCGGTTTTAGCATCCGTCACTTTTGGGGTTTTGTATTTTTATACCTTTTTTTTAAAGCCTTTAGATAGTGAGCAAACTTTTGCTTGGCGTATGCTTTCGACCTTACCCTTTTTAACCGCATTCATGTGGTGGAGTGGTGATTTAAAACTCATTTCGGAGTTGTTTAAGCGTATCTTTAAACAACCTTGGATGATTGCTTGGTTATTGTTTAGTTCGGTTTTATGTACCACGCAGTTGTGGCTATTTTTATGGGGACCCATGAATGGTCGCGGTCTACAAGTGTCGCTCGGTTATTTTTTGCTGCCTTTGGTCATGGTGTTGGTTGGTTGCATCCTTTACAAGGAAAAACTATCTCGCTGGCAAATGGCTGCGGTAGCCCTTGCAGTGCTAGGGGTAGGACATGAAATTTGGCGTATTGGTAGCATGGCATGGGAAACAGTCTATATCGCTTTGGCTTATCCTTTGTATTTCTTCCTGCGCCGTGTTTGTAAAACGGATCATTTGGGTGGCTTCTGGTGGGATCTGTTTTTAATTTTACCTGTCGCGTTCTATTTGGGCTTTGTGCATAGCGATAGTTTGGCTTTGATACAACAGTTTCCACACCTGATTTTGGCGGTCATCGGACTGGGTTTCTTAAGTGCGATGGGACTTGGAAGTTATATACTTGCGAGTCGTTATTTACCTTTTGTGATCTTTGGTTTGCTGAGTTATTTGGAGCCTGTTTTATTAGCAGGAGCATCAGTTGCCATGGGGGAGCGTATAGAGGCAGGTGAGTGGTTTACTTATATTCCAATTTGGTTTGCAGTCTTATTGCTTATTATTGAAGGCGTGTTGCATTTATATAAACAGCAACAAAATAAAAAACAGCTCGAACGAAATATTGAGCATTTTGAAAAACAGCACCATTCAGACTAATTTGATGATGTTTGGAGCTGTCATTGCACTAGAATTTGGGCGATAAGCAAGTTTCTTATTTGTTTCTTGCCCTTTAAGAATAGTTGACTGTTTGATAAAACATCATTTGCGTAACTGTTTATTTTTTATCTAAAAAATATTTTTTTAATTTTTATACTGCAAAATCATAAGACTAAATGCAATCATTTCTTAAATTAATAATGGATATACGACAAAAAACATCATGCATTTGCAGCTTTCGATTCAAACTTGGCGCTAAATCCTTTACAATTGTTGGGTTTTAAAATTTACGCTTAGATTAAATTAATTAGAGGACGTATCTGTGAGCAAAGAGACTATCATCGCCCTACACGCAGAACACCAAGGTCGCTGGAAAAACCGTGAAGAAATCGCGGAACAAATGATCGCTTTGATCGGTCAGCTTTACCGTGAAAAAAATATTGTGGTTTCAGTGTTTGGACGTTCTTTAGTTAACCGTTCAGTTATCCAAATTTTAAAAGCGCACCGTTTCACTCGTATGATGGACGTTGAGCTTTCAGTTGTACACACGTTCCCAATTCTTGAAGCGTTGGCTAAAATTGAAAATATTGGTACTGCTGAAATTGATCTAGGCAAATTAGCCGTTGCTTTTAAAGAGCAAGGTGGCGATGTTGATGCATTTGTTGCAGCAGCTGTTAAATCAGTAGAAGGTCGTGCGACTTCAGTAGAAGGTCGTGACGTTGTTCTTTATGGTTTTGGTCGTATCGGTCGTATTCTTGCACGTTTAATGATTGGTCAGTCTGGTCTTGGACGTGGTTTGAACCTAAAAGCGATTGTGGTTCGTAAGTCATCTGATGGTGATTTGGAAAAACGTGCATCTTTATTACGCCGTGACTCAATCCATGGTCCATTCTCTGGTACGATTTCTGTTGATGAAGAAAACGAAGCAATCATTGCAAACGGTCAATTCATTAAAGTCATTTATGCGTCGAACCCAACTGAAGTTGATTATACCGATTATGGTATTAGCAATGCGTTAGTGATCGACAACACGGGTAAATGGCGTGATGCTGAAGGTCTTGCTCAACACCTTAAGTGCCCAGGCGCTGCACGTGTGATCTTGACTGCACCAGGTAAAGGCGACATGAAGAACGTAGTGTTTGGTGTGAACCAAGCTGACATTCTTGATGAAGATACCATTATCTCTGCAGCAAGCTGTACAACCAACGCAATTACACCAACACTTAAAGTATTACATGACAAATACACAGTGTTGAATGGTCATGTTGAAACAGTTCACTCGTTCACAAACGACCAGAACTTAATCGACAACTACCATAAAGCAGACCGTCGTGGTCGTGCTGCAACGTTAAACATGGTGATTACTGAAACTGGTGCGGCTAAAGCAGTAGCTAAAGCACTTCCAGCACTTCAAGGTAAACTGACAGGTAACTCTGTACGTGTTCCAACACCAAACGTTTCACTTGCGATTTTGAACTTAACTTTAGATAAAGAAGTTGATCGTGATGAAGTGAACGAATACATTCGTAAAATTTCAATCAGCTCTAGCCTTCAAGGTCAGATCGGTTATACCAACTCGACTGAAGTTGTATCATCTGACTTTATCGGTTCGCGTACAGCAGGTGTATTTGATGCGCAAGCAACAATCACTTCGGGTAACCGTTTAACTGCTTATGTTTGGTACGATAACGAAGTAGGTTATAGCTGCCAAGTTTTACGTATTGCAGAGCAAATGGGTGGCGTAAGCTATCCAAAAATTCCAGCTGAAACAAATGCATAATTTGTAGTAGCGCAAAAAAAGAGCCTCAATTGAGGCTCTTTTTTTGCGCTGTTGTTGTGGATGAGGCCAATCAGGTGCGTTGGAGTGACATAAGTATTGGCTTGAGTGCTAAGAGTTGCCAATGTTTAATCCCTAGTAATTTACTTAGAATAATTAGAATACTGTGTAAAATAGGACGATAAAAACTAAAGAGTCTGGTTGGTATACCGTCCCCAATGACTTTCTAAGCTGACAAAAGGATGATATTTGTCAGATAAAAGAAAATAAAACAAAAGGAATTTGAATTTGCAAGTGAAGCATGTGCTAAGTGGATTGGCATTCATTGTGTTGGCATCTGTATGCGGTGTGCTTATCGCTATTTGGACGTTTAAACACTTTAATATTTATATTCCCTTAGAAAATCAAAAAGTCAGTATTGATCTGCAAGAGCCTTTACAAGCCGAAGTTAAAATTCATGATGCCTTAGATGTGGATGTCACAGGACGCGTTAATGCAGAAATTCCGATTCGTGAAAACCTGAATATTCCCCTGACCCAAACGCTGACTCCACGAGTATATTTTGATAATCAAGTTCCGATTAAAACCACCATTCCAGTACGTGAAACCTTGAAAATTAATCAGAACATGCCTGTAGATACCAAGGTACAGGTGAAAGTTATGGGACGAGATGTGACTTTACCTTTAAAAGGTAATATTCCCATTCAACTGGATGTGCCGATTCATATTGATGTGCCACTTGAACAGCAGGTACACCTCAAATTTGATGCGCCTGTGAAAACCGTACTGAAAGAAAACTTACATATTCCAGTAAATACCGTGGTTAAGACCAATATTCCAATACAAGGGCATTTAAACGTTCCAATTAAAACAGCATTGAAAGCGTCGGTGGATGTGCAAAATACATTACCAATTGAAATCAAGCAGGGTGAGTTGAAAATTCCACTGAATAGCTTGCAATTACTGCGTGAAAAACCTCAACCTCAAGAACACGTGAAGCCATAGGAGGGAGTATGTGGATATTCCAGTCTACGAAGCGGCTTGTATTGAGTTTTGTATGCGTTGTAATTTTAGTGGGTGCACTGTTTTGGTTGTACCTGAATATTCAAGCCAGTATGCAAGTGTCTGCGAGTGAAGCACAAATTCAACTATCAGACTCCTTACCGACAAAAATCCAAGTGGGTAATTATTTAGAAACCCAATCTGTTGGGACTCTAGATACGCAACTGAAAATTGATCAAAAAATCAACCTGCCTTTGACGGGGAAATATTTGGCAAATTTAGAGTTTGAAGTAGAAGTACCTGTTTCAGTATCGGTTGATTATCAAACCGAGGTGCTGATTGATCAAAACATGCCGTTGGAGACAACTACAGATCTAATTTATCAGAATAAACTGTTGCCTAAGTTTCCACTCACTTTAGATATTCCAATTAAGCTGGCTGTACCATTTCATTTAAAGCAAGACTATCAGGTCCCGATCAAAATTATGTTTAAGGGCTTGGTCTATTTTGAGTTCAATGAGCAAGTGCGACTGCATGTGTTGCATCAGTTTGCACCACAGTTAAATTTGAATGACCCAATGACTATGCGCAAAATAGCAAGCTTCAATGCCACCATGTACAACATAGAGCGAAGCACAACTGCGAATTTAGAGATGAATATGACTCTACCCGTGAAGAATATTCATCCATAAAAAACACCGCCAATCATTGGCGGTGTTTGAATGTGAAGATTAAAAGAGTGCCTTAAAGTGCAGCTTTAATCGCATCTTGAATACTGGTGGTCTTACGTCCAATCAATTGTTCTAAGTCTTTGCTGTCGCTGTACATCGCACCTTTGGCGGTTTGCACATCGGCATCTACAATCACATCAATCAAGTGTGCTGGGAGGCTGGCTTGAATTAAGCCTTGACGCAGGTCATCGGCAGACAAATTTTGATAGATGACTGGCTTATGTGTTGCCTGACTGATGAATTGAGCCAAATCAGCTTTAGTAAAACTTTCAGAGCCTGCCAATTCATAGGTTTTATTCTCATGGCCCGTTGAGGTTAAGACTTTAGCTGCAGCTTCAGCAAAATCTATACGTGATGCTGAGCTAATTCGGCCATCTTGAGCTGCGCCAAAAAGAGTCCCAATTTCAATGGTGTGAGCAACACCTGCAAGGTAGTTTTCGCTATACCAGTTATTTCTTAAGAAGGTATAAGTGATTCCACTGTCTTGAATTAGTTTTTCGGTTTCGCGGTGTTCTTGGGCTAAGCCGAGTGGGGACTTATCTGCACGAAGTAAGCTGGTATAAGCAAGATAAGGTACGCTGGCCACTTTCGCAGCATCAATCACTGCTTGGTGTTGAGGTGTACGGCGACCAATTTCATTGGCTGAAATCAGTAATAACTTATCTATTCCTGATAGAGCAGGAGCTAGTGTTTCAGGGTGGTCATAATCAAACTCACGCAGCTCAATACCTTGGACTTTGAAATGTTCAGCTTTATCGATGTTACGAACTAACGCAACAATATTCTGGGCAGCAGTCAACTGCAAGAGTTGCTCTATAACGAGGTTGCCAAGTTGTCCTGTTGCGCCTGTGATTGCAATTTTCATAATTCACCTATATTGGTTGTTTTCTATACTTGATGGTTGTATCTTAATCTGTTAACTTACTAAATGTAAGTACATACCAAAAAGTAAGTAATAAACCAAATGGAGAGAAATGATGCACACCTATGCGACAAGCAAATTGTTAGGTCAAGTTTTATCCACGGAGTGTCCGTCTCGTGAAATTTTGGAGCATCTTACGAGTAAATGGTCGGTATTGGTGTTGCGTTGTTTAAGTGATGGCGTACATCGTTTTAGTGAACTCAAGCAGCGTATAGAAGGGGTGAGTGAGAAAATGCTTTCTCAAACGCTCAAAACGCTTGAGCATGATGGCTTTATTCTACGGACGGTCTATCCCGTGGTGCCGCCCAAAGTAGAGTACCAATTGACGATCTTGGGTTCACAAGCTGCTGAGAAAACCATGTATTTGATTGGGTGGATTGAAAAAAGTTTACCTGAAATTCTAGAAAGCAAAGAACAAGTGGCAGCTTTAAAATAAAAGATGACAAGTATTCTGGATTGGTTGTGACAATCCTTAATTGCATTTTAAGAGTGAATTCCTCCAGAGTGCGGAAGTGGATTAGATTTGATTAGAATTTCAGGCTCTGAAAAAGGCTTGTGATCAAACAATCTACTCTTTTAGCACGCTATTTTCTTATAAAAATCCTTCTTGAAAATAAAAGTTGAGTAGGATTGAATAAAATAACTCGAAGAGCGATCTAACGACTAAATGGTCAGCTCATTTAAATTAAAAATGAATAAAATCAGGTGAAAAGTGTCAAAAAATTAGATTTTGGTATTTTTGTGACTAAATTTCATGTTTCGCTGAATAATTCTATTCGAGAAATTTTGTAAAATATGGCAGAATATGCGGTTTTAAAGTATTTAGAGGATTGGCAGCATGCGCTTTGTTGATGAAGCAGTCATTACCGTAGAGGCTGGCGACGGTGGCAATGGCGTAGCCAGTTTTCGCCGTGAAAAATTCGTACCTTTTGGTGGTCCAGACGGTGGTGATGGTGGTCGTGGTGGTAGCGTATTTATCGAAGCTGATGATAATACCAGTACCCTTGTAGACTTCCGTTATACTCGCCGCTTCCGTGCGGAGCGAGCTAAAAATGGTCGTGGCGCGAACTGCGCGGGCCGTGGTGGTGAAGACACAGTATTAAAGGTTCCTGTAGGTACAACCATTGTTGACACTGACTCAGGTGACATTATTGGCGACTTGGTTGAAAGTGGTCAGCGTGTACTTGTCGCAGCGGGTGGTGATGGTGGTTTGGGTAATACTCACTTTAAATCATCGACGAACCGTTCGCCACGTAAGTGTACCCATGGTTTTAAAGGCGAATTTCGTGAAATTCGTTTAGAGCTAAAAGTATTAGCCGATGTCGGCTTACTGGGTATGCCAAACGCAGGTAAATCGACGTTTATTCGTGCTGTATCAGCAGCAAAACCTAAAGTTGCAGACTATCCGTTTACTACGATGGTTCCAAACCTTGGTGTGGTTGATGCGGACAGTCACCGTTCATTTGTAATGGCGGATATTCCTGGCTTGATCGAAGGGGCTTCTGAAGGTGCGGGTCTTGGTATTCGTTTCTTAAAGCACTTGGCGCGTACGCGTATTTTGCTTCACATTGTGGATGTTCAGCCGATTGATGGTTCTGATCCTGCATACAATGCAAAAGCGATCTTGGGTGAGTTAGAGAAATTCTCTCCGACACTTTCAAAGTTACCTATCGTTCTAGTGTTAAACAAAGTTGACCAACTTGCAGACGATACGCGTGATGAATGGTGTCAGCATATCTTAGATGAAATGCAGTGGGATGGCCCTGTATTCAAAACTTCAGGTTTGATGTCTGAAGGGACAAAACCAGTTGTATATTACCTGATGGATCAAATTGAGCAACAACGCGAACGTGAGCTTGAAGATCCTGATTATGCAGCAGAAGTAAAAGCATTCCGTGAGCAGCTTGAAGCTGAAACACGCGAACAAACGATTGCCGCTAAAGAAGCATATCGTGAAATGCGTCGCCAACAACGTCTTGCTGGCCTGTTGGCTGATGATGATGAAGACGATGATGAAGATGACGGCGAAATGGAAGTGTTTTACGTACGTTAAGCTCGTAATGAGTAACTGAGGACAAGATGATAGAAGTGGTAGATGGGCAACGTAAGCTCGAAGCTTGTAAACGAATCGTTGTTAAAATCGGATCATCTTTACTCACAGCAAATGGGCAAGGTTTAGATATAGATGCAATTTCGCATTGGGCGAAACAAATTGCAGATCTACACAATGCAGGACATGAGATTATTCTGGTGTCGTCAGGAGCTGTGGCTGAAGGTATGGTTCGTATGAAGCTAGACAGCCGACCCACCGATCTACCCAGTCTTCAGGCGTGTGCTGCCATTGGTCAGATGGGCCTTATACATACGTGGTCAAGTGTGCTTGAAAAACATCACATTCAGACTGCGCAAGTGTTATTAACCCATGATGACTTGGCAGACCGTCGTCGTTATTTGAACTCATGTGACGCGTTACAGAACTTGATTGAATGGCATGTCATTCCTGTAATCAACGAGAATGACACGGTTTCGACCGATGAAATTCGTTTTGGTGACAATGACACGCTTGCTGCGATGGTTGCTGGTCAAGTCCATGCTGATTTGTTAATTATTTTGACCGACCAGCAGGGGATGTTCGACTCAGACCCACGTTCAAATCCAGACGCTAAATTGTTCCATACTGTGCGTGCTTTAGATGAGAGCTTGTTTGATATGGCTGGCGGTGGCGGTAAGTTTGGTCGTGGTGGGATGTTGACCAAAGTTCGTGCTGCACGCTTGGCTGCAAAGTCTGGCTGTCCAACGCTGATTGCCAGTGGTGAAAGTGACAATGTGCTTGCACGTTTGATGGATGGTGAAATGCTTGGGACATTGTTTATTACTGACAATGACCGCATTACTGCTCATCAACAGTGGTTAGCGGCTCACTTACAAACTGCGGGTCGTTTGGTGTTGGATGATGGTGCTGTCAAAGCCATTAAAGACAACCATCGTAGTTTGCTTCCAGTTGGCGTGAAAGCTGTGGAAGGGCATTTTGAGCGCGGTGACGTGGTTGAGTGCGTTGATATTCAAGGCGGTCGTGTTGCAGTCGGGCGTGTCAATTTTAGTTCGCGTTCTGCGGAGCTGGTAAAGGGCTTGGCGTCAGATAAAGTACACCAAGTCCTAGGTGAAGCACGTTCACTTGAGATGATCCATCGCAACCACATGGCGATCTACTGATTTAAACGCATTAAAAAAATCCCGCTTTCGAGCGGGATTTTTTGTTTTAAAGCAATAGTTATTTGATATAGCCTTTTTGAATAAGTGGCTTAAATAAGTAAAAGTGAATGGTGAGTGCCCATTGCATGATTTTCTCTTTATAGAGATTCCAAAGCTTTAATCCAAAGAAGTTTAAGGCAAAAGCCAATAGAAAAGCCCCGAGCATATCTAAAGGGAAGTGCACACCAAGATAAACACGTGACCATGCAACCAGCCAAGCCATAATCAAGAGAAAAGCTCCCACTTTACGCTGCGCAGAGAATAGATAAGAAAAGGCGATACTGCTAAAAATCAACATATGGTCACTCGGGAAAGAGCCATTGGGTGCATGGTAAATGAGTGTGCGTCCGACCTCCATGACGAAAGGCCGTGGGTGATAATACACATGAGAAATACATTGGCTGATCAAAATGGCGATACTGGTAAAGATAAACGCCTTCAATATCTGTTTTTTAGTGTCATAGTTACCACGTAGCCAAAACCAAGCAAACAGTAAAATCATACAATAGAGCAGGTCATTGGCGATGAAAATGGCAAAATGAATACTAGTATTAGTGGCTTCAGGAGAAGCATTAATCCATGAAAAAAGCGATAAATTAAGTTCTGAAAGAGTCATGAAAGTGGATTGTGTTTATCAAGTATGGAAGAGAGTCATAATTTTGTCATATTGTTAAAATAAAAAAGACCACAAAAATGTAGTCTTTTTTACTAGTTCAATGTAGTTGAACGAATTGGCTTTCAGTTTTAGAAGTCAAATGACGTTTGAAGGTAGAAGGTACGTGGTTGCCCTACATATTTTCCGCCTGTTGAGTCAGTAGAACGTGTGAAATATTGTTTATCAAACACGTTTTTAACGCCACCCGCGATTTTTAAACCGTGGAATTGCTCACCAAAGTCATAGGCTGTACGCACGGCAAAAGTGGAATAACCTGGAATATCACCTAATTTTCCATCATCCGATTCGTCAGTTTGATAGGTATCACCCGAACCTGGAGAATGCTGCTTAGATTGGGCAAACATATCTGCATTGACGCTCCATTGATTCACTTTATAGCCTAAACCAACATTTGCTGTGTGGCGTGAGTAGAACGGAAGATCTTTGTCTTCAAAGTCGCCTGCTTCAGCCACAGCTTTGGTGAAGGTGTAGTTGCTATAGAGTTTTAAGCCCTCAAGCGCATCGGTTAAATAGGCAAAGTCATAAGCCAGACCAAGTTCTACACCTTTATGACTAGTTGCTCCAAGATCCGTCCAAATATTACTATTTTGAGCACTAGGTACTAAGCTGAGTTCTTTGTCGAAATCTAAATAAAACGCGGTTAATTCTGCATTTAGACCATTGCCTAAATACTTCGTCCCAATTTCATAGTTGTTGGACTTTTCAGGGTGCAAGCCATCAGTTGTGCTTTGTGCAACACCACCTTCTAAACGTGCCAATTGGTTATATTGTTGTGGGCCGAATGAAACGCCCGCATTGGCAAAAATGTTCCAATTGTCTGACGCTTTATACATAACCGATAGGCTTGGTAAAAACTCATCTGAATCAATTTTTGGTGAAACGGTATTAACTGCTACGCCTTGGTTATAGGCAGTAAAATTGTTATGTGTTTCAATTGATTCAAAACGTAGTCCCGGTGTGATGACCCAGTTACCTAAATCGAAGCGGTTATCTGCATAAATTGCATGTGCTTTAGTGCCACCTTCACTAGTGGTACGTGCTTTAATTTCGGTCACAGGTGCATTCAATGCATATGTAGATGAGCGACCTGAGAACTCAGAACTATCTTCATCTAAATAACGATAGCCGATAGTAAATTCGCTATTTGAGTTACCTAATTGGTATGCACGAGACCAACGCGGTTCAATGGCAAAAACTTTATAGTCGCGTGGAGAGGTATCCATACGCGAAGTCGTTGTACTAACATCTTTCTCTAAGTCGCTCGTGCGAAATGAGTCAATATAATAGGTCAGCAATTCAAAGTTATTTTTTTCATCTTGATGTGTATAGCGGAATGACACATCTGAGCGGCGACCAGAGAAATAATTACGTGACTTATTTGACTGATAAGGGTTTTGTGCATATTTTTCAGCAGTTAAGCCTTCAGGCATTTCACCATAACTTCATAGTGATGTAGGTTTAAGGCAATCGCATCAGCATCCGTAATTTGATAGGCCATTTTTAACATGACATCATCAATGTCAGTTTTATTATTGGCTTCACGGTAGCCATCACCTTTTGTACCCGAATATAGCAGAGCAAGGCCTAAACCATTATCTAAGGTTCCGCCTACAAATAGGTTCGGGCTGTATTTAACTTGATCTGTACCCGAAGCATATTCGGTCGTTAGGCTGATATTACCTGCAAACTCTTGAGGAATCGCGCGAGTTGCAAAGTTAATGATACCGCCAACGTTCTGCGGTCCAAAACGTACAGAACCTGCTCCACGAACCACATCCACAGATTCAATATTGCCTAATGATACCGGTGCTAGAGAAAGCTGAGGCTGTCCATAAGGCGCAAATGATAGCGGGACACCATCAAGCAGTACTGTAGAACGAGGAGATAAACGTGAGGCTAAACCACGAACACCAATATTGAGTGAAACATCACTGCCACCAGTACCATTATTTTCTTGGACTTGAACACCAGGCACTTGCTTCAGGGCATCTTTAATTGAAGTCGCAGCAACTTCATCTAAGCGATTGCGAGTAATAATCGTACGAGCACCTGCATGCTTTTGCACTTTTTCTGCATTAGCATCTTCTAACCAGTTGCCTTGTGCTTCAAGTTTGATGGTCGGAAGCACATTGTTGCTCGTTGCTTCAGTGAGTTCTTCTGCTTGTGCATAGGTCAAGCAGCTCATAGAAAGCCCAATCGCAATGCTGAGTTGTTTGGCTTTGAATAATCTGCGATCCTGCAGATGAAGACGTGATGAAATCATGCTTTTGTGCGCAATCCATAATAAATAGCGCGGCTATCATATGCTGAACTTTGTTGAAATCAAATAATAACCATTATCACTTATTGCAATTAAAACACTGAAATTAATAGGCGAATTAAAGTTTTCTTGATGGACACACAATAAAAAAGCCACGTTTAACGTGGCTTTTTAGATGAATTTGAATGAAATCTGTTATTTAAGTTGAACAGTACCATTTGCATTCACAGTGATTTTAGATTCACCGCCAGCTACATCTTGCATTGGCGCATCAGCTGCTGCAAATTTTGCACTTTCTGCACGCATCATGACTGGGCGAGGGTAGTAGTTGCTGGTATTAATGTTTAAGTTAACCAAGTTATAACCTGACTTACTCCATGCTTGTGCTAATGATTGCGCACGCTGTTGAAAGTTTTTCGATGCTTCAACAATCAGCTCATTTTCCACTTTCTTACGTTGTGTGTCGGACACACTAAAGCCGATTGACTGGGTTTGGAAATTTTGCTGTAGCTCACCAATCAACTGGCTCGCTGCTTTAAAATCGGTACTTTCTAAATTAATTTCAGCACGACCACGCCATTCTTTTAACTTTTGGTTGTCATCGTTGTAAATTGGGTAGGTGGTTTGAGAACCTGTTTCGACTTTTACGCTTGGATATTTACGAGCTAAAGCTGTGGCTTGATTCATGAGCTGCGTAATTTGTGTTGCGAGTTCAGCAGGTTGTTTGTTACTACGTTCAATGTAAAGCGTTGCATTCATTAAATCGTTGGATACTTGGCGTGTTGCCTCGGCCTGAACATTGACAATATTGTAGTTTAATTGGTTCTCAGACTGAGCAAAAACTGCTGAGCTAAATAAAGCACTAAGCGCGATTGCTGGGATGAAGAATTGACGCATTTTTATTCCTTTTTTATTTAGGAGGAGTTTTGCAACATTTGTAAAAAGCTTAAAGCCAATTTGTGGTGAATTTGCGAAAATATTGTGGTTGGATTGTAAAAAAAGGTACAAAATGTTTTTTAAAAAAACCTAGATAAAGTTATTTATTTCAAAAACTTATTTTTCAACTCAGGTGCGTATTTTGAAATTTTGCGGCGAAGTTGAAAAATAAATAAATTCATCGGCTTTTCTTTACGTTGTCACACTATAAGAGGATAATTTAAGCTATGGTTTGGCATGATATATTTTTTTAGTAAATTTCTGGCAGATAATGTCCAAAAGCTGTTTATTTTATTGAAAATTTCTGTATCATCCGCCTCCTAGTTATGAAGTATCCAAACGCTATCTGACTAGATTTATAAAGCGCCGAGTCAAAGGACCAAAAGTCACCCGACTTATTTCTTTCAACCCATATCAGAGATGGTAATTCGATATGAGCGTTTCTTCTGTAAACCCTGCCACTAATACTACTAACGAATACTATTTGACTCGCCAAAGTCAGATGGAATCCAATGTTCGTAGCTATCCACGGAAATTACCGTTAGCGATAGCCAAAGCATTAGGCTGCTGGGTTACTGATGTTGAAGGTACAGAGTACCTCGATTGTTTAGCTGGGGCAGGAACATTGGCTTTGGGCCATAATCATCCTGCGGTAATTCAAAGTATTCAAGATACACTTGCAAGTGGTCTTCCTTTACATACTTTGGATTTAACGACACCTTTAAAAGATGCATTTACTGAAGCATTACTTGAACAATTACCAGGCGGTAAGGAAGAGTATTGTCTACAGTTCTGTGGTCCATCTGGTGCAGATGGCACGGAAGCAGCAATTAAATTAGCGAAGACGTATACCGGTCGTAGCACAGTGATTAGTTTCTCTGGTGGTTACCATGGTATGACGCACGGCGCTCTTGCAATGACAGGTAACCTGTCTGCGAAAAATGCTGTAAATGGTTTAATGCCAGGCGTTCAATTTATGCCGTATCCGCATGAATACCGTTG
This sequence comes from Acinetobacter sp. 8I-beige, assembly GCF_902505955.1. Taxonomy (NCBI): domain Bacteria; kingdom Pseudomonadati; phylum Pseudomonadota; class Gammaproteobacteria; order Moraxellales; family Moraxellaceae; genus Acinetobacter; species Acinetobacter sp. 8I-beige. The sequence continues at coordinate 1,551,457 of NZ_LR732790.1, read as the reverse complement.
CCCACTTGGTTTAGGTGGTGAAGCGGGTGTGGATGCTTTGACATATTTCTTTGAAAACTTCATTGAAGATGTTGAAAGTGGTGTAACCAAGCCAGCGGCTGTCATTCTTGAAGCAATTCAAGGTGAAGGCGGTGTGGTAACTGCGCCAACCAAATGGTTGAAAAAAATCCGCGAAGTGACTGAAAAACACAACATTGTGTTGATTCTTGACGAAGTTCAAGCAGGCTTTGCACGTTCAGGCAAAATGTTCGCATTTGAACATGCGGGTATTGAACCTGACGTAGTGGTGATGTCTAAAGCCGTTGGTGGTAGCTTACCGCTTGCTGTGTTAGGTATTAAACGTAAGTTTGATGCTTGGCAGCCAGCAGGTCACACGGGTACTTTCCGTGGTAACCAATTGGCAATGGGTACTGGTCTTGCAACAATCAAAACCATCAAAGAACAAAACCTTGCGCAAAATGCACAAGAACGTGGTGATTTCTTACAAGCTGAATTTAAAAAGCTTGCTCAAGAGTTCCCATGTATCGGTAACGTGCGTGGCCGTGGTTTGATGATTGGTGTTGAAATTGTTGATGAACGTAAACCAGCGGATCATATGGGGTCTTTACCTGCAGATGGTCAATTGGCAGCAGCGATCCAAGCGGCATGCTTTAACAACAAATTGTTGTTAGAAAAAGGCGGTCGTAACGGTACAGTCATTCGTTTACTTTGCCCACTTATCATCACTCATGATGAATGTGTTGAAGCGGTTTCTCGCTTCAAGAAAGCAATTGCTGAAGCACTTGTTGCAACTCGAGGCGCGTAATCATGGTTGATTTTGCAGAACACCGTAAGGCGTTACTCTGCAATGATGCTGCATCTATTGCTGACTACTCGTCAGCAATGGACCAAGCGACTAAAGCAGTTGCAGCATGGTTGCAAAACGACAAAATGTACACGGGCGGTAGCATCAAAGAGCTCCGCAGTGCGATTGCATTTAATCCTTCTAAAGAAGGTTTAGGTGTACAAAAGTCACTTGAACGTATGGTTGAGCTTTTCTTAAACAAAAGCTTAAAAGTCCATCACCCGCACTCGCTCGCGCACTTGCACTGTCCAACTATGGTGACCAGTCAAATTGCTGAAGTGCTGATTAATGCAACGAACCAATCAATGGATTCTTGGGACCAAAGTCCTGCAGGTTCATTGATGGAAGTTCAGTTGATTGACTGGCTTCGTCAAAAAGTGGGTTATGGTGCAGGTCAAGCTGGTGTGTTCACTTCTGGTGGTACACAGTCAAACTTGATGGGTGTACTGCTTGCACGTGATGCATGTATTGCGAAAAACTGGAAAGACGAAAACGGTAATCCGTGGTCTGTACAGCGTGATGGCGTGCCAGGCGATGCGATGCGCAACGTCAAAGTCATTTGTTCTGAAAATGCACACTTCTCTGTGCAAAAGAACATGGCGATGATGGGCATGGGCTTCCAATCAGTCGTGACCGTTCCTGTGAACGAGAACGCGCAGATGGATGTGGATGCACTTGAAAAAACCATGGCTCACCTTCAAGCTGAAGGTAAAATCGTGGCGTGTGTGGTTGCAACTGCGGGTACGACCGATGCAGGTGCAATTGATCCACTGAAGCAAATTCGTGAAATCACCAACAAATATGGCGCGTGGATGCACATCGATGCGGCGTGGGGTGGTGCTTTAATCCTATCGAACAATCATCGCGATATGTTGGATGGTATTGAGCTTTCTGACTCAATTACGCTGGATTTCCATAAGCATTACTTCCAAACCATCTCTTGTGGTGCGTTCTTACTAAAAGATGAAGCGAATTATCGTTTCATGCACTATGAAGCTGAGTATTTAAACTCTGCTTATGACGAAGAGCATGGCGTGCCTAACCTCGTGTCTAAGTCACTTCAAACCACACGTCGTTTTGACGCGTTGAAGCTTTGGATGACTGTTGAAGCGCTTGGTGAAGAACTGTATGGTTCTATGATTGACCACGGCGTGACGCTTACACGTGACGTTGCTGATTATATCAATGCAACTGCTGGTTTAGAGATGTTGGTTGATCCACAATTTGCATCTGTATTGTTCCGTGTGGTTCCAGAAGACTATCCAGTAGAATTGCTTGATACCTTAAACCAAAACGTTGCAGATGAATTGTTTGCACGTGGTGAAGCGAATATTGGCGTAACTAAAGTGGGTCAAAATCAATCATTGAAAATGACGACTTTAAGTCCAGTTGCGACTTTAGATAACGTGAAGAACCTGCTTGGTCTTGTCCTTGCAGAAGCGGATCGTATCAAAGGTCCAATCGCAGATGGAACCTATACACCTGCAATTGCTTAATCGATTGTTTGTGTTAAAAAAGGAGCTGATATCAGCTCCTTTTTTTATGTGTTCTAAAGATTAAGGAATATAACATCACTGGCTAAGTTTCTAATTTTAATTATGTTGGAGAAGCTTTATTTTTCTATGAAGTAGTTTTCGATATCTGCTTGAACTATAATTTTCAGGAAAATGAGCTTCAATGCTTAAGACTAAAGCTAAATATTCGGGCTTTTGATTTTCAACAGGCAAATGATTTCCTTCATGAATTTTCAAGTTAAAGGCATGACCTCCGCAACAGGCAAGTCCTTGTCATAATCACGGCAAATTGGGGCAAATAAACGTGTTTGGCTAGCTGTCATGAGAAATGTCGTATTCATGACTTGTCATGCTTCTTACGAAAAATGAATGGTTAAGGCGGCAGTAAGGGGATGAGAAACCCAAAATCTCCTTCATTGAGCTATCTCTTAGAAAAAAAGATAAAGTGCTGTCCCCCAGAAATACCCATTATTTGGAGAAGTATTTTTAAAAATCAGAAAGGTGTCTGAGTCTAAAAGTCATAAATTGGCTCTCGTATTGGAGATGAGCATGGTATTTTTTCAGTAATAAACAAGAGATAAAAGGTAAAAAATTAAGACCTAAATGACGCTCAATTTTCTAAATATGACATCACTCATTTGTCATTTATGGGTTATGGAATTCTGACAAATGGCGAAGGTCTATGTGGATTCTGCATATGAGCATACGCAAATTTTTCTAGATTAAAAAGGGTTATACAAGATTAAAAAAATCAAAGCATATGGATTTTTATTTATTTTATACATTGATTTTAAAAGTTTTTATTTCTTATAAAAATTTGAAAAAGTTGGTGTAAAATGAACTACGTACTCGTGTTATATCAAAATAAGAAAAATTCTTTAGGTGTTTAAACTGGGTGAAATTAAACAAAGTGTAACGAATCATGGGCAAATAAAAATAAACATCATGAAAGTGTCACAATGCTGTAACTTGCTTGTCATATTCTGAAATCAAAATGCAGTTATCCAAAAAAGTACAAGACTGAATAAAAAGTGGCGTACTTCAAAATGTTTAATATGTGAGATAACAAATATGCGCTTAAACCATATCGCACTTGCAGTAGTAGTTTCTGGGGCAGCTGTAGCAACCACGGCAAACGCAGCTCGTGACACAATCCAAATTGCGGGTTCTTCAACAGTTTTACCATATGCAAGTATTGTTGCTGAAGAATTTGGCAATACTTTCCCACAATTTAAAGCACCCGTTGTTGGTTCTGGCGGTTCTTCAGGTGGCTTGAAACAGTTCTGTAATGGTGTGGGTGATAACACCATCGATATCGCAAACGCATCTCGTAAAATTAAAGATACAGAATTAGCGGCTTGTAAGAAAGCTGGTGTGAACCAAGTGATCGAAATCAAAATTGGTTATGACGGTATTGTGTTCGCTTCAAATGCAAGCAAAGCAGCATACAAATTACGTCCACAGCACGTCTATGCAGCTTTAGCAGCGCAGTTACCATCTAACGGTAAAATGGTTGCAAACCCATATACACGTTGGAACCAAATTGACAAAAGCCTTCCAAACGAACCAATCACTTTAGTGATTCCAGCATCAAACCACGGTACACGTGAAGTGTTCCAAGAAAAAATGGTTGATGCAGGCTGTGAAACTTATGCAGCAATCAAAGCAATGGATAAAGATGCACAAAAGAAAGCATGTTCAACTTTCCGTAAAGACGGCAAAGTGATTGAGATTGCGGGTGACTACACTGAAACTTTGGCGCGCTTAAAAACCTCGCCTAGCGCAGTGGGTGTGTTTGGTTTAGGTTTCTATGACCAAAACCGTGACAAGTTACGCGTAGCGACAGTGAACAATGTTGCACCATCTGAAAAGACGATTTTGAATGGTTCATATCCAGTTTCTCGCCCATTATTCTTCTACGTGAAGGGTGAGCATTTGAAATCAATCAAAGGCTTAAAAGAATACACTGAATACTTCGTTAGCAAGAAAGTATCAGGTAAAGGTTCTAAGCTTGAGCGTGCTGGTTTGATCTCAATGTCAGACAAAGAGCGTGCAGCAGTTCTTGCGAACTTCAAAGCAGGCAAAGCGGTTAAGTAATTAAGCGTAGAAACAGTCAACGGTAGGCAAGTCCTACCTTTGACGTTTTTTACTAGGATTAAGTTTTTTCAAATAATGAAAATTGAAAGAACCGTGGAGAATACATGAATCTGCTACTTATAGGTGTGTTATTGGCACTGATCGCCATAGCCTATCAAATGGGCTTAAGTCAGAGCCGTAACTTAGCAGGTAAGGGAAATAATTCTGCAAAATTACACTCACGTCCGGGGTATTACGGTGCGTTAGTGGCTTTGTGGTGTGGTATCCCTGCTTTTTTAATTTTGATTGTTTGGAATATTGTTGAACCAAATGTTTTGAATCATGTGGTGTTAAATCACGTGCCAGCACAAGTCGCTGCAACCTTAGATGCTGCTAGTACAGATGTGTTGATCAACCGTGTGGAAGCGATTGCCTCAGGTTTTGGTGTAACAGATACACCAGCCGCGTATGAGCTTGCTGCTGCGGAGCAACTGGCGAAGTTTCAAAGCATTGGTACATTTGCAAAAATTGCAGTGGTGATTTGTGCAGCACTGGCAGGTTTAGTCGCTGCGAAAAAGCGCATTGCAACTCAGTTCCGCGCTCGTAACCAAGTTGAGAAAACCATTAATGTTGCACTTGCGCTCTGTTCTGGTGTCGCGATTCTAACCACGATTGGTATCGTGATGTCGATGTTCAGCGAAGCGATGCGATTCTTCCACTTCGTGAGTCCGCTCGACTTTTTCTTCGGCACAGAATGGAACCCAGGCTTCAGTACTTCAGGTAGTGCAGATGGCAGTTATGGTTTGCTTCCGCTACTTTGGGGCACCTTAATGGTCAGTGGTATTGCACTCTTGGTTGCAGTCCCTGTGGGTTTAATGATCGCGATCTATCTTGCTGAATATGCATCTTCTGGTTTCCGCTCATGGGCAAAACCAACCATTGAAGTGCTCGCAGGGATTCCAACCATTGTTTACGGTGTATTTGCACTGATGATCATTGGCCCATTCTTTAAAATGCTTGGTGAATCCGTTGGTTTACACATCAACGCAACCAGCGCACTCACTGCTGGTTTCGTCATGGGTATCATGATTATTCCTTTCGTTTCATCGCTGTCTGACGACATTATCACGCAGGTACCACGTTCATTACGTGATGGTTCATTAGGTTTAGGCGCGACAAAGTCTGAAACCATTCGTCAGGTAGTGATACCAGCAGCACTTCCGGGCATTATCGGCGCGTTCTTGCTTGCAGCATCACGTGCCATCGGTGAGACCATGATTGTGGTGCTTGCAGCAGGGAATAGTCCTTTATTGCATGCCAATCCACTTGAAGCCATTTCAACTGTGACCATTACCATCGTAAACCAATTGACTGGTGATACTGACTTTGCAAGCCCGCAAGCTTTGGTGGCATTTGCACTAGGTCTGACCCTCTTTGTAATTACGCTTGGTTTGAACATTGTTGCACTGTACATCGTGCGTAAATATCGTGAGCAATACGACTAATGACGACTTCTAATAGCACAGCAGATCAAGTATTTGATCCACAACATGCGGCAGAATTACGAGAAAAGCGTAAGCAAACGATCAGTAATTCATTGGCAAAACGTCACCGTAAAGAAAAAACCTTTCGTTTCTTTGGTTTCTCGGCAGTGATTGCAGGTTTATTCTTTGTCGCGTTACTTTTTGGCAGTATTTTATCGAAAGGTTTACCTGCTTTTTGGCAAAGTAGCATGAGTTTACCCGTGTACTTTGACCCTGCCATTATTACGACAGGTGCAAAACCTGTACAGCGTGCAGGCGAATCTCCAGCGCAGTTTGAGGAGCGTTTTATTGCTTGGCAAACTGAAATGGGCATGGTGGATTGGGATGCTTTAATCGTGAATGCCATGATTGCAAAAGACCCAGCACTTGCTTCTAAACGCGATGATTTGGCTTCTTTGTACACCAGTTCTGAAGCGTATCGCTTACGTGATATGGTGATGAAAGATCCATCATTAGTCGGGAAAAAAGAAGACATTAAAGTACTTGCCGATGCAAACGTTGATGTGTGGCTCGCAGGAAATATTGACCGTAGTTTGCCTGATGAACAGCAACAGTTGAGCCCAGAAGTTCGTCAACTTGCCGATGAAATGAAAGCTTCAGGGGTAATGGAAAATACTTTCAATACCAACATCTTCGTCAGTCCAGACTCGCGTAGTTCTCCTGCAACTTCAGGTTTAGCAGGGGCATTCATGGGATCGCTGTTCATGATGCTGATCGTGATCATTATTTCGATTCCAATTGGTGTGGCATCTGCAATTTATCTTGAAGAATTTGCGCCTAAAAACTGGATCACTGATGTCATTGAAGTCAACATTAACAACCTTGCAGCTGTACCATCAATTGTTTTTGGTTTGCTCGGTGCTGCGATTTTTATTGGCTGGATGCATTTACCGCTTTCTGCGCCATTGGTCGGTGGTTTGGTACTGAGCTTAATGACTTTACCAACGGTGATTATTACGACACGTGCATCGTTGAAAGCTGTACCTCCTTCAATTCGTCAGGCAGCTTTAGGGCTAGGTGCTTCACGTGTACAAACCGTATTCCATCACGTTTTACCCCTTGCACTACCGGGGATTCTAACGGGTGCAATTATTGGTGTAGCACAAGCATTAGGTGAGACTGCACCGCTGTTATTAATTGGTATGAGTGCATTTGTTGCAAGCGTGCCTACAACTCCATTTGATCAATCGAGTGCTTTACCTGTACAGATTTTCTTGTGGCAAGGTAATGAGCTGCGTAACTTCTTCGAAGGACGTACAGCGGCTGCGATTATTGTTCTGCTTGCAATGATGATTGGACTCAACAGTATTGCAATTTGGTTACGTAAGAAATTTGAAGTCCGTTGGTAAGTGAGGGCAAAATATGAATACCGTTGTTAAAAATTCCTTAGATCAGGATCAAACAGTGAATCAAGAACACACTCAATTTACAAACTCGAATACGACCTCAGGTCAGCAGGGTACTTCTTTTGTGTCGCAGTTTGATACACAGACTTCTGCTAAGAAAGATCAGGCACAAGGACAAGTCAAACTCAGCACTTCAGATGTACATGTTTACTATGGCGAAGCTGAAGCGATTAAAGGGATTGATCTGAATATCTACGAAAATGAAGTGATTGCATTTATTGGGCCATCGGGCTGCGGTAAATCGACCTTCTTGCGTACATTGAACCGTATGAACGACACCATTGATAGCTGTCGTGTGACGGGTAAAGTGATGTTGGATAATCAAGATATTTATGACCCAAACCTCGATGTGGTACTGCTTCGCGCTCAAGTAGGTATGGTATTCCAAAAACCAAACCCATTCCCAAAGTCAATTTTTGATAACGTGGCTTATGGCCCTAAACTGCATGGTTTAGCGCGTGATAAGTATGACTTAGAAGAAATTGTAGAAAACAGCTTACGTAAAGCGGGCCTTTGGGATGAAGTCAAAGACCGTTTAAACCAACCGGGCACAGGCTTGTCCGGTGGTCAGCAGCAGCGTTTATGTATTGCACGTACCATTGCGGTGAGCCCTGAAGTGATTTTGATGGATGAGCCATGTTCAGCGCTTGACCCGATTGCAACAGCGAAAGTGGAAGAGCTTATTTCTGAGCTTTCAACGCAGTATACGATTGCGATTGTGACGCACTCAATGCAGCAGGCTGCACGTGTATCAGACCGTACCGCTTACTTCCATTTAGGTGACTTGATTGAAGTGAACTCAACCGAGAAAGTCTTCACTCAGCCAGATCATCAGTTAACTGAAGCCTATATTACAGGTCGTTTCGGTTAATACGCACAACTTGAAATATTTTAAAAAACAGAGCCTACGCGCTCTGTTTTTTTATGAGTGAGCATTAAGTTTGGTGATTCAACAGTCATGATAATGGACATTGTGTATTAGAGTCATATTGGACAAAAGATGCGAAGGTGTGCTGTCTGAGAGATTGACTCATCTTGTAAATGATTAAATGTGAAAGATAACGCATTACAGAATAAAACAAAAAATGGCTATTGAAAAAAAATGCCATTGACCTAATCTAGGTCATATACCGACGTATTATTTTAGAGAATATAATTTCTATGTTATTTCATTTACCGAAACTTCCCGCTGAAATTCGAATTACACATTTAAATGCGCGTATCAATGAACAACGTAAAAAAATTGCGCAAACAACAGCCTCTAAATTGGAGTTATTGCAGCTGACTCAGCAGTTAGCGAAAGAGTCTCGTCACCGTAAAAAAGCCAATCAAAAAGTTTATATTCTAGATTTTAAAGGTGATACTGCGGCAACAGCGGTAGAAAGCTTACGTGAAGAAATTACCTTGATTTTAGCGACAGCCAAAGCAGGCCGTGATCGCGTTGTGGTACGTTTAGAAAGCCCAGGCGGTATGGTACATGGATATGGTTTGGCTGCTGCACAATTGGTACGTTTACGTGATGCAGGTTTCAATCTCACTATCTGTGTCGATAAAGTTGCAGCGAGTGGCGGTTATATGATGGCGTGTATCGCCAATCAGATTATTGCTGCACCTTTTGCGGTTGTTGGTTCAATTGGTGTAGTCGCGCAAGTCCCTAACTTTAATCGTCTGCTAAAAGAACACAATATCGATTTTGAACTGTACACAGCAGGCCAATATAAACGTACAGTGACGATGTTTGGTGAAAATACAGCAGAAGGTAAGGCGAAGTTTGAAGAAGAGTTACAACAGACGCATGTGCTGTTTAAACACTTTGTTGAAAAATACCGTCCACAACTCAATGTTGAGAAAGTTGCGACAGGTGAGCACTGGTATGGACAAGATGCTTTAGATTTGAATTTGGTCGATCAGTTGCAAACCTCAGATGCTTATTTACTTAATTTGCTGACCGATCATGATGTTTATGTCATCTCAACGCGTAAGAAACCGACTTTAGGTGAGAAGTTAGGCTTACAAGCTGCGCAAATGGCAGATGCCTTGGTACCGGCAGTCATGAATAAAGTGATAGAAACCTTAACTAAAACCAATGCAAATTTGGTTCAAATGCGTGATCCAAAACTTTAATATTTAGTTGGCCAATTCATTTCAAAAAGTCTGGTTCCGAAATATGCAAAAAGCAATTTTAGAACCAGACTTTTTGTCTTAAGCCAAGTACGCTTTAATCATTTTCACTAGACGTTCAATCAGTTGATCCGCCTGATCTTTGGTAATGTTCAAGGTCGGCAGTAAACGCACTACAGAACCCGCAGTAACGTTAATAATGGTGTGGTATTCATCACGAGCAATGTTGACCAAGTCACCACATGCTTTTGGTAGCTCCACACCAATCATCAAACCAAAGCCACGGACAATCACATTTTGATCGGCAAGTTGGTTACGCAGTTGTTCTACGATGTACGCACCTTGTTCAGCCGCATTTTGAACAATGTTTTCTTTTTGCATAATGTCGATGATGGTATACACCACACGCGAACCCAATGCTGAACCACTGTACGTAGAACCGTGGTTACCCGCGGTCAATACGCCTACACCACGGCCTTGAGTCATCACCGCACCAATGGGGAAGCCATTGCCTAAACCTTTGGCTGTGGTGAGTACATCAGGAATGATGTTGGTGTGTTGGTAAGCAAAGTATTCGCCCGTACGACCATTACCTGTTTGAACTTCGTCCAACATCATCAGCCAGTTGTGTTGATTACAGATTTGACGAATCTCTTCCAAGTAGCTAAAGCCTTGCGGAGCAGTGTTGACCCCACCTTCGCCCTGAATTGGTTCGACAAAGATTGCGACGATGTCTGGATGGTGAATTGCGGCTTCTTCAATGGCTTCAATGTCGCCGAATGGGACACGAATAAAACCTTCAACCAATGGGCCAAAGCCTTCTTGGACTTTTTTGTTGCCTGTTGCCGATAACGTTGCCATGGTACGCCCATGGAAAGAGTGCTCTGCAACAATGATTTTTGGATTGGCAATGCCTTGCATGTAGCCAAATTTACGGGCAATTTTGATTGCACCTTCATTGGACTCTGCACCACTGTTTGAAAAGAATACTTCTTCCATGCCAGCAACTTCAGCAAGTTTTTGTGCTGCAGCCGTTTGCCAAGGCACTTCAAACAAGTTACTGGTATGAATGAGCGTTGCCGCTTGTTCTGCAATCGCTTCCGCAATGACAGGATGAGCATGGCCTAAACCACAGACTGCAATGCCCGTTAGCGCATCAAAGTATTCAGTACCATCCTCAGTGTACAGATAAGAGCCTCGACCTCGGACAAAGCTGATCGGCTGACGGCCAAATACTGGCATCAAATGAGAGGGTTGATCAGTTTGTACAGGAGCAAGGGTAATGTTATTCATGACTAACTCTTATCTGTTAGAGGGTAAGTGAAATCCAATATTAAGCAATTATGCTTGTAGTTTTAAAGCCTAAATCTAAATAAAAGTCGAAATATTGCTTTAGGCATACTGTTTTTCTACGTTTTGGGTATAATGCGGGTTAGATTAGTTGAGGATTGATCAATGACTGAACAAGCACGCGATACCGAAGCGTTAATTCGTGACCAAATTGCAAAACACGCTGTACTTCTTTATATGAAAGGCACCCCACAGTTTCCACAATGTGGTTTCTCTGCACGTGCTGTAGAAGCGCTTAGTCAAATTGGTCGTCCGTTTGCTTATGTGAATATTCTTGAAAATCCAGATATTCGTGCTTTGTTACCACAAATTGCAAACTGGCCTACATTCCCACAGTTATGGATCAACGGTGAGTTGATTGGTGGTAGTGACATTATTCTAGACATGTTCCAAAAAGGTGAATTACAACCTTTAGTTGAGCAGCATAGTCCAGCACCTGAAGCTTAATCTTCAGTTGTAAAAAAAGCGCCATTGAGGCGCTTTTTTTTTGTTTGAGGGAAAGGGTTAATCCGCTGTAGTTACTGTGCTTATGGCTTCAGAAGTGTGTTCCGATGCATTTTCAGTTGCAACGGTCTTCTTTTCAGCTTTTGCCTTTTTTTTGTCCTTCTTCTTTTTTTTCTTTTTCTTCGGCTCTTCTTCAAACTCAGCACCATCTTCAATGGCTTGCCAATAATCTAGCTGATCCATCACCGCCGCATAAATAGACTTCTTGGTATAGCGTCCTTTCTTGTCTAAAGTGCCGACTGGTCGAGCCATAAGTAGTTCAAGCGCTTGATCAATCGTATCTATAGCATGAATGTGGAACTGGCCATTTGAAACCGCTTCAATCACGTCTTTACGTAACATTAAATGTTGCATGTTTTGACGTGGAATAATCACACCTTGCTTACCAGTTAAACCTTGAAGTTTACATGCATCAAAGAAACCTTCAATTTTAGCATTGACACCACCAATCGGTTGAACTTGACCCAATTGGTTCATTGAGCCAGTAATCGCCCAAGACTGATCAATCGGTAGCTGACTAATTGCAGAGATTAAAGCAGACAGCTCTGCAACCGTAGCACTGTCACCATCGACTTGACCATAGCTTTGTTCAAAGGCAAGTGCGGCAGAGAAGTGTAGCGTTTGCTCACGCCCGAAATGTGCTTTTAAGAACGATGACATCAATAGCACACCTTTCGCATGCAGAGAGCCACCGAGTTCGACGCTACGCTCAATATCCAGAATATCACCACCGCCTTGATACACAGAGGCTGTTAAACGTGATGGTAAGCCAAACTCAACATCTGCATAGTGAATGACCGAAAGTGCATTAATTTGGCCGAGGCGGTGTCCGCGTGTTTCGATGAGCTGCGTACCACGTGACAAATCCTGCCAATAGAGCTCACGTAAATAGCCTAAGCGATATTTGCGATGATCTAATGCCATATTAATGTGTTGATCCGAGACCATTTTATCGCCTGATTGAAAGGCGTGATGATGCGCCTCACGAATCAAATCACCCAATGTGAGGGCATGTAGAGATAAGGAGCTTTGATCTTCGGCTTGACGGCTAGAATCAGTTAAAAGTGCAGAAAGCGCAGATCGATCGAAAGGAAGTAATTTATCGGCCTGTACATAGTCTGCAATCAGTTGCATATAGGCTTGTTCATTTACTTCATTACGTTGCAACGTATCAGTAAAGTCGGCACGGATTTTAAAGACACTGCCAAGCTCAGGTTCTACTTCGAGTATTTCATAATAAATTTCAGGCTCAGCCAGTAAAACCACTTTCAAATTAAGCGGGATTGCCTCAGGTTCAATTGAGATACTTCCTGTCAGTGTCAACATATGCTCAAGTGAAGAAAGTTTTAACTGGCCTGATTTTAAAGCGCGTTTTAGACCTTGCCATGCATAAGGCTGTTCAAGCAGTTGTTCTGCTTCTAACATTAAAAAACCACCATTGGCTTTATGTAATGTCCCAGGGCGGATTAAGGTAAAGTCTGTAGTAATGGTGCCATGTTGAGTTAACTGTTCTACATGACCAAGCAAGTTGTAGTGTGTTGGGAAGTCTTCAAAAATAACCGGTGCGCCAGCATTGGGTTTATGCGACACAATGACATTGGCTTGGTAGCGTGAAGGGATACGACTAAACAGGCCTGGGGTAAAGTCATCTTCTTCTTGTTCGAGCACAACCTCGACATTGTTAATAATGTCTTCAGCATAATATTTTAAATAGTCTTTTAAGCCTTCAACCTCAGCAAACTTAGTCAGTAACTGTTCGACTTTAGGTAATAAAACTTGCTTGGCAATATCGCGATTCAACACTTGAACCTTATCGCGGGCATCCTCCTCCAAGTCGCCTAAATGCATGCCTAAACGCTCAAGTTTTTTATCCATGTGGCGTATATTGGCATTAATTTCAGAACGTTCTTTAGAGCTTAACGCATTGATGTCGGCCTGCGTCATTTCTAACACTTTATCGTCTACATACTGGACAGGGATAAAGCAGTGCTCATCATTACGGGAGATCAGCTTCAGGTCGAGTTCTTCACCTTCTTGGGTCAATTCAATCAAGGCTTGTTGCTGAACATCACCCGTTTGTTGGCGAATGGCTTCTATACGGTTGTGGTAGGTTTCAGCAGTAAAGCGGCGCTCGAGCTGCTTTAAAGTGGTTTGCCATGTTTGATGTAACATGGTTTGAAATTTTACCGCCTGACCCGCGGGTAATTCTAAAGCAATCGGTTGACGTGGGCTTTTAAAATTATAAACGTAAACCCAATCGTTCGGTGTCGGCATATTTTTGGCATGTTGCTGGAGTAAACGCTTGACCATGGTGCGCTTGCCCAAGCCAGCTGTCCCTACGGCAAAGATGTTATAGCCAGAGTAAGGTAAGGAAATGCCTGCTTCAACTGAAGCACGTGCACGGTCTTGCCCTAAAAAATTATTGAGCGGTTTAATACGACGCGTTGAGGCTGGAATCTTATCCAGAGCAGGGGTGTGCGTCAGTTGCTCTGCTTGAAGTTGTGTCTTTGCTAAGGTCGTTTGAATTTCGGGTTGGTCAAATGCTGAACTAAGGTTGTTTTCTGGATTTTCTTGACTATTTAATGCAGGTGGTACAGATAAAGAAGAGCTCATTTGATCGTGTTTTTGGGTCACTTTGAAATCCGAAACTAAAGATTGCGTTAGAAACTTAAAGGTATACAGGTTTAATGCAAAAGATCAAGCAAAGTCGCAGTGTTTGTCGACAAAAATAGAACATTGATTTTATAAATCAGGTTGAAACAAATTGTATTAAGGGTTTGAATAGCAGCATTGGTTTTAAGACAACAAAAACGTAATGACAACACAATCTTCAGGATGGAAATCCGCCTTTACTGCATTTTTAGATCGCCGTGCGTTGATCATGCTGTTTTTGGGTTTCTCAGCAGGTATTCCAATCCTGTTAATTTTCTCGAGCTTATCTTTATGGCTAGGTGAAGCAGGTATCGATAAGAGCGCTGTGACTTTTTTTAGTTGGGCTGCTCTGGGTTATTCATTCAAATTTGTTTGGGCTCCTTTGGTCGATGAATTGCCTGTACCAGTGCTGACCAAATTATTGGGTCGTCGCCGTGCGTGGTTATTGATCGCACAACTCTTAATTATCTGTGCCATTTCTATCATGGCTTTTTCAGATCCGTCTCTTGGTCAGAGCTATCTTTACCAAATGGCTGCGGGTGCTGTGCTTTTAGGTTTTTCTGCTGCGACACAAGATATTGTGATTGATGCCTATCGTATTGAGCTGGCAGAAACGCAAATGCAAACGGTGTTGGCTTCAACTTATAACGCTGGTTATCGCATCGGCATGATCGTTGCGGGTGCAGGCGCGTTATTTTTAGCGGCTTATTTGGGTACAGCTAAGGGCAACTATATTTATGAGGCATGGAAGTGGACGTATTTGGCAATGGCTGCGGTCATGTTGGTCGGGATCGCAACCACTTTATGTATACGTGAGCCACAAGTTGATCGGGTACGTAAAGAATATAAACGAGTAGATTATTATCGTTTAGTGGCAGTTTTTTTTGTATCTGTGGTGAGTTTTGTGCTGAGTTATATTTACTCAGGCAAGTTAACTGAAATGCTGATTCAGCTCTGGTCGATCAAAGATAGTTTTGCACTGTTTTGTTTTGAGGCTTTACGTTTTATTGGCTCTGGCGCTGTTGCATTTTTAGTGGGTTCAAGCCTTGTCAAAATCGGCGCTGTGAACAAGCAAATGGCCTATGAAACATGGGTGAATCCTGTTGCTGACTTCTTTAAGCGCTATGGCGTGAAATTGGCGTTGGTATTGCTATTGTTGATTGGTTTTTACCGTATTTCCGACATTATTGCAGGTGTGATCTCTAATGTGTTTTATCAAGACTTAAACTTTACCAAAGAGCAGATTGCTGAAGCGGTGAAAGTTTATGGGGTGATTTTTAGTTTGGTTGGTGGGTTTTTAGGAGGACTACTGGCGCAGCGTATGAACATCATGAAATTGATGTTTGTCGGAGCAATCTTGGCCAGTTCAACCAATCTCATCTTTATTGGTTTGGTCAAATCAGGACAACCTTTAAATGATGTTGTGATCAATGTTGGTGAGCAAAGTTTCAAAACTCAAGCGGATGAGACAGGTGCATGGGCAATTAAGGTTCCTGTTGAGCAACTTCAGGCAAATGAACGTCTAACTGCAACGGCCAGTTTTCAAAATGATACTTCACAGCCTGTCTCGGTCACATTGCCTTATATTAGTCAACCGGGTGCATCTACGGCATTGCTCTTGCTTCCGATCACGGCTGATAATGTGATTGATCAACGAGAGTCTGAAGGAAGTATCGTGGTACGAGGTCAATACCTTGCTACACTGGCTGAAAACCAAAGTATTAAATTGAGCTTAGATGGTCAAAGCTTTGATGCAAAGTTAGACAAAGAAGGTGTGTTTAGCGCAGCAATCCCTGCTCAACTGCTTCTTGATTCAAACTCTAAAAAGCTGAATGCCATATTGATGCAAAATGAGCGTGCGCAACAACACACTGCGCTGAATTATCAGGTGGATCCCGCAGCTGCAAAATCTGTAACTTTAGATGTTGATCTTCAACCGATTAATTTGAATGAAGCAGTTGATGGGCAGTTAGAAGTTAAAGGGAAGGTGATTAAGGAATATAGTTCAAACTGGCTGTATTTTGCGATTATTGTCGACAACTTGGCATCAGGTTTAGCTGGTGCTGCATTTATTGCATTTCTATCAAGTTTGACCAGCGTATCTTTCACTGCTGTTCAGTATGCGATTTTTAGTTCATTGATGACGTTGACACCTAAAATACTAGGTGGATATTCAGGGACAATTGTGTCCAATATTGGCTATCCAAATTTCTTCTTGCTGACCACACTCATTGGAATCCCAATTTTAATCTTAGTGGTCTGGGTGGCGAAACTTCTACGTGAGCATGCCGCTGAGCAAAGTTAAAGCATCGATTTGTTTCGAATGAAAAAAGTAGCCCTTGTGGCTGCTTTTTTTGTGGTTGAGGTTTGAAATATAGGACGGCTTTGCCTATATTGGGGGCTGAGAATAAATCATGAGGAAAATTCCAATGCGCATGCTACATACCATGCTACGTGTAGGCAATTTAGAACAATCTTTGGCGTTCTATACTGAAGTGCTTGGTATGACTTTGCTTCGTAAGCGTGATTATGAAGAAGGTCGTTTTACTTTGGCATTTGTGGGTTATGGCGATGAAGAAAATCATACGGTTTTAGAGCTGACGCATAACTGGGATACGGACAGTTATGAATTGGGCAATGCTTATGGTCATATTGCCATTGCTGTAGACGATGCATATAAAGCTTGTGAGGAAATCAAAGCACGCGGTGGCAATGTCGTGCGTGAAGCTGGACCAATGAAGGGTGGTGTAACGGTTATTGCCTTTGTAGAAGATCCGGATGGTTATAAAATTGAACTGATTCAACAAGATAATAATGCACGTAATAACTAAGCCGTTATTAGGTCATATGCAGCGTGTATGCACAGTATTAATTAAAAAAATATTGAACATATCCTGTAAACGCTAGCTTTATTTATATAGCTCAGTAAGATGAATTTACCCAAAGGTAAATTAGTCACTGGGCTTTTTCATTTTTAGAGGAATGACAGGATGTTGGTATGTTGAAATTATTGGCACTCGATCGGTTTACGTTATTGCTATTTGTTATGGTGCTCTTAGCCAGCTTCGTCCCTGTTTCAGGTCAAGCTGCCAGTGTATTTGGTGTACTGACGACGGTCGCGATTGCGATATTGTTCTTTTTGCATGGCGCTAAACTATCCCGTGAAGCCGTGATTCAGGGCATGATGCATTGGAAACTCCACGCGTTGGTTTTTGCATTTACCTTCATCCTTTTTCCAGTTTTAGGTTTACTTGCTAAACCTGTATTGGTACCACTACTTGGGCAGGAGTTGTATTGGGGCTTTTTGTTTATGTGCTTTTTGCCATCGACAGTACAGTCTTCAATTGCGTTTACTTCGGTCGCGCAAGGCAATGTGGCTGGGGCGGTATGTAGTGCTTCATTCTCGAATTTGATCGGGATGTTTATTACCCCTGTGATGGTGGCCTTTTTCATTTTGGGGCAATCAGAGCATGGTTTTGATCCAACCTCGTCTATACTTCAAATCACTTTATTGCTGTTGGTTCCATTTGTCCTTGGACAGTTACTTCGACCATATGTATTTCCGTATATGCAAAAAATGCCAAGCATTGTCAAAGCATTCGATCAGGGGTCGATATTAATGGTGGTGTACGGTGCTTTCAGCGGTGCGGTGGTAGCGGGCCTATGGCAAGAGGTGAGTGTCGGTACTTTAATCCTATTGATTATTGTGTGTTCGGTCCTATTGACGATTATTATGTTACTTGGGTTGTTTTTACCACGTTGGTTGGGCTTTAATCGTGCTGATCAGAAAACCATTTTTTTCTGTGGTTCAAAAAAGACCTTAGCCAGTGGCGTTCCAATGGCACAGATTCTTTTTATTGGACAACCTTTGGGGATGATTGTTTTACCGATTATGATTTTTCATCAAATACAGCTGATGGTGTGTGGGATTATTGCTAACTATTGGGCCAAGCAATCTGAAATTGAAACGAAAGAATAATTGGCTATCTGATACTATATCTCGTATAATATTTGCCACTTGTTGTGCTTAGCTCTGACGGTATCCGTCTCGGTGGGCCAAAAGAATGGTCTGTTATGGTGTTGATCTGCAACTTAATTTAATTAAGTGGCCCTTTCCTCAATTTTGAGAGTGATCAATTGCGATGACAGCAAAACCTTCTTTAATTTTTATGGAGTAATCGACGATGCGCGCCGATATTCACCCAAAATACCAAACTTTAGTTGCTACATGTTCTTGCGGTAACGTAATCGAAACTCGTTCAGCACTTGGTAAAGAAACTGTTTACCTAGACGTATGTTCAGCTTGCCACCCATTCTACACTGGTAAGCAAAAGAACGTTGACACTGGCGGTCGTATCGACAAGTTCAAACAACGTTTTGCTGGCATGTCACGTTCTATCAAACGCGACTAATAGCAAAAGAAAAAAACGGGCATTTGCCCGTTTTTTTATGCCTATGATTTGGATACAGAGTCATAGGACCGATAGCTAGATCATAAATAAAAAGACCTCATATAGAGGTCTTGAAATTTAGAGGCTATGATCCAAGGTTTAACCTTTACTGATCCTGAACGTCAATCAGATGATCGAGTTTCTTCTGGAAATAATCGCCTTGAATAAAGCGGGCATCGACATTCCATGCATTGGCAAACGAAGTCATATCATTCAGATCACGCAGCATAATTTGAATGTTTTTCAATTGATGGTATACCGCAACTTTTTCTTGCAACTCTTCCGTGTTGGCGTCGCTACTGAGCATGCGAGTTAAGTTTTCATGTAAAGTGAGATTGTTGATATCGAGCTGACGTAGGATCGATTCACTATAAATACTATTACCAAAGTCACGAATCGAAACTTCAGCACCATATTGGCGAAGCTGGGCAATGTATTTTTGTGCTTCAGCAATGTTCTGGCTGATATCATCCTCAGAGAACTGAAGGGTAATCGGGTGACTTAACTTACTGCGTACAATGGTAATCAGTTTGGCGATAAATTCAGGGAAAGTACGGTCATTCAACAGTACGGCTTTGTTTAAGTTTACAATCAACTTTGCTTCAGGATACTGAGTGATAAAATTGTGTAGCTGTTTACACGACTCAACTAAAATCCAGCGGTCAAGCTTAATAGACAGTTCGTGGTCTTCACTTAACTCTTTGAGGCTCGATATATCTTTCCATGTATTACCATAAATAAAGCCACTGGTGACCTCATAGGTATATAAATTGGTGTCTTCTTTATCGTAAAGCTGTTGATATTTAAGATGAATCTCACCACGCTCTAAAGCTAGATGTAAAGCTTTAAGTACCGTAGGTTCATTTGCTGTTTTTTGAGTGTCTAAAATATCGCTGACTGTAGGATTAATCAACTCAATCACAGGCATGTCAATACTGGCTTTTTGCTCAATTTCGCAATCGTCTTGATTGGTCGGTAAAGCGGTTTTAAAGGCTGAGCACAGTAAGTGTTCAAACTGATCTTGATTTGAAATTTCACCTTTCAATAAAGTGTAGCCAATGCGCAAATTTACTGGATAGCTATTGTTTTCTACCGTGATGAGCTGTGGTTTGGTGAGCGCATTTAACGCAATCAGCTTGGATTCGAGTTTGGCCTGTGATTCTGCTTGGAATAAACCAACGATGGTTTGCCCACTCGCCTTAAATAGAGGAATATGAGTCTGTTCATTTAAAAAGCTGTAAATATTGTTAAAATAATCACGCGTGGTTGCCCAGTTGGCTTTAAAAATTTCATCTGGACAAGAGCTAAGTGCAAAGCTAACCAACGCATTCTGATCAGAAGGCTGTTTGGTCATAGCACGGTTAATTTGTTGATACGTATTAGGTTTTGTCGCATGCTTTTCAGTGTTGACCGATGGAGCAGCAGGGCGTTCAGATTCGACTTCAATCGTCAGTTGGAGAGCATCATCTTCAGGTGCGGCTAAAAACTCAACTTTTAAAGGATTTTTAGTTTGGGCATTGCTATTGAGAGTAGCAACTTCAAAAGCACCTAAATCAAACTGACCTTGTGAAATTTTCTTAAAACGGATTTTGAAATCGTTTACATCTTTCGGCTGGAGAATATCAAGCAGCGGTTGACCAATAATATCATCTTCAGAGCTTAGGCCGAACAGTTGTAAGTATTCAGCATTGGCTGAAACATGAATCCCTTCTTGAATTAAAGCGATGGCTTTATTGCTTTCTTCAACTAAAGCCTGTGCCTGACTTTGCGCTGTTTCAAGCTCATTCATGAGTTGTTGTTGGCTTTGCAATAAACGACTTAATGACAGCGCACGCAATAGACCTAAGTAAAAGCTATCCGCTTCTTCTAAGTCCAAAATATCATAGACCCCTTTACGAATAAAACTTGCGTATTGGGTTGATTGATATTCATCGGGCTTTAATAAAATCAGCGGTAAATTGACTTGGTTAGAGTTGCGAATCAAAGTCAGTGCTTGTTCATACTTTAAGTCATAAGCGCGACCAAAAATCACGACATCCCAAGGCAGATGGAGCTGTTTTTCAAAGTTTTGTAAGTCATCCAGTAAAGTGGCATGAACTTGATGATCGCTAGAAGTTAAAAGGTCACGAATTTGGTTATAACGGATCTGATTATCATCAATAATGAGTAAACGTGTTTCCGTACGTTTTAACTTTTTAGATAATAATGGATTTCTCACTTCAATGCTTCCCATAAATCGTGATTCTTAATAGCATTCATTTGCTTTTGAATAAAACTTTGAACCAATGGTTCTTGTTGGTCATTCAACAATTCATAATCAAAACGAATAAAACTTTGTGTAATTAAATGTGCTTTTACTAAATAAATTTTAAGATCTTCATCACCTAAACGTAAGTGGATGGTTTGTTTTTCTCGGTACATATTCGAACCTGGCACAATGAGACTGGTCTGTACTTCATCTAGCTGGGACGTTTGTACCAATAACGCAGGTTGATAGTTCTGAGTGGTTCGGTCTGTTTTTACCATAACAGCACATGGGAAAAGATCTTGTGCTAAGATTTCTAACCCTAGTTCCAAGCTTTTTTCACTTGATTGTTTAATCCAGCGAATCACACCACCACGCCATTGGCTATGCGCATTTTCTTGGACCAAAATAAACTCACCTGTTTTTAAATGTGCAGGTGTTGGTCCAGTCCAACGAATACGGTAACCATTCACACTAATATCTAAAACTTCGGCAGGGTAGATTTGTTTCGATTCACGATCAATCATACGAGCAGAACTTGTTTCCACAGGAATATTACTGTTCATGGAGTTGATCACGTGACTTTCATTCTGAAAGTTGTAGTTACCTTCTAGCTCTAAAGTTTCATTAAAGTTCTTGCCTTTAGACAAATAGAAATGTGCGACTGACAGGCCAAAACAAATTTGTAATTGGGCCGAGTATTCATAACGTTCATGCTTACGTTCAATATTATTGGTCAATAAGTTATGAATGTGAAAATGCAGAGCAGGGGTAAGGAAAATCTTCTCATCGCGCGATAGTGGCTCAGCGCGTTTGGTTTGCATCTCTGAGAGATGGTCAAGCAGAGCTTGCGTCGAGATAAAAATATTCGGCTGAATGTGACTATTTTTTTGAGAATTATAAGTTGGTGGATAATCTTTTGATGCATCGACAATATAGCGAGATAAGGTGGTTTCTTTAGGTAAAATTTGAATCAGTTTCGCCCAATCAAAACTACACAAAAATAGTCCTTGAATTTCACCTGGACGGATTTGATGGGTGTTGAAAATATCTAATAGAATGAGCTGCGCATAGGCTTGGCTAATATTGTTCAGTTGATGCTGCGTGCCTTGTATCTGATTAATATTGGTCAAATAAAAGTTATTTTGAATAGCAGAATCCAAGAGCTGATGAGCCGCTAACCACTGACCTGGAATTGGTGAGCTATAGAGCAAATGCTGTTGGTACAACAACAGGGACAGTTGTTGTAAAGCATAATAACTTGATACGGTTCGAGCCGTTTGTAGGTTCTTTTTTTGGTTAAAAGCAAATAGAGAAAACTTATTTTGAGTGATTTGCTGAGAAACACGTTTTGCAATGTCGATATAGACTTTTGCAAAATGACTACGCATTAATAAGGCAAGCTCAATAATATGGTCATTTCGATCTGTGGTGATGAGGCCCTGATTAAAAAAATGTTTCTCTAAGCTGGTAAGCACATTTTCCAAATTTGGATGCAGCACTTGAACCAAATCAAAGCGAAGTGTTTCGCTGACTTGAAGCTCGGATACTTCAAGTAATGCTTGAAATAAGGAACGAGAAGAGTCACCCAATTGTAAAATGGATAAGTTTGCCAACCATTCTTGTAAGCCTTTGACTGTGCTTGGGCAGAAACTAAGCTTATCCAACTTTAATTCGGTTGGTTTCTGGAAGATATCTGAAGTACTCGTCGTCATCATCGTTATTATTTAACTCAAAAAGTTGAAACCCCGAAAAGTGGTGTCTTATTCTTTTCTCCCGCAATTTCCCTGACCAGCTTGGGAACCAGATAGCCGGGTAGATTCGCCAATAATCCTTGATATAGAACATCAATGTCTTGCGGGTTTAAATCAAAATGGTGAGCCCCTTTTACTTTATCTAAAACATGTAAATAGTATGGCAATACACCTGCATCGAATAAACGGTAGCTCAAATCTGTCAAAATTTGAACGTGATCATTGACCCCTTTCAACAAAACCGCCTGATTGAAAACGGTGATTTTTTCTGCGACTAATTGCTGTAATTGACGGCAGGTAAAATCATCCAATTCCGATGCATGATTTGAGTGTACCACTAGAATAATGCGCAGCCTACTGTTTTTTAAGATGGAAATTAGCTCATCATCGACACGGTTAGGCATTACGATAGGAACTCGTGAGTGAATTCTCAAAAATTTAAGTTGAGGAATACTTTCTAAGCGTTCAATCCATAATTTTATTTTACGATTGGACAGCGTTAAGGGGTCTCCACCACTCAAAATGACTTCATTAATGTCAGGTTGCGACTGAATATAGTGTTGAATATTGATCCAATCTTCCGACTTTGGCAGGTTCTCTTGATAGGGGAAATGTCGGCGAAAACAGTAACGACAATGAACGGCACAAGCCCCAGTCAGGGTTAGTAAAAAACGAGTTTTATATTTGTGCAAAACACCGGGTTGTTGGTTGGCTTGTTCCTCACCCAATGGGTCGGTCACAAAGCCGGGATGTTCTTCAAGCTCAAGATGATGGGGTAGGACTTGAAGGAGTAAAGGATCAAGCGGATTACCTTTTTGCATTCTTGTCACAAAAGTACGCGGAACACGGAGTTTAAATTGGGTTGACGCAAGCAGTGCGCCTGACAGCAGTTGCTCAGGAGAAAGTTCTAGAATGTTAAGTAATTCTAAAGGATCGGTGATTAAATCACTGAGTTGAGCTTGCCAATTTTGCTCTTGGTACAAATAATGAGTCATGCAATAAGGGGTCAAATACTAGGTCAAAAGAAAGTTAGGTCATCAAATCGGGTGATGTCGAAACGAGTTGTTCGGATGTGTGCAGTCTAAAAAGGCTTTTTCAATACACAAAAACACGCGGAACGGGGCTATTTTATCAAGATCTTCGGCTTATAGGCAGTGGATTTTCATTGCTTCATAACACCTTGCTCATTTACAATACGAGGCATCAAAAAAGATGCCCTATCTTTATGGCCCTGCTTTTCAAAGCTTTGGTGTCTAAGATAAAGACATAAATATTTAAGTTAGTTAGTTTGGAGTGCGCCAGTCATGGCCTATTATTCTACGAATGATTTCAAGTCAGGCCTTAAGGTCATGCTTGATGGTAACCCATGTTCAATCATGGAAAATGAATATGTAAAGCCAGGTAAAGGTCAAGCATTTAACCGCGTAAAACTACGTAATTTACGTTCTGGTAAAGTTTTAGAAAAAACATTTAAGTCTGGTGATTCTTTAGAAGCGGCTGACATTGTAGAAGTAGAAATGGAATACTTGTACAACGACGGCGAAATGTGGAACTTCATGGATCCTGTATCATTTGAACAGATCGCTGCTGACAAAACAGCAATGGGCGATGCTGCAAAATGGTTAAAAGATGATTCAAATGAAAAATGTACTATTATGCTGTTCAATGGCGTGCCATTAACAGTAAATCCACCAAACTTCGTAGTTTTGAAAATTGTTGAAACTGATCCGGGTGTACGTGGTGATACTTCTGGCGGTGGTGGTAAACCTGCAAAATTGGAAACAGGTGCTGTAGTACGTGTTCCATTATTTGTACAGCAAGAAGAAAGCGTTCGTGTAGATACTCGTACTGGCGATTATTTAGAACGTGCATAATGGTTTAAAAATAGACTATTATCGGAAGGGATGATGAAAATCATCCCTTTTTTTATGCCAAAGTATTAGATCAAAACAAGGAGATGCAGAGTAAAGTCGCAAAGGAAAACAGCAGTACCTCGAATAATTAAAGACGCTGATTGAATGCAACAAATATGAGGGATTGAAATGGAATCTGTTCAGCCGAAGTCAACCCTGACTTCAAAAATCATCTGGCTACTGGTAGCCATCGTCGGTGCAGTCTCTTTTGGGATATTGGCACTGAGTCGTGGTGAGCATGTCAATGCCATCTGGCTCGTACTTGCTGCGGGCTGTATTTATAGTATTGCTTATCGCTTCTATAGTTTATTTATTGCAAATAAAGTTTTTGAGCTTGATGAACGTCGCTTAACTCCCGCGCATCGTTTGAATGATGGTCTGGACTATGTTCCAACCAACAAAAGTGTTCTATTTGGACATCACTTTGCAGCGATTGCAGGTGCTGGTCCATTAGTAGGGCCTATTTTAGCAGCGCAAATGGGCTATTTACCTGGCACGATTTGGTTACTTGTCGGTGTAGTGCTTGCAGGTGCAGTACAAGACTTTTTGGTATTGTTTATTTCTACCCGTCGTGATGGACGTTCACTCGGTGAAATGGCAAAACAAGAGCTTGGAACGTTTGCAGGTATTGTGGTTATGCTTGGTGCGTTGGGGGTAATGATTATTATCCTTGCTGTTTTGGCACTAGTCGTGGTCAAAGCACTTGCACACAGCCCATGGGGCGTATTTAGTATTGCGGCAACGATTCCAATTGCGCTCTTCATGGGGATTTACATGCGTTTTATCCGCCCGGGTAAAATTGCAGAAGTATCTATTATTGGTTTCGTTTTGATGATGCTCGGCATTGTCTACGGTGAAAATATTGCCCAGCATCCATATTGGGGTGCGTTCTTTACACTGTCGGGCACTCAGTTGACTTGGGCGCTGATTATTTATGGTTTCGTGGCTTCAGCACTACCTGTATGGTTGTTGCTTGCACCACGAGATTACTTATCAACCTTCCTAAAGATTGGTGTCATTGCAGGTTTGGCAGTCGGTATTATTTTCGCAATGCCAGAAATGAAGCTGCCAGCATTCACGCAATTTATTGATGGTACTGGCCCTGTATTTGCAGGTTCAATGTTCCCGTTCTTATTTATTACCATTGCTTGTGGTGCAATTTCAGGTTTCCACGCTTTAGTGTCGTCTGGAACTACGCCGAAACTTGTGAACAATGAACGTGATATTCGTATGATCGGATATGGCGGTATGCTCATGGAGTCATTTGTTGCAATCATGGCTCTGATCTGTGCCGCAGTGCTTGATCCGGGTGTGTATTTTGCGATTAACTCACCAGCCGCTTTACTGGGTACAAGTGTAGACACCGCAGCTGAAGCTGTTCGTAACTTAGGTTTTGTTGTTACTCCAGAAACATTAACTTTACTGGCTCAAGAAGTGGGTGAAAGTACCATTCTTTCACGTACTGGCGGTGCGCCAACTTTTGCTATTGGTATGGCTCACATCATTACGGAAATTTTCAATAGCCGTGAAATGATGGCGTTTTGGTATCACTTTGCCATTTTATTCGAAGCACTATTTATTTTAACAGCAGTTGATGCGGGTACGCGTGCGTGTCGTTTCATGGTGCAAGACACAGTTGGGATTGTGATTCCTGCGGTGAAAAACTCACATAACTTCTTCGGAAATTTGTTGGGTACAGCAGTTGCGGTTTCAGGGTGGGGCTTCTTTGTTTACCAAGGTGTCGTCGATCCGCTCGGGGGCATCAATAGCTTATGGCCACTGTTTGGTGTGGGTAACCAGATGCTTGCGGCAATGGCATTGATCTTAGGTACGGTTATCCTCTTCAAAATGAAGAAAGAGAAATATGTATGGGTCACGATTATCCCGACCATATTCTTGTTGATAACCTGTATGACAGCGGGCTGGCAGAAAATTTTCCACGAAAATCCGAAAATTGGTTTCTTGGCACAAGCTGAACGCTTTAACAATGCAATTGCAAACAATGAAATTTTAGCACCAGCGAAAACAGTTGCTGAAATGCAGACCGTTGCGATGTCGAATCAGATCAATGCCGCACTCTGTGGATTCTTTATGATTGTGGCGATTGTGATGCTGTTTGCTGCGATTAGAGTGATTCGTCGTGCATTGGCAAGCCCAGTTCCGACGGTGCATGAGGCAGAAGCCATTTATCGTGATCCTGAAGACATTCAGCCATCAAAAGCTGGGCATTAAGGAGAGTCAGATGAATCTAAAATTTGCTAAAAGTGGAAAAACGATGATTTATAAAATCATTAAAATGACCGTGATGTCGCAGAAAGATTTGATTCTGAACCCTAAAAATTGGTCTCGAATTGCGACGCTGTGGCAACGTTTGCAGCAAAGTTTCCGCTTGATGGTGGGGGTGCCTGACTATCCAAACTATTTGGAGCATATGAAAAAGCACCATCCTGATTTAGAAGCGATGGATGCTAAAACTTTTTATCGTCATTGTGTGGATGCGCGTTATCCATCTGCAACGAATGGCATGAAAAAGTGCCCTTGTTAATGTAATTAATCAGTTGAAAGACGGCACTTCGGTGCCGTTTTTTTGTGAAAAATCGAGTGAAAATAATCAATTACATGCGGTTGCTCGTGTTAGATTCGACGGTGTACTTTTTGCATGAAGCAAGTTGTTACATCATGGATTCAATCATAACGCAACACGGAGTGTGAGGCATAAAAGGTTCATGTCGTATATTTGACAGCTTTTGATTGTTATAGCTCTTAAAATACTGGAATGTTTGCAAAGGGAAATTGAATGAAAATATATATTTATGGTGCTGGAAGCATTGGGTGTTATTTAGGCGGAAGTTTGGCTGCTGCGGGTAGTGATGTTACTTTTATCACGCGTCCACGTATTCATGCAGAGCTTTCCCAATTTGGCTTAGTGTTAACCGATTATTTAGGCAAAAATATCAAACTTGCACCTCATCAACTCAAACTAACGACTGATCCTGCTCAGGTTGTGGATGCTGATGTTGTTTTTATTTGTGTGAAATCGGCAGCAACGGAACAAGTTGCGCATGAACTTAAAGAATATTTAGGAACTAAAACACGGCTGATCATCAGCTTTCAAAATGGCTTAAGCAATGTCCCTATTTTAAAAAGAGTTTTGCAAGGGCAGATGATTTTAGAGGGGATGGTTCCTTTTAACGTCGCCACGCAAGAAGCTGGGCATTATCATCAAGGTACCTCTGGTGCATTAAGTGTTAAGCAATATCCGAATCAAAATTTGCTTGAGAATGCATTTCAAAAAGCAGGTTTAGAGATTGTTTTTGAAAAAGACATGCTGGCTGTGCAGTGGGCCAAGCTTTTACTTAATTTAAATAATTCAATCAATGCATTGTCAAAAAAACCGCTAAAGGAACAATTGTCGATTCGTAAATATCGCCAATGTGTGGCAATGGCGCAGCAGGAAGCTTTAGCACTGCTTGATTCTGCTCAGATTAAACCTGCAAAGTTAACCGCAGTTCCGACCCATTTGATTCCCAAATTGCTGAGTTTACCCAATCCACTATTTAAATTATTAAGTCGTAAAATGTTGGCAATCGATCCGCTGGCTCGGTCGTCTATGCAAGATGATTTAATTGCAGGCCGTCCCACAGAGGTCGACTGGATTAATGGTGAGGTTTTAAAACTCGCAGAACAATGCGGTAGACAGGCTCCAATCAATGCACGACTCATAGAATTGATTAAGCAAGCAGAGAAATCATCTCCTTTATTTTCAATGAGTGCAGATGCTTTAAAAGATCAGTTGAAATTTGCAGCGAAACAATAGTTTGAGCTGAGGGAAGTCATTCATACGCAAATCATTGAAGATTTATAAGGATCACCTTTGAGTATGGTTGAAAAACCTGTATGTTAAACTTTGATTTATATTTTGATTGGGGAGAATAAGGTGCTTTGGGGAAAAGAAAAAACGGTAGAAACACTGCAATATGCCATGCTCGATGAATCACAATTAAGTGTTTTTTATCCAAAAATCCAAGAATTCCTCAACCAAGTCAATCAAATCGTTTTGGATAAAAATCAACAAACCCAATTGGCTTTATGCAGCCTTTTAGCTAGTGGGCATATATTGTTTGAAGACTTGCCTGGTTTAGGCAAAACCACACTGGCTAGTAGCTTGGCCCATTTGGCCGGTCTTCAATTTAAACGGATTCAGTTTACCAATGACATGCTGGCAAGTGATGTGATTGGGGTGAATATGTTTAACCAAAAAGAACATCTGTTTGAGTTTAAGCAAGGGCCAATTTTTACTCAAATTTTACTCGCAGATGAAATTAACCGCTGTAGTCCGAAAACGCAGAGTGCGCTCTTAGAGGCGATGGAAGAGGGTGTGGTGACGATCGATGCAAGTCGTTATGTACTACCGCAGCCTTTTTGGGTAATTGCAACGCAAAACCCACTTTTTCAAAGTGGAACTTATGCACTACCAGAGTCACAGCTCGACCGTTTTCTTATGCGTTTATCTTTGGGTTATCCATCCCGTCAGGCAGAAAAGACTTTATTGCAGCAACAATCCCGTCATGACTTGATTCAGCAGTTGATGACTGTATTTTCTGAACAAGACATTCTGGCCTTACAAACTTTGGTGCCACAGATTTATCTGTCTGAGGAAGTCTTGGATTATATTCTAGATTTGGCGGCTGAGACCCGTAAAGGTCGACATGGGTTATCTACACGTGGCGTACTGGCTTTGAAGAAAGCAGCACAAGCCTATGCTTTGGTTAAAGCCCGTGCATTTGTTACACCGGATGATGTACAGGCTGTATTTGTCGCAGTGACCGCGCATCGAATAGGGCTGGGTGAAGCTGAAACTGAGCAACTTATGAAGCAAGTCAAAGTTCACTGATAGGATAAGCTGACGCATGCTGTGGCAAAACTGGATAAATAAACGCTTTCAATTTAAGGCTGAAAAACAACTGACCCAAAAAGAGGTACTGGTTTTTATTTATCAGCAAGGATATGTGTATGTGGTGCTGATTTTAATCACCTTTATTGCAGGGGTGAATTATGCCAATAACTTAATTTTAGCGTTTTGTTTTTTAATCAGTGCCGTGCTGTGTATGAGTTTTTATTTGACCTTTAAGCAGCTACATGGGTTAAGTATTGACCTTGTATTGCCTGAAATAGGGCGGGTTGAGAGTGCATTGCAATTACAAATGCATTTCAAACAACAGCATTCACAGCCCCGATACCTTTGGATTACTTATGCTGATCATATAGAACAGTTGTTTATTCAAGATACCCATCAGGTGGTCGATTTAAATTTTTTTCCAAAAGAGCGCGGACAGTTTAGTTTTCCAGAGATTAAAATATATTCGACTTATCCATTTGGTCTCGTTCGCGCTTGGAGTTATTTTTTCATTCAGAAAACCCTGTGGATTGCGCCTAAAGCTAAGTCTTTAGCGGCAGAAAATAAACAGCAACAGCACAGTTTTGAACCGGACATGGATGAATTCCGAGAATTGCGAAATTTTAAAGAGGGTGACTCTTTACAGGCGGTTTCATGGAAACAAGTGGCACAAGGACAAGGTTTATTTATTAAAGTCTTTGAGCAGCATCAGGATCAACACAGTTTAGACATCCACTATGCACATATGCCGAGTCCTTCACATGAAGAAAAATTAAGCTTAATGATGGGCTTGGTTGAACAATGTGAGCAGTTGCAATACGCCTATGCACTGTATTTGCCCCATGCTGAACTAGCCAAAGGGATAGGGCGAGAACACTACCTTCAAGCCAAATTACTTTTGGCTCAGGCATAGCGAGAACAGTATGCATTCTTCTATTCGTATTGCCATTGTACTGACACTGAGTTTGATTTGGATCACACAACTAAGTTTTAGTCCTGTGCTCTTGAGTGTCATTTTCGCCATTTGTATCGGCTGTCTATGGTATTTCATGAAATCTACGGGCAACCATTTTCCGAAATGGGCAATTTACATTTTGACCCTTGTTGCTCTAGTGGTGACTTTTTGGAGCTATCAAAGCTTTTTAGGGGTGGAAGCGGGCGTAGCCGTTTTAAGTATCTTTCTCTTTGCTAAAGCTTTAGAAACAAAAACGCAGCGTGATGTGATCATTCTGTTTAACTTTGCATTATTCGTTGCGGCGAGTATGTTTTTACATAGTCAGTCATTTATGACGGCTGTGATGGTTTTACTCTGTTTATTGAGCTGTTTGTTGGGGCTATATCGAGTGCAAACCCATACTTTTGCATCTGAAAACTCGAATCGTATGGCATTAAGGCAAGATGCAAAACATGTCATTAAATTTGTAGGTCTCGCACTGCCTTTTTTTGTGCTGCTGTTTATCTTTTTTCCGCGTTTACCCCCACTTTGGCATATTCCAATTCCTGAAAATAAAGCAGTGACAGGCATGAGTGACAGTATGTCACCTGGAGATATTGCGCAATTATCCCAGTCCAGTCATTTGGCTTTTCGTATTATTGGTGATGTCACTCAGCTCCCAAATCGTTCAGAGCTTTATTGGCGCGCGATGGTCTTAGATCAATATGATGGGCAAAAGTGGACCAGTAGTTTTATTAATCAACAAAGTATTTCGGATGAGACATTAACGCAAATCTCTACATCCAAAAAATGGAACTATCAATATTTACCCGCTGATGTCGCGATTCCGTGGATTATGGCATTGGAATATTCACAACCTTTAGAGCGACGTTATCAGCTACGTCAGGATTGGAGTATTCAAGCTTATCGTCAAGTGCAGCGGGTGGAACCTATTGCATTGCAATGGATGGGAAATGTTCAATTTTCACAAAGTGAATTATCTAAAATACAACGAAGCATAAACTTAAAAGCGCCTGAGCACATGGACTTGGAAGCACAGCAATTTGCACAGCAGCTGTTTAGCCAAAGTGAGCAGAACCCGAAACGTTATATCCAAAATATTTTGCAATGGTATCGCAATAATGGTTTTAGTTATACCTTGCAACCGGGCTTGTTGGGGCAGCATCGTATTGATGAGTTTTTGTTTCAATCCAAACAAGGTTTTTGTGAACATTATGCTTCTAGCTTCGTGATGCTGATGCGTTATGTGGGTATTCCAGCGCGTATTGTGGTTGGGTATCAAGGTGGTCAGCCTTCACTAGATGCAAAAAGTTGGGAAGTTCGACAGTTAGATGCGCATGCATGGACGGAAGTATTTGTGGATGGGCACTGGAAACGCTATGACCCAACAGCCATGATTACACCGCAGCGTATTGAACAGGGTATGCAAGATCTAATGAGCCAGGATGCCAGTGTTTGGGGGGAGAGTAGTCGATGGAATGTACAGCGCTATTCGGTATTAAACAAAATACGCATTTGGAGCGACTATGCAAGCTACCAATGGCAAAGTAAGGTGGTTGGCTATAATGCAGAGACTCAACGAGGTTGGTTACAGAAGCTAGGACTCGAATCCAGTTATTCATTGGTATTGCTGATTATGATTAGCATTGGTGGGTTAGTTTTACTGTACTGGGGCGTTATATTTTGG
Organism: Acinetobacter sp. 8I-beige; assembly: GCF_902505955.1. Taxonomy (NCBI): domain Bacteria; kingdom Pseudomonadati; phylum Pseudomonadota; class Gammaproteobacteria; order Moraxellales; family Moraxellaceae; genus Acinetobacter; species Acinetobacter sp. 8I-beige. The sequence continues at coordinate 1,519,544 of NZ_LR732790.1, read as the reverse complement.
CATAAACGTGCTCAAACTTCTGAATATGACATGGTCATTCAGTCTTTTTCTCGAAGCTTAACAACTGAGCAGCGTAAACAAGATGCCGAAACGGTAAATAAGTGGTTGTTACGTTTAGCTCAAGACGTTAAACCTGAACAGCAAGTTTTATTTAAGCAGGCGGCTGATTATTATCAACAAATGCGTTATTCCAAAACGTTAAATTCAAAAAATATTCAACAATTTAAACGAATGCTTAAAACTTGTGCATCTGCTTTAAAAAACAAGAAATAGCGCTTGTCATAGTTTTTAAAAGTGAATATTATGCTTTTACTTCAGGTGTATAGCTCAGTTGGTTAGAGCGCTACGTTGACATCGTAGAGGTCTCCAGTTCGAGTCTGGATATACCTACCATATATTTATCAAAGGTTTATAAGCGAAAACAGTGGCTTATAGGCCTTTTTAATGTCTGCTTGGTGCAGCGCTTGCTTTACTTGCTGTATCTAATATCGCAAATAAAGCTCGTTTTGTGTCAGGATTTGTGTCAAAAATCGGGTCGGAACACTTTAAATATATTGAGATGTTCTACAATTCAAAACGCAGACATGGTTCTAATGGTCAACGTTCTCCATTAGAGCATAAAAAAGTCTATTTCAATCGGGCTATGTGTGTCTGAATTTTTGGTGGCTATTCATTAGTCTGTATAAATTATGTTATTGAATGGTCATGTTTTAAAGTTCTAAGCGATCATCACAAAAACATTGCTGAAAATAATGAACCTAATAATACAATAGGAGCAACATATGAGTGAGCCGATAACGGGCCCTACCTTGTTTATTTGTCATAGATGCTGTTTACATATAGAGAAAAAGACCAAAAAAGGTTTCAAATATAGACTAGTTACTGCTTTTTAAATTTCACTGTTTCTAATGCTTTTGAGTGTCCCAATAAAGCTGAGAAAATCTGAAATCATCATCGTTGAAGCTTTTTTCTCTTTGAGCATTTATTAACGCTTTATTTCGACTTTCATTTTCTTCTAAGTTTAATGCACCAGTATCATGATTGATTAAGTAATAGTGTGACCTTTCAAAGGAGCTCATATTTGCGGTATGTCTACGGTCTTCCTGTGTTTTGAATAAATCGTTTTCATGTTGTTGTATTGAATTTAATTCTTGCTGTTTGGCAGACTTAAAAAAATCAAATGGCTGTTGAGTCGAGTTCACCTCCAAACTTGGTTTTTCTAATGGATGTAGCTGGGGTTGAGCCAAAGAAAGTGTCGATGTCGTGATTGTTGTAGTAAAAGTGATCCCATACACAGCTAAAAGCATGTTTCTTTTCATTAAGGTGATCCAATTTTTAAAGCTGCCTATTTTAAAATAAAACTACATAAATAGGGTAGTAGTTCTAAAAAGTGAAGGCAATTAAAAGCGTAGAATGCCATTATATTTTTAGTGTGATTTTTGATTATCTTGTCCACGCTGCTGATATTCAGCTTGAAACTAAACTTAGGCAAAAGGCAGTATGTATATAAGATGAAATCATCTATAGAAATGTTTTACAAGCCTGTAAAACATTTCTATTCATGTCAGGAAGAACAGAGTTCAATTTTGGACAAAATCAACTTGTTATGGGGTATCTAGGCTACAGGCTAATATGCTCTAGGATTTACAAAAAAATTATGATGAGAGTCGTTATAATTGATTGTAGGTCGATATTTAAGCTGATTTTTTTGTGGCTTTAAACAAATAAATATTTGAAAAATAATAACAAATTTTCATGAATAATGGTTTGTTATGACTTTGAAAAAAGGATCATTTTTTTTATCGATAAATGTACTGGGCTATAAATATTTGCATAGTAAAATATAAGCATAATAATAATGATTATCACTAATTATTACTTAACCTACATTATGACTTCACAATTCCGAATAAAAACTCTTAGCTTAGCTGTTCAATCCATCTTAGTTTACGGGGCAATAACGCACTTTGCTTGGGCAAATGAACAAAATCAAATAGCGAATACAGCAACACTCGCGACCATTACATCTAAAGCGACAGTCAGTGATAAAACAGAGGGGACGGGAAGTTTTAAAGCAAATAAATCAAAATCTTCATCAAAACTAGATTTAAATTTAAAAGAAACTCCTCAGTCCGTAAGTGTCATTACACAAGAACAAATTGAACAGCGTAATCTTGTCAGTATCGACGATGTAATGGCGGTGACACCAGGTGTAACTGCAACCAAACAAGATAGTGAACGTTCAAGTTACTATGCCCGCGGTTTTTCTATTACCAACCGACAAATTGATGGTATGCCAGTAGGAGACAATAGTCCGCGTGCGGATAGTTTTTTCTTCGACCGAGTTGAGGTAATTAAAGGGGCAAGTGGTCTAACTGGATCAACAGGGAATCCATCAGCGACGATTAACATGGTACGTAAGCGTCCAAATAGAGAATTCTCAGGCAGCGTAAGTTCAACATATGGCAGCTGGGATAATACTCGTGTAACAGCTGATGTCTCGATTCCCTTGACTCAAGATGGCAGTGTACGTAGTAGGGTAATGGCTGCATATACGGATAAAGAATCCTATATGGATTTCTATGAGCTAAAATCAACTGCGGCCATGGCCATTGTAGAAGCAGATTTAACCGATAATACGACGGCATCTGTCGGGTTCCAATATCAAGATAATGACCCTAAAGGGTCAACATGGGGAACAGTTCCTTACTTTAATGCGGATGGTAGCCTTGCTCACTTGCCACGAAGCTTTAGTTTAACGACAGACTGGAGTGCAATTAAGCATAAAGATGAAACTATTTTTGCAGATATTCAGCATCACTTTGACAGCGGTTGGATGGTAAAAGCAGCTGCTGCACATAGTACGTCGGATAATAGTTGGTTCGTTGCTTACGGTGGAAGCGGGTTCCCAGATCCTTCAACGGGTAAAGGTCTGAGTATATGGACTCAGCTATCACCTTACTCAGAGAGTAAAAAACTCAATTTAGACTTATATGCAACAGGTCCTTTTCAACTACTTGGTCGCGAACATGAGTTAATTGTAGGTTACAGTGGCTTTAAATCAGAGACTACATCGCAATCTGTAAAGCCATTTCCGAAATTGGGATATGAAGTCGACATTCCAGATTATCGTGATTGGACGGGGGATTTGCCAAAGCCAACCTATATTAAAACGGGTGCTGGGAGTAAAACCACCACAGAGTTATTTGGTTACTATTCAACAGTGCGGCTGAATTTATCCGATCCACTTAAGTTGATTTTAGGCGGTCGTTTTAATACCTATGATTATAAAAACAAGACATGGTTGATGAACAAGAAACCTGAAAAACCTCGGAGTTTTGAGCAGTTTGTCCCTTATGTGGGGTTACTTTATGATTTCAATGATAATTACACAGCTTATGCAAGTTATACCGACATGTTTACACCTTCAAGCAAAAGGGATAGAAATGGTAATTACTTGGACCCAGAGATTGGTAGTAGTACAGAACTAGGAGTTAAAGCTGAATTTTTTGATGCTCAATTATTAACAAGCGCTGCAGTATTTTGGTCATCCGTCAAAGATCTTGCTGTTGAAGATAAGGAATATCGCGATGGTGTAGCCAATAAAACTATTCCTAAAGTAGATAATATGGATACGGCATATATGTCCTCTGGTAAAGGACTAAAAGTGAATGGCTTTGAAATTGATGCAATTGGTAAGTTACAAGACAATTGGAATGTGAGTGCTGGTTATACTTATGTGAATAGTGTGAGTTCAGCAATATCAAACTCAACGACCACAATTCCACAAAACCAAGTTAAGTTTTTTACCAGCTATACATTGCCAGAAAATTGGTGGAATGGAGCTAATAAGCTGACTGTTGGAGGCGGAGTCAATTGGCAAAGTGAGATTTTTCAAAACTGGGGAACTGCGCTGGAGAATGCTTATAACGGTGGTACAGTGGTACAAAAATCGTATTATTTAGCAAATGCCTTTGCGAGTTATAAGTTTAGTGATGAGTTGTCTGCGAGCTTAAATATTAATAACTTGTTTGATGAAAAATACTATCTCAATGTGGGCTTCTATAATGGCGTCTATTGGGGTGAGCCAAGAAATGTAACATTTACAGTCCGCGCAAAATTTTAAATTTTATTTAGTCAAAAAAACCGCCTAAAAGGGCGGTTTTTTTATACAAAAATGTTGCAAATTATTTACCAATCAATATAATTGCGAACGATTATCAATTATAATTATGGTCTTAATAATATGTTAAATAAAATATTTTTCAATCAGAAAGTTCTAAGTGTTGCGATTCAAAGTCTTTTAGGGGTGAGCCTCTTTTCGAGCATGGCTCATGCTGAAGACACTCAGCCAGAGAAACTGGCAACGATTACAGTCACAGCCAGTCAAACAGAGCATGATCAAAAAAGTGCACCAGCAACCATTAGTGTCATTACCCAAGAAGACTTAGCAAAACAACCTGTTTATGATCTTGCAGATGCCTTACAACAGAGTGCGGGTATCCATATCAATACATCCTCTGCTTATGGTCGTAAAGAAATTAAAATTCGTGGATTAGACTCAGACTACACTTTGATATTGGTCAATGGACGTCGTGTGAATTCTAGAGACGCATTAACCTCTAATTATTCAAATGATTTTGATTTGTCATCTATTCCTTTGGCTGCAGTAGATCGAATTGAAGTGGTGCGTGGTCCAATGTCATCCATTTATGGTGCAGATGCTTTGGGCGGCGTGGTTAACATTATTTTAAAGAAACCTAGCGAACAATTAGAAACCGCGTTTAACTATAGTTATGAGTTACCAACTGAAGGAGATGATGGGGCAATTCATAAAGCAAGTGCCTACATTGGTGGTAGCCTGATTGAAAATAAACTCTTGGCAAATTTGGTACTTGAGGGTATCGATCAACAGGCTTGGCGTTCTGAACAAAGCATCTATAAAAATACGGATGCAGCGGAAAAACGTAAAGGTTTCAGCATCCTTTCAAATGTCAGTTGGCTGATTAATGATAACCAGACATTAGATGTTGATTTAACCCATCGTTCAGATGGCCGTAAAGCGGTATGGAACAACTACGGTTTGTCATTCCCGACCAATATCCAAGAAATGGATCGTACCAGTGTGGGACTGACTTATTCTGCGAATTGGAATGCTATCAACAGTAGACTACGTTATTACTATGAAAACGTAGACTTGATGGATAACTCAGAAATCATCACCAATTTATATAAAAAGACGGGAGATATTCAACAAACCAACCATACGATTGATGCTCAAGTGAGTGGACATATTGGAGAGCAGCATTTAGTGACTGGTGGGGCTGAATTCCGTAAAACAGAATTAGAACATTATCAAAACCTGAATGGATCTGCATCCGTAAATCAAAAGGCATTATATCTACAAGATGAGTGGAAAATTGACCGACTATCCCTGACCTTTGCTGGACGTTTTGATGACTATGATAGCTTTGGCAGCGAGTTTAGCCCACGCTTCTACAGTGTGTATCAAGTTACGGATCAATTTAATTTAAAAGGGGGAATCGGTAAATCGTTCAAGGCTCCAAGTTTGTCACAATCAGATCCGACCTATTCTGTATTGGCCTGTCGTGGCATGTGTCAGGTGATTGGAAACCCTGACTTAGAACCTGAAACTGCAACAAGTTATGAGTTTGGTGGTGTGTATGAAAATGACCAGTTTTATGCAAGTTTAATGTACTTTGATAATGACATTAAAAACATGATTGTAAGCGATGGTTGGAGAGCAGGATACCGTCCAAGTGTCATGACTTATACCAATGTACATTCAGCATCAGTCAAAGGTGTCGAATTAGAAAGCCAATATGATGTGAATGATGCTTTAGGGGTGAAGTTTAATTACACTTATTCAGATGCTAAAAATAAAGATACGGACAAAGAACTAGACTATAGCCCGCGTCATACAGGCAATATGGCTTTGGATTGGCGTGTGAATGATGCGTTGGGATTGAACCTTAACTATCAATATATTGGTAGCCAAATGCTCTATGTACCTGCCATTTCTAAGAGTCAGAAATCAGATGATTACCACGTTTTAGGCCTAAGTGGGCAGTATCAATTTAATCCGAGTTTTACTATGCAAGCGGGGATTAAAAACTTAACCAATACTAAGCGCGATGATGTTGCACGTTCGATTGATTACATTTTAATGGGTCGAACGGCTTTTGTTGGTTTTAATTTTAAGTATTGATTGAAACGGTTATAAAGTAAAAGCACCTTTGGGTGCTTTTCTAATTTCGCTTTATAAGATGCATTTCCTCTAAATAATGTCAGAGACCGTGGATGAGCATATGGATGAATATTCATCATTTTCACGTGATAGGGCCAACATTAGTCTGAGTGTTTTTTGTTCTTTTAACTTTGTGAGGTGCAGATAAAGTTGCTTCAGGCTTTCGAAAATATCTTTCACTAAGGTATGATGACTGGCCTGTGATTGCTGGGGCAAAAATCCCAAAACTGTACCAACAGTAAAAAATAATCACTTGCTTTTTATAATAATTTTTATTTTTATTGGGTAAATTAGATGACCAAAAGTCACAATTTTGTGGGTTTAAAACGCCAATTTTTTCCTTCTGTTTTAGCGCTTGCGATTGGTAGTGTTCTCGTGGGTTGCGGAGGAGGTGGTGGGGGAGGTTTGGCTGAAACGAGTTCTCATATCACGCAACCGCCAACTAAAGGAGAAAATAATCCTGGTTCTGGTGGTCAAGATACGGGTACTGGCGGTGAGCAAAATCCTAATTCAGCATATATCTATGATCCGCAAAAATTTAATGTCGAAGAGCCTGATACTTCCCTAAATAAAGTGGGTGTGGGGGTGCTAGATTCTGGTGTGGGTATCAATGACTATTTAGAAGATTCTGTCAAAAAGGTTTTCCGTTATATTGAGGACTATCAAGCGGGGACTCTTACACGTGAAGACTTAACAAATCGTGGGATTGACATTCAAGATATTGATCCTGGAACCCATGGCACAATTGTCGCGCAAATTATTGCGGGTAAAATCCCTGCGAATGCAAAATATCCAGTAACAAGAAGTATTGAAGGAATCGCTAAAGATATTGCTGAAATTTATGGCGTTTCTACAAGCGAGAGCAATAACGGTATCGGTTACGCAACCACAGCATATCAAGCTGCACTGGAGCTCAATAAACAGTATGGCGTGAAGTTATTTAATGGTTCCTTCGGTACTGTGGGTATGCGCGGGATTTTCCATGATGACGTTACTCAATATGCAGCGCGTTTAGCCGATGGTGGCTCTTTAGTGGTCATGGCAACAGGTAATGCTGGTCTTGCTGTGCCAAGTGATGAGGTGTTGTTGCCAACCCGAAATAGTGCAATTGAAAAAGGTTGGTTGGCTGTTACAGGCTTAAATGAGGAACATACTGACTTGTATCGCAATACCAAAGGCGAAGGTGCGAATAATTGCGGACTTGCTGCACGTTGGTGCTTAGCTGCTGATTATATCGTTGGCCCTATTCAAAGTGATAGTGCAGGTGGCTTGATTATGTTCTACGGAACATCGGGTGCAACACCACAAGTTACCTCAGCTGCGGCGTTGGTATGGAGTAAATATCCATGGATGAGCAATGACCAAGTACGACAAGTATTACTGACCAATGCCGACTATATGGATGACGGTTCTGGTCTCAATCAACTCTATAACGAGCGCTTTGGCTGGGGTGCACTGGATATCTGGAATTCGTTAAGTGGTCCGCAGTCCTTTTTAAAAGTGTTTAATGAAAACTTTGAAGCAAACGTGACATCCAATGTTGCGATTTTTTCTAATGACATTGATGGCGATGCAGGTCTTATTAAACAAGGAACTGGTACTTTGGTAATGGGTGGTGACAGCAATTATACGGGAGCAACAGATGTCCAATTAGGCAAGTTACAAGTCACTGGAAATATTGATTCTACCGTGCGTGTGGGAACGAGTGGGACTTTATCTGGTTCGGGGCAGACAGGGGCTGTCGTCAATCAAGGGACTGTTTCAAGCAAAGATGGTCGTTTAACGGTGAACGGTAACTATACGCAAGAAAGTACAGGAACTCTTGCTTATGGTTTAGAGCACTATTTAACAGTGAAAGGCAATGCCACACTTGCTGGAAAGCTCGAAGTTTCTGCACAGAATAAAGGCATGGTGACAGAAGGAGTGCATCAGGTACTGAATGCAAATCATGTTGCAGGTCAGTTTGATAGTTATAGCTCGACCAGTGCATTTTTAACCGTGAAAGGGTTGAGTCAGACCAATCAAGATGTTGCGGTAGATGTTGCACTCGCGGATGCAAAAACAGCAGGAACGCTGAGTGGTGGAATTTCTGATGCCTCTGGTGAGTTGCTGAATAAACTGATGGCAAAAGCCAATACACAAGCAGTTTCAGGTCAATCGACGCAGTTAACGGACTATGTTGCTAATGTACAAAAAGTGGCAACGGCAACGGCTGCACAAGCAGTGTTGAACTCAAATGCGGGTGCTTTATTTGCAGAGACGCCATCAGTATTGCTTCGTAATGACACCTTGGTTAATGCACAAATTGCACAGCGCTCATATCAAGTGAGTAAACAAGGGCTAACAGGGGCATGGGTAACAGCAGGTTATCTAGATAATACCAGTGAAGCAAAAGGTTGGGATACTGTTGAGTCTGAAATTAAGACAGCATCTGCAGGTGCTGACTTCAAAGTGACAGACCATGCTATTTTAGGTGCCTACATTTCGGACTACAACGAAGACTCTAAATTTAGCGCATCGAATGGCAAGAGCGAAACTGAGCTGACAACAATAGGTATATATGGTCAGTGGTTATCAGATCGTAACTATTATGCTGCTGCAAATGCACAATATGGCTTTGGTGATACAACTTTCGACAGAACTGTGACCGATGGCATCAAGACTGACGCGAGCCATGCTAAAGCCGATTTAGATAAATATGGTATTTATACTGAGTTTGGCTATGCTCTGCCAATGGAGCAATTCTCCATTTCACCATACCTTGCACTTAGTCATAATGCTGTATCTCTAGATCAAGTGAAAGAGTCGAGTGATCTAGGGGTGACGGTTGGTGATACGACTGCCAAAGAAAGCAAAGCACATGTTGGAACGCGTGCAGACTATCAAGTGACACAGCAGCTGAAGTTGGGTGGTTATGCGGAATATGCATATGCCTTTGATCGTTCATTGCCGAATGTAAGTTTGACATCAAACATTGATCATTCAGTAGATGTTCGCTATCGCGCACCGTCATTTGACAAAGACTTTTTACTTTATGGTCTAGGCTTTAATTATTTAACAGCAAACTCTAAATGGAATATTTTTGGGGATGTGGCTGGGAATGCACTTAATGCAGAAGACTATCAAATGCAGCTTGGTCTGAAATATGCATTTTAAGTTTTTTGCTAAATAAATCGTGATTTGAAAGTAAAATAAAGGTCATGTAGGACTTGTCCCACATGACCTTTTTTAATAAACGCTTAGATATGACGTTTATTTCTTAAACTCAGTAATCTGGATTGGCTTGTCTTTGACAAACTCGACAATGCCTTCACTTCCTTTGATGTGAATAGAAACACCTTTGCCGTCAGTCATGAGCATACCACTTGCTGCTGGTGCACTTTTCAGCATGAATGTTCGATCTGAGTTATCCGTCATCATCGCTGTTTCAAAATTATCAGATGACTTCAGTTCAATGGTTAAATCCATTGGGCCAGTGAAGTGAATCACTTGTGTTTCTGCAGCATTACTGCCTGATGTATTTTCTTGAGTGACTTTTCCCGTTGGTACAGAAGTACAGCCCACTAAGGCTAAAGTAATGAGTGTTGCACCTAAAATATTTTTCATAAAACTGACCTTTTTATATATAAATCATAAGTCCGTATATACTATTTGTTATACCTTAAGTTTAAAAGTTTGCTTTACATTCGCCTTACATAAATGGAGCTTTACGCTGTATAAACGTACTTTTATTCACCTTAAATGATTCAAAATACGGTTCAAAGTGTTGATTTAAACCTTACACAATAGAGTAAATTGATATTTAAAAGTTCAATTTATTCAGTGGCATTAAATGCGTCATGATAACTGACAACACCCTGAGGTATTTCTCCATTGAAACTAAGGGCTTGAAAGTATTCGCTAGGAACGCCAGGTAAAACCAACTCTAGATGAGGCTGAAACCCAAAGCGATGATAATAATTGGGATCTCCTAATAGAACACAGCCTTTGGCACCCAGTTGTTTTAATTTTTCAAGGGATGCTTGCATCAGTTGTGACCCAATGCCCAAACCTTGTTTAGTTGGGCAGACAGAAATTGGGCCTAGGCCATACCAACCTGTTGTACCTGTCGAGATGGATATAGGTGAAATGGCGACATGACCGATAATTGAATCGTCTTCAACAGCAACCAAAGAAATCGTAAGTTGACCACTTTTTCGGAGGCTGTTCACAATGAATTGTTCCGTATGGCTGGTATGCTCTGCATTTAAAAATGCAGTACGAGTCAACCTCTCAATGCCTTTAACATCTTCTGGCTGTTCGTCTCGAATCGTGATGTTCATTCAAAAAATCCTTATGAGTATTCGTTCAGTTGAAAGTGACACTACTTTTATGAAGATAAGACTTCAACCCACTCTAAATAGCTCCGACCAGTTGCTTAAATAGGCAGGAGAGCGATTGCACTGATTCATTTGCCAAGGCTCTTTCCTCTCATGGCAAACCCCCAAAGAAATCAAATTCTTACCAAAGCGTTCAGTAATGGCATCCATCGTATTTGAGAGCTCTTTACGGTCGTTTCTATGGCTATAGTCGGTAAAAAGATCATGCACAAATTTAGATTTATCCATAATTTCCAAAAGGACAATGCCCGCCTTTTTGTATTTAAACCCTGACTTGTAAATTTGGTCAATGCCTTTCATGGCCGCCTGCGTTATTTCAAGTAGATCATCGGTATGTTCAAGCATGTGCACAATGGTATAGGGCGAGTAACGTTCACTTTGACTAAAACGACCTGTTTGAATATACACCCCGATCATTTTACAAATAGAGCCATCATGACGTAAGCGTTTAACCGCACTGGCAACATATAAGCGTACAGAGGCTTTGATGTCATCAATTTCATACACAGCTTGACCATATGAACGACTACTAATAATTTGCTTATGCGCAACCGCCTCACTTTCAATATTGATGCAAGACAACCCCTGAAGTTCACGGACAGTCTTTTCCATGACAATACTAAAGTGCTTTTTAATTTCACTCGGCTTGGATTCGATCAAATCCAAAACCGTATAAATACCCATCGCGTTCAGCTTTTTGCAGTTCTGTCGACCGACGCCCCAGACTTCACCAACTTCCACATCTGCAAGCATGTATTCAGCAGTACATGGGTCCATGTGTGCCAAATTGCACACGCCATTCAACGCCTTATTTTTCTTGGCCAGATGATTGGCTATTTTGGCTTCTGTTTTGGAACGACCAATTCCAATACAGCAGGGAAGACCAAGCCATTGCCATGCCTTGTCTTTCATGTCTTTGGCATAGTCAGTGAGGTTAAATAAATGCTCATAAGCGGTTAGCTTTAAAAAACATTCATCAATGGAATAGATCTCTTGTTCATCGGCTGCCACATATTGCCCCAATAACTGCATGAAGCGGCGAGACATTTCCCCATATAAAGCATAGTTACTCGAAAACACGTGAATATTATGTTGCTGCACGAGTTCTTGAATTTGAAAAAAAGGGACAGCCATGCCAATGCCGAGGTCTTTGGCTTCTTGGCTTCGAGCAACCACACAACCATCATTATTACTTAACACAATCACAGGACGGTCATTGAGCTTTGGATTAAAGACGCGTTCACACGAGACATAGCAATTATTCACGTCAACGAGCGCGAATATTTCAGTTTCATTTTTCATGTTGCTTCTTCTTATTATTCTTAACGGTGGTACAAACGTTTTAAGTTAAACGTCACCACTCCCCAAATGACAAAGGTTTGATTTTCTGTAGGAATAATATGTTCATACTCGGGGTTTTCAGCTTTTAGCCAAAGTTGAGGCAAAGGGTAGTTTTCATCTCCAAAAATGTCTTTGATATCCGACTTTGACATTTTGCTTGTCATCATCAGTCTTTTAATAGTGGAGTCATTATTATCAATTAAAGCCACCACAATGTCGTAGTGTTTGGCTTCAATACTCCGATCAATAATAATTGGGTCATTTACTTCAAGACCTGCGCCTAACATTGACTCACTGTCTACATGAGCGATGAAAGTTGAAATGGGGTTTTGTATTAAGAACTCATTGAGATCGATGGCTTTGCCTTGCTCATCTTTAGTGCTGAACGCTGGGCCTGCTGGAATGCGTTCTAAAGAAACAGGAATAGAGACTTTGGACTGAGGTAGAACAGGAATTAGTCCAAGTTGATCCGCAAGTTCAGCTTGCTGCACAATTTGTTCGAGCATGCTATTGATGGTGGGGCTGGGTTTGCCGTCTGGCCCCATGATATCTTGTAGAGACGACCATGCGTCGTCCGAGAAGTAGATGGGTAACTTCTTTGACATGTTGAATACTCCTACGCTACAAGGCGTGTTTGGAAGTGAAATCTGTCTGTTTAGAATATGCTGATGTGGGTGAAAACTCAAATTTAAAAATGCTGAATAAACAATGCTCCGTCAATTTTGGTCGCGGATAAGAAAAGTAAGAAACTTTCTTTTGGGTGATAAATAGCCCTTTGATCAGGGCTATTATTAGTGCTGATTATATTATTAAGCCGATGATCTAACTGAAAACTTAGGGATTAGTTCCTAAAAACTCAAAAGGTTTGGTGACTTTAAAGGATGCATTGGCTTTGCCTGCATATGTCATCGCTTGGTCTGGGCCAAGTTCTAACTTCTTAGTTTGACCATCTTTAAAGTTAATCTCTTTTAAATCGACCCAAAACACATTGGGTGAAACAGCAGATTCAAAGAAATATAAACCGCGTTTATGGTCGACCACTGTACGCCAACGGGTTGAGGAAATATTTGGTTCTTCTTCAGTGTTCAATCCAAAGGGTACGGACGCATTGCGAATGACACCAAAAACACTCGCTAATGAGTGTTTATAATTCGCATTTTTCGGGATGGCATTGATATAAAAAGACGCTCTTGCAAAACGATCGGCTGCCCGGTTTGTGCCCGGGAGCATGGTTGTTCCACCAATTTGCTTCCAATAAGCATTTAGCGCCAACTGCTGATCAAAAATTGGTGAGTTGGTCATTACTTGGTATTGGCGACTGTGATGAATCACTTGTTTTCCACCAATATATTCAATGATGGCACTGTCACCCGTGGCATCTGAAATAGATAAATGCAGTGTCGCTAACCGTTTTTCACCTGGAACTTGGTCGGTCACTACCGTGAATGGTTCTTTTTCCAATGCCTGAATGGCCTCATTCACCGTGGCATAATTATCTAAGACATATTGCGCCCACAGTGAAATGCCCAAAGGTGGCTTTTTAGAGGTTTTTACATTTGGATATTCAGATTCAACCAACCACAGTAAGTTTGCCATTAGCCCTTTTTCATTGACGCCATCGGTAGTGGAGATGTCATAACCCGTTGCAACGACACTGCCGTACTTAGATGTCCATTGAATCGATTTTGGCCCCGCCATACCATTACGTTTGACATTATTGGGTAAAATCCACAAGTTGGTTCCAATATCGCTTTTCCAGTCCATTGAACGTGCTGTCATGACGTCATTATTGCCCAGATAAACCACACGGGTACATGCCATAGCTGCTTCTGCTACCACAAATATTCCTGCGGCAAATAATACTTTTTTTAATACATTGTTCATTATCATGCTCTCTTAGAAAATAGGTAACTGTGTTGTTGAATGTCTTAATAAAAATTATTCGCTTTATAATCGTGTTCAAAATAACGATAACCTGTTCCGAGATTTATTTTGGATCGCTTTGAGTTGTGTAGTCTTAGGAGGTAGATACGCTTGATTGTAAATCCTATAACTGGTTTGATCTAATGAGGTATTTAAAGCAATAAGCAGGGACAATGCATGTTTTTCTTGAGAGGTTGCAGCTGTTTGCCAGTCAGCAAAAGAATTAAAGCTTTCTTGGCTTATTGTGTTGCCTTCATCTGCACCAAAGGCATAGATGTTCGGGTTCAGCTTTAACGCGCCGTGCAAGCCTTTTATAAAGCGTTTAGCCTGAGTACTTTGGCTCATAAAAATACCGATTGAAAGTAATGAATATGTTTTAATTTTCATGTCATTGCCTTTTTTATATATTTTTACCACACGATATAAAAATAGAGTATGGCTTATTTGATCATTTTTAGCACAGTTTTATTTTAATGTCGGGTGAGTCTAAAAGATATCTTCAGAAGATAAATAGCAACCAACGTATGGCCAAATTTTAATAAAATGATTGCACATTTTATGATTTAAATATGCTACTCATATTTTTATGTACTTATTCAGAATATCGGCAGCACCGACATTCTGAATAATCCGCAGTTGCTGGTGCTATGAAACATCATAAATGGGTAAATAACAGCTTCAGCGCCAGAGCAATTAATATGAGGCCCATCAATCGCTCAAACTGTTTTCCCATCTTTAAAAATTGCTGTCGAACGACGGGTCGAGAAAACAAAACAGCGACCAGCATGAACCAAAGTGCATTGACGATACACATCCATATTCCATAAGCAAATTGTACTTTCATCGGAGTTGTCGGACTGACGAGTGTGGTAAATATAGCCAGAAAAAAAATAGTCGCTTTGGGATTGAGCGCATTGGTCATAAAGCCCGTTATAAAGGCTTTGCTTTGACTCAAAGGCATATTGGCAGTTTCTTCAATCGAGGGATCGATATTGACAGAGGGAGCACGTAATAAACTCCAACCTAAATAAATTAAATATAGTGCGCCTGCGATTCTTAAAATAAGCATGAACCACGGACTTTGTTGAATAATAATGCCCAAGCCTACAAGGGTATATAAAATATGAACTGAAATTCCTATACCAATGCCAATAGCCGTGATGCACCCAATTGCATAGCCATAGCGCACGCTATTTCTAACTGTAATGGCGAAGTCAGGGCCGGGTAAAAGGACTGCAAGAAAATGCACCAAAGCCAAAGCTAAAAATTCTGAACTATATTGCATCCACATATTATTGATGCTCATCCGAAACGCGATAGCTCACGGTTAACTTATCTTTTTTAAGTTTATAGCCTGTAATTTCGAGCGTTCCAATTTCAGATAAATTTTGGACATGGGTTCCACCACAAGCAAAAGCAGGTAAAGTTCCAAAACTGACTTCACGGTAGCCATCAGCATTTTGTTGGGCCAGTCTGACGAGTTGGCTAGAAATATATTGATTGCATATCTGCTGTAAAGTTTCTAAATCTTGGTCTTCAGAATGATCTTGTCTGACAAATTGGACTTTGCATTCGTCTGGCCAGTGCTGTGCTTTGGTGGGTTGCCAGCCAAAGGCTTGCATTACATGCCCGATTAAGTGTCCTGCGGAGTGTAGGCGACTGTGATAGTGGCGTCGGGTTACGTCAACTTGAGCCTGTGCCAGACCTAAAGTAATCGCGTGATTAGAATAATGAATAATTTGATCATCTTGCATAGTAACATGAAGCACATCTATACCATTGATTTTACCTAAATCACTGGGTTGACCACCACCTTGTGGATGAAACGGTGTTTGGGCAAGCTGAATGGCAAATCGACCATCGTCAGTAGGTTCACATCTTAAAATTTCTACCTCAGCCTGAGTGATGTCAGATAGATATAAAGCTTGAGTCATGGTTATCTCTGTCAAAATTTCACAGAAAAGATTATATGAGGCTTAATTATTGATGATAATCTAGTAAAAAATTAAATTACTTTTTCCTCATGAGCACAAATCAAAGTATGGCTTTACTCCAAGAAATGGCTATTTTTGTTAAAGTTGTGGAGACTGGCAGTTTTTCAGAAACGGCTCGACAGCTTGGAAATACGCCGTCTGCAGTGAGTAAAGCCATTAGCCGATTGGAACGGGCTTTAGGAACACGGCTGCTCGAAAGAACAACGCGAAAACTGCGTTTAAGTGAGAGTGGAAAACAAACTTATGATCATTGTTTAGAGATGGTTAGAGCTGCCCAAGCAGTGATTGAGCATTCAGGAAAATTCAATACTGAACCCAGTGGTACCGTTCGGATCAGTGTACCGAAAGCCGTAGGGCATTATTTGATTCATCCACATATACCCGAGTTTCTTGAACTTTATCCTCAGATAGATATTCAACTGCTGTTGGAAGATCGTTTCATAGACTTTATTGACGATGAAATTGACTTGGCCATACGCATTACCAATGAACCGCCGTTGGGCTTAAAGGGTCGACAGCTGATTCGTATTGATCATGTCTTAGTGGCGACAGCCGAGTATTTAAAAAAGAATGGAACGCCTCAGCAACCGAGTGATTTAAATCAACACCAATGTATTTTTTTAGGTGAACAAGTCAGCGATTCAAAGTGGAAATTCCAAAAGGGTAATAAAACCACCAGTGTGACTGTAAAAGGACGATATTCGGCGAATCATACGGGTATCCGACTAGATGCGGCTTTAAAGCATATGGGAGTCGCAAGTTTGCCTTATTTTATGGCGAGACATGCTTTAAATAACCAAGCACTGATTCAAGTATTACCAGATTGGCATTTCAAGACCTATTATAGTGGAGATGCTTGGTTACTATATCCACCCACACGTTATTTAGCTCCGAAAATAGAGGTCTTTATTCAGTTTATTGCGCAGAAACTGAGTTTAGAACCCGTCCTAAAAACTGCAGAGACGCTTGCTTAATTTATTAAGATGGCATCATTCAAAGAGCTTAGAGCATGACTAATATTTATGCTGAGCTAGATAGGCGATGAAGAGTAAACATTGATGATGCATCTTTGAGATAGCCTAAGCAGACTATCGATATTTAAGCTATAGTATATGCATCGAATGTACCGCATAATTTGAATGATTTAATGTTTAAGTCCTAGCGTTGAAAAGACTTTAAAATGAAATAAGCAATTTAATAAGAGATACGCAATGAAAAAACATCTACTTTATTCTTCTATTTTGGGTTTAAGCATCCCTACTTTGGGCTATGCAGATACAACCAATATTCATGTTTTAAGTGCAACGGTAAAAGATCAAAATATTGCGAATGCACAAGTCATTTTACAAAAAAATGGTGAACAGTCTGCATCAACGTCAACCAATGCAGACGGCCGAGCAACGGTGAACAGTAGTAGTGCGAATGGCGCAGACAATTTATTGATTATCAAAAAATCAGGCTATTCAACATTGGTTGCAAAATGTCCCTGTGATGGCATGACCTATGCCTTAAGTCCTATATTGAAAGACTTAAACAGTATGCGAATTGTTTTAAACTGGGGACAGAGTCCTTTAGATTTGGACTCGCATTTAAGCTATAAAAATCAACATGTGTATTGGGACAATAAACAAGGGCAAGATGCCAATTTAGATGTCGACGATACAGACTCTTATGGCCCAGAAACCGTAACCATCGATAAGCGTTTAGACGGGCAATATTATGTTTATTCAGTGCATGATTATTCAGATCGCGCCAAACCCAATACTGCGAACCTGTCGAATAGCCAAGCAAAAGTTATGGTCTATGCTGGCGAGTCTTTGATCCGTTCTTATTATATTCCAACGGGGTTGACAGGAAATTTATGGACTGTGTTCCGCATTAGTCCAGAGGGTGAAATCCAAGATATTAATCGTATTTCAGGGACAACTATTGGGGCAAGCCAAGTGGGTTCAACTGTATCGAGTTATCAAAGCCAAGCGACGCAGCTGCATTATGTTCCTGTTTCAGCCAACGCACAGGCAAGGGCTAAAGCACTGAATTTGAAAGCGGATAAAGCGTATAAAAACAATCAATTTGAACAAGCTGCCCTGATTTATCAACAATCTATTGATTACAATCCAAACGTTGGACAAACCTATAGTAATCTTGCTGTTGCTTATCAAAAGTTGAATCGTTCATCTGAAGCGTTATGGGCAAATCAAAAGGCGATTGCTTTAGCGTCTAATGACAATACCAAAGCGTATTCACATTACAACATTGGTAAAATTTATGAAAATAATCAGGACTATGCTGAAGCCAAACAACATTACCAATTCGCAAATCAATACAAGCCAAGTGCGACTTACGATGAAGCCATTCAACGAGTGAGTCGCTAAGTCTATTAATAAAGGATTTAGATTATATTGAATGAATAAAAAAGCACCTGGAGGTGCTTTTTTATAAATACAGATTGAAGTGTTGTAGATGTCTAGGTTTCAAATGAATAATCGATTATTTTGGTTCGGTAATCACTGATAATTTCTCTACACCGACACGTTCTATACTGGCTAAAAGTTTAGCCACTGTACCATAAGGGACAGTTTCATCGGCATTTAGGTTTAATGCTAACTTGCTGTTGGCATTTTTACGCTGTGTAATTTCTTGCTCAAAATTTTCGAGATTGACTGGGTCTTTATCTAAAAAAATTGCACCATCTGGTTTTACACTAATCACTAGTGCTTTGTTTTGATCTGTAGATTGTGTCGGTGCAGCTTTGGGTAAGTTGACTTTTACGCTATTGGTTAATAAAGGCGCCGTGACGATAAACACGATCAATAGCACCAACATCACATCGACCAGTGGGGTAATGTTAATGTCACTGACGACATCGTCATCTTGAGAAGTTGAAATAGCCATTTAAGCCAAAGCCTCCTTTTCTTGAGATGATAGTTGATGTGCTGCCACTGGTTTTGCCGCAACATGGGCGGTTTGAGTTTTGGTTGGCAGTTGGAAACCTACTTTTTGAGTGAGGCTAACAAAGTCTGTTGCAAAGTCGTCTAAATCGGCACCAATGCCTTTTACTTTACGAACAAAATAGTTATAGGCAAGTACAGCAGGTACAGCCACAGCAATACCAATACCTGTTGCAACCAGTGCCTGACCAATTGGACCTGCGACCACATCCATACTTGCACTACCAGATTGGGCAATTGCTTGTAAGGCATGAATAATTCCAAACACAGTTCCAAATAAACCAATAAATGGGGCATTGTTCCCAATCGATGCGAGAACGGCTGAACCTTTTTCCAGTTGACGACGTTCAGCAAGAATTTGCTTGCGTAAGTGTCGCTCTAACAAATCCTGACGACTCCAGGTTTGTTGTAAGTCTTGATGGGTTTTTTCATTGGCTTCAGTCAAGGTTTTAAAACCAGTTTGGGCAATACGTGCTGTCGGTCCCTGCGCATCTTCAGACTGACCAATTGCATCTGCCAAGTTCTGAGCTGACCAAAAACTGTCGACAAAAAGTTTACTTTGTTTAGTGGCCTTTGAGGTTTGTACGGCTTTCACCACTATTAGCACCCACGTTACGATCGAAAAACCGATCAATAACCAAATGGTTGCATCATGAATAATCGTATTAATATCAGACATATCGAATTTTCCTAAGATAAAATTTTACAGTTTAATTGGGTAATTTGAAGTGAATTGGAACATCGACCCAACCTTCTACTGGCGTACTGCCACGCAGTGCAGGTGAAAATTTCCAGCGCTTCACAGTTTTTACTGCTGCATCATCCAGTGCTTTTTTGCCGCTGCTATTTTTCAGGTTGATTTCCAATGGACTGCCTGTGGGTGAGACTTTCACACGTAACATCACAACACCCTCCCAACCACGGTCTAACGCCACTTCTGGGTATTCAGGTGCAGGATTACTCAAGTAACCTGCATAACCTTTGGCTGCAGTCACAGGGAGGTTTTCTTGTGCGGGTTTACTCACAGGTTCAGCGACTTTTGGGATTGGTGCGACGTTTTCTGTAGGCTCAGCTTGCGGTACAGGTTGAGCAACTGATTTGGCAGTAGGTCGAGGCTGCTCAATCTGCTTCTGCACTACAGGTTTTTGCACGGGCTTTTCAACCACAGGTTTTTGTACGGGCTGAGGCTTTGCGGAAACAGGTGGAATGATCGGTTTTTGTATTTCCTGTTTGAGTTTGGGTTCAATCACCTTAGGCGGCTCTTCCTTGGGTTTTTCAATTACAATCGCGATAGGTTCGGGTTTTTTCACGACTAAGGGCGGTGTTGGAAGATGCTCTGCAAGATAAAAAATGCCGTAATGTAACGTCAGAACAGCACCAATTGCCCAAAAGATCTTATGGGTCTGAACAGGTTTTTCTGCTGTGATCGGACTTGCTAAGTGGGCAACAAATGGATCTACAGCATGAAATACATTGGACTGAACATTTTGAAGTTGTTCAAACAAAATTGCCTTTCTATAAGGACTTCGACTGACTTCGCTCATATCAGTAATGCACCATTCAATAAGATTTAATTTGCATTGCAGAATATTTTTTATTTCATTAATTAAATTGGATTAATTTGAATAAGGAAATATTCTTTCAATTTTAAGTTTTTAATTAATTCACAGATGCGTGGAATAATTTAGTTAAATGAGAGGTTGAAAATATAATGAGTGATTTTTATAAAATAGAAAAAGAATTTTTTTAGATTAGTATTTTGATAAAAAGTGATAAAAGAATAATTAAAGATGGTGTCTTAGAATAATTATAGATAATTTATTTTATATTTGAGATATCTGCTTGTGGTTAAGCTTGTATTTAATTTTTATTATGGGGTAATTTTATATCTCTGCTAAATAAATCTATTTATATGCAATAAGACTGTCCATATACAGGGCAGCCTTATTCTATTTAAAGCTAAGATTTTTAAAAAATGGTGCAATAATGCTTAACTAAAGAATTTTGGCCACTTTTAAAAAGTGCTCACGCGCTCTAATACGTTCGATCCATGCTTTTAAGTGCGTATGATCATGCTGGCGCTCAACATCTAAATTGAACCAGTGATTGAGGGCTAAAGCCAAAGGAATATCGGCAACACCAAAACTAGAGCCAGATAAATAGGGCTGTTGAGCCAGCTCGACATTGGCAACATCCAAGATCTTTTCTAGTTTTTCTGCCGCGACTTTGACCGCAGCCAAATCTCTTTTGTCTTCAGGCTGTCGAACCAAATTAAAAAACACGATTCCAAACACAGGCAGGACGGTGGTGGTGTACCAGTCTATCCATTTTTCTGCGCTAAAGCGTAATTTCGGGTCTACAATCCACAATGTATTTTTTCCATAAACTTCAGTCAAATAACGCAAAATGGTGTTGGACTCCCACAAAACCGTGTCACCATCTTGAATAACAGGAATCAAACCATTGGGATTGAGCGCTAAAAATTCAGCAGTATCTGTCAGGCCATACCGCTGTCCCGCAGGAATATGTTCAAATTGAAGTCCAAGTTCGGCTGCAAGCCAAAGTACTTTGTGGACATTTAAAGAATTGGGTCTACCCCAAATGGTGATGCTCATATATTTTCTCAGAAATTTGGAATGTGAAGATGCCGTACTTTGGTAAAATCTAGCATTTAAGCGATCACCATTCTGAATAGTCAAAACGACAGAGGCGATATTACAATTTCACCAAAGTATTTAGGTTTAAGTGATTTTAGAAACGATAGCTGACACGACCATAGTAATAACCACCATAGAGTCCAAACGGCGAAAGCTGGGCATAGTAGTTTTCACCTAAGCCATCGACAATGTTGGATTTTTCTGGGTAGGTGTTGAACACGTTATCTGCACCTAAAGTCAAAGACAGACTGTCTGTGAGGTTATATGTCGCATCTAAATCGACAATCCATTTGGCTTCAAAAGTCTGGTCTGTCGCAGCTGTCTCGCTGCGTGCAATGTAACTGCCATAACGGGATAAACGGGTATTTAAATCCAGTTTTGCGTATTGCCAATTCGCTGCTAAGGTGAATTTGGTTTTCGGATCTGCATCGGTGACCATGCCTTTGGTACGACGAGTGATACGATCAATATTGATACCGTCTAACTGGCTTGGATTATCCGCTATCGCTGTAATATCGGTTTCATTCCAGTTGAAACCTAAGCTCCAGCGGATACGACCGTATTGATTCAGCTGTTGGGTGTAGTCCGCAACAACATCGACTCCATTGGTTTCTGTATCAAATAAGTTGGCATAGTAAGTAACGTAATTGACGTTGGAAAAACCGTTGGTCGTCAAGATGTTATTGATACCCGTTCCTGTAAGTCCCGCCGTGGACGCAATACGATCTTTCAGTTCAATCCGATAAGCATCGACCGCAAGGTTAAAGTTCTTGAATGGGCTATAGGTTAAACCCAGTGAGAAGTTAGTCGATTCGGTGGGATCAAGTGCCTCTGCACCTAAAGCTTTTCCTAATGCTGAATCGGTACGTACAGATTTACTGTATACATCTGAGCGAACGCCATTGTTTACCGTACTCACAATACCCGTACTGGCAAAACCTTGTTGATATAAAGAGGGGGCAATAAAGCCTGTGCTGGCTGTTCCGCGTACCGCCAGTTGTGGGCTGAACTCATAACGGCTGTTAATTTTACCGTTAAATGTATCGCCCGAACTGTCATCATAATGCTCAAAACGGCCTGCTAAACCCACAAACCAGTTTTCGGTTACATCTAAACCCAAATCTAAATAGGCAGCGGTGTTACTCCGGCTAATATCGGCTTCATCTTCAGGTAAAAGTACACGAGCACCAAAGGTTCCAACAGTTGCAGGTAAGCCAGCATTATCACCTGTAGGAATAATATAACCGCCATTTTTATAGGCTAAAGGATCAGTGGCTTTAGAAGACCAACCTTCTTTACGATAGTCGAGGCCCCAAGCAACGCTGAGCGGCGTTGCACCAAAACCAACATCGAAAGTTTTCTTCAGGTCAAGGTTGCTGACCCATTGGTAAGCATCGTATTTTTGCAAACCAAATGAAGCCGGGCTAGACGGTCCAAGAGATGGATTTAGGTTATTTTGCGTAGAGTGGTCTTGCGTGTTTTTACCATAGGAGCTACTCACATCCCATGCCCAGCCGAGCACATTATCGCCTTTTAATCCCCAAACGGTTTGTACATCCGTTTCACTTAAAATGACATCAGGTGTAGTACCATTTGGAAAGATTTCAACAATACCCGATCTGGAGTTTGGACGACGGTAGGATGCACCAGTCGAGGCATCACGCCAGCCCGCGGTGGTGTAGCTATATAGGGTGGCTGCATTGCTTAGAGGAAGCTCAGCATTTGCAGAAACGTTAAACTGTTCAACGGAAGGCAGGCCTAATTTATTTAAATTACGATCTATGGTCGCTTCACGTGGGTCATCTTGACCATTTACTTTTGAATAAATATTGCCTGAAACAGCCCCTGCACGGGTGGTGGCATCTTGATTTTTCAGATCAAAACCAAAATTGATAAAACCATCTTGGCCTAGAGGTGCACCAACGTTGGCATTCAGTTGGAAGGTTTCTCCATTTCGGTCAGTGCCTGAATAATGCTCGCGACCACCATAGGTGGTACTAATATTGCCGCCATTATCAGCCGATTTGAGCACAATGTTGATCACCCCAGCAATGGCATCGGAACCATATTGAGCGGCTGCACCATCACGTAAAACTTCAACTCGTGCAATAGCACCAATTGGAATCAGATCTAAGTCCGCTGCTTGGTAGCCCTCGCCAAAACCGTATTTGTTAATGGCCAAAGCACCGACATGACGACGTTTGCCATTCACAAGTACGAGCGTATGCCCACCACCCAAACCACGTAAACCCGCAGAACGGGCTACAGCTCCGTAACCATCAGGTTGGCTAGGCACTGTAGCCACGCTAAAAGAAGGAATTACTTTTGCCAAAATGTCTCTTAAAGCGAGGGTGTTGCCTTGTTTGACGAGTTGTTCGCCACTAATCACATCTACAGGTGCAGGGCTTTCAGTGATGGTACGAATACCACCGCGGTTGCCCACCACGACTACGCTTTCGAGTTGTTGAACATCTTCTTTTTCAACGGATGTTACGGTTTTTTGCTGAATATCTTCAGCGTAGATTGAGCCGGTAATTCCGCAAGTTAATGCAAAAAAAATGGATTGATGAAGGAGTGATATTTTAAAACCCAGCTTTTCAGGCTGAGGCTGTATTAACTTGGTGTGCAGCATTATCTTTTCCAATGATGATGTAATTTATAGAGGTTTACTTAAAACAATAATCTGATGAGTATTTCGACTCTGGTAGTCAATATATCGATTGTTTTTTTATTGTTAAATATTAAATAATCATTTAAATATCAGTTTTGAGTAAATATGTTTATATTGAAATATTAATAAGTTTTTCTTTATTTTTAATAACAATTCAATCTCTTTGTGAAAATCATATTTTCACTTTTTTATATAACTTTAAGTT
>NZ_LR732790.1:1435845-1495091 GCF_902505955.1 Acinetobacter sp. 8I-beige | reverse complement strand
CTGATACAAACGATCTGATTGATTACCTTAAAGGTGCAGATGGTGCGACTGGCGCAACAGGTGCCACAGGTGCAGATGGTAAATCAGCATTAGAGTTGCTGATTGATGCGGGTGAGTTACCACCGGGTTCTGATACGAATGACCTGATTGACTACCTCAAAGGTGCAGATGGTGCGACTGGTGCAACAGGTGCCACAGGTGCAGATGGTAAATCAGCATTAGAGTTGCTGATTGATGCGGGTGAATTACCACCGGGTTCTGATACAAACGATCTGATTGATTACCTCAAAGGTGCAGATGGTGCGACTGGCGCAACAGGTGCCACAGGTGCAGATGGTGCAACGGGTGCCACAGGTGCAACTGGATCTACGGGTGCCACGGGCGAAACTGGTGCTACAGGATCTACGGGTGCCACAGGTGAAACTGGTGCTACAGGTGTAAGTGGATCTGCTGATTTGATTACAGGCATTACTTTAAATGCCGATGCAAATGCAAATGGAAAACTCAGTCAACGCGAGCTTTTAGATGGGCCAAATACAATAACGATTGCATTGGGTACAGATGCCAAGGCAAATGATGTCATTGTAGTAAATGGGGCTCCGTATGTGCTTACTCAACAAAATATTGATGCAGGAGAAATAGAAGTTTCTGTATCTGTATTGGAAGGGTTAAATTTTATACGTGTTGATGCCTCAAATAGCGATGGTCAGACAGATGTAGACTTTAAATTCTTTGAAGTCACTGATGGGAACTATATTGGTGATGTGAATGTCATAAGTGATACGAATGGAAATAACATTATTGATAATACTGAGCTAGGTTTGGGCAGTACAATCGATGTTCGTGTGCAGATTGGTGACGATGTCCGCGTAGGAGATGTTGTTTCTTTGGGCGGCGTAGAACATACAGTAACGCAAGCAGACATAGATCAAAAATACGTAGAATTTCTAGATGTACCTGTAACGCAAGGTCAAACTGAGACGCTAGATGTTGATATTAAATCTAATACAGGGACCGAGTTGGATGATGCATCTAAAGATATACAGATTGATGGAGCGGCTCGTAATATTGTGGAGTCTATTGATTTCCCTGATGATTTAGATAACAACAGCACGCTGAGTGGACAAGAACTCAATGGTAAAAACAATACACAAATTCAAATTACTTTAGGAGCCGATGCTCAAGTTGGAGATATTGTTGTCGTTAATGGTGACAAATATGTTCTAAGTCCGACGGAAGTTACGAATGGAACTTTAAATGTCAATGTTTCGGTACGTGAAGGTCAGAACCCAATCGAAATTAGTGCAACAGATGAGTGGGGTAATGTAGATCGAATTTCTGATGCCATTGTTGTCGATGTTTTACCACCTGCTACACCAATACTTGCACCAACAGCAGTAGATGATGTTGAGCTTCAAACTGGAAATATTGCCAATAATTCTGTGACCAATGATAGTCGCCCTGAAATTACAGGGACTGGTCGAGTTCCAGGTGAAACCATTAATCTTTATGTCAATGGGGCGCCAGTCACTGGATCAGGAACACCAATTATCGTTCAGCCTAATGGTGAGTGGAGTTATACCCCAGCTGCGGATTGGATTGATAATGATTATGTTATTACATATACGGTATCTGACACCAACGGAAATACTTCGACTTCGTCACCATCATTAAGTTTCGAAATAGATACTGCTGCGCCAACAGGCGGTGCTGTTTCAATTGATACACCTATAGCTGTGGATGGTGTAGTTGACACAACCGAGGCGAGTGGCAATATCACGGTCACAGGAACGCTTACGATTTCAACTGATGCAGCCACTACAACAGTCATAGTTACTGTGAATGGAGCGGAGTATCCAGCAATAGTAACGGGCAATACGTGGACAGCCAGTATTCCGGGTAGTCAGTTTGCAGATGGTGCAGGAAATGTATCTGTAGAGGCTGTATTTACAGATCCTGCAGGAAATGCTTCACCTGCAACGGCTGATGCGGCTTATACCCTAGATATTCCAGCAGTACTGAATGATTCTGTACTTGCAGGAGTTGGTGTAAATCCACCTGTTACAGGCAGCACTGTTAAAACAGGTATAAGCCTAGCTATGGACAGTACCTCAGCGCCAGTAACGGCAGTTGATGGAGTCGGTAACCCAGTTGTACTCACTGTGGGTGGCGTTGCTGTGGTTTGGAGTGGGGCAGGAACAGCAGCAAGTCCTTTTGTTGCAACGGTAGCAGGTCTTGCTGAGCCAGTGTTGAGTATCACGATCAATAACAATGGCGACTATACGATTGTTCAAAACCATAGTTTGGATCATGCATTGGCTGGTGCAGACAAAATCACA
Source organism: Acinetobacter sp. 8I-beige (assembly GCF_902505955.1). NCBI lineage: Bacteria > Pseudomonadati > Pseudomonadota > Gammaproteobacteria > Moraxellales > Moraxellaceae > Acinetobacter > Acinetobacter sp. 8I-beige. The sequence continues at coordinate 1,492,752 of NZ_LR732790.1, read as the reverse complement.
ATTACTGTACCTGTTCTCGATGGTGGTGTTGCGCATGATGTATTGATACTAGACGTTGTAGATGGTGTGCCTACTGCAGCGACAGATAGCACTGCTAACTTAACACAGCAAATCATACAAGGCGCAGATACGCTCGATATCAGCGTACCGCAAACTTACCGTGGCTCTGCTGTTGAAACTTTTGGTGGCGATTCAGAAGGCGCACATGTCAGTAAAGTAACTATTGAAGGTATCGAGTTTACTTATGATGGTACGACAGTGACAACACCTAATGACTTTGGTAACTCAGGTGTTGTTGCCTCACATACTGTAGTGGATGGTTCAGATACGTCTTTAGTGGTTACCACTGCTCGTGGTGAAACCATTACGGTGAATTTAGACACCGGAAATTATACTGTTGAAGTTACAGGTCAAGGTCTTGCAGTCAATGAAGCGCCTGAGGCGAACATTGCTGGCGCTGGTGGCTTACTTGGTGGCGGTATTATCAATGCGGATGCACTGGGCGTAATTGATCTTTCACAAACACAGACGTTCTCCGTTTCGGATACCAATGAGAACTTGACCAAGGTGAATGTTGGATATGAAACCTCTAATTTGAGCTCAGCATTAGATGTATTGGTTACACAGCAGTTGAATAGCGTTGTTGATGGATTAAGAAATATTCCAGGAGATATTTTAGGGTTAGGAGATGTAGTTGCTAATCTCTTGGAGGGTTTGGGTGTTACAGATCTTATAGATCAGTTAATTACAAATCCAAATGGTTTAATTGCAGGGATAGTAGCACCAGTTGTTAAGCCATTAACTGACTTGTTGAATGAGGTATTAAATGGCAAACTCGTTCTTGATTATGATGTTCAGATGGCAACTGAGTTAGGTTTAAAAGTTACAGCTGTTGCGGGTGATTATAATAATAACTTCAAAGCGAGCTTAGTCATTGAGTCGCTAACTGCTAATGGTGTCATTGACTCATTAGCTGTCAATCAGTTATTAGGGACAGTTGAAGCAACAGATAGTGGCGGTGGTTTGTTAGATCTACTTGGTTCAAATTTGAATCTACTCACTACTTTAAATCTACAAGCAACAGATCAGGCTGGGGCACTAAGCGCTCCAGAATCTCAAGATTTAACGATTCAGTTAGGGCTACTTAGTGATGGAATCCAGTCGAATACTACTGTGATTAAAGATAACGGTTCCAATCTTAACCAAAGTGGTGCGACATCGTCTGTTCAAATCTTTGGTTTAGATGGCGATGACACTATCACTGGCAGTAACTTTGCTGACATTATCCGCGGTGGTACTGGAAATGACACAATTAATGCTGGTGCAGGTAATGACATTATTATTGGTGGCAAAGGTGATGACACGCTTACAGGCGGCCTAGGTCGTGATGTCTTTAAGTGGGAGTCTGGCGACCAAGGCACGACTGTTACTCCTGCACGAGATACAGTCATCGATTTTGATATTCGTTCAGTTGCCCAAGGTGGAGACATTATTGATTTATCTGGGTTGTTGCCAAATGCAGACCGAGTAGGGACAAGTTCAGTCAACATTGGGGACTATGTATCGTTTGTTGAAGCAGCAGGCAATACAGAAATTCACATCAGCACTGCAGGGAATGGTGGAGTAGATCAAGTTATTGTTCTGGAAGGTGTAACTGGCTTTGTAGGGCAATTTGCGTCTCAAGATGAACTAATTTCTTACTTGCTTAAATCTGGAAAATTGGTGATTGGGGAGCAAACGGTTGACCAAGCTACTTATGATGCCATTAAAACGGATAATGAGCTAAATATTGGTATTGAAGTTAAAGATGGCGATGGAGATACCGATACCCATACTGTGGATTTAGGCGTGGGTAGTCTAGAGGATGCCAATCAATATCAACCTAACTTTGATCCAAATAATGTGGCTCCGGAGATTAGCCTAGAAGTATCTACGCTCTTAGGTTTAATCGGTGTAGATGCACTAGGTCTACTTGATCTAAGTCGCCAAGCTTATTCAGTTGTCGATGTAAACAACAACCTGCAACGTGTTGAATTGGTTTATCAACCTGTAGTTAATGTTGGCTTAACACGTGCTTACTTTACCGTAAGTACAGAGTTGGCTACTGAGCTGGGTTTGAAAGTGACCTCAGTGACAGATGGTGGTTTACTCAATCTACTCGGCTATAGCAATACACTCATTATTACGGCACTAGATGGTGGAACCATTAGTAACTTGGCTATTAATGAGTTATTGGCTGCCGTTGAAATGCATGCGGAAGATGGCACATTACTTACAGGTACTTTGTTAACTACAAATGTACTGAACTCAGTTTCAATGACAGCCATTGATAGTCAAGGTGCATCCTCAACGGAGAGTGGCGGTAGTCTAATTAATATCAACCTACTGGATAACTTCAGTAATGGTAGTGAGTTTATTTTTGAGGGTACGACAGGTGTAGATGCTTTAGACCAATCTACCGCAACCGATGGGGTGCGTTTATATGGTTATGCTGGTAATGACACATTAACAGGTGGTTCAGGCAATGACTTGTTACGTGGTGGCGATGGCGATGACACACTGATTGGTGGTGCAGGGAATGACTTACTGATTGGAGGATCAGGAAATGACACCTTCATAGGTGGTTTAGATAGCGACACCGTGTTGTATGAACTACTCGATAATCTAGGTAACGCGCCAACAGGTGGCAATGGGGTCGATACTTGGACTGACTTTACTGTTGGTGCAGGGGCGGACAAAATTGATGTTTCTGCATTGCTTGATGGACATCAGACTGCGACTAATATAAGTAATTATATCTCTGTGACAACTGATGTGAATGGACATGCAGTGATTGCAATTGACCGTGATGGCAGTGCAGGAGGTTTTGGTAAAGCAGATCTCTTGGTTCTCAATAATATCAATGCTATTGATTTGGGTGCTACTGCTGAGGATCAACTCAAAACACTGTTAGACAATAATCAAATCATTTTCTAAACAGAAGGAAATGAATAAAAAGGATGCTTTGTGGGTTTAAACACAAAGCATCTCTTCTCTATGTATTTGATGAATTGGATATAAGTAATAAATGAAAAAGCATATTCGCCTAAATATGATTGTTAAAAATGAGGCGCATGTCATCTTAAGATGTTTGGCGTCAGTTAAACCTTGGATAGATTCATGGTGCATTGTAGATACCGGTTCTAGTGACGGAACACAGGACATTATTCAAGACTATTTAAAAGACATTCCTGGGCAGTTATATGAACGGCCTTGGAAAAATTTTGGGTACAACCGTACAGAGGCACTACAGCTTGCAGTCTCAGAAGATCTGCCTGCTGCGGATTATCTCTTATTCATTGATGCGGATGAACAGTTACAAGCCGCTGAAGATTTTGTTTTACCTGCACTTACGGCGAAAGCCTATTATTTTCCAGTGATTTATGGCGCTTTGCGTTATCGACGCAATGCCATGATTTCTACAGCTCTAGAATGGACTTGGAAAGGGGTCATACATGAATACCTTCACTCACAGCAATTACACCGTTGGCAAACACTTGAAGGCTTGAACATATTTGTTCAGCATGATGGTGCTCGAGCAAAAAATAAAAATACATATCTCAATGATATTGCTTTGCTAGAACAAGGACTCATAGATGAGCCAGATAATTTACGCTATGTTTTTTATTTGGCACAAAGTTACCGTGATGCTGGGATGTTTGAAAAGAGTCGAGAGTTCTATTTAAAGCGGGCAGCTGCAGAGGGTTGGGAAGAAGAACGTTGGATGGCACAGCTACGTGCAGCTCAAATGGCTGATCGTTTGGGGTTGGATGAAGGAGTTGTACATCATGAATATTTAAAGAGTTGGATAGCTAAGCAACATCGTGCAGAACCACTTTACGAGTTAGCTCGTTACTACCGATTGAAAAAAGATTTTGATCTAGCTTGTTATTTTGCAGTTCAGGCAATTGATATTCCTGTACCAACAGATGGTTTATTTGTTGATGCTAGTGTCTATGAATGGCGGGCATTAGATGAGTTGGCTGTTTCAGCAACCTACTGTAAAACATATAAAAAGCAAGGCGGAGAAGCCATGCAAAAATTGCTAACAGAAAAAAAGTACCCAAAGACACAGCAAGTGCGCATGTTGGCAAATGAGAAATTTTATAAATGAAAAAAAAGGAAATGATTCGCTCTGAATCAAACTCTGGATCAATTTTTTTAAAGCACAAATGGTCTATTACTGGAAAAAAAACGCATCATGTTTGTATACTTAAGAGTTCTGGTCTTTGGCACTCATCCTTATATTTAAGTCTAGCTTTATTGCTTCCTGCAACATTCGCAAGTGCCAATACAGAGCAACCATCTTCAGTTAAAAGTAAAATCAGCCAAATATGGCAGCCTAAACCTGATGATCAAGCCAATACGATTAAGATTGATGATTTTAATCGTTTATTCATCAATACATCGTCAGTCCAAGAGTTACCCAAAATAAGAGCCGCAGTGACGACTGACATGCCAAGTCGTAGTGTAAGATCTGACGCTGTAGCAAAAAGAAGCCAACTGGATTTTCTAGATGCAATTCGGCAGGCACTGCAACGTCGCCCTGAAATTACTCAAGGCATTGCGGAAGTTGCTCAGCAGCAAGCAAATATTGATACCGTCAAATCACAATATTTTCCTCAAATTTCCGGAGGATTCAATACTGGCGATTTTACGACAGGAGAGCGTGGCCGACAAGTTTTTAGCATTTCAGCGACACAAATGCTGTATGACTTCGGCAAAATTAAAAGTGCCGTGACGGTAGAGCAAGCGAAACTGATGCAAGATCAGGCGCAGTTATTGCTTGAAATAGATGATATTTCATACCAAGTGGCGAATGCGATTGTGAACATCAAACGCTATGAAGAGCTTGTAAAAATTGCCGATCAACAAATCAGTGGTATTGGTCGTATCGCCGAAATTGCGAGGTTACGCGCACAAGCAGGTATTAGTAGCCAAGCAGACCCAATTCAAGCGCAATCAAATTTAGAAGCGGCACAATCGACTAAAGTGGTTCAGGAGGCGCAATTACATCAATACCAACAAAAACTAAGAACTTTATTGGGTTACGACGTTTCAAGTACCAATGTAAATATGCCAAGCTTTTTAGTTGAAAAAGCAGGGTTATACGATGAAATTGATTTTAATAACGTTTCAAAAATGATGGCCGCACAAACGGCAGTTCAGATTGCGAAATTTCAGAAGCAACAAACTAAATTAAATGTCTATCCAACGTTAAATATTAAAGGCAGCCTGAGTCAGGCGGTAAATGGGCGCAATCCAAATAATAACGAAGATGATGGTTTTTATAATTCAATCATGCTTGAAGCTTCAAGCACCTTTTTTCAAGGTGGCGCAGTTAGTGCGAGAAACCGTGCTGCTAGCTATGCAGAAGAAGCGGCTAAAGCACAAGTGAGTACCGTTTATTTAGATGTATTGGATCAAACTCGTTTGATTCAGACAGAAGTGGAAAGTAAGCAAAAGCAAATGGTGGTGCTTGCTCAACGACGTGAAACCACAAAACGAACCAAAGAGCTCTATCAAGAACAATATAAATTAGGAACACGAACTGTTGTTGACTTGCTCAATGCAGAACAAGCAATACATGGTGCAGCTCAGGAAATTGAGGCTGCGCGCTATGATATTTATGCGGCACTGATTCGATACATTGAAATTACTGGACGTAGTAGAGCGGTTTATCAGTTAAATAATACGCCTATTCAGGGGTTTGAGGTGGTGTCATGAGCAGTTCATTGAATTACCAACCATGGCTAAAAGCAGTGCTTCGTATTGCAAAGCATTATCGTATCGAAACATCAGAAGAACAACTTCGTTTGCAACTCAACTGGAATCAAAGTGATTCTATCGCGGAGACTTTGACACTCATAACCCGCCAACTAGGAATGAGTCTGCGTCAAGTGCCATTCAGTCAAGATTTACTCAACCCATGGTTGTTACCTGTCGTTGTCGAGTTATCAGATGGACAAGTCGCTGTAATTGAAAAAGCAGATTCAGATGGCAATATCAGCATCCAGTTCAGTGCTGACGAAGGGCTTACACAAACCTATACCATTACGAAACTACAAGAACATATTCGCTTTGTTTATATCATTCGACCTGAAAAATCGGTGAGTGATGTCCGGGTTGATGAATACATCAAGCCTTATGAAGCCAGTTGGTTTTGGGGCATCGTATTACAAGACTGGAAACGTTATATCGACATTATGTTTGCCTCTTTAATGGCGAATATTCTTGCATTAGCAACCGTCGTATTTTCTATGAATGTCTATGACCGTGTCATTCCAGCACAGTCAATCCCAACGTTGTGGGTGCTGGCAGGTGGAGTATTAATTGCTGCAATTTTTGAGTTTTCGATACGCGTTGCACGGGTTTTTTTATCGGACATTATTGGTAAAAGAGCAGATTTAAAAATATCGGATCGGGTATTTGGTCATGCTTTACGTATTAAAAATAAAGAGCGTTCAAAATCAACAGGTACATTTATTTCTCAAATTAGAGAATTAGACGGGGTTCGTGAACTGGTCACTTCAACCACCATTTCAGCAATTGCCGACTTACCTTTTTTCTTAATGTTCTTAGTTATTTTTTGGCTCATTGGCGGCAATCTGTTTTGGGTCATGCTCGTGGTTGTCCCCCTGATGATTTTGCCGGGTCTGCTGATTCAAAAGCCTTTAGCAAAACTGGCTAAAGAGGGTATGCGTGAGAGTGCGATTCGTAATGCCATGCTCGTTGAAGTGGTACAGGGTATTGAAGATATTAAACTGCTTAGAGCTGAGTCTCGGTTTCAAAATCAATGGAACCGAATGAATGAAATTTCTGCGGATATTTCTATGCGTCAGAGAAAGTTGGTAGGTGTTTTGAATGCATGGACACAGAAGATTCAAGGGTTAACCTTTGCTGTTGTCGTGTTAGTGGGTTGTTTTGCGGTCATGAAAGGTGAAATGACAACGGGGGCATTGGTGGCCTGTTCAATGCTGTCTTCTCGCATGCTTGGACCTATAGCTCAAATCACAGGTGTACTTGGCCGTTTCCAACAGGCAAAAGTTGCAAAAACGGGTCTAGATGAATTGATGAAACGAACGGTTGATCAACCCGATCGGGCGCATTTAATTCATCGTCCTGTGATCAATGGTGATTATGATTTAACAGATGTTAGCTTTAAATACAGCGATGGAGATGAAAAACCCAATTTACACATTGCTAAATTAGTCATAAGACCTGGTGAGAAGATAGCAATTCTTGGACGAAATGGTGCAGGTAAATCGACCCTATTACAGTTGTTATCGGGGATGCAAGAACCCACACAAGGCAAAATTAAACTTGATGGGCTTGAATTAAGACTGATTGATCCTGCAGATGTAAGGCGAGATATGGGTTTACTCAATCAAAATGCACATCTCTTTTTTGGCACAGTTCGAGAGAATTTGACGCTTGGAGCACCTCTGGCCAGTGATCAAGAAATTTTAAATGTCTTAAAAATTACAGGTGCACTCGATTTTATTCAAGCTAAAAAGGAAGGGCTCGATTTTCAAATTTTAGAAGGCGGTACTGGGTTTTCAGGTGGACAACGTCAGGCTTTGTTAATGGCGCGCTTATTGATTTGTCAGCCGAATATTTTACTGCTCGATGAACCAACGTCATTTTTAGATGAAGTCACAGAAAAACAATTAATTGATCATTTAAAGCACTGGTTAAGACCAAAAACTATGATTATTGCGACGCATCGTCGTGCGGTCTTAGAGCTTGTCGATCGGATTATTGTGGTGAATGATGGAAAGATCGTCATGGATGGACCACGAGATCAGATTCTAAATCAATCAAAACAACAAAAAACTGCTGAGGTGTTGAAGTCATGAGTCAAACGGAGTCTAGTAAAAAAAGCGTTTCTGCTCTCAACTTTCAACCGCCTTTACCCAGTGTTAGCAAGTTCATTTGGGTGATTTGTATTGGATTACTTGTGCTGTTGGCTTGGGCATGGTTTTTTGAATTAGAAGAAGTCTCTACAGGCTCAGGTAAAGTCATTCCATCATCTAAAGAACAATCGATTCAATCCTTAGAAGGCGGGATTTTAACTAAACTGTATGTCAGTGAAGGGGAAATTGTAAAGCAAGGGCAAGTTCTAGCACAGCTAGATCCAACGCGTTTTGCTTCAAATGTAGGTGAGTCAGAATCACTCTTAATTGCGTCAAAAGCGACTGCTGCACGACTTCGTTCGGAGGTCAACGCTACTCCCTTGGTATTTCCAGAAGATGTGCTAAAAATACCAAAGTTAGTTAGTGAAGAAACTGCCTTATATCAATCTCGTCGTTCAAATTTAAATGATTCGGTATCTGGCTTAAGTCAGGCTTTGGTTTTGGTGGAACAGGAGCTTGCGATGACAGAACCTCTTGTCGCAAAAGGGGCAGCCAGTGAAGTAGAGGTACTTCGTTTGAAACGAGAGGCCAATGACCTTCGAAATCAGATGAATGATATCCGCAATCAATATTATGTTAAAGCACGGGAAGAATTGGCCAAAGCCAATATTGATATTGAAACTCAAGCACAGGTGATCAAAGGCAAAACGGATACCTTACAGCGCACTGTTTTTAAGTCACCTGTACGGGGCATTGTCAAAGAAATTGATGTCATGACCATTGGTGGTGTCATTCCACAAAATGGAAAGTTGATGACAATCGTTCCTTTAGATGAACAGCTTTTAATTGAGGCCCGCATATCGCCACGCGATATTGCTTTTATTCGACCAGATCAAGATGCTTTGGTGAAAGTGACGGCCTATGATTATTCAATTTATGGCGGTTTGCATGGAAAAGTGACGATCATTTCACCAGATACATTACGAGACGAAGTCAAACAAGATCAGTTCTATTATCGTGCTTATATCCGTACAGATTCAGATAAACTCATCAATAAGCAGGGTAAACAATTTAATATTACACCGGGTATGGTGGCAGTCGTGGATATTAAAACAGGACATAAGACAGTGTTGGACTATTTAATAAAACCGTTTAACAAAGCCAAAGAGGCACTGCGTGAACGCTAATATCCATCCACTGTTTTGAAACAATAAAAAAGCCAACGCATGTAATGTCATCGTTGGCTTTTTTATTAAGTTACGGGTTTTAAGGATAAGCGTTAGAGCTGAAAATTTGCCTGAGATAGACGCTGTTTTAAATCATTTATGCTATGGTTTTGGTCGAAACCCAACACAATAAAGCGCCGAGACAGACCATCAACGCGCCTTGCCAAAAACTGAAAGTTAAATGCGTACTTAAAATGACAGCGGAAACCACAGCAGAAAGCACAGGAATAAAATACGATGCTGCAGCCAATAGTGTGACATTGCCATGCAATATACCAATATTCCATGCACCATAGCCCATACCCATTGCAAAGGCTGCGAGGACTAAATAAATGGTGGGTTGCAGTTCAAAACTAAAAGTGCTTTCACCTAATAGCAACCATTTAACCCACAGCACAATTGAAACTAAAATGAAAAATAGCGTTACTCCATTTTTACCATTCGCCATTTTTGCGGTGAGGGTGCAATAAGACGCCCAAAGTACAGTGCCGAGCAATGCCAAACCATAGCTTAAAGGGTTATTTTGCACATTACTGAGCATGCCTTTAAAGCTTAATCCTTGATCACCGCCCAGCACCCAACATATACCGATCAAAGAGATTAAAAAGCCGGGTACGATGAGAAAATTGGCTTTTTGTTTATTAAATACAATCGCAAAAATGATGGTAAAGGTCGGCCACAGGTAGTTCACCATGCCAACTTCGATGGCTTGTCGACTACTGGTTGAGTAACCAATGGACAGGGCAAGGCAAATTTCATAAGAGACAAATAGCAAGCTCCCCCAAATCAGATAGCGAAGAGGAAATTCTTTTAATCGAGGCCAACCAAATAAGAGCAACAAAAAAACAGAGGCCAATGAGTAGATGAGGGCGGCTCCACCAATTGCTCCAAAGCTGTTGCTCACTTCTTTAATCAGAGCAATAATTAAACTCCATAATACAATGGCCGCCAGACCAATCCATGTTGCTTTCGTCGAGTTCATTTTGTTTGTAGTCTTTAACATATTCATTTAATTTGTAAATTCTGTTTAGCATTTCCATCGTCTGGTTTAAAACAAATTTACAGTGCAATTTTTAAGGTTACTGAGCGCTGCCGACATTATACGGAAAAATGGGGGTCAGCCGCTTATAAACCTGATGATGAATCACGTGAATTTACTCCACCTCAAGGGGTTGCTCATGCTGCTTGAGAATTCTTGCCAAGCTTTTTATAGCACGTTGTATTTGTATCAACTCAAAATCTCCTAAACCAAGTACTAAACCAGAGCGTTTACGTTCTAAGGAAAAGGTTGGCGAAACCGCTTTAATCGCGATACCCGCATCGAGTACAGCTTGAGCGATTTTCCGATCATCCATGTAATCTGCAAGCCAGAGCACCATATGCATGCCTTGATCTCCAGCTTGTAAATAGCCTAAGTGTTTTGGAATATAATGCTCAATCATGTCAATCAAATATCGACGGTTCTCTGCATAGACATTACGAATACGTCGAATATGACGTTCTAAATAACCTTCTTGAATAAAAGCAGCCAAAACATGCTGATCAGCAGAGGGAGGATGACGATCGATCAAAACACGCAATCCACAAAAAGGGGCGACCAACGCTTCGGGCAGTACAGCATAGCCGAGGCGCAGTGATGGGAACAGCACTTTGCTAAATGTCCCCAAATAGATGACTTGTTCAGGTGCTAACCCTTGCAAGGCTGGAAAAGGCTGGCCACTGTAGCGCAGTTCACTGTCATAATCGTCTTCAATAATCCAAGCGCTTTGCTGTTTGGCCCACGTGAGCAATGCTGTGCGTCTAGCTAAACTCATCGGCATGCCAATTGGGTATTGATGAGATGGGGTGACAAAAGCAGCTCGGGCATTGGGCGCGAGGTTTATACCTGTATCGACTTGAATTCCTTCTTCATCCACGGGAACACGAACAATGTGTAAGGGTTGTATTGAGTTTTCTAGTAGCGCCGTTGTACCGCGGTAGGCAGGGTCCTCGACCCAAACTTGGTCTTGTGCTTTAAATAGAATCTGACTACAGATATAGAGTGCCTGTTGGATGCCACTGATAATCACTATTTGCTCAGGTTCACAGTGTACAGAACGAGAGCGTCGTACATAGTCAGCAATCGCAACTCGTAAGGAAAATACACCTTGTGGGTCATCATAACCTGAGGGTGCACCTACTCCTCGAGCACGATAGCGGTTGCCAAATTTTCTCCAAATATCATTTGGTTGGGTGCGCCCAACAGGTACAGAGACTGCAAAAGGAAGATGGGGAAGCGGTTTAAATTCTTTCAATACTTCAGCATAGGCTTGAGCTGCAGGTGTTAGCTGAACGTGAGTAGGCTGAGTATTTCTCCGCTCCTGAGTTTGCTGAGACTTTGAATGCGATAAGGCATCTGAAACGAAAGTGCCTTGGCGCGCACGTGCCTCTAAAACCCCTTCAGCTAAGAGTTGATCATACGCTTCAATAATGGTGCCACGCGAAACACTTAATGTCATCGCCAATTCTCGCGATGAAGGTAAGGGATCGCCTGCTTGTAAATCACCATTTTGTACCGCTTGTCGCAAGGCTTGAATCAGTTGGGCGGCTATTTGTCCCTGCACTTTATTGAGTTTTGCGATAGAGGGAAGTTCTACGACTTTTGCCATTCTTGCCATAATTCTGGTCTACTCAAAGTAATACAAACTGGTACTTTTGAATAATCCAATTAAACCTGAGAATTTACAACAACAAATATAGCAACAATGAGCTCAAGGAGGCTGTGCCGTGTATATTCCAGCAGATTTTGAAGTGACTCAAATAGATGAGCTACATCAGCTCATACAGAATTATCCATTGGGTATTTTATTTACACATGGGATCAGTGGTTTAGACGCGAATCACTTACCCTTTGAATTACAAGCTGATAATACTGAATTTGGCATATTGCATGCCCATGTCTCTCGAAATAATCCTGTTTGGCAAGACCTGAAGAATGGCGATGAAGTGTTGGTGGTCTTTCGAGCTGGAGATGCGTATATCTCACCGCAGTGGTATCCCAGCAAACAAGAGCATCATCAGCAAGTACCGACATGGAACTATCGAGTGGTACATGCTTATGGTCGTGTGACTATTCGGGATGATGAGCGCTATGTACGCGGTGTGGTGGCACGTTTGACACGAACTCATGAAGCAACACAACCCGAGCCGTGGAAAATGTCGGATGCTCCGAAGGACTATCTTGAACCTATGCTAAAAGCAATTGTGGGGATCGAAATTGAAATTACTCAGTTGCAAGGCAAATCGAAACTCGGCCAAAACAAAGAACATCGAGATGTTCTGGGTGTAGCGAATGCACTGACAAAAACGGGACAGCTTGAGATAGCCGATGCAATGCATTTGATTGCAACATCAAAAATCAACTCGAACTAGCCACAGATGATCCAATTTAACGAATTGAAATATAAGGAGTGAGCCATGCAGTGCTTAAAACCTGTGGTTTTACAAGGTGAGAGAATTATATTAAAACCGCTTGAATTTGAACATGCACCAGCACTGTGTGAGTCAGTGCGTGATGGTGAGCTATGGAAACTGTGGTATACCCGCATTCCTTCACCTGAGCAGATGACGGCTGAAATCCAACGCCGCCTAGATTTACAGCGGCTGGGCACTATGTTGCCATTTACGGTTGAAGCACGAGACAGTGGTCGGCTGTTAGGGATGACGACTTTTATGAATATTGAAGCCGAGCACCGCCGTGTTGAAATTGGTTCAACATGGTATAGCCAGTCCGCGCAGCGTAGTTATGTCAATACGGAGTGTAAAAATCTTCTGCTTTCGCATGCATTTGATACTTTGAATTGTATTGCGGTTGAGTTCCGTACGTCTTCTTTTAATTTTAAAAGTCGGGCTGCGATTGAACGTTTAGGGGCAAAACTAGACGGGGTACTTAGAAGCCATCAAATTGTACAAAACGATATTTTAAGAGATACATATGTGTACAGTATTTTAAAAAGTGAATGGCCTGCGGTGCAGCAGCATTTGAGAGCGCTCTTGAGCAAGAAATAACGTTTTGTCTAGCCGACTCGTTTCATTAGAGAAAAATAATACATAAAAAAGCGGCATTACTTTCATATGAAAATAATGCCACTGTCTTAGAGCTAGATGATGTTCCTCATTAAGCAAGTTATTGACGTTACAAATTTTAATAACTTGCCTTTAGAGTTAAAAGGAAACTACGGGGTTCACCATAAAAATTACCATAACCCGGATAGCCAATAGTGCTGTAATAAGTTTTATCAAAAATATTATTTAGATTAAGTGCAATATTCCATTGAGGATTAATATCATAAGCCACACGTGCAGACCAAACAGCATAATTAGGTTGAACTAGTTCAATACTCGTCCATGCACCATCAAATTTTTGTGTCGCGGGATTGAATGCCCTGACTGAGCCACTAGCATAGGTTTTACTTTGTGCGATCACACCACCACCTACTTCCAAACCATCAAGGAATTGATCAAGTTGATATGTAGTCCAAATCTTGAGTAGGTTTTTAGGGGTGTAAGTGTTGTATGGATTGTCCGTATTGTCTTTTTTCTCATTTTTATTGTAGGTATATCCAACAGATAAATTCCAGTCTGGAGTAATATTGCCATTTAACTCAACATCGACACCCTTACTTTCCATGGTTCCTGTCCCGATATAACAACATGACGAGTTGCTATTTGGAATACTTGTCCATGTGTTATAAACTTTCTCCTTTTCTTTTTTAATATTGAAGTAGGCAATCGATGCAAGCAGATTTGAATTAATCTGATGTTTGATACCAAATTCAATATTTCGACCTGTTAAAGGGTCAAGTCCAGGGCCATCGGCTGCAACTAAATAATTACGTTGGTTTTTATAAATTTCAGCATAACTTGCATAAGTCGTTGTTGATGGGAAAATATCATACGTAATACCATAATAAGGAACAAAGGTTTTGTCTTCCGTATAAGTATTTCGAATATTGGTCTTATGATTGTCGATGGTTAATTCATCTTTAAAGGTATATCGGCCACCAATAATTAATGCTAAATCATCAATAGGTCGTACCTTTAAAGACCCATAAAATGCAGATTTATTACTTTCATTGGTATTGTTTACTTCCCAAGTAGCAGGTGGATAGTCCCATTCTGGAGGTGCAACACGGTCAAATGCATCGCCATCGGCATAATAAGTCCAGTTTTGTTTATAGTCTTTATGATTATTGGTATGGTCAATTCCTAAAATGATGTCGTGCTTTTGTTCAAATAGATTAAAACGTCCCTGTAAATTTAAATCTAAAGTTGTTTCCTTAAAGCTTGTATCATCTTGATAACGCCACCATTGGCTTTGGTGAGTATCGTAACTGACAGCACCTTCCATTTCTGCGCCATTAATAGCATCATCACCAATATTGTGGCGAACATTGAACTGTGCTTTCCAGTCGTCGTTGATTTGGTGTTGTAGATTGGCAAAAAGAGCAATGTTTTCACGCTCTACCCAGCTCCATGGTGCACCCATTGTCGTACTGCGTGGTAAATTTAAATCTGCACCATCTTCCCAACGCGGCAAGCTTGCATTAAAGGCATCAGTTTTATCTTTTTGATAGCTTAGACCTGTAAAGAGGGTAGTTTCTGGTAATAAGTCAAAGCTTAATGCACCATAGATCATTTCACGACGGTTATGAGTTGGTTTGTAGAAAAAGTCCTGATCTTGAAAAACTGTGACCAAACGACCTTTAATACTTTGATCTTGTGTTAATGAACCAGTAGCATCTAACTCTGTATGATAGTTATTCCAGCTACCTGCAGAAATGGTTCCATTAATAGCTGTTTCGGCTTTTGGCCTTTTTGATGTCAAGTTAATGACACCTCCAGCTTCACCTGCTCCAAATAATCCATCCGCGCCACGTAGTACCTCTACGGACTCATATTGCGCTAAATCTGCACTATTACTTCGGTCTTGTAGGCTAGATGCACTACCCCCATCATAACGAATATTTTCGATCTTTAGACCACGTGCACTATAGTTATTATTCAACCAGAGTTGTTCACGTGTCACACCGGTTGTTTGTACCATCACATCATCAAGCGTTTTTAAGCCTTGCTCATCAATACGCTGCCGAGACATGACTGTCACGGATTGGGGAATATCTTTAATATTCTGAGCTTGCTTTCCAACATTTGTTACATTTTGATCAGTTGCTTTTAAAGAAATAGTTGCGAGCTGAGCAGTTCCATCTGCACTGGTCACTTGACTACTGTTTGCACGCGAAGCGTTATTGGCTTGACTATGAATGGCTTCAAGTTGAACTTCTCTTGTTTGAGCTTGAACTCGTTGTTTTGCTTGAATACTATAACCGCCATTGTTGACTTTTACTGCAACCAAAGCATGAGGTTGTAATAATGCAGCCAATGCTTGATCGACTGCATAATTACCTTTTAGCGACTTAGCTTGCAAATTTGAGAGGGTCTTTGAGTCATAGCTGATGGTAGTCCCTGTTTGGATTGCGAGTTGTTTTAGCGCCTCATCTAAAGGGAGATTAGTAATGTTCACAGGATACGTTGTGGCAGCATAAACAGCAGTAGTAGCGAAGCTTCCTGCCATCAGTGGCATGCCCCATAAAACTGCGCGAATAGCCATCGCTAATCTACTTTTTGCCTGATAATCCTTCATGCGGTGTTCTCGACTGGGAGTGTATTTCTGTATAAGTCGAGTCAGCTCAAAAAAAGGGTCAAATTTTTATCTTTTTTTTATTTTTAATAAATAAGCGCTGTAATAATCTAATTCAAGCTGATGGGTATAGGCCAAGTTCTCTAGACTTTGCTTTGGGTTTTTTAATGAAAACACCCCTGAAACATGAACTTTTTCTAACTCAGGATCGATAAAATAGGTTCCATTTTGATAACGGTACAATTCATCTAGCACTTTTTTAAGTGGCCATTGCTCCACAACCAGTAGATGTTGCGTCCAATACGGTTGCTCATTCTTCAGTGGATTGATGGCTGAAATTGTATCGGCATCAAAACTGGTACGTTGGCCTTGTTGTAAAAGTTTTCGTGTAGTTGTTTCAGCAGGATATAAAGCTACCGCATGTTCATAAACTTTGACTTTAGTGCGATATTCGTCTTCTTGGCGAACTGTAAACTGTGTACCTAAGGCTTCAATCTTTCCATCTTTGGTTGTGACTATAAATGGGCGATGCTTCGGATCTTTTGCCGTCTGAATATAAATCTCACCTTCAACCAATTCAACTTGTCTGGTTTGTTTTGAAAAGTCGATATTGACATAACTATTACTGGCTAAAATCAGCTTCGTGCCGTCAGTCAAAGGCACTATTTTAATTTCACCCACTTGGGTGTGGTAGTCGGCTTGCCACTTTGCCCAAGGCATACTATATGCACTTAAACCAAGGACTAAAAAGCCTGATAGCCCAAACAGCATATTGTGTTTTAAAGAAGTATTAAATTTTTGCTTAGACTCTACTAATGCATCAGGTTGGAAAGATGAAGGTAAACCTGATAAACCTTGTGTAAAACGTTCGATTTGTGAAATAGCTAAAGCATGTTCCTTACTTTCAGACTTCCATTGCTCAAATTGTTGTAGCTGTATTTCGGTGATTTCCCCAGAGTGAATCAGCACCAGCCAATCAGCGGCTGCATCTAAGATACTTTCAGGTAGGGGTGAAGGCTGTGACATAGCAGTTGTAAGGAAATCGATTAGTCGGTTGGATTATAAAGACTTATACAGGCTAAAAAAGCCTGCTTCATATCTCTTTTTACCGTTGCTTCAGAAATATTCAGCTTTTCGCTAATCGCTCGATAGGTCAGACCATCTAACTGAGACAACAAAAAGACCTGAGATGTACGTGTTGGTAGCTTCTCAAGCATACGATGAACCTGATATAAGGTTTCTCGAATGCACACCTCATGTTCTGCCGAAGGGTAGTAGTTTTCTGGTAATTGTGCCAACGCATCTAAATATAACCTTTCAACATGCTGATGCCGCCAGTGGTCAATGATCACATGTTTAGCAATACCCATGAGCCATGCTTGAGGCTCTTTAATTTTTTCAAAACAATATTCACTTTTCAGAGCACGATAAAACACTTCCTGACTCAGGTCTTCAGACTGATGGTGGTGTTGCAGTTTGTGTTTGAACCATGACAACAAGGTTGTTTGATGGGTGTTGTAGAGATGACTAAACCACAATTTTTTTTGGACATTTAAGTTCATATTTTTAACTCATGACCCTAGAACAATATCCTGAATCTCAGCAGTAAAAGTGGGATAAAGAAATGAAAGGTTGAATATTAATGATAATCATTATTAAATGCAATTACAAATAGCAACATTTAGCGTGAGCTGTTTTTTGTTTTCATCCGTCTTATTAATAGATATGCGTGATTTGGGATAGGAAGTTTCAATTTTTTAAATACTTAATTTGATCAAATTTTAAAAAATTGTATGGATCTTTCGATTTTGAACAGTATGTGTTGGGCGAGAATTTTTTGTAATGAATAGGAAATGTAATGAGTGAGCCATTGAACAATAACAACCCAACAAAACATTTTCTTAATCGTCGAACACTTTGGATTGGATTCATCATTGTCATTTTATTGTTAGGCATGGGAGGGCTGTATTGGAAAAAAGCTATGTCTCAACCTAGCGAAGAATATAGTCAATGGGATAAACCTGTCCCTGTGCGTGTTGTGCCTGTGCAGCGACAAGATCTGCAGGTGGAAATTAAAGCCATCGGTACAGTTGTTCCGACCCATACAGTGAATGTTCAAACTCAGGTTTCGGGTGTTCTCAAGCAGATTTATTTTAAAGAAGGTCAGACTGTCCAGAAAGGACAACTTCTTGCTCAAGTTGACCCTGCGCCATTTCAGTTAGCTCTGGCACAAGCAGAGGGGACACAACAGCAAAACTTAGCTCAACTACTAAATGCAGAAACTGAGTTAGCACGTTATCAACTGCTGTTTAAGCAAGACTCAATTGCTAAACAACAAGTTGAGCAACAGCTCGCTTTAGTCAATCAGTTGAAAGGGCAAATACAGGCCAATCGTGCACAGGTAGATGCAGCCAAATTACAATTGTCTTATACCAAAATTTATTCACCGATTAATGGTCGAGTTGGTTTTCAGCAGAAAGATGCGGGTAATTTAATTCAGGCCAATGACACGACAGGTTTGGTTAGCATCACCCAAGTTCATCCCATTTATGTACAATTTTCAGTTGCTGAACATGATTTGGCTCATTTGCGTAACAACATGAAACAGGGACATCAAATACCAGTCAAGGCATGGGATAAAGCAGAACAAAAGCAACTTGCGGTTGGGCATGTACAGGCTTTGGATAACCAGATTGATGCCAATACAGGCACATTAAAGATCAAGGCAATTTTTGATAATCGTGATGATGTTTTATTTCCTAATCAGTTTGTCAATGTTCGTTTAAATGCACATACCGTTCAAGATGCCATCAGTATTCCAAGTGACGCCGTGCAACATGGGGCCAAAGGCACCTATGTGTATATTGTTAATTCGCAGAAAAAAGCAGAAATTCGTATGCTCACCCTTGGCTTAAGTTCTAATGGGCAGATTCAAGTTTTAACTGGCTTAAATGGTACGGAGCAGGTGGTTTTAGAAGGGATTGACCGTCTTGCAGAAGGCAAAGAAGTTCAAATTGTCTCGGATCAACCTGAAGCGATGGCCACATCAAAACCTGCTGTTGGATAAGACATGAATATTTCAAAGTTCTTTATTGTCCGTCCAGTTGCAACCACGTTGTTGATGCTGGCATTGCTGTTTAGTGGGTTATTGGTTTGGCGGCTTTTGCCAGTGTCGGCTTTACCACAGGTCGACTACCCCATTATTCAGGTTTATACCTTTCAGCCTGGGGCAAACCCTGACACGGTACAACGGACTATCACCGCACCGCTTGAACGGGAAATGGGCAAAATTGCGGGCTTAAAGCAAATGTCTTCGCAGAGTTCTGTCGGAGCATCTGTCATTACCTTACAGTTTGAGTTAAGTGCTGAACTGGGTGTAGTGGAGCAAGAAGTACAATCTGCACTAAGTACTGCCAGCAGTAAATTGCCAAGTGATTTGCCAACGCCACCTGTATATCGAAAGGTCAATCCAGCCGATGTACCTGTCATTACATTAGCGATTAGTTCAGAGACTTTACCCCTCACCACGGTCTATGACATGGTGGATACTAGGGTGGCACAAAAGCTGTCTCAACTCACGGGTGTGGGTATGGTGAGCCTTGCTGGTGGGCAACGGCCAGCAATACGGGTGCAAATAAATCCTGCTGTGCTTGCTGCTTATAAAATGAGTGCCGAAGATGTCCGCACCGCAATCAATGCGGCCAATGCCAGTCAACCCAAAGGCAGTTTTGATGGGCCATATCGCAGTACTATGCTAGATGCCAATGATCAAATCCGTTCAATTGGCGACTATGAAAGCCTCATTTTACGCTGGAATAACGGTGCTCCGATTCGATTAAAAGATGTGGCACAGGTGATTGAAGGTAGTGAAGACCGCTATATGGCGGCATGGGCAGACAGTCAAGCCGCCATTTTGGTGAATGTACAGCGTCAACCGAATGCCAACGTGATTCAAGTGGCCGATCAGATTAAACAGTTGTTGCCTGAGCTGCAAAAGAACCTACCCGACAATGTCAAAATTCGAGTACTGACCGATTGTACTGAGAGTATTCGTAGTTCGATCCACGATGTTCAAAAGGAATTGGTTTTTGCAGTTTGTTTAGTGGTGATGGTGACTTTTCTCTTTCTAAGAAATTTATCAGCCACCATTATTCCGAGTATTGCTGTTCCGCTGTCAATCATTGGTACGTTTGTACTGATGTATTTTTTAGGTTTTTCAGTCAATAACCTGACCTTAATGGCACTGACCATTGCCACAGGCTTTGTGGTGGATGATGCGATTGTGATGTTGGAAAATATTGCACGACATCGTGAAGCGGGTGAAAGCCTAATGCAAGCGGCATTCAAAGGGTCGAAGGAAATAGGTTTTACGCTCATTTCTTTAACCATTTCATTGATTGCTGTTCTCATTCCACTGTTATTTATGGGCGATGTGGTGGGCCGATTGTTCCATGAGTTTGCAGTGACTTTGGCGGCTGCAATAGCAATTTCTCTAGTGGTCTCTTTAACCTTAACGCCGATGATGTGTGCTTATTTGCTCAAAGGCAAAGCGTCATTAAAAGAAGCAGAGCATCAAACTTCAGCCAATAGATGGAGTCTGGATGGCATCATTCAGCAGTATGGAAAAGCTTTGCAATGGGTATTTCAGCATCAAACCCTGACACTGGCCGTTATGCTGAGTACAGTGTTACTCGCAGGTTTTTTGTATTGGATGATTCCGAAAGGCTTTTTCCCTGTGCAGGACAGTGGCGTTATCCAAGTGGTGACCGAAGCACCAGATGATATTTCATTTCAAGCCATGAGTGAGCGCCAGCAAGCACTAGCGGCTGAAATTGTAAAAGATCCCGCTGTTGAAAGCCTGTCTTCGTTTCTTGGCATTGATGCCAATAACCCGAAACTTAGTAATGGCCGAATTCTTATTAACTTAAAGTCACATGCTGAACGAGAGGGTGCAGATCAAGTCATGGCACGTCTGCGTGGAGAGTTGGGTCATGTTCAGGGTATTCGTGCTTGGATGCAACCTGTGCAAGAGTTGAGTATTGAAGATAAAATTAGTCGAACTCAATATCAGCTCAGTTTGACGTCAGCAAAAAACACAGACTTGGCGTTATGGACACCTGTTTTGGTAGATGCTTTACGCCAACAACCTGAGTTTGCAGAGGTGAGTAGCGAAGACGGTGGGCAAGGCTTACAGGCGTATATTGATGTCAATCGAGATGCAGCAGCGAGATTCGGCTTAACGGTAGAAGACATTAGCTTGGCTTTGCAAAATCTATTTGCACAGCGGCAAATTGCGACTCTATATACCCAGTCAAATCAGTACCGCATTGTCTTAGAACTTGCGCCAGAATTAACTCAAGGGATACAAGCTTTAGAGCAAACCTATATCCATAATGCCAGCGGAGAACCGATTTTACTCAGTTCTGTGGCAAGCATTGTGCAAAAACGAGTCCCGATTATTTTACAGCAGCAATCTCAATTTCCTGCCAACGGTATTTCTTTTAACCTTGTAACAGGCGTGGCTTTGGGAGATGCCATCCAAGCCATTCAACGTGTAGAACAGCAGCTCAATTTACCTGCTGAAGTTAAACTTCAGCTACAAGGGGCTGCTGCTGCATTTGAAAACTCGCAACAGCATACCTTTTGGCTGGTGATCGCCGCGATTGTGACCATGTATATCGTGCTTGGGATGTTGTATGAGAGCTTTATTCATCCCATCACTATTCTTTCAACCTTACCATCTGCGGCAATTGGTGCTTTATTGGCGCTGTTTATGGTCGGTCGACCACTCGATATGATTGCTTTAATCGGCATTATTTTACTGATCGGCTTGGTGAAGAAAAACGGCATCATGATGGTGGACTTTGCTTTGGCAGCACAGCGACAAGAGGGTCTTTCACCTCAGCAAGCGATTTATCAGGCGGCGTTGATGCGATTCCGCCCCATTTTAATGACGACATTGGCGGCATTGGTCGGTGCTATTCCACTCATGTTGGCATCAGGCTCTGGAGCTGAATTACGTCAGCCTCTAGGGATTGTCATGGTCGGTGGTTTGATTTTAAGTCAGGTACTGACGCTATTTACCACGCCTGTGGTTTATTTATTTTTTGATCGTTTACAGCATGCTTTTCAAAAGCCGCAGCTACCTTTAGCTGAACTTGATGAATCAAGGAGCAAGCTTTGAAATTGCTCTCTGCTTTGGTTCATCGTCCTGTTGCCAGTATGTTACTGGGCATCGCAATTGTGTTGCTTGGCGTATTGGCGTATTTCCGCTTACCCGTGGCGTCCTTACCTCAGGCAGATATTCCGACCATTGTGGTGCGGGCCAGTTTACCTGGGGCAAGTCCTGAAAGTATGTCGGCGACGGTTGCAACACCTTTAGAACGGGCCATGATGGGCGTTTCTGGGGTAAAAGCGATTAATTCCTCTAGTAGTCAAAATGCAACGCAAGTGACTTTGCACTTTGACTTAGATACCGATATCAATGAAGCGGCACGAGAAGTACAAGCTGCCATTAATGTTGCAATGTCGCAACTTCCATCAGGAATGCCTAGCCCTCCTGAATATTTCAAGGTTAATCCAAGCCAAAGTCCAATTTTTTATTTGGCATTGAGTTCAGCGCATTTATCTGCGGGTAAATTATATGAAATTGCCAGCAATCAACTCCAGCCCAATCTTGCGCAGATGAGTGGCGTCGGTGAGGTTGAAATTGATGGCGCGTCTATGCCTGCGGTGCGGATTACTTTAAATCCGAATGCACTCATTGCACAGGGCGTTTCATTGGAACAAGTCCGTACTGCAATTGAAAAAAGTAATACAGTACAAGCGTCGGGCGTAGTTGAAACCGATCAACTTCGTTGGCAAGTTGCACTGTCGAATGATTTAAAACAAGCGCAAGATTTTGCCAACTTGGTGATTCATCGTAATGCTCAAGCAATCGTACGTTTAAAAGATGTGGCCGAGGTGCAAGATTCTGTTGAAAACCGCTATGTCAGTGGTTTTCATAATGGTCATCCTGCGGTGATTATCAAAATCAGCCGTCAACCCAATGCCAATACCGTGGCGACCATTGATCAAATCAAAGAAAAACTGCCTGAATTAAAATCACTGATTCCTGCAGATGCACAGTTGACTACGGTGATGGATGGTTCTGAAATCATTCGCACAGGCTTAGCAGAAGCCCGCGATACACTGTTGTTTTCCATGCTGTTGGTCATTATTGTCGTTGCCTTAATGTTAGGGCGTATGCAAAGTGCTCTTGTGCCAAGTATTGCCATGCTGGTGACTTTGGTCGGGGCGTGTAGTTTGGTGTATTTGGCAGGTTTCTCGCTCAATAACCTCTCCATTATGGCGGTCATTGTCGCTATAGGATTGGTGGTGGATGATGCGATTGTGGTGCTAGAAAATATTGAGCGTCATATTGAGCAGGGGGAGTCTCCTGTACAGGCTGCCATTAAAGGGATTCAGGAGGTGGGGTTGACTTTAGTGGCCATGAATTTGGCTTTGGTGGTGATTTTCATTTCAGTGCTGTTTATGGGCGGTGTGATTGAGCGGCTTTTCCGCGAATTTTCACTGACCTTAGTTTTTATTGTGGTGTTATCCATTTTTGTTTCTTTGGTGCTAACACCAAGCTTATCTGCACGCTGTTTAAAACCGTTAAAGAGCGACCAACATCAGCCTTTCTATCAATTTAGCCATAGTTGCATGCAGCAGTTCAATCATGCTTATTTAACATCTTTAAAATGGATGCTAGCACATGGCTATATCGTGATTTTATTTTGGCTAGGTGCGATTGGGGCTTCATTCTATGTTTATCAGCACCTGCCTAAACGGGTATTACCTGAGCAGGATACAGGACGGGTTGAGGCTTTCATTCGTGGTGATGACGGGTTTTCTTTTCAAATTATGCAACCCAAAATTGCAGCCTTTAGTGAAAGCTTGTTGAGTGACCCTGCTGTAAAAGATGTGGTTGGAACCTCAGGCGGAGCAGGTGGAACCACCAATTCTTTTTTCATGGTGAGTTTAAAACCCAAAGCAGAGCGTGAGGGGAAAAGCTCGCATGCCATTGTCGAGCGTATGAAACAAAATGCGCCGTGGCAGGCTGGGGCAATTTTCTCAGCACGTGTGGCACAAGAATTAGAACTAGATGATCCTTTTTCAAGTGGCAGTGGTCAAGACTATATGCTGTTGCTACAGTCAGATGATGTTGCACAGCTGCGCCAATGGGTGCCGAAAGTTGCGCAGGCCATGCAAAAACTACCTGAACTTGAAGAAGTGGAAACCATGGGGGATGAAGGCGCGCAGCATGTCACCCTAGATGTAGACCGTGAAGCGGCACGCCGTTTGGGCGTTGATATTGAAAGCATTTCGAGCGTACTGAACAACTCATTTTCACAGCGCCAGATTTCAACCATTTATGATCAAACCCAACAGTTTCATGTGGTCATGGAGGTAGATAGGCACTTCACGGAACATCCTGAATCCTTAGCCAATGTACAAGTCCCTAATAAAGTTGGACAGGCTGTGCCGCTACGTAACTTTGCGACATGGTCTTATGGAATTACCAATGATCGAGTGTATAGACGTAATCAATATGCCGCGATGGGTATTGGTTATGTGGTGAAACAGGGCTATAGCTATGAACAGGCCGATGCCGCGATCCGATCTGTCTTAACTGAAGTGATGTTGCCAAACAACGTTTTTATGACCACGGATAAAGACGTAGAAGCAGAAAGTTTACAAGCGGGCTTAAGTACTCCCTTACTGATTCTTGCAGTGATTTTGTTGATTTATATCGTGCTTGGGGTGACCTATGAAAGTGTGGTTCATCCGTTAACGATTTTATCGACCATACCCGCTGTGGCTTTGGGCGCACTGTTGACCTTATGGGTATTTAACTTTGAGTTTACCCTGATTGCATTGTTGGGCATGTTTTTACTGATTGGTATCGTGGTGAAAAATGCCATTTTATTGATTGATTTTACTTTATATGAACGGCGTGCAGGAAAGTCAGCATATCAAGCTGTAATGTCTGCGGCGGCTCTGCGTTTTCGCCCGATCTTGATGACCAATACCGCAGCATTATTGGGTGCAATTCCGCTGGCTTGTAGTTGGGGTGAGGGGGCTGAGTTACGTCAGCCTTTGGGTGTGGTCATTGTGGGCGGCTTAGCGCTTGGGCAGCTCTTAACTTTGTACACAACGCCTGTTTTGTATTTGCTCTTTGAAAAATGGGCTGAATCTTGTTCGAGATTTAAACGTAAATTTGTGCTGCAAAGCTTAGGCAAATAGATAAAGAAATAGGAAAATAGAATGTCAGATTTGGTTTATAAAAATGTCTTAAGCCTAAGTTGTGTGTTGTTGTTGACTGCATGTAGTTCTACGGCGGTTGTACATCCTCCCGAATATAAAACACCACTGATTCAAGCAGATGAGCAATATAAATATGCTGCGCTCAATTGGACAGAAACAGCAGGCTTAAAAGGCAAGACAGTTGCATGGTGGAACATTTATCATGACCCCGTTTTAAGCCAACTGCTGCAACAGTTAAATGCAGAAAACTTAAATTTGAAACAGGCCGAGGCACGTTATAGACAAACCAATGCTTTACTTGAGCAGCAAAAAGCCAGTCGTTCTGTCAGTCTAAGCTTAGAAAGTGCTGCCAACCGTAATGGCGCAAAGCATACCTCTCCAAACAGTCAGTTTAGCACAGGGGTTCAGGCCAGCTGGATTCCCGATGTCTGGGGGCGTGTAGCGAAAGCGATAGAGGGACAACAGGCAAATTTAGAAGCAGTGCAGGCGGACTTAGCCGCAGTGAAATTGAATCAACAGTTATCGGCGATAGAGGCCTATTGGAACATTCGTGTTTTGGATGCGCAACTTGATGTATTGCAGCAAACCCAAAAAAGTTACCTACGTTCAGTGCAAATTTTAAAAAACCAATATACAGCAGGGATGATTGCGCGGGCAGATGTGATACAGGCAGAAACACAGTTGAAACAAGTGCAAATACAGCAGATCGAAATGCAGCGTGAACGCAATTTACAGGAAAATGTGCTGGCAGTCTTGCAGGGTAAAAGTGTGGTTCAGTTTCAACTGGTGAAACGTCAGCAAGGTTTGAGTATTCCTACTGTACCTGCACAGCTACCCAGTCGCTTACTCATGCAACGTCCTGATGTGATTCGTGCAGAGCGGGAGCTTGCGAGTACACATGCACAGTTGGGTTTAGCACAAACGGCATGGTTGCCAGATATTAATATTGGTCTTAATGCGAGTTTAAATAGTCAAGTGTTGGGTCAGTTGTTCCAAGCCCCTGCATATTTATGGTCTACGGGACTAGAAGCGGCTTCGGTTATTTTTGATGGTGGAAAACGGCAAGTTGAAATTGCTCAAGCGCAGGCAAGTTATGATGAAAAATTAGCAGCCTATAAGCAAGCTGTACTTACGGGCTGGAAGGAAGTTGATGGTGCTTTAATGCAAACTTCAAGTTTGAAACAACAACAACTGGAGCAAGCTCAGTTACTGCAACTAACTAAAGAAAATGAACAAGTGGTGTTGCGACGTTATAACGCAGGTTTAGTCAGTTATTTGGAAGTGGTCACGGCGCAGAATTTAAGGCTGCAAGCTGAACAGAGCACATTAGAGTTACAACAAATGCAATTAAAAAATACAGCGCAATTAATGACTGCTTTGGGTGGAAATATTTCCTAACCCCTTGCTTTTTTCACATGTCTATTGACTCAAACGGCAAAGCCTTACATCTTGGTTTTCAGATGCAAGGCTTATACTATGTATTTGAAAGTAACAATAAAATAGAAAGTATGTGTTATTGAACACTGACTTTCATGACACACCGTTTATAAAAACAGTGCGCCTGACATTGCTCCAAAGAGCATGACCCACAGTGGATGAATTTTTTTAACTAAACTTAAACCAGTAGCGACGATAACGATTGCAATGAGTAACCAGTTCTGAGCAGATGCAGCGGCAATAATATAGGCACTGACCAAAACCAAGCCGACAGTAATTGGTTTCAGTGCTTTTTCAAACATGCTACGTAGCGGGTGATCCTTAAACTGATTCCAAAACTTGAGTGCAAATATAGTCAGTACAGAAGAGGGCCCAAACTTCGCCAATGAAGTCACGAACAGTCCAGCAGGTCCAGCCACATGCCAGCCGACCAAAGGTACAATCATCATATTGGGGCCCGGTGCCGCTTGAGCCATGGCAAACATGGTACTGAACTCTGTGGCAGTAAGCCAACGATGTACTTCGACTACTTGATGTTGCATTTCAGGCAAAATTGCATTGCCGCCACCAAAGGCCAATATAGAAAGCTGGGTAAAAACGATGGCTAAGGTGAGTAAAATCATGCGTTTTGTCCTCTTTTTTTCAAGCTTAAGACCGCGACATTGATGCTGACTAAGATCAGTAACGTTAATGCCAAGGGAATCTTAACAATCAGCATAAAGACAATGGTCAGCGCGATAGTAAAGATCGTGAGGTAACTTTTCAGAATGGGTTTCAACATTTTTAACCCCATCGCAAATAGTAAACCTGCTGCCGCTGCTGCTAGTCCCTGTATCATGTGCTGAATCACGGGGATATTTTGAAATTGGCTATAGAGCTGATACAACAAAATTACAATCACCGTCGGTGCAAAAATCAACCCGAGAACAGCACTAATAGCACCTTTAACCCCCTGAAACTCATAACCAATCGCAACAGCCATATTAATGATGTTTCCACCGGGGAGGATTTGACAGACACCCAATAAGTGCGTGAACTCTTCCGTGTTGAGCCATTTTTGGTCTTCTACAACCATTTGGTGTGCAAGTGGCAATACGCCACCAAAGCCCATGAGTCCCAGCTTCATAAAGCCTGCAAATAATTCCCGTGAAGTTGGATGGGTTATTTGTTCAGCAGGGAGCACTTCAGTGTTCATGTCTTTCGCCTTTTGTTGAATGAGCTCAGTATGAACCTGTAGAGATATGTTGAAAAATGCTATTTTTGACGTTATATATACTGAAAAAGTATGTTTAATGGGGCAGACATGATTGATATCCATAAACTCAGAGCATTTGTTGCAGTGGTAGAAGAAAGTAATATTTCGCATGCTGCGGTACGTTTGAATATGCAACAACCACCGTTGACACGGATTATCAAAAGCTTGGAAGAAGAGTTGAATACACAACTGCTAAAGCGTTTGCCGCGTGGTGTTGAGGTAACAGAAGCAGGTAAGGTTTTGTACAAAGAAGCCCTTGCGATATTGGCGCATGCGCAGTTGATTCCTAAACGTGTGCAGGATATTTCTTTGGGGGTCGAAGGTCAGATTAATATTGGCTTTACCAACTCGGTTGGCTTACATCCATTTTTACCGGCCTTGCTGCGTAACTTTCGGGAAACTTTTCCACGTGTTTCAATTCATCTGGAAGAAGATGGCAGTAGCTCGCTGATAGACTCCATTAGTAATGAAAAAAATGACATTGTGTTCTTACGCAAACCTGCACCCATTGGCCTCGGTTTAACCAGCCTACATGTGCTAGATGAACCGCTCATTGTGGCTTTACCCAACAATCATCCTTTGGCTGAACAAGCCGAACCGATTCACTTGCTGGATCTTGAACCGCATGATTTTGTGTTGTACCGACGTTTAGCAGGGCAAGATTTATTCGATAATATTTTGGCCAGTTGTTACCAAGCTGGATTTAGTCCCAAAATTGTACAAGAAGCGCCACGTTTAACCTCAAGCTTAAACTTGATTGCTGCAGGGATTGGTTTATCCATCGTGCCTGAGGCCATTCGTGACTTTTGGAATAAGCAGATTGTTTATAAAACGCTTAAGGCCAATAACCCATGTATTGCGCCGATTTATGCAGTGTATAAAGAAAATATAGACAATGTCCGTTTGCAACACATCTTAAAGTTACTGCAATAATCTGTTGAATATTGAGCACCTTATTCTGCCTGACAAGAGCTGGCTTAAAGTGCTAAGGTAGAGTGATAATGTGTTGTATTTAAAGTTTTATACTTATAACGAATGCTCGTACGGAGCAAAATATAATATTTAGCAATATTAGGTGTTTAACCCATGTTTTTTAAGAAAGTTTCTTTTGCACTCACGGCTCTGATTTCTTCCTCTGTGGTACTGATGGGTGGTTGTACATCCAGTCCATCTAGTACAGTTTCAAATATACAACAACAGACGCAAAATGCCTTATTGGTCTATGGTGGCCCCATTTTAACCATGCAAGGCATGCAACCCAGCTATGTCGATGCTATGTTAATTCAAGACGGAAAGATTCGTTATACAGGCACATTGTCTGAGGCTGAAAAGCTTGCGCCACAGGCTAAACGTTTGAACTTGAATAACAAGACCGTCATCCCTGGCATCATCGATGCCCATAGCCATTTAAACTCTGTCGGTATGCAGCAAACTGTGGCTAATTTATATCCACCACCAGATGGTAAGGTGGTGAGTATTGCCACACTTATCCAAGAAATGAAGGCTTGGGCGAAGCAAAATCCAACTTTTGTCCAAGCGACTTCTGGCTGGATTATTGGCAATGGTTATGATGATGCCCAGCTACAAGAGAAAGCTCATCCGACAGCCACAGATTTAGATCAGATTTCAACGACTCAACCGGTGCTGATTTTGCATCAGTCAGGGCATTTGGCCTCTGTAAATCATAAAGCGCTAGAGTTGTTAGGCATTAATGAAAAAAGTAGTAACCCTAGTGGTGGTGTGATTCGACGCGTAGTAGGGACAAATATTCCAAATGGTGTATTAGAAGAAAGTGTCGTGATTGAGGCTATGTTACAGGCTTTTAAAACGGTCCCACCTGAAATGATGCAGCAGATGGCGTTGACTGCGGTACAAACCTATATGAAAAATGGTTACACCACGGTACAAGAAGGACGGGCTGATCGTGGTACTTCAGAACTTTGGCGTAGTTTGGCCAATCAAAACAAATTAGCCATCGATGTCGTTTCTTATCCTGATATCAGTTCAGAACAGGCGTATATGCTCGAAAAAGGTGTAAGCAAAAACTATGTCAATCACTTTAGAATTGGTGGCGTGAAAATTAGCTTAGATGGTTCACCCCAAGGTAAAACAGCATGGTTAACTGAACCCTATGTGGTTCCGCCTGAAGGGAAAGATAAGAACTATCGTGGCTATCCTGCATTTCCAGAGCAAAAAACAGTCCAGCACATGATTGATTTGGCTTTCAGGCAGCATTGGCCAATTTTGGCACATGCCAATGGTGATGCCGCGATTGATCAATACCTTAATGTGATTGCCAATGCGCAAAAGAAATATGATGACTCACAGCGACGAGATGTGATTATTCATGCACAAACCATGCGAGAGGATCAACTGGATCGGGCGAAACAGCTTCACTTGATTCCCTCATTTTTTTCTTTGCATACCTACTACTGGGGCGACTGGCATGTGGCACAAACCTTAGGTGAAAAGCGTGCTGAACACATCTCACCAACAGGTTCGGCCTTAAGAAAAGGCATGATTTTCACTGAGCATCATGATGCTCCTGTTATCCCACCGAAAAGCATGATGGTGTTGGATGCAACGGTTAATCGCACCACACGAACAGGCAAAGTTTTGGGTGAGACACAAAAAGTCAGCCCGTATATCGCACTTAAAACGATGACGGACTGGGCTGCATATCAGTATTTTGAAGAAGATATTAAAGGCACTTTAAGTACAGGGAAATACGGTGACTTTGTTATTTTAAGTGCCAATCCAATCACCACTGAACCATCTAAAATCAAAGACATCAAAGTTCTTGCAACCTATAAGCAAGGACAGTTGGTTTATCAAAGATAAAGTTGTTTAGCGGCTTGTAAACCTGCGACTGAAAAGGTCATGAGATGTTTAACCAAAAGTGCAGGTTCAAGCTTGGAGACATTTTTAAGTGGGCTTGGACCATTTGCATCTGCCAAAATCAGCATCATACAGGGTGCGACGGTGCTGAGTACACAAGGCAAAAGTGCAGGGTGATTTTCATCAATGCCTGAAACTTGGCTAATAATTTTTTTAACCAAAAGAAACTTTCGCGCACCATCATTTTGCATAAACGTGTATAGGTGGGTAGTCGGTGAAAAAAGTTCGCGAACAAACACTTTGCTATGCCAGACATCGGTTTCAACCAGCTTACCGATCAGGCTTTCAAAAAAAGCTTCCAGTTTTTCAGTAGGCGTTTTAGAGCTGTTAAGCAAGGTCAAGAGTTCTTGTTCATCAATATAATGTGTATGTGCTTCGGCAAGTACGGCACGATATAAGCCATCACGACCATCGAAGTGATAGTTAATGGCAGCCAAATCGACTTCGGCCAGCTTGGCAATGGCTTTACTCGTGGTTTTTGCAAAACCATCCTGAGCAATCAGGCGGCCAGCAGCATCCAAGATTTTCGATTTGGTTAAATCACCATCGCTACGTCCAGCTCTAGACATTATTTACTCTGCATCAAAATTTAGACTTGAAGTATATCTTTCTTAACTGAATTGTTATAGTTTAAATTAGATTTAAACTTGTATTAAAACTAAGCGAAGGTTTGGTGTACATGAACAAAAGTAAGTTCATACTGCTGGTTGGGGTATTGCTCATTGCTGTAGCGGCTGCATTTTTGTGGTTCAGTCGAGACAAAGCCGATCCCGATCATCTGGTGTTATATGGCAATGTCGATATTCGACAAGTCTCACTGGCATTTGAAACGGCTGGACGTATTCAAAGCTTGGCTGTTCAAGAAGGAGATCGCGTTCAAAAAGGTCAGGTTCTTGCCGAACTAAATACCGAATCGCTGACTATACAAGCACAGCAAGCCCAAGCACAGTTACAAGTTCAACAGCAAATCTTAAATGAACAAGCTGCGGGCAATCGACCTGAAGAGATTACCCAAGCGAAAGCGAAAGTACAGTCTGCCCAAGCCCAGTTTGAAAATGCCGATAAACAATACCAACGTTTAAATGTCTTAAATCGGAGTACTGCGGGTCAAGCGGTGAGTAAGCAAGAGGTTGATGCTGCAAAAAGCAATATGAAAATGGCGGAAGCGGCTGTAGGTGAAACCAAAGCCAACCTAGAGCTACTTTTGAAAGGTGCGCGCACAGAAGATCGTGAAGCGGCTAAAGCACAATATGAATCGACCAAGGCCAATCTTGATTTGATTGATTACCAAATTACTCAAAGTAAGCTGCTGGCACCTGTTAATGGCGTAATTCGTGCACGTTTACAAGAAGTTGGTGACATGACGACTTCAAACAAGTCCGTCTATACCATTGCCCTGATCCATCCTAAATGGGTGCGTGTTTATGCAAGTGAAATGGATCTTGGGCATATCAACATGGGCGCAGCAGCACAAGTCATTCGTGACTCACAACCGAATCAGCCCATCACAGGAAAAATTGGTTATATCTCATCTGTGGCGGAATTTACCCCCAAAACGGTACAGACCGAAGATATTCGCACGACTTTGGTTTATGAAGTCCGAATTTATGTCGATGACCCGAATGACCAGTTGAAGATGGGACAACCTGTGACGGTGCACATAGCCAAATCATCGCGTCCAACTGGCACGAATAATCCTTAAGACAGGGTAGTATGCCGATGTCAGTAGAGAGTATTGTAATTGCCACGGATTTAAACAAAACCTTTCAAGCAGAACAAAAAGGTTTGGATGATGTGCGGGCTTTGCAAGGCATAAATATGCAGATCAAGGCAGGGCAACTGACGGCTTTGGTCGGGCCTGATGGTGCAGGTAAAACTACATTTTTAAGATTGATCGCAGGTTTATATGAGCCAACTACTGGAAGCTTAAAAGTCTTAGGAATGGATGTCGCCAAAGATCCACAATCTGTGCAAGATCGTATCAGCTACATGCCGCAAAAGTTTGGTTTGTATGAAGACCTCAGTATTCAAGAAAATTTAGACTTGTATGCGGATTTGCATGGCGTGCCAATGGACGTTCGCAAGGAGCGTTTTGCACGTTTGCTCAAGATTACCGACTTGGCGCGCTTTACTGAACGTCCCGCAGGAAAACTCTCTGGGGGTATGAAGCAGAAGTTAGGTTTGGCCTGCACTTTAGTCCGTTCACCTGAACTATTGCTGTTGGATGAACCAAGTGTCGGTGTCGATCCACTCTCACGCCGTGATCTGTGGATCATCATTGAACAATTGGTGAGGGAGGAGAACTTAAGTGTCATCCTCAGTACTGCGTATATGGATGAAGCTGAACGCTGTCATCAGGTTTATGTCATGTTGGATGGACAAGTCTTAAAGCAAGGTACACCCGACGAACTGACGGCTCAGGCACAGGGACAAACATGGCAAGTAAAACCCAGTCCCAACATGAAGGCGCGGGTGTTACAAGTACACTTACTCGATAATCAACACTATATTGCCGATGCAGTGCCCAAAGGCGATGTAGTCCGTTTTATTACACGAACTGAAAGCCTCATACTTCCAGAAAATCTATTGCCCAAAGGCGTTGTTGTGGAACAGAGGCCAGCAGAGCTAGAAGATGCATTTATGCTGCTTTTACATGAGGCGAAGCATACTCAAAAAACGGTATTGGCACAGGAAAATTCAGCTTTAGACCCTTCAAAATCATGGATAGAAAATTCTGATCCACCACAAGTGAAAACAAAGCAGAATGTAAAACAGCAGCTCGAAAAACCTGTGATTGTGGTGAAGGATTTGGTACGCACCTTTGGTGATTTTACCGCCGTGGCCAGTACCTCGTTTGATGTATCTCGAGGCGAAATTTTTGGTTTACTTGGCCCTAATGGTGCAGGTAAGACCACAACGTTTCGTATGCTTTGTGGTTTGCTGCCCGCCAGCAGTGGTGTGTTGGAAGTGGCAGGCATGAATTTGCGCACAGCTCGTGCACAGGCAAGGGCAAAAATTGGTTATGTATCGCAGAAGTTTGCCCTGTATGGCAATTTGAGTGTGCTGGATAACTTAAAGTTCTTTGGTGGTGCTTATGGCTTATCGGGCAAACAGTTAAAGCAGCAAATTGATAAAGCATTGCTTCAGTTTGAACTTAAGCCATACGCAAAAAGCGGTGATCTACCAAATGGTTTTAAACAGCGTTTGTCGATGGCAGCAGCACTGTTACATCAGCCTGAAATTGTATTTTTGGATGAACCGACCAGTGGTATTGATCCGTTAGCAAGGCGCTCTTTTTGGTACACCATTGGAGAGCTAGCGAACCAAGGCATGACCATTATTGTGACTACACACTTTATGGAAGAAGCTGAATACTGTGATCGGATTGCGATTCAAGATGCAGGGAAATTGTTGGCGATTGGCACACCTCAACAGATTCGTGGGATGGCACAGTTAGAGGGTGTAAATGATATGAATGGCGCTTTTATTGCCATCGTTGAACATTCCCGTGCAGACATGCAGGCTTACTGAGGAGCGTCAGATGAATCATTTCTCAGCTTTCTGGACACGACTGTTTGCCTTGACACGTAAAGAATCCAAACAGCTGCTTCGTGATAAAAGTAGTATGGCGATCGGTTTCATTTTACCGATTATTTTAATTTTGCTGTTTGGTTATGGACTGTCTTTCGATTTAACCAACGGACGAGTAGGGGTGGTGGAGCAACAACCCACGCCACAGAGTCAGCAACTGATGAGTGGCTTAAACGGTTCTAGATACATTACCGTCAAGCAGTATCCAAGCTTTAGCCAAGCTGAAGCCGCAATGGGCAAGGCTGAAATTGATGCCATCGTCAATATACCCAGCAACTTTGCGGAGCAATATACAAAGGGAGTGGGTGTTGTTCAGGTCATTACCAATGGCCGTTCGACCAGTATTGCTTCGGCTTTGCAGGGTTATATTACCAGTGCGCTCAATACCGCCAGCTTGATACAAGCAGACCGAACAAATGCAGCTTCAACGGGTGGCATTATCACGGTTGAACAACGTATGTGGTTTAACGAGTCTGCAAATAGCACATGGTTTTTAGTGCCGGGTTTAATTGTCCTAATTTTGACCTTGGTTGGCGCATTTTTAACTGGCTTGCTGATTGCACGAGAGCGTGAGCGTGGCACTTTAGAAGCATTATATGTTACGCCCGTAAGTCCTCTAGAAATTGTACTTTCAAAACTGGCGCCCTATATCGTGATTGGGATGATCGATATTGTGATGTGCTTAGTTGCAGCACATGTTCTGTTTGATGTACCCATTCGCGCATCACTGCTCTCTGTCATGAGCGCTTCTTTTTTATATTTAATGGTGTCGTTACTGCTGGGTCTGATGATTTCAGGCCTCTCCAAAAGTCAGTTTCAAGCCAGTCAGATGGCACTGCTTGCCAGCTTCATGCCCGCTTTGATGCTTTCAGGTTTTGTGTTCGATACACGAAACTTACCGCTAATTGTGCAAATTATTAGTAATGTCTTACCTGCAACGCACTATATGACTTTGATTAAAACATTATTACTCGGTGGTGATGATTGGTCTTTGTGGTTTAAAGAATGTGGCATTTTATTGATTTATATTGTGCTATTCACGGTAATGACCGCGCGTACACTGAAAAAGCGCTTGGGCTAACGAAAGGAATAATGGTGTTATGGCAATGTTAATGCGCTGGTTTCGTTATCTTTGGGTGCTAACCCGAAAAGAGTTTTTAGCCATTTTAGCCGATCCTGCCAATCGGGTGACCTTAATCGCGCCTGTATTTATCCAAGCGGTCTTGTTTGGTTATGCCGCAAGTTATGATGTGAATCATGTTGATTATGCTGTGCTGGATCAAAGCCGAAGCCAAAGCTCACAACAAGTTTTAGCGCATTTAGATGGTTCAGGAATTTTTAAACGCACGGCAGATTTGCAGAATAATCAACAAATTCAACAGGTGATTAATGATCGAACAGCCTTGGCGGTTATCACCATTCCTGCTGATTTTGAAGATAAGCTCAATAATCAAGAGTTTTCCCCGATTCAAGTGATTCTAGATGGGAGAAACTCATCGACCGCAAGTATGGCGGGCTCGTACATCAGCAGTGTGGTGGGGCAGGTCAATCAAGAACGTTTGGGACCCAACTCTGCGATCACGGTACAAGCGCAGACATGGTATAACCCGAATGTCGAGTCGAGATGGGGCATCATGCCATCTCTGATTGCAACTTTAAGTATGATGCAGACACTGTTACTTTCGGCACTTTCAGTAGCACGCGAGCGTGAACAAGGGACTTTTGATCAGCTATTAGTTACACCTTATACCCCGACGCAGATTATGATTGGGAAGGCCATTCCGCCGATTATTATTGGGGTTATTCAATCTTCCATTATTTTGGCGATTATTCTGTTCTGGTTTCAGATCCCGATGAATGGCTCTTTGACCTTACTTTATTTTGGATTATTTGCCTTTAATATTGCTGTTGTGGGTGTGGGACTGTCGATTTCAGCGATTGCACTCAATATGCAACAAGCCATGCTGTATACTTTCTTTTTGATCATGCCTTTGACACTTTTATCTGGTTTACTAACTCCTGTACAAAATATGCCAGAAGCGTTGAATTGGCTGACTTATGCGAACCCGCTACGCTTTGGCATAGACTTGGTACAACGGGTGTATTTGGAAGGTGCGAGTTTTGCGCAAGTGAAATGGGACTTTTTACCGATGTTGATATTAGCCATAATTACTTTGCCTTTGGCTGCGTGGTTATTTCGAAATCGTTTGTCATAATAGAGTGATATCTCTATGTATCGCTTATCGATACAGACTGTGATTAGGCGTTTGACGTTAAATAATGCAATCAATATCGGTTCATGATTAAAAAAAACGATTTTTGCATTGTATTTCTGGCTTAAGCTTTTTATTATTGCCCGCTTGTTTTCGCGATCAGCTTGGAATGGAACCTTGAGTAATTTTCTAACCGAACACCTGATTCATCGAGATGAAGACTTTATGGTCATCCATAAGCCTGCAGGTATACTCACCGTTCCGGGGAAGACAGAAGACTTACAAGATTGTATGATCAATCGTTTAGTCAGACTAGAACCTAAAACACTACTGATCCACCGTCTTGATCGTGATACCTCAGGTATCTTGGTTTTTGGTCTCAGCCGTTGGGGACAAAAATCCATTTCTCGTCAGTTTCAAGAACGCCAAACCGATAAAACCTATCAAGCGATTGTGGCTGGTCATTTAGATGGTCAGGGCACTGTTGATGTACCTGTCATTTATGATCCATCCCGTCCACCGTTACATATCGCAGAGCCCAGTCATAATAAGCCTGCTGTGACAGAGTGGAAAGCCATTGAACACTTTGAAATACAGGGTCAGCCCGTGACTCGTGTAGCGCTCACGCCTATTACAGGGCGTTCGCATCAACTTCGTGTACATATGCAGTTTTTAGGTCATCCTATCGTGGGAGATACGCTTTATGCTGCGCCTGACCAGCAAGATTTGATGCCGCGTTTGTGTTTACACGCAGAGCGTTTGAGTTTTCATCATCCCCAAACCAATGAACGTATCGAATTTATTTGTCCAGTACCATTTTAAGTACGTGGAATCATCAAATTTGCTCACTTTTTTAGTGAGCTTTATGTCAAAATATATTGCTTAAAGGTGTATAATTTTGCTCAAATATCAAACAATGTTTGAGCATTAAATTTGCAGTCCTAACTTGTAGATAAAGGTGGAAAAATTGCAGCAGTTTGCTATTGGTCAACGTTGGTTATCAGATACAGAAACGGAACTAGGTCTAGGAGTTCTTATTGATGTAGATGAGCGATCTGTCAGCATCTTATTCCCTAAAAGTGATGAAACACGTGTATATGCACGGAATAATGCACCTTTATCACGTATCATTTTTAACGTGAACGATGAATTACAAGATCAAGAAGGCACCAAGTGGACGGTTGAATCACATGAAGACCGTCATGGTGTGGTGCGTTATAATGTTGTTCGTCGCTTAGAAGATGGCACGGAAGAACGTAAATCACTGAATGAGACTCGCATTGGTGCTCAAATTCAGCTGTCTAAACCGCTTGATCGTTTATTGGCAAGTCAAATTGATTATAAAGAATGGTACGACTTACGTATTGAAGCGATGCTGATGCAAGCCAATATGAAGTCAAGCCCTTTACGAGGCATGGTCGGTTCACGTGTCGGTCTGATTCCTCATCAGTTGTATATTGCACACGAAGTGGGTCAACGTTTTGCACCCCGTGTCCTTTTAGCCGATGAAGTCGGCTTAGGTAAAACCATTGAAGCTGGATTAATCATCCATCAACAGCTTAAAACGGGCCGTTCAGAACGCATCCTAATTTTGGTGCCCGATTCACTGCAATATCAGTGGATGATTGAAATGCGTCGTCGTTTCAATTTGAACTTCTCATTATTTGATTTAACCCGTACGGCTTCAATCAAAGAACATGATCCTGAACTGAATCCATTCCTGACTGAACAATGCATTATTGCGTCAATCGATTTGATGATTGACCATGATGACTTGCGTGAACAAGCCCTAGAAGCTGGTTTTGATCTGTTGGTGGTCGATGAAGCACATCACTTGATGTGGAACGAAGAAGACGGTGGTAATGACCGCTATGACTTGATCGAAGAGCTAGCAGAAAAAACTCCGGGTGTTTTACTGTTAACGGCAACCCCAGAACAGCTGGGTGTGGAAAGTCACTTTGCGCGTTTACGTTTACTTGACCCACAGCGTTTTAGTTCGCTGGATCGTTTCTTGGATGAAGAAACCCAATATCAACAAACTGCAAAAATTGCGGAAGTACTGATGTCAGATATGCCACTTGAAGAAGGGCATTTGGCTGCATTAGAAGGTTTGCTAGGGCATCGCATTGAAGATGCACCCGAACAACGTTTCCGTGCCATTCATGAGCTGTTAGACCGTCATGGTACAGGGCGTATTTTGTTCCGTAACACCCGTGAAGCCATTCAAGGCTTCCCAGGTCGTGATTGTCAGCCTGCACCTTTGCCTGCACCAGAAAACTGGTCTAAAGACGGTAAATTGCGTGAACAAATGTGGCCAGAAGAAGCACAGCTTGACGGTGCGTGGATGGAAGCTGACCCGCGTGTCATGTGGCTCATGGAAAAACTACGTACAGACTTAAAACACAAAAAAGTGTTGCTTATTGCACGTAGTGGACCCGTGGTTGAAGCGCTTGAAAATGTACTCCGCTTACATGCAGGTATTCGTACTGCAATGTTCCATGAAGGCATGAGTTTACTTGAGCGTGACCAAGCATCAGCTTACTTTGCTGAAGAATCTTATGGTGCACAAATTTTACTGTGCTCTGAAATTGGTTCTGAAGGTCGTAACTTTCAGTTTGCATCAGATTTAATTTTATTTGATTTACCTGCAAACCCAGATGTACTTGAACAACGTATTGGTCGTTTAGATCGTATTGGTCAAGAAAACCGGATTCAAATTCATGTGCCGTATCTAATTGGTACAGCGCAAGAACGTATGTTCCGTTGGTATAACGAAGCCTTGAATATTTTCAGTAATATCTCGCCAACTGCTCAAACTTTACAAGAAAACTTTATTGTTGAATTGAAAGATTGTTTACTGACAGATCAAGGTCAGCAGTTTGATGACTTACTCGAAGCGGTCAGCGTACAACGTGAAGCCTTAGAAGCAGAGTTACAATCAGGTCGCGACCGTTTGCTTGAATACAACTCTTGTCGTCCAATTGTGGCGCAAGAAATTGTGCAAGCGCTTGAGTCTTATGATGACAACACCACTTTGCCAATGTTTATGAAGCGTTTTATGGCGTCGACAAATATTGATTTTGACGAGCAAAGCAATGGTACAGTCATCATTAAACCAACCGATCAAATGCAAGTTCAAGGTTTAACCTTGGACGAAGAAGGCATGACTGCAACCTTCTACCGCGATCAAGCTCAGATACGTGAAGATGCTCAGTATTTAACCCTTGAACATCCATTTACTGAAAGTGTGATGGAAATGATCAACACTCAAGGTTTTGGTAGTACCAACGTTGCAGTGTTGAAGTCAGCTGCTTTACCACAAGGTTCGGTGTTGTTAGAAGTGTGGTTTAAGGTCGATGTGGTTGCACCGAAAGCATTGAATTTGCCTTCAAGCTTACCGCAGCAGCTGGTTCGCGTTTTGTTGAGTGAAAAGGGTCAAGACCTGTCGCAGAAAATTGCACCTGAAATTTTAAAACCGTACTTGCATCATTTGGATGGTAATAGCTGTCGTCAAGTTGTGAAAGCACGCCGTGAAGTGATTGAACAGCGTTATGTACAAGCATTAGAGCTTGCACGTGCGGCTTTACCAAGCTTTGTGCAACAGGCGAAAGAAGTCTACGGCAGTAAGTGGCAATACGAAATTGACCGTCTGACTTACTTAAAGCAGTTTAATCCGAGTATTCGTGAAGATGAAATTTCGCGCCTACAAAAACTGCAAAAAGAAGGTCTCGGTTTGCTCGATGGCCTATCGGTTACACCAGAAGCAATTCAAGTGATGGTTGTGGTTAAACCATAATTGGAATTGCTGTATGAAAAGCACCTTCGGGTGCTTTTTTAATGAATTTTAAAAAAGGAATGTCTAAGTTGTATTTGAAAAGTAATTCATTGAAATTTTAAGCGCTTGCTTATGCTAGAATTTTCGCCATTAAAACTCTAATGTATCGAACAATAAATTATGTCTAAAGCTCTAGTAACAATGGGTTCAAAAACAACACATGGTGGCATCGTCACTGAGTGTGAAAACAGTTTTGTGATCAATGGTATTGCTGTGCATTTAAATGGAATGAAGCACTTTTGTCCAAAGTGTCGAATGGTGGTTTCTGCGATAGCAGCAGATCAGAGTACAACGGTCTTGGGACGTGCTGTGGTGATTGCAGGAGACAAAACCAACTGTGGCGCTACTTTTTTAGCTAATCAGAACTTAACTGTTTCTGCAAAGTGATCTCAGATCTATCACGGAATATTTTTAAAAATTGGCGGAAGTGATCAAAGTTCATGACTTAGGGTTCATCCTGCGTCATTTTGTTTAGATTAAAAAACGATTATGGTAAATAGGCTATAAAAATAGATTTGAATGACATGAGCAAACCAGCCTTACACTTTACCCATGCAAACGGCATTCCCTCGGGCAGCTATCAAAAATTCTTTCAGTTTTTGAATAAAGATTTTGATGTCAAAGCGATCCCGATGATTGGCCTAGATCCGCACTATCCTGTGGAATACCGTTGGGAAGCGTTGGTCGATCAAGTTATTTCAGATATTGAACAGCAGTTTCCACGGCAACAAGTGATTGGTTTAGGGCATTCTTTTGGTTCTTTACTTACGCTTATGGCGGCTTATAAAAAACCACAGTTGTTTTCTCAAGTGATTATCATGGATCCACCGTTTGTGATTGGTTCCAAGGCCTTTTTATTTGAAGCATTACAAAAGCTGGGATCAAAGTCCATTGAAAAACTTACCCCAGCTGCGGTGACCGTCAAACGTCGTGATCATTGGGAAAGTATTGAGCAGGCCAGTCAGGCACTCAGACCGAATCGTATTTTTAAAGACTTTGATGAACAGTGTTTTGCGGACTTTATGGCGTGCGGTTTAAAAAGTGATCCGACTCGAAATGGGGTGACGCTAACCATTCCCAAACATACTGAAGCTGAGATCTTCAGGACAGTGCCTGCATGGTGGTGGCGTACCCCACGCAAAGCACCTAATATGCCAATTCATGTGCTGACTGCCAGAGACAGCCATTTCTATAAGCAAGGTTTACCCCAAGGGATGAAAAAAACCTATGCGATCGACTATAGTGTGCTTGAAGGTGGGCATATGTTTCCGCTAGAACAACCGAAACAGACCGCAGAATTTGTGCACCAGCTCATTAAAGAGCAACAGCGAAACAAATAAGAAGATATTTCAGTGAATCTGTTGAGTGTAATAACAGATTAGCGAATCATCGCCTCATCCAAATGACGCGAACCTTCCAAAATCATGCGAATCATGATCATGGTTTGTTCAGCCATTTTTTTACGCTCTACACTTGGCATATCAATCACTTTGGCACCCATATTGAAAACCAATTGGGTGATTGCCATGGACACCAATTCAGGGTGGAAGAGTTTGCTATTATTTAAACGTTCTAAACGAATTAAATCATCTTTGAGTTCTTGTTGGAAATAATTTAACTGTCTTTCGACCGCATTTTTATAAGATGCCGAACCCGTATATGCTTCGCGTAAAAGCAGGCTTAAGTTGCCATCATCAGCATCTAGTTGTTCAATAAAAACTTCGACTGAGCTACGAATAATACTTTCTTGGCGAATGGCCTTAATCCGTGCTTCATGCAAAATTTGGCGTAGCACAACACCTGCACGTTCAATCAACTCGATAGCAAGTTCATCGGTATCTTTAAAATGACGATAAAAACTATTTGGCGCAATGCCTGCTTCACGTGCGACTTCACGCAAGCTTAAGGATGCAATACTTTTTTCAGGACCAATCAAATTTAAAGCAGCTTGAAACAGTTCATCTTTTGTAATCGTTGCTTTTCGACCAACACTACGTGCAAGCACTGGTGCATGTTTTTTTGAAGCTTCATGCTCTGTGTTGGTTGTATGGGTTTGAATGGTGGTCGGTGTCATATTTATCAAGCAATTAAATCAATCGGTTCATTATAGCCCACTGGTCGACATTGTGAAACAAAACGAAACAATCAGAATATATATACAAATATATATACATGTGTATAATAATTCAAAATCTATGGCGTGGTCCTTTACTATGCAGATCCTTGAAAAAACTAAATCTCCTTTAACTGAGTATGCTGAGAGTGTTATAGACCGACACACAGCTAACTTTTGGCTTCAAAAAATTAACCCACTTTGGTCGATACACCAAGCTTTGGGTAAAGTGGTAAAAAAAGAGCAAGTTGCACAGGATATGGTGAGTTTGACGCTGCAAACCAACCGTCACTTTCAAATGGGGCAAGCGGGACAACACCATCCTGTATATGTCGTGGTTCAAGGCGTACGTTATGAACGTACCTATAGTTTGACCCAGATTGATGCGCAACATGTCTTACTGAATGTAAAAATGGTAGACCAAGGTAAGGCAAGTCATTGGCTATGTGAGCAGGTTAAAATCGGCGATGTTTTAGAATTCGGCCAGCCTTATGGCGATATGCAATTGACTGTAAATGATCAACAGTTAATTTTACTCGCTGCGGGCAGTGGTATTACCCCCATGCTGAGTTTATTAAAACGTTTAGAGAAGACCGCCAAGCTTAAAAAGCAGCCTGTACATTTGATGTATTGGGTGAAAAAACATACTGATGCAGCTTTCAAAGCATATTTTGAGCAGTTGGCAGCACAATACTCAAACTTTACATTCAGCATGTTTTATACCCAAGAGTCAGATGAAGGTGAACGTTTAAACCAAAACCATATGTCTGGACTGGATCAGATTGAAAATGCAACGGTATATGCATGTGGCCCTTCAGGGTTTGTGGCTACGGTTGAGCAGCTTTTCGCTTATGCCAATACCTTAAAAACTGAAGCGTTTAGCATGAGTCCATTTGCAAATGATGATGTTGGTTTTGTGAATATTACCTTAACAAAGTCGAAGAAAATTTTAAGCATTCCCAAAGGTCAATCCATTCTTGCAAGTTTGGAACAGCAAAATGTGAAGCCTCAACATGGCTGCCGTATGGGAATCTGTAACAAATGTGCCTGCAACAAAGTTGAAGGTTCGACCAAAAACTTGGTTAATGGTGCACAAAATTCTGAGCCTGGAAATTTTCTAAAAATTTGTGTCAATACTGCACAAACTGATCTTATTGTTGATTTATAAGGGGAATAAATACAATGAATATGCCTGTTAAAGTTGAATATTTTAAAAACCCGAAGAATCGTGAATTAACTACATTTGAGTTAGATGAGCTTGCACGTGAGTTAGATGCCATTAAGCAAGAAGTACTGGATGATATTGGCGAGAAAGATGCGCAATATATTCGTCGTGTCTATGCAGCGGTGCGTTATGCATCTATTGCAGGTCGTGCATGTTTATTTGCAGGTTGGTTTCCGCCTGCATGGGTGCTGGGCACGGGCTTGCTGAGTTTTGCCAAAATCATGGAAAACATGGAATTAGGTCATAACGTAATGCATGGTCAATATGACTGGATGAATGACCCTAAGTTTAATGGTCAAAACTATGAGTGGGACATCGTAGGTACAGCAGACAATTGGCGTCAGACCCATAACTACAAGCATCATACCTATACCAACATTAAAGGGATGGATGATGACATTGGTTATGGTCTGCTTCGCTTATTCCCTGAACAACGTTGGAAACCGGGCTTTTTATTGCAACCGATTTATAGCATTCCATTTTGTTTGTTGTTCCAATGGGGCGTTGCCATCCAAAACTTGGAATTAGGCAAATACTTCAAGGGGCGTAAAAGCAAAGCGCAGACTTTAGCCGAATGGAAACCTATGCAGCGCAAAATTGGTAAACAATTGTTTAAAGATTATGTATTTTTCCCACTCATTGCAGGACCTGCGGCATTGCCTGTCTTTACGGGAAATTTGGTTGCAAATGGTATCCGTAACATGTGGACATTTAGTGTGATTTTCTGTGGTCACTTCACCAAAGACGTGGAAGTTTTCCCGAAAAAAGTACTGGAAAATGAAAGCCGCGGTCACTGGTACATGCGCCAAATTCG
This sequence comes from Acinetobacter sp. 8I-beige, assembly GCF_902505955.1. NCBI lineage: Bacteria > Pseudomonadati > Pseudomonadota > Gammaproteobacteria > Moraxellales > Moraxellaceae > Acinetobacter > Acinetobacter sp. 8I-beige. The sequence goes on along the minus strand of NZ_LR732790.1, from coordinate 1,448,262 downwards.
TGGTTCGTCGAATTTAACTGGTTCAGAAGCATTCCATATTTTGACAGGGCACTTAAGTCATCAAATTGAGCATCACTTATACCCAGACGTACCCGCACGTCGTTACCGTAAAATGGCGCCGAAAGTACAAGCGGTGTGTGAAAAGTATGGCATTAACTATAACAATGCCAGCCTAGTAAAACAGTATGGTAGCGTCATCAAACGTATTGTGAAATATGCATTTCCCTTTAAAAAGTAAGTAAAAAAGCCACTTCATTTGAAGTGGCTTTTTTTGTTATTTACTAAATTGACGTAAGGTCTTTACCAGATGATTGTAATCACCTTGTTTGGCGATATTGAGCACATGTTCAATTTCGTGTTTTAACCATTTTTGTTTTGAAGCATTAAAAGCGAACTGCGCCAATAATACAAAGGGACTTTCACCGAATTTGATCGAAAGACCTTTGACATACTTGGGTGGAGATAACTGTTCCATACTGATGCCTTTTTATAATTTAAGTAGAATGGTTCTCAAAATATTTTTATTAGGCAAAATTTATCATAAATATATTTTTTGGTAAATAAAACATACTGAATTTTAATAATAAATATTTTCGAAAAAATAATATGGTTAATTATTAACCTATGCTTAATAATTAGCTTATTTGACGATGATTTGATGTATTTGACAAGTCAGGAAGACTTAGATCTGTCCCCACCAAATAGCTAAAATCAGCCAAAGACAACATTTGTCTGTCTTCAATACTATTTCCATAAGCATAAACGGCATGATAACTATCCAGCTCATATTTTTCTTGGATACGTTGAGCTTTGTATTCACAGCTACAGTCTGCTGTCTGATAGCGCCCTGTGTAGCGTTGCTGGTCTTGTTCAACTTGGGTACAGATCAGATCGATTGAGAGTATTTCACACACATATTTTAAATAGATATCAATTGAGGCCGAGACCAAAACCACATCATCACCCAAACTTTGGTGATGCTTCAGTTGGCTATAAAGTGCTGGATTGAGTCCTTTGATTAAAAGCTCAGCATAGCGTTTTGCATAAGCGTCGATTTCGCTTACTTCAGCTTGCTTAAACATCGCATGGAAGAGCTTAGAGCGCATATGATGGGCAGGATAAAAACCCAAATAATAACTTTGAATATAAGGCAGTACTTTTAAGCCTTGTAGTGCAATATGCCGTTTTGAATGCACATAGAAGATGAACCCCGTAAAACTGTCTTTGTCATACAGGGTGCCATCAAAGTCAAATAAGGCTAGATTTTTATGCGCTTTGCACGTTGCATGCATGTTTGATAACGTCCATTGACACGAGTGGCAAACCAGTTGGTATTGTAATCACGACTGAGTTTTGGACCAGAAATGACGACTTCTGGCATCATGGCATAGAAAGGTTCTTTTTTAGTGACTTCTTGATAAAGCTTAGCCACAGCGCGATAGGTTGCTGTATCTTCAAATTTTTTCTCTTTCTCTTTTTTCAGGTCAGAGCGAATTTGACGCGGAGTAACCAAAATATTGTGCTGAGCGAAAACACTGATGAGTTCACGTTCTGATTGGCTTTTTGCAGATTTAGGTGAGCCATCTTTGCCATAAAGTAACAAGTCTCCGTCTAAATCAAGTTCTGCTTCAGTTAAGTCATTCAACATACTTTGGAAGGCGGCATTTCGACTTGAGTACATACCCGAGTTATAGTCGGCAAAACGGTAGAGGGGTTTGTCATAGTCAGCAGGGTACATCATCAGTCGGTGGATGCCATAGTAAAGACCACCATATTGGCTATAAAGGTCGGTACGTAAGTCAGCCATACTGCCACCTTCACGTTTATTGTCTTTGGCATAACCGATATGCACTTGCATTGAACCCAACGTGGTAATCGGGTTCATTTTTTCGCCTACGTCCTGACCGACAAGTTTGGCTGCACCTGTGAGTGCACTGACGTGATAGTGCTTTGACATATAGTCAAAAATTTCACGGTACAGTTCATCCAGTTCGCGTTCTGTTTTAACGCGGCGCATTTGGCTTAAATAGTTATCTTCAGGGCTTGGCTGCTCTTTTAAGACCTGTTGGAAATAACCTGCGATGGTGCCACCGATAGCATCACCGAGCTTATCTTTAAATTTTTCATCTAAGCGATCTTGGACTTCTTTAACCGCTTTTTCACCTAAACCGTAAACTTGTGGGTCTGCAACAAAGTTAGACTCTTGATCAACCACGGCAATGATCGAACACATATTCTCTTTATTTTGCGGAATACCAAACTGCTCTGAAATATCGTATATATCTTCAGCCCATGAACGGCGGTCATTTACGCGTCCGGGAATGATGCGTGCGATTTGTTCAGCATTGAGCTTAGGCTCATCATCTGTCCACCATGAACGATCACCGCAGGCGGTTAAGCCTATAGATATGGCCAAGACACTTAGTGTTTTTAAACCAGAAGAAAGAAACAGCTTTTTATTCATAAACAGAGAACACATGATAAAAGGTGAGCCGAAACAGCAGGTGCAGTATACTATGTCGGTCGAAAAAGTGATGAATTTATATGTATATTGGTCGGTATCAACTGTCAAATCATTTGGTTGTTGTTCCTATGGCAGGTGGGTTGGGTTATTAAGAAGAATGAATATTATTCAGTCTGTTATCTGTTTTATTATGACGGATGGCGCAAAATTAGTGTAATAGATTGAGGAGAACTTAACTTATGATTTTTCCATTTTTTGAGATTCGTTTTTTTAATAAATTAAACAGAAAATAGTTCAACGAATAGAATGTAATGACATTCTAAAAACAAATTTAAATTAATATTTGAAAAATAAAGTAAAAGGGTTAAGATCTAAAATTAGATCAAAAAATGTACTTGTAATAATAATGAGGGGAATATGGAAAATTTTATTAATAGACTAAGAAGCCATATTGAGCATGTGAAAAAAGTAGGGGGCCACTGTACTACAGAAGAAACAACTAAGCAGGCTTTAATCCTTCCTTTATTAGATATTTTAGGTTTTAGCCCTTATGACCCGACCAAGGTGCTTGCAGAATTTGCAGCTGATTTTCCAGGTGTGAAATCTACAGAAAGAGTTGATTATGCTCTTTACTGTAATGGGCAACCTGTAATGTTTATTGAAGCAAAACCTTATGTTGCTAATTTAACGAATCATGCTCCGCAGCTATCTAGATATTTTAATAGTAGTTTAGGGGTGACGATTGGCGCGATCACAAATGGTAAAGAATGGAGATTTTTTACTGATTTAATTAATCCAAATGTGATGGATGATAAGCCATTTTTAACAGTTGATTTTACGAAGAATAAAGCCGAGGATTTGACACAGCTAGCTGAGTTTAAACATGATAATTTTCATGTAGAAAAGCTACGCTTTTTTGCTGAAGAAAATCAATATATCCAGCAGTTTAAAACTGTAATAAAAAGAAGTATTAATGAAGTTGATATTGATTTTGTTCGCTATGTGGCTCAACAAGCAAGTATTCCTCGTCAATTAAACACTAAATTTTTAGAGTCAATTCAGCCTTTTGTAAAACAAGCTGTTGAGCAGTCAATTAGTGATACCGTTGTTAAAGGACTATCCTCGCCTACAATTATTACTGCCCAGCCAGTTGAACAAAAAGTAGAGGAGACTATTGAGATTGTGTCCGAAAGCTCAACGCTAGCTGACATTGTTAACTCTGAAAATGAAAGAATTGTGACTACTGTTGATGAACAGGAGTTAAGTCGTATTGTGACAGAGCTCTTTCCTGAAGTTGAATTGGTGGCTAAAGACACAGAAAGCTATTTTAGCGTGCTGTTTCAGAATAAAAATAATCGCTGGTTATTTAGATATGATGTAAATCGTAAGAGACCAACCATTCAGTTTGCAGTAGCAATTGATGACTATCGAAAAAAAGAGTTAGAGCGGGCAGGATTGGAAGTGCAAAATAACGGTCAAGTTTTTTTAGATAAACCTGAACACATATATAGAGCCGTAGGCATTTTAAAAGATTGCTTGGATTACTGTAGTAATGATGACAACTTTAAAAGAGCATCTAATTCCTAATAGAAAAAGCCACTTTATAAGTGGCTTTTTCATAGCACAGTAAAACTTCATACTTGAGAGATAGGATAGATCTTATTTTGTCATTACAAGTCATCCTTGGACGTGACCGTCGTGCAAAGATATCAAAATGATGTTTCTAATTTTCGATGAACTATGAATAAGAGTTATGGAGTACAGCCAAAGGCTCGGCAACAAGCCTCAAAAGCTTATCAAAGAGTAGGTTTTTTTATTTGTGCTATAGTTTAATTGTTACTTAGCAGGCAGAACAATATGAATATGTGTATTGGTGGTGACTTGGATGGTCAAGTAGTGATTTTAAATAAGATGCGATTTAATGCAAAAGAGATAGATCAAAATAAATCATCGAGCTATATCAAGCAAAAGTACGTTAAGGGCGATCAAGTCTTTAATTTTTGGCGACATGCAGAAATGAAAATATGGGATGTTACTCATCAAGTTGAGTTGATTTTAGGAAAGAAAAATTAGCTAGAAGTGGGCAAATAAGCTTTATTCGCTTTTAGTGAAGATTTTCTTATCAATATGGATGAAAAAGCATTTCATGTGGGGTTGGGTGGTAGCAATAAAATAATATGTTAAGGTCTATCTATTGCACGCTAAAAAGCTTATAGTGATAGTGTATTAGAATTATTTATTTTATTGTATTTACTAAAGTTATTTCGCAATTGATTCAACTCTGCGGTTTATCCGATGTATATGATTTAAAAGATTAATTCTTATATTTTTCAAAATTTAAGAGAATATTTATGTCAAACATTACAACTGGTACCGTTAAGTGGTTTAATGAAACTAAAGGCTTTGGTTTTATTTCTAGCGATACTGGAGAAGACGTTTTTGCACACTTTAGCGAAATCCAATCAAACGGTTTCAAAGTGTTGAATGAAGGTCAACGTGTTCAGTTTACGATTGTAGCTGGCAAGAAAGGCCCTCAAGCAAGCTCTATCACAGTAATCTAAGAATATTGTGAATTAAAAAACCCGCTTCAGTTAGCGGGTTTTTTAATGGCAGCTTATTTACTATTCGGTTGTTAAGGCGTCGTACGCTCACTATCTTTAGGCGGTGAATGGCTTATTTAAAAAACATATGAACAAATATTAATTGATCTATAAGAAATCTTTTGAAGGACTTATTAAGAATAGTAGAAAAATCCCTAGATAAAGGGATTTCAATGCCAAGTAATCAATATGAGAATAGGAATGAGGTGATATTTGCTATGACACCGTAAAAGACTCTAGGAACGAGTTTAGTGATGAAAGTGTAAAAGCTGACTCGGAAAAATGGAGTGATCTATGAGTATTGTTGAATTACATGAAGTGAAGCGCCACTTACACTATGCCGATGATAGCAATGATGTTTCATTAAAAAGCTTTATTGTTGCTGCTGACGCTATAATTAAAAATTATATTACAGATAATTTTGGATCGGAATATCCATCTGCCATTAAACAAGCAGCTTTATTATTAATCGAATACTGGGAACAGCACAGAAAAGATGGGGGAGAGGTATCTGTGAATGGTAACTACCTCCCAATACCCGTACTCTCTTTGCTTAATCTATATCGTAAGCCCACTGTTTGATAGGTGATGTAGATAATTGTATGTATCTTTAGGCATGGTATATTTGAAATCACCACATTGTAATTGAGAATTATTTGCATTTATTGGGTTTGGGCGTTAGAATCAATTTCAAGAATAAAATAAAATTTGACAATGATGTTTCATTAACCCAGCTCTATTGATTCTCCAGAGGCTGGGTTTTTTATCTGCTTTAACAAAAAATAAAATTAGGTTAAATTATACCGATTGTTAAAATAATTATGAGAATAAAAGATCATGAACAAAAAATTTGAATTACATGTACTCAGCCAAATCTATGACTTTCTAATTGAAAGAGAAGGATTCACTGCTCTAAATCTTCATTTTAAAGTTATGGAATTCTTTAGGGAGTTACATGTAGGGGATAAGAGGGATTTTGTTGTTTTGGCCCCGAATAAAATTTCAGGTAATTTCGGTGAGGTTACTCATATTCATTTATTAAATATTCCACATTTCCATGAAAAGGAAAAATTCATTCATTGGGCACATAAAGCTTTAAATCGCTAAGTACCTCATCTGTAAAGAAAGAGAATGAGGTTGTTTCATAAATTAAACATTGAAATCTTTAGATTTTGATAAGTTATATTTTTAAATCGTGCTAGGCAAAAATGATGAAAATATTTGCAATAGTAAGTTTAGTTTTAATGCTGGGATTAACGGCATGCCAAAAAAGAGATACAGATACGAAAGAGCAGGATAAAACTACAACGCCACATTCCATGGATAAAGATCAGTAAGAAAAAGCTCGCCAAATGGTGGGCTTTTTCAAGAGTTAAAATGGTATAGTAGCGCTGTCATTTAAGTACTTTTTTCTATGTCTGAAACCTATAAATACATTTACACCCAAATTAGTACATTTGGATCATTACCTACACATAAAGTTCTTATAAGTAGTGTGGGAAGGAAGACAAAATTAGTTTTCGCTGATAATACTTTTGTTTATAGTACCGTTTCTGATTGGGCTTTAAATCATTCGGGTCTTGATTCTAGGAAATCAATATGGTCTGAAGAGCCTAAGTCATTTTTAGACAGTGAAAAAACAAGATTAAGCGTCTATAGAGCCTCACATCCCGCTTTTATCACTGAAGCAAGCATTGGCTAAGCACTAGTATTTTGTATGCTGCTTATGTAATAACTGTTTATATTGCAAATAAAGTTTGCTTTGTGGGTGCTTAGGGCGTATAAAGCTAACTCGTTGATGCGGGATGGAGCAGTCTGGTAGCTCGTCGGGCTCATAACCCGAAGGTCGTTGGTTCAAATCCAGCTCCCGCTACCAACGAAAAAAGATTCAAAGTTTATAGCCTAGTCTTCACAGATTAGGCTTTTTTTATGGCTAGTTAATTTTATACATAGCTGTTTCTAAGAACGTAATTTTTATACAAGTCACTGGAATGGTGTGTAAGTCATGAAAGTACAGTATTTCTAGAAAACAATTGACTTTAAGTGAAGTAAAACAGGTTTAAATTTTATTCTGATTCTAACGGCATAATGGGTTTCCCAAATAAACCAATATTTTTATCCCCCCATTGTTTTAATGCAACCAAAATGGGTGCTAAAGAAGTGCCGAGTGTAGATAATCGATATTCTACTTTAGGTGGAACAACGGCATAAACCTTTCGTAGAATCAGTTGATCCTCTTCAAGTTCACGTAATTGTCTAGTAAGCATTTTTTGAGTGACATTTGGAATTTTCTTTCTCAGTTCATTAAACCTTAAAACGTCGTCTTCTAATAAATGCCATAAGATAATACTCTTCCATTTACCATCAAGTAAGCCTATGGCAGCTTCAACAGAACATCCTGGTGTGCAATCAAAACGCGAATGTTTTAGCTTACCCATTTCAATAGTATCCTTTTGGTAACTATAAGACGAATTTGTCTGTATAACTTAAAAAAGAATATTAAGTAAACTCAAATAACAAAACAAGAGGACAAGTGAATGAAGGCTATTTCTTATATTGATGGTATGGATCATGGATTTCAAAATCCACTGGTAGATATTGAAAAAGCGATGCCGAGCTTAAAAGATCGGGATTTGTTGGTTAGAGTCAAAGCGATCTCGGTTAACCCTGTCGATACCAAGGTTAGACGAAACCCAGTAGCAGTAGGCAACACACGTATCTTAGGATGGGATGCAGTGGCTGAGGTTGTTGAAGTCGGTTCTGGCGTGCAACATTTTAAAGTCGGAGATCAGGTCTGGTATGCAGGTGATTTAACGCGGGATGGGAGTAATGCTGAGTATCAAGCAGTCGATGAGCGTATTGTTAGCTTAAAACCTCAAAGCCTTAGTGATGCTGAAGCTGCTGCGCTGCCATTAACCGCTATTACAGCGTGGGAAATGTTATTTGATCGTTTCAATGTTGATTTAGATCAATCTGATAATATTTTAGTAATTGGAGGCGCTGGAGGTGTAGGATCTATTGCGATTCAATTACTCAAAGCGAAGACAAATTTAAAAGTCATTGCTACAGCATCTAGGGAAGAGACTAAAGTATGGGTTAAGTCTTTAGGGGCTGACTACGTCATCGATCATACCGAAGATTTAAACATGCAAATCAAAGAATTGGGTTTAGACGCACCTCGATATATTTTTTCAACTAATCAAACACACACGTATCTTCCTCAAATTTCTAAGCTTATTGCTCCACAAGGTAAGTTTGGCTTAATTGATGATCCGAAATCACTAGATATCAGTGAGTTTAAGTCTAAGTCTGTTTCTGTGCATTGGGAGTTCATGTTTACACGTTCAATGTTCAATACAACAGATATTGAACAACAATCTCAGCTCTTACATCAGGTTGCAGAACTAGTAGATAACCACAAAATTAAAACCACGCTGAATCAGACTTTAGGCAAAATTAATGCGAAAAATTTAAAACTTGCTCATGAACTGATTGAAACTGGCCGAGCGAAAGGAAAAATCGTTTTGGAAGGCTTTTAACTAGTTTTAAGCTCAACTTAAATAAGTGGGTTAATTTTTAAGTTAAACACTTGAAACTATACAATTAGGATCAATATTCTCAGCAAGGCCATTCTAGGGTTCAGCGCACTAGGATGGCTGTCCTCTTTTCGAAATCCGTTTCACTCATGTACACATAATAAAGAGCTTTTGGAATAATTTTTTCAATTCATTAAGTATTATGTTGTAAAGAATGAAACACACAACTTTGATTTAATATATTATCCTCAGCATAAGTCTAGATAGAGCGCCGTGTAGCGCTTTATTTTTATTTAAGTTAAATCAAAACAGTGCTTTGTGAGTATTAAAAATCTTAGGTACGGAAGATTTCGTATAGTTGTGATTATTTGAACGTCCAAGAGCTATTTCACTGTTCCTGCTTTTTGCATTTCTTGGTAAAGCTGATCAAGATAATGTTGTTGTTGGACGTTATCTTTAAGGTATCGTTGATAATTCACACTACAACTATCGATATCGGCGATATTATTGAGATTGAATGTCCAATCATCCGTGTTTTTAACATGAATGCCTAAGTCATCACTACATTTCTGCCAAAGTTGAGAAAATCGTGTCTGCTTATTGCTTGGCAGTTGGTTGAAACGTGCATAAACGCTGAAGCCTTTCATTTCTGAATTAAAATATTTGTGAATAAAACCAATGGGTACACCAGCCCAATTCATTGATTGATCTTCTGGGAAGGAAATCCTGATGAGTTTTTTTTCGTTCAGTAATGAATCTTGTTGGCCTGATTTAAAATGTTGTTCTTCATATTCTAGTTTTGTGTCTATAGGTACATTGATCTTTTTCACGATCATTGGTTGTGTCGTGATGTAATAGGGATAATCAGGCCTACCATTGCCGCCTGTAGGGTTCATATTGCCAACACATGCTCCCAAATTTGAGAGCAGGGCGATGCAAAAGATTAATCTAACTTTATTATTCATTATTGATCCTAAAAAAACTTTATTTACAGGCTATTTTATTTATCCAGAATAAACATGGTACACCTTATGCGAAACGTTCGAAATTTCATCTGTAGCCTCAATATTTTGGTTCAAGCTTATTCTAAGGCTCAGCACACGACTAGTGCTTTTTTTAGATGCTACAACTACTATTTTTAAGGACGTTTCAATTTATTGCAGGAAACATCTGATATAATTAAAATTTATGACAGCTATAAATAACTTGAATATTTATTTATTTCATGTATACTTGGCCTAACTAGAAAAAAGTAATGTTTAGTAAATCTTCTTTAAGTATCGCAGTTTTAGTCATAATCCTCCGTTGTTTCAGATCTTAAGCTCCACTTTTATTATTTTCAAAGTTACATATAGTCATTTTTGGCTCAAATTATTAAAATTCAGCAGGATATATTATGTCTACTACAGTTACCGGTACAGTTAAATGGTTTAATGAAACTAAAGGCTTTGGTTTCATTCAACAAGAATCTGGTCCAGATGTTTTTGCTCACTTTCGCGAAATCGCTAGTTCAGGCTTCAAAACATTGCATGAAGGCCAAAAAGTGTCATTCAGTATAGAGCAAGGTCAAAAAGGCCCAAATGCTGTAAATATTGTTGCTTTATAAGAAGCATTAAATATAAAAAAGCACTGAACAGTGCTTTTTTAATGACTAAAGATTATTAATTAAATATTTATTCCTTGTTGGGATATATGAAAAAAACTGGTGAAAATTGAAAAAACTTAATACCTTAATTGCTAAATCTTCAAATGGTACTGAAATTATAGTCTCGTTAATTCCTCTAAATAAAATGCAAAATACCCGTGATGGCTTGAAATCTATTGAAGTGGGTAAGCGTGTGTTGCTTCAGTCTGGAATCGAAGTGGATTTAAATTTAGATGGTAGAACATTTTATACCGCTTTAAATCAATTATTTAAATTTAACTATAAAGTTGCCTAACTAAATATTTGATTATATTGTTTTTAAATGAATTAATATTATAGGTATAGAAGAAATGTTAAAGAAAAATGTTACTGTCAAAGATCAATTCGGTACTGAATACTCTATTCAGGCAACTGTAGATAAAAACTCTTGCAGCACAATGTTGCATTCAAATTTAAGATATATCACTGTTGATGGCGAAGATATTCGTCCTGGTTTTGAAATGTTCTTCCAAAGTCTAAATAGCAGTAAAATTTTCAAGTTGATCTGAACGTTATTAGTTTTAATTTGGTCGTGATGACTAATACTACAATTATCTTAACCAACCCCAATGATTCCTCCTCAAATCTATTTAAATTATAGAACAGTTATTTTAGATAATTTGAAGAGGGCCATGTCGGGCAGAACACTTTTGTTAATAAGTAGTTTAATGACATCGCTAAAAAGTATTCCTAGCAAAAAATCTTTTGTGAATGGATAGGTTGAGTGATTTTTGTACTATAAATGGATTTTAGCTTAAGGTACTGAGTCTGGAAATATACAGTTACGTCCATTTGCTTTAGCAAGATATAATTGCTCGTCTGCTCTTCGTAGAACACTTGTTTTAAGCTCTTTCTTTTTCCAAGTCACTACTCCAAATGACATAGTAACTTCTTCAATCCTCTGAAACTTACAAGATTCAATGACTGTGCGTAGTCGATCAGCCATTTTCAAAGCCGAATCTAGTTTGATACTTGGTAATACGATTAATATTTCGTCTCCTCCCCAACGAATGAGAGTGTCCTTGCTCCGTAAATTTTTGGAGAGCTCACGCATCACTTGTTGTAAGACCTTATCTCCTAATGCATGACCATGAGTATCATTAATGGTTTTAAAGTAATCGATATCAGCCAATAACACGCAGCAAGAGTTATCTTCATTGCACATGTCTTTTTGAATGGTATCTAGAAGATGTTCACCATAGCGACGATTAAAAATGCTCGTCAAACTGTCGTAATTGGCCCACTCTTCAAGTTGACTCTTGATCTCGATATGATGATTAATATTTCTACCGATACTCACATTATGTGTAATTGTGCCATTACGGTCTTTTAGAGGGGATGAAACGAGCTCTAAGAAATGCTTTTCATATACGTGGTCTTTATTTTCAGTATCCTGATTTTTTACTCTCTGTAGTTCTATCAGCTTTTGATCATGTGGATATAATTTTGTGATAGGTTCATCTTTTAAATCTGCTAGGGTGTAGCCAGAGATTTCCTCTGCGGCATGATTCATAAATTTAATTCTAGCTTGATCATCCGTGATCACTATCGTATCGGGTGTTGTATTTATCGCTGCAACCAACATCGCTTGATATTTAAGACTTTCATTTTTTTCCGTGATATCTCGTTGAACGGATACAAAATGGGTGATTTCACCTGTTTCAGTTTTAATCGGGGAGATGTTCCATTCTACAGCGTACGGTGTTTTATCTTTGCGATAATTAATCGTATTGTTATGGAAAAATAGTCCATTAGATATGCAATCTTTTAACTCCTGAATCACGGTTAGATCTGTCTCAGGCCCTTGTAAGATACGGGGCGATTGTCCAATTAACTCTTCTTCGCTATAACCTGTCATTTCACAAAATGCTGGATTGCAGAAAAGGATGTGTGGGCCATTATTCTCAAAGCAGGCATTTGTAATGACGATCGCATTAAATGATTGTTGAATGGCCATAGTCATTAAACTATTGAATTCAGTCGCTGTTAATTTTTTGTGTTCAGAATATTGAGGCATATTGGAGTGAATCACTATGTTTCTTTATTGTTTTCCCTGTTCTTATTAATATCATAAATTAGACTTTAAATTAATGAATAATGCTGGTTTATGATTTATACAATATAATCATAAAC
>NZ_LR732790.1:1377161-1435745 GCF_902505955.1 Acinetobacter sp. 8I-beige | reverse complement strand
GATTACTATAGTGTAGAAGATTATTTACTTGATAAAATGGATGAAATAGAAGAAGAGGTAGTAAAACTCACGTTGGTTTTTTCTACTACTATTATTATTGTAGTGAGTTCTCACTTAAATAAAGTTAATGACGTCATAAGTAATGTCAATAATGTTGGTAATTTCAAAGTATTTGAAGAAAAAATAAAGCAGTCATCCCAATATACAGTATTTCCGAAAGTTCTATATTTTAATAGGGAATATGTTTTTGTGGACATTAGAATACGAAAGTATTGTTCATGTGATTATGTTGAAAGCTGTAACACTGAAGATATTTTAAATAATACAGTGAAATATATTAGTGACATTCAGGTATATGAGGGTAAAGAGCTACTTGGGTCTGTAAAACAAAAAGACACTAAAGAGGGGAGCTAAGCTCCCACCAAATTTCGAATATCAGTTAAACGCTATTTCCAGTCATAACTGGTTTTAAATCACTGTGATTGCATAAAGTCCCGTTATTTTTAAGTGTAAATGGTTGAATATTATTAATAATTTATAAATTAGCAGATTTCACTTTATCTGGTAAAGCTCGCCAAACAAAGACAGAAAGAATTAAAAACATCACACCTGAAATAGTGAGCACTTTACTATGTGAATGAATAAAAGCGTCTGAAGCTGCTTGTTTAAGCTCTTGCATCAACACTGGGTCCAAATGTCGAAGCAGTGAGATCGCTTCACCAATTGAAGAGCTTGCTTCAGTAAGCATATTTGCAGGTAGTGTATCTGGTAAAACAATGGAGTGTGCATAGAATAATGAAAGTAACAATCCAAAAATAGCAACTCCCAAACCAGCCCCGAGCTCATAAGCCATACCCTCAATTGCTCCAGCTGCGGTTGCTTTTTCAGGGGAAACGGCAGACATAATGGCTGCTGTAGAAGACAATAATGCAATTTCAACACTGATACCCATCAACACCATCCATACCCAAGCTTGAATATAATGTGCACCAAAATCGGTCATGGCTAAACCAAAGAAACATACAGCACACATTAACATGCCTACTGTTGCTACAGGACGTAAGCCGTAATGATTCATCAGAACACTGGTGAAAGGACCACCAATACTGATAGCTATCATAAACGGTAAAATAAAAAGTCCCGCTTCAAGCGGTGTATAGCCATATACAAACTGTAATTCTTGAGAAAGCAATAATTCAAAACCTACCAAGGCAATCATGGCAACCATTGCCATCACGATACTGGTTGAAATGACAGGATTCTTAAACAGACTAAAGTCAATCATGGGTTGATCTGCACGAAGTTGATGCCGAACGAAGCCCACCAATAAGCATAATCCAACAGCAAAAAACAACACCATCCAAAAACTAAAAGCGTAGATTGAGGTTTTAATCGAATAGATCAGCATTAAAATCGCGATCACTAAGATTAGTGCTTGTAACAGGTTCAAACGCTGTTTGGTTTGCACTGTTTGTTTAGGAACCAGCCATAAGGTCAAAATGAGTACAAGAATAATAATGGGTACATTAATGAGGAATACTGCACCCCATGAAAAGTGTTCCAATATAAAACCACCTAAAAGAGGACCAAAAGCAGCGCCACCGCCACCAACGGTTCCCCAAATCCCTAAAGCATAATTTCGCTGTTTTTCATCTAAGAAGGTGTTTCGAACACCAGCCAAAGTTGCCGGTAAAATCATGGCTGCCCCGACACCTAAAAAGGCTCTGGCTGCAATCAACATATAAGCTGAATTTGCAAATGCGGCCATCAATGAAGCCACACCAAAAATACTTGCGCCAATTAACATCAGGCGCTTAAAGCCAATGCGATCTCCCAACGCGCCCATTGGCAGAATTAGCCCAGCCATAATCAGCGAATAAATATCGATGACCCATAACATTTCATTGGCTGACAAAGAGAGTGTTGAACTCAATGTCGGGATCGCAACGTGGAGTACTGTTGCATCAATCGAAACAGGTAAATAAATGAGTACGATGATTGCCAAAATCACCCATTTGCGGGACATAAAACACCTAATTAAAGTTGGACGCTTGTTCAAGTTTGCTTATTATATCCATACTTGAACAAGTGTCCAACTTTGTTTAATATCTGTTTTGTAAACTCTGTTGAATACTAATGCAATGAACTATTTAAACCGTGAACAGCGTCGTACGATGATTTTAGATGCAGCAAAACGCGTAGCACTACTAGAAGGGCTTAATGGTTTAACTGTGCGTAGGATTGCCGCTGAAGCCCAAGTTTCGACAGGGCAAGTGCATCATCATTTTGAATCAAGCTCGCACTTAAAAGCTGAAGTATTTATTGAGTTGATGAATCAGCTCGATCAAGTGGAAGATCAAATCACAACCAATAGTAGTCTTGAACGCATATTTTTATTGCTCGGCATTGAAAATATTGAACAAACACAACCTTATTTACGTTTATGGAATGAGGCTGAGATTTTAATTGAACAGGATCAGGAAATTAAAAAAGCTTATAAGGTAACAATGGAACAATGGCATAACTCTTTAGTGGCTACCATTGAGCAGGGGATTACTCAGCAAGAATTTAAAGTTTCTACAGTAAGTTCTAGTCAAGACATTGCTTGGCGTTTGATTGCTTTTGTTTGCGGTTTAGAAGGGATCTATCAACTCGGCTTAAAGGGCTTAGATCAGCATTCTTTTAAGCACCATGTTGAAATGGTACTAAAAATGGAACTGTTTCAATACCAGTAAGTTTCAGCTCGATGTTTCATTGTTTAAGACATTCGGTCTTCCTATACCATGAGCTTTTGTTTAATCCACATTAGTCCAGCACGTGGGAGAATCTGCACCTCGTGCCTTGTCGAAAGAGTCATACCTGCTAAATCATCTAATTCATATCTCTATTTTTAGTATCTAGATTTAAGATGGTTTGAAAATAAAAAGAGATGGGACGTTTAGTGATGACTTACTGTTGCTCAAACTTGGTGTGTTGCTGGATACTTTAAAGTACAGCATGGGTTGATAAATTTGTGCTACGAAGCATTCATTTCAAATGTAACCATATAAGTATTTAAATAAATGATAGTTGTAATAAAAATGATTGATTTTAAACAATTTATATATAAAAAATTTTAAGTGGTTTGGATAGTCTAACTGCATTACGATGTCGTAAAATGCTAAGTGAATGTCGCCTTATGTAAAGTGTTGCTCTATTGAGTGTTGTAGTTTTGATGTGTGATTAATCACTGAATAAAAATATAGCATGGATAGAAAAATGACGTCGAATAAAGCAATACGATTCTATGGGTCGGGTGTTCCTGAAGTAATGCGCTACGAAGATATAGAAGTAGGAAAGCCAGCCGCAGGGCAAGTTCTTCTACGTCATGTGGCAGTAGGGCTAAATTATGCTGACACTTATTTCCGTGACGGTACCTACCAAATTCCACTGCCAAATGGCATGGGTGTAGAGGCTTCAGGTGTGATTGAGGCTGTAGGTGAGGGGGTTACCGACTTTCAAGTGGGTGACCGTGTCACTTATACCGGCTTTTTAAATACCTTGGGTGCTTACAGCACATCACGATTAATTGACGCAAATGTTCTGATCAAACTTCCTGAAGGTATCTCATGTGAAACTGCGGCTGCCATGACCATGCGTGGTTTGACGTCTGCCTATCTCATGCGTCGTATTTATGATTTTAAAAAAGGTGACTCGATCTTATTACATGCCGCGGCAGGTGGTGTGGGCTTAATCGTTTCACAGTGGGCGAAGTTGCTGGGTTTAATCGTGATTGGTACAACGTCATCTGACGAAAAAGCGGCGATTGCAAAAGCTTATGGTTGTGACCATGTCATTAACTATAGCCATGAAAATGTAGCTGAGCGTGTGCGCGAATTAACCCATGGCATCGGTGTCAATGTGGTCTTTGATAGTGTGGGCAAAGACACTTTTATGTCGTCATTAGATTCGTTAAAGCGTCGCGGTTTAATGGTGTGCGTGGGTACAGCTTCTGGACCGATTCCAGACTTTAATCCAGTGCTGCTTGCCATGAAAGGCTCGCTATATATTACACGTCCTGCACTGGCGGATTACATTGCCGACCCTGCTGAAAAGCAAGCTTTGGCCAATGAGCTATTTGACCATGTCGCAAGTGGTCGAATCAAAATTGAAATTAATCAACGTTATGAACTTAAAGATGCCGTACAAGCACACCGTGATTTAGAGGCACGTAAAACAACGGGTTCATCTATTTTCGTTATTTAAGTTTGTTATTAGAAAGGATTTCTTATGCAAATTGAACAATTAAGCTGCAATATTGGCGCAGAGCTCAGCGGCATAAATTTGGCAGATGCGATTCACGATCAAGATTTATTTAGTGAAATTCGCTCGAACCTTCTTAAGCATCGAGTGTTGTTTTTTCGAGATCAAGATTTAACTCGTGCTGAACATGTGGCATTTGCAGAGCGTTTTGGGCAGTTGGAAGACCATCCTGCGGTAGGGAGTCATCCAGATCATCCGGGTTTGGTGCAAATTTATAAAAGCCCAGATAGTCCGATCGATCGTTATGAAAATGCGTGGCATAGCGATGCCAGCTGGCGTGAAATTCCGCCAATGGGTTGCGTATTACGTTGTGTCGAAGCGCCACAGGTCGGTGGAGACACCATGTGGACCAATATGATTTTGGCTTATGAAAACTTACCTGAAGAGATCAAAGCTAAAATTGATGGTTTGCGTGCACGTCATAGTATCGAAGCCAGTTTTGGTGCAGCAATGCCAATTGAAAAACGTCTAGCATTGAAAGCACAGTTCCCCGATGCTGAACATCCAGTAGTACGTACTCACCCAGAAACAGGCGAAAAAATCCTGTATGTGAATGCATTTACTACTCATTTTACCAACTACCACACCAAAGAGCGCGTCCGTTTTGGGCAAGATGCTAATCCAGGGGCAGCTGATTTACTACGCTATCTCATTTCACAAGCCTCCATTCCAGAGTACCAAGTTCGTTGGCGCTGGAAGCCAAACAGTATTGCCATTTGGGATAACCGTAGCACACAGCATTATGCTGTGATGGACTATCCTGCATGCCACCGAAAAATGGAACGCGCGGGCATTATTGGCGACCAGACGTACTAAGTTTGAACATTAAAATATTTAATTAAATTCACAATTTGAACAATATAAAGGAAGATGCACATGCAATTCTTTGACGATTCTTTGCACCCAGAAAATATGGATAAAGTGGTTATTACGGTTGCTCCTTATGGTCCAGAGTGGATGCCAGAAGATTTTCCAGAAGACATCCCTGTCACGATGGACGAGCAAATTCAAAAAGCAGTGGAGTGCTATGAAGCGGGTGCAACTGTACTGCACTTGCATGTACGTGAACTGGATGGCAAAGGCTCAAAGCGTTTGTCTAAGTTCAATGAGCTAATCGCAGGCGTGCGTGAAGCTGTACCTGATATGATTATTCAGGTCGGTGGTTCAATTTCATTTGCACCTGAAAGCGAAGGTGAAGCTGCGCTTTGGCTCAGTGATGATACCCGTCATATGTTGGCAGAACTGACTCCAAAACCAGATCAGGTGACGGTTGCAGTGAACACCACGCAAATGAATATTATGGAGCTGCTGTACCCAGAGTACTTAAAAGGCACGTCACTTGAGCATCCTGCTATTCAAGAAGCGTATGCAGAAATGACAGTACCCGCAGGACCTGCATGGTTGACTGAACACTTAAAGCGTCTCACTCAAAATGGTATTCAGCCACATTTTCAGCTAACCGGTATGCACGGCTTAGAAACCTTAGAACGTATGGTGCGTAAAGGCTTATACATGGGACCATTGAACCTGACGTGGATTGGCATAGGTGGTGGTTTTGATGGTCCAAATCCATTTAACTTCTTTAACTTTATTCACCGTGTTCCAGACGGCTGCACCTTAACTTCAGAATCATTACTGAAAAACGTTTTGCCGTTCAACACCATGTCTATGGCCATGGGTTTGCATGCACGCGTGGGGAATGAAGATACGATTATTGATCACCGCGGTGAGCGTTTTGGTTCAGTGCAGCAAATTGAACAAACGGTTCGTATTGCCCATGAGCTTGGTCGTGAAGTGGCGACTGGCAAAGAAGCGCGTGAGATTTACCGTATTGGTGTGCAGTACAACAGTATTGAAGAAACCTTGCTGGCCAATGGTATGGCGCCGAACCGTAAAGCGGGTCAAAAAGGTGTTCCACAACGTATTCATGAAGTTGCATCTGAGCAAAACTCATATGAAATGAATCGTAAAGCCGGTTAATAAGTCACGATTAAAACAAGTAAATGAACATAAGCCGAGTCAAATGGAATGTTGACTCGGACTTAGTTAAAAAGATGATTGTGCTGCGGATCAAGTGCAATTTTTATGAAGAATGAGAATTAGAACGTATAAGAAACACAAGGAGGTCGTATGGGCGCGCATCAATATGCCAGTTCTACAGATGGTTTAGATACATCGATTGAAGTACCACGTAAGTATGCGTGGTTGGTTTTTGCTTTAACTTTTGGCTTGCTCATCTCTGACTATATGTCACGCCAAGTGCTCAATGCGGTCTTTCCTTTGATCAAAAGTGAGTGGACACTGAGCGATAGCCAGCTCGGTTTACTCAGTGGCATTGTGGCGTTAATGGTGGGCTTATTGACGTTGCCTTTATCCATTTTGGCAGACCGATTTGGTAAGGTGAAAAGCTTAACACTTATGGCCGTGCTATGGAGTTTAGCCACTTTAGGCTGCGCTATTGCGGAAAACTATGAACAAATGTTCATAGCTCGTTTTATGGTCGGCGTGGGTGAAGCAGCGTATGGCAGTGTCGGTATAGCAGTCGTGGTTGCGGTTTTCCCACGCGATATGCGTGCCACTTTAGCCAGTGCTTTTATGGCGGGTGGCGTGTTCGGTTCATTTTTAGGCATGGCGCTTGGTGGTGTGATGGCTGAGCATTTCGGTTGGCGCTGGGCATTTGCAGGCATGGCTGTATTTGGGCTGATTCTGGCCTTTTTATATCCAGTCATTGTGAAAGAAACAAAAATTGGCAAGACTTGTCGTCAACTTCGCGCAGAACAAAAACACGATAAATCGACCAACCCATTACGTTCTATTTATTCTAGCCGCTCAGTCATTGCAACTTATATTGGCAGTGGTTTGCAGTTGTTTGTGGGTGGCACGGTGATCGTTTGGTTCCCGAGTTATCTCAACCGTTACTACGGCATGAGCACCGACAAAGCTGGGTTAATTGCAGCACTTATCGTGCTCAGTAGTGCGGTTGGCACCATTCTTTGCGGCATGTTGTGTGACCGCTTAGGTCGAGATCGTCCCGTTCGCAAAGTAACGTTAGCCATTGCATTTTGCTTGATTGGCTGTGTGTTGTTATCCATTGCATTTGCTATACCTGCGGGTAATGCACAGTTACTGATGATCTGCCTTGGGATGTTTATTGCACTAGGTACCAATGGCCCATCAAGCGCCATGGTCGCAAACCTCACACATAACTCTGTTCATAGCACAGCTTTTGCAACATTAACCTTAGCCAACAATTTCCTAGGTCTAGCTTTGGGGCCTTTAGTGGTCGGCAAAGTTTCAGACCTGATCGGACTACATAGTGCGTTTCAACTCATGCCGCTGATGAGCATTGCAGCTGCGGCGGTATTTTTCTACGCAAAACAACATTATGTACGCGATGTTGCCCGTTTTAATGCGCAGGCAATACCGCTGAATATTCAACACAACCCAGCATTAGATACGGATGATAAGTGATGACTCGTGAAATCAATATTGAAGTTTTTTTTGATTTTATTTGCCCGTGGTGCATGATCGGGAAACGTCAGTTACAGGTCGCAATAGAAAAATTACGATATAGCCATCCCGACGTCATTGTGAAACTTCAGTGGAAGGGGGTGCAGCTTTTGCCACATATTCCTATGGATGGCATTCCTTTCAATGCATTTTACTTACAAAGACTGGGCAGTATGACCGCTGTCCGGATGCGTCAAGCACAAGTTCGTGAGGCGGCCAAAGCGGTTTCGATTGATCTCGACTTTGACCGTATTCCACGTATGCCAAATACAGCCAAAGCACATAGTTTTTATGCAAACGCAAACAAAATATGTGATGCAGCCCAGAGTGATCGACTCCTCGAAGGGCTGTATTCTGCCTATTTTCATCATTCAGAAAATATTAGTGACACTGAGGTGTTGCGTAAAATTGCCACGTATTGTGGTTTTTCTGAGGAGCTGATTGAGGAGCTCTTACAGAAACCGCATATGCCATTTTTTAATGGTGATACGGGAGGGAAAGGCGTGCCGTATTTTGTTTTTGATCGTAGCTTTGCCATGGTCGGTGCCCGTCCTGCGGATGAACTTTATCAAGCCATGCTCGATGTTCTGGTCGAACGGAGAGAAATAGCATGACTACACATTTTGAAGTCCCTCAAGCCAAAGTTCCTGCTTTAGGTGAACGTTGCTTCTTGCAAGTTGGTGATAAGACATTGGCTTTGTTTAACGTTGCACATCAGCTCTATGCCATTGATGACAGTTGCCCACATCAGGGCGCGTCCTTATGTGGCGGCAAGTTAGAGGGAAAAGTCATCCAATGTTGTGCGCACGGGCTGCGTTTTGACTTGGCCAGTGGCTACCTCCTCAATTCCACGAAACTCCGTGTTGCGTCTTATCCTGTACAGAAGGTTGGAGAACAGGTGTTGATCGTGCTAGATAGCGGAGAACAACATGAATAGTTCAAGCCAATTTAGCCTCAGCTATGCAGATAATATTCGTCAGAAAGTTCAAACTTTGGCACCTGGTTTTAGCATCAGCTTGGTGGCAGCGGCAGCGGCAAGTTTTTTATCGGAACACTATGGTGCTCCTGTCATGCTGTTTGCCTTATTACTGGGTATGGGGCTGAGTTTTTTGTCGGTTGAAGGCCGTTGTAAAGCAGGTATTGAGTTCACTGCACGAACGGTGATGCGCATTGGTATTGCACTGCTTGGAATGCGGATTACTTTAGCGCAAATCACCGCATTGGGTTGGCAGCCTATTGCACTCGTGATCACCTTAATTATTGTCACGATTTCAGTTTCAATTATCGTTGCAAAGTTAATAGGCTTTCAAAAACTATTTGGTATGCTGACAGGCGGTGCAACGGCCATTTGTGGTGCTTCGGCTGCGCTGGCTTTATCGGTTGCTTTACCGAACCACCCACAAAAAGAAAAGGCGACATTATTTACGGTGATTGGCGTTTCAGCGCTGTCCACCATAGCCATGATTGTGTATCCGATGATTGCAGAATGGTTGGCCTTGTCACCGACTGAAGCCGGAGTATTCTTGGGTGCAACTATTCATGATGTTGCTCAGGTGGTCGGCGCGGGCTATAGCATGTCGACTGAAACTGGCGATACCGCAACGGTGGTAAAACTGATGCGTGTAGCGATGTTATTGCCTGTGATTATTTGCGCAGCCATGATTACACGCATGCAGGGCGTAGAGTCTACAGGGCCGCGTCCGCCATTATTACCATGGTTTGCTGTTGGATTTTTAATTTTGGCCTGTGTAAACAGTACAGGCTGGGTGCCTGTGGTGGTTCAAGGTGGTATGAATGAGTTGTCGCGCTGGTGTTTGATTATTTCAATCAGTGCATTGGGTATGAAAACACAGTTTAAAGAACTCGCGACAGTAGGTATCAAACCGATCTTATTGATGGTGGGAGAGAGTATTTTCCTTGTGGTCTTGGTACTTTTGTTGATGCATTGGATGTTCTAATGACTTTACAACATTGAGCTACTCAGTACGTTATTTGCCAGTCAATGATTGAAGCGCACAGACTGGCAAAATGCTGTATTACATTGGCGTTTAAATGATTAAAGCTGATTCATTCACATAGGATGAATCAGCTTTAATTTCAAGTAGATCTATTTCATGTGCTTATTAATGAGCAGAACCTTTATGATCATTTCTCCAAGCTAGGGGTGAAACGCCAAATTGACCAATAAACCAACGGGTGAAAGAACTTGGCATAGAATAGCCCAAAATGTCTGAGACTTGTCCCAAAGAGTAGTTCATATTTTGCAGATAGCGGAAGACTAAAGCCCGACGTACATCGTTGGTTAAAATACTAAAACTGGTTTGAGAGGCTTCTAATCTGCGCTGTAAGGTTCTGACATTGATCCCATGTAAATTTGCCACTTGATCAATCGTGGCACGTCCCATAGGTAAAAGGAGATAAATACTTTTTCGAATATCGAAAATGATAGAGGATTCATTTTCATTTTGCAGCAAATCAATATCAAGATAGCGCTTCGCATGATCTGCCATGGCGGTGTTGGCTTGTGGGTTGGCTTTATCTAGCTCTGCTACTGTACAAACAATACCATTAAATTCGCTACCAAACTCTAAAGCGCAACCAAAAACTCGCTGGTGAATAGCCAAGTTTTGAGGTGCGCTATGAGTGAAATGTACACCCAAAGGACGCCACTTTTGCGAAAGCAACATGGCACAAAAACGATGGGTGACACCCAAAGCCAATTCAATGGCTTGGCGGCTGTATGCGGTCGATGCGCCCACAACTTCCAAATGAATAATCACGGTATTTCCAGCTTCTTCAATATACATCTCAAGCGCATTGTTAATGAAGTTTCTATACATAACAATGGTTTGTAGCGCATCTCGTAAAGTGTGCTGATAACTTAATAATAGACTCAATTCACCAAAGTCGGCAATCTGACGCTGTTCCGCCATAAGCAGTCCAAATACTTCGCAGCCGCTCATTTCAGCAGATTGTTCTAACAGCGCAATGGCTTTGTCGACAGGGATACGTTGTTTCGGGTCATTGAGCTGCGCAGGATTAAGTCCTGCATTAGAAAGCAAATAATAAGGATTGAAGTTGAATTGTTGGCTAACATTCAAATAATTTTTGAGTACAGCCGTATGGGCAAGTGGAATCACTTTAAGCTCCCTATTTTTACTTCAGTCGTCCTGACTGAACTTATTTTTAAGCAATATCCAGTACTATAAAAGTATCAGTTTCTGTACTTAAGTTGTGCGGATTTTTGATTAAAATAGACTTTATTTTATCAAGAAACTGTTCAAATTTAAAAATGACTAATTCCTATATCGAATAAGAATTAGCCTTTAAATGAAATGCGATAGCTTGAGCCTCAAACGAGAGTATTTTCAGAGATTGATTTGGGTGGGCAAAGTGACCAACCTGAGTTGCTAAAAATCTGAGTTTGATGCTTCATTTGAGGTGTTCAGTATTTTCTAACTTTTAGAAACGATAGCCAACCCCGACATAAGTCACTAATGGGTCGAGATCAATCTTGGTGGTGGACTTAATTAATTGTCGACCTGTAGAGGTGTCGGTGACAGTCACAGTTGCGACGTTATTAAAGTTAGGCATATAGCTGAGTGAACCTGTACTAAACCAACGGTCGGTAAAGTCATAGGTAAAGCCTGCGGTCAGTACAGGTGCAAAGGCATCACTGGTTTTGACTTTCACCTCAGGGGTTGCTGTAGAGCTGCCTTTGCCGCCATGTAGTGCTTCACCTGCGCGGCCATTCAAAATATTGTCAATCATATAGCCCGCTTGGATCAGATCTTCTTCGACACCGCCATTGAGCTTTAATTTATTGAAATGTCCATACACCACGCCCGCACCTACAAAAGGGCGGAACTTATTTTTACCCGAAGTACCAAAGTGGTATTTTGCTGTGACTGCTGGTGTCCATGCGGTCACTTCAGCCACCGTGCCATGCGCACCAAGGTCTGTAATTAAAGTGTCTTTGAGCAGTTCTAAACCATCAAAATAGGTAGGTGGTGTATGTGCAGGTAGGTGAGACGAATTCGACGTAGATAAAGCCGTTGCACGAATTTCACCTACGCCTTTGACATCGACTTTAGGAGGAATTCCTCCCACTAGCTCTAAAGAGACATTGTCATTGACAAAATAACTTAAAGTCAGACCCAAGGTATCGGTATCATCAATTTCCATACCACCATCAGCGGTATAGTCCGAAATGCCCGTGATATTGGATCTAGCACCATTCATAAAACTATCAGGCACTTTATAGTTTGGGTCTTTCTGACTATTTCGGACAAAGGCATCAAACATGATTTTCCCCAAACCAGTCAATTCTTTGCTGTTGGTTGCATATTTACCAAGATCGGCCCCATATAAAGAGCCGACACCATAACTACCGCCTTCTTCAACCGCCGTTGTGACATGGGTGGAGTTTGCCTTCCCCTGAGGCATGACATGCATCCAACCTGCACTAACAGCCCAACGTTTAAAGTTTGTAGAATCCGCATAAGCAAAATTTACTGACAATAGGCATGCAAAAGGCACGACTATTTTACAGATTTGACTCATTTTAATTTCCTTTTCATTTGCTATTTTTTTTATGGTTTCAGCGGATCCTTTCTGAAACGCAAGCGTATTATTGAGGCAGTTATTTTTTTAAGCAATCGGCAAAATTTGAAGAAAAACGTGAAATGTGTTGCATAAATTAAACTAAAAGTTTCACTTATATTATTAAAATCAGATATTTAAAATATTCATGGGGTGTATTCTAATATGTTATAGATTTGATGATTTGTCATCAAATGAAAAGCAAATGTCGCCCTATGTATATCGAAATGGCGACCATCCCTCTATGTTGGATATAACAATGCGCCGCATTGCTTAAAAAGCATTAGGCTTAAATAGGTGTATCCATGGAAAAAATATTTACACAGGCAACAGTCCTCATTATTCCGGGTTTGCGTGATCATGTTGCTGCACATTGGCAAACATTGCTTGAGGCGAAACTCGTAAAAGTTCGCGCCGTCCCGCCAGCAGAAACGGACAAATTGAATTGTGCAAACCGCGTTGCTCGCATTGAAGCCGAGCTGAAAAAAATTGAAGGGCCGGTTATTTTGGTGGCGCATAGCGCAGGTGTGTTGATGACTGTACATTGGGCTGCGTTGCATCAGCATGATATTCAAGGGGCGTTGCTGGTTACACCACCTGATTTGGCGGAAAGCTGGTCTGAGCATTATCCAAGTCCTGAGATTCTTAAAAACGAAGGATGGAGCCCATTACCGACACAAAAACTGCCATTTCCAAGCATTGTGGTGGCGAGTACCAATGACCATTTAGCGCAGTATCAAGCCGTTGAAGCAATGGCAGAGATATGGGGTAGTCAACTGGTCAATGCAGGTGCTGTAGGGCATTTGAACCTAGCAGCAGGTTTTGGCGATTGGCCGCAGGTGGAACAGTTGATCTTGCAGTTGG
Organism: Acinetobacter sp. 8I-beige; assembly: GCF_902505955.1. NCBI lineage: Bacteria > Pseudomonadati > Pseudomonadota > Gammaproteobacteria > Moraxellales > Moraxellaceae > Acinetobacter > Acinetobacter sp. 8I-beige. Next base: position 1,422,467 of record NZ_LR732790.1, on the reverse strand, counting down.
ATGCTTTACGAATAGAGCAAGTTTCTTAGTCAAGGCACAGATTTCACCTTTGCATTTCAATCTCGAAAAATCAATCCATGCAAATGACCTAAAGACAAATTTGCATGACCAAAAGACAAATTTGAACATTTTAAAACAGTTAATTTAAATCCAGAGCCAAAGGATGGCTTTACAGAATAAATAGAGATGTGGAGAGAAAATGTTGAGTTTAAAGAAAGGTTCTTTGTGGAAGGTGGCGGTGTAATCGCCAGTAATTTTCAGCATTTGTATGGAAATAAAACACAGTATTTAAAAATAAATCATATCGATATGGAGATGATATGGTCGGTCAATTTGTGTCTTTAAATAGACAAAATCATCATATTTCATTGATGAAAAAAACGGTTCTTTGTTTAAGCCTTGCTTTAGTCATCTCAGAAGTTTCAGCAGCGAGTTTTGATCTCAATGAGGAATGGAAGCTTGAAACCAAAACCGCACTGAGCTTTGGGACAAACTGGAGTACCCAAGAGGCATCTAGTTCACTGGTCTATAAACCTGACGCAAACCATATTGGAAAAGAAGGCCATAGTATTGATATCAATGGTGATGATGGTCGCGTGAACTTTAATGAAGGCGATGTGATTTCACAAGTGGTGAAAGGTTTTACCGAGCTGAACTTAAAAGGAAAACAGCAGGGTGCAGTAGTCAGTGCGAAGTATTGGTATGACCATGCTTATGAAACAGGTGAAGGTGATTTAAAAGCTTTTGATGATTCGGCGTGGCCCCGACTGGCGAAATTTAAGGGCATCGACCTGTGGGATGCCTATGTTTGGAAAAACTTTGCTTTAGATAATGGGCAAAGTGCCAATATTAAACTGGGCAAACATACCTTGCAGTGGGGTAAATCACAGTTCTTCCAAAATGGACTCAATAGTGTCAGTGCTTTTGATTATGCTGCGATGAACCGTCCAGGTGGTGATGCACGAGAGCGTGTGATACCAACAGAAATGTTTTCCTTTGAAGCGGGAATCAATGAACATTTGAAATTTGAAGGTTTCTATCAGTTTAAGTTTAGACCGTCTGTGGTCGATGGTTGTGGGACATTCTTTGCCATTTCAGACTTTGTGCCAGAAAACTGTGGGCCGATCGTTATTACCGTGATGCCGGGCGATAAACTTACCGACACGGCTTTAGATGCCAAATCTTATATCCCGCGTAGTGAAAGTCGTTATGCCAAAGACAGCGGACAGTATGGTTTTTCTTTAAAGCAAACGTTGCCCAAGTTGAACAATGCTGAGCTTGGGCTATATTTTGCAAATTATCACAATCGAACCGCGAATTTTGACGGGACCGCTGTCACTGCGGCAGGACCTGCAAACTTTAGTACCGCGCAGTTTTTCTCGATCTATCCTGAAGACATCAAAATGTATGGACTTAGCTTGGCAGGCAAAGTCGGTACGACCTCTGTGTTTAGTGAGTTAACCCATAAACCCAACCAGCCTTTGCAGTTTAATGGCACGGATATTGTCTATGCACAAGTCTTAGACAAAAATACCCCACTAACAGATGCAGGAACATCGGCAGAGTTTGGGCAATATTTGCAAGGTTATGCCCGTGCACCCGTGACCCAGTTTTCACTCGGAGCCGGTAATAGCCTAGCAAATGTCCTTGGAGCCAATACCTTTACTTGGGCTGCCGAATTGGCGGTGAATCATATCGGTGAGATTGGGAATAACCGTTTTGGTCGTGTCGGTGCTTTTGGTCGTAGTGAACTGTCATCGGGTGCTTATGATCCAGAAACCAAAGCCAACCAATGTACGCCTTATGGAACGGCACATCTGTCGAATGATGAAATTGACCGTTTAAATGAACGCTTTTGTAATACTGAAGGCTTTTTTACAGAATGGTCATATGGATACCGTTTGCGCGGTGCTTTAGTTTATAAAGATTTGCTGCCTGCAACTGTGATTACCCCGAGTGTGTTGTTCCGTCATGATGTCGATGGCTTTAGTCAAAAATTTCAGGAAGGTCAAATGAGTGTTGCCGCAGCTGTGTCTGCAACATACCGACAAAGATATACCGCAGAAATGGCCTATACCAGTTTCTTTGGTTCAAATGACTTCAGTACCATCGATGACCGAGATTTCGCCTCGCTCGCATTCAAAGTGAATTTTTAAAAAGAGCTAGGATGTTTGTTTGAAAGTGAATATTTGGCTCATCTGAAGCATGGTCTAAACAAACCATGCTTTCGTTGTATTTGCATCAGATTACATTGCAATCCAAATTTTGAAAGCATGTTTGAAGTATTAAATATTCAAAATGAAGAAACATATCAGACAGTCATGTGCTGAATATATCGACATATATAGAGGGAACTATGCATAGTATCGATTTAACACGACAACCACAGTCCAATCCCATTGGTATTTTGAACCTGATTGCCAACTATTTAGAAGAACATAGTTTCGATGCACGTACTGTATTTGAACATTTTGGGATTCAGCGCGAAGATTTAAAGAACAATTTATTGCCAATTTCTCTACAAACACAGGGCAGTATTTTTCAAGCCGTTGAAGCATTAACAGGCTGTGATCATTTGGGTTTAGTCATTGGAAAAAAAGCACAATTTTCAAATATTGGCCCATTACGTTTTCTGGTGCTGAATGCCGCGACCATGCGGGATGCTATGCAGAGCCTCTTTCAATACGGCAGTATGTGGTACAGAGGGCAAAAGTTAGATTTGAAAGAAGATGATGGCTATGCACGTATTTGCATGCATATCGATGGTGATATTCCTGGAAAAGAACAATATCAAACTGCTTATTTGGTTGCGATGGTGTCTATTATCGAGCTGATTTTGGGGAAATCTTGGCGTCCAGCATTGGTGCGTATTTCATATCCAAAGCCGAAGTGTGCGCATCTGTACGAAAAAGCATTTGGCTGTCCTGTGTGGTTTAGTCAGTCACAGCATGAAATTTTATTTCCGCAGGAACAACTGGATCAAAAAAGAGCAGGGCATGATCGTCAGTTAGATCAATTTTTGCGTCAGCATTTGTCTGAACTGCAAAGCCATGATCGTGTCGATATGATTGGTCAAATTTGTAAAATTATTGAGGAATTATTGCCGCACCGAAGTTGTAATGTCGAACGTGTGGCTGAATATTTCTCGATTCACCGTTTTACGCTGTACCGTTACTTAAATAAACATCAGACCAGTTTTGAAGCCTTGCTTGAAGCGACACGCAAGAAAATTGCAGCGGAGTTACTCAAAAACAAAAAACTCATGATTATAGAAGTAGCCAATCAAGTTGGTTATGACGACCAAGCTAATTTCACTCGTGCATTTAAGCGTTGGTATGGCATTACCCCCGGACGTTGGAGACGTATGAATCTGCATGCTTAAAGTGTGCCGATTAAGCTTCATTCTTATTTCTTAAAATATGCTTTCGGCATTTGATGGGTGCTTAAAATCATTCAATCTGTCCACATTTGCACTATCTCTTTAAATTTCTCATAAGACGTCTTTTCTTGAATTCTCTAGAGTGTACCTCTATTCCAGCTTGACCTTACGCAACGTGTTTTTCATTCAAGGCTTAAAAAATTATATGAAATCAGGAGCATGTCTCTCAGATTCGTTTTGAGTTAATTATCACTTTTTATAATATTGAATATTTTTATAAATAATTAATTAAAACAATAAATTAGAAGATTTAAGTTTTTTGTGTATAAGTGACCAAATGACTAAATAACGCAACCAAATGACAAAATGAAGATGGAAAAAGACAGTATTTTAAAAAACAAATGACCAAGACCGATGATATGCGGATCTTAAACAATAAGTCTAAAAAGATTTTAAAAAAGGAAGTTTCTGATGATTGGAAATATGATGTTTCAACCTTTGTTGATTAGCAGCCTGATTGAACATGCTGCTCGTTATCATGCAGATACAGCCATTATCTCTAAAAATACTGATGGGTCGATGCTGCATACAGACTGGGGACAAATTGCTAAAAACTCAAAGCGCTTTGCCAATGTATTGCAGTCATTCGGTTTTGCGGTCAGCGACCGTGTGGCCACCATTGCATGGAATAATCATCGTCACTTAGAAACGTGGTATGGCATATCAGGCAGTGGGTTGGTTTGCCACACCATTAACCCGCGACTTTTTCCTGAGCAGCTCAGTTATATTATCAATGATGCGAATGATAAGGCACTGATTTTTGATAAAACCTTTCTAAATCTAGTGTTATCGATTAAACCATCCATTCCCTATGTAGAGCATTTTATCTGCCTCGATGCTTATGATGAAGACATTCAAAAAGCTTTACCTGAAGTGCTGTTTTATGATGAGTTAATCGCACAACAAAGGGAACATTTTGAGTGGCCTGAACTGGATGAAACTAAAGCCAGTTCACTGTGTTATACCTCGGGTACGACAGGGAATCCTAAAGGGATTTTATACAGCCACCGTTCTACTATCTTGCATAGTTACGCAACCTGTTTACCCGATTCATTTAATTTTTCAGCACAAGATTGCATTTTGCCGGTTGTTCCTATGTTCCATGTCAACGCATGGGGCACGCCATATGCAGCGGCTATGGCCGGTTGCAGTATGGTGCTACCGGGGCCAATGTTAGATGGAGCAAGCTTGGTTCAGCTGATTGATCAATACAAAGTGACGACAGCTTTAGGTGTACCAACTATTTGGCAAGGGCTGCTTACAACAGCGAAGCAATCTGGCAGCAAGTTAGACAGCTTAAAATGCAATGTGGTCGGGGGCGCGGCTTGCCCACCGTCAATGCTTAAAACGTTTAAAGAGGATTTTCAGTGTGAAACCATTCACGCATGGGGCATGACGGAAACCAGTCCTTTGGGTGTGGTGAATCAACTTAAGGCCAAACATTTGCAGTGGGATAACTCGGCCCAATCGAGCTTGCGCTATGCACAAGGCCGCCCACCATTTGGGGTCAGCATTCGAATTTGTGATGCTGAAAAGGGCAGCACTGAATTGGCTACAGATGGACAAACCACAGGACATTTGCAAATTAAAGGGCACTGGATCGTAGAGTCTTATTTTGATCAATTTAACAATGCACTCACCGCAGATGGCTGGTTTGACACGGGTGATATGGCAACCATTAACCCAGATGGCTATATGGTCATTAGTGACCGTTCTAAAGATTTGATCAAATCAGGCGGAGAGTGGATTTCCTCAGTTGAACTGGAAAATATTGCCATCGCACACCCTGAAATAGACATGGTGGCAGTCATTGCTGCGACACATCCAAAGTGGGATGAACGACCTATACTCATTGCGAAAAAGGCCGCAGTCAGTCAGGTATCAGAAGCTGAACTTTTAGATTATTACACGGACAAAATTGCGAAATGGCAAATTCCTGATCGCGTGGTTTTTGTCGATAGCATTCCTGTCGGTGGCACAGGCAAAGTCCTGAAAAAAGATTTACGAGCAAGCTATGGCTCAATTTTACTCGCAGTGGAATAAACAACACTTCACATTCATTCATAACGCGTCAAGGAAAGGACGATGACAGAACAAAAATCTGCAGGCTTAAGATTTAGACAAGCACTGGAAGTGGAAAAACCATTACAAATTATCGGTACAGTCAATGCTTATGCAGCAATGATGGCGAAACAGGTGGGCTACAAGGCCATCTACCTTTCGGGTGCTGGTGTAGCCAGCTACTCTTATGGATTGCCTGATTTAGGCATGACCAGTCTGGATAATGTTTTGGAAGATGTACGCCGCATTACCGAACGTGTAGACACCCCGTTACTGGTCGATATTGACACCGGTTGGGGTGGGGCATTTAACATTGCCCGCACTGTGAAACAAATGATTGCTGCAGGTGCAGCCGCAGTTCACATCGAAGACCAAGTGGCCCAAAAGCGCTGTGGCCACCGCCCCAACAAAGAAATCGTCACCCAACAAGAAATGGTCGACCGCGTAAAAGCCGCAGTCGATGCTAAAACCGATGCAAACTTTGTGGTGATGGCCCGTACCGATGCCCTACAAAAAGAAGGCCTACAAGCGGTGATTGACCGTGCTTGTGCTTGTGTAGAAGCCGGTGCCGATGCGATCTTTGCCGAAGCAATGACTGACATTACTATGTACAAAACCGTCTCGTACCGATGCCCTACAAAAAGAAGGCCTACAAGCGGTGATTGACCGTGCTTGTGCTTGTGTAGAAGCCGGTGCCGATGCGATCTTTGCCGAAGCAATGACTGACATTACTATGTACAAAACCGTCTGTGATGCAGTTGGTGTCCCTGTATTGGCCAACATCACCGAATTTGGCGATACCCCATACTACACCAAAGAACAACTGGCAGAACAAGGCATCTCGATGGTGCTGTACCCACTGTCACCGACCCGTGCCATGCAAAAGGCAGCACTGGAAGTCATGCATGCCATTCGCAATGACGGCACCCAAGGCAACGTCCTCGACAAAATGCAACAGCGCAAAGAACTTTACGAATTTCTCGATTACCACACCTTTGAAAACACATTAGACAAGCTGTTTAAACAGGAGAATTAAAAATGGCTGAAGGAAAAGTCCTCACAGGCGCAGGATTACGCGGACAAGTCGCAGGAAAGACAGCACTATCAACCGTAGGCAAAAGTGGAGCAGGTCTAACCTACCGTGGTTATGACGTCCAAGACTTGGCTGAAAACTGCCAGTTTGAAGAAGTGGCTTACATGATTTTCTTTGGTGAACTACCCACAGCAGAACAGCTCACTGCTTACAAAGCTAAACTCAAATCACTGCGCCAATTGCCACAAGCACTCAAAGAAGTACTTGAGCGTATCCCAGCAGACTCACACCCAATGGATGTGATGCGTACAGGCGTATCAATGCTAGGTAACCTAGAAACAGAACAATCTTTTGCAGAACAGCAAGATGTTGCAGACCGTATTCTCGCAACGCTTCCAGCGATCATTTGCTACTGGTACCGTTTTAGCCATGATGGCGTACGCATTGAAGAAAACACCGATGACGATTCAATCGGTGCTCAATTCCTACACCTACTACGTGGTGAAAAGCCGAATGAATTGCATGAGCAAGTGATGAATGTCTCATTGATCCTCTATGCAGAGCATGAATTCAACGCATCGACCTTCACAGCACGCGTATGCGCATCAACCTTATCCGATATGCATTCATGTATCACTGGTGCAATTGGTTCACTGCGCGGTCCATTACACGGTGGCGCAAACGAAGCAGCGATGGAAATGATTGAAAACTGGACGTCACCTGAAGAAGCTGAGCGAGAAATGCTGGGCAAACTGGAACGTAAAGAAAAGATCATGGGCTTTGGTCATGCAATCTACAAAGACAATGATCCACGTAATGGCATCATCAAAATCTGGTCTGAGCGCTTAGCGAAAGATGTCGGTGACACGGTCCTGTACCCAGTTTCAGTACGTTGTGAAGAAGTGCTTTGGTCATGCAATCTACAAAGACAATGATCCACGTAATGGCATCATCAAAATCTGGTCTGAGCGCTTAGCGAAAGATGTCGGTGACACGGTCCTGTACCCAGTTTCAGTACGTTGTGAAGAAGTGATGTGGCGTGAGAAGAAACTATTCTGTAACGCTGACTTCTTCCATGCATCGGCATACCACTTCATGGACATTGCGACCAAATTATTCACACCAATCTTCGTGATGAGCCGTGTCACAGGTTGGGCTGCACATGTGATGGAACAACGTGCGGACAACCGTATTATTCGCCCAAGTGCGGACTATACGGGGCCTGAGCTGCGTAAAGTAGTACCGATTGAAGAACGTTCAGCGGCTTAATATAAAGCTCTGATACATTATAAAAAGCCTCTTCGGAGTAATCCCAGTCAGTAAAGGGTTTTAGAAGTAAAGCCCTTAGCTTTTTAGTTATGTACAACGGAGTCTTATATTTTTAAATCATATACTTGGAGCTCATCTATTACTTTGGATAAGCCCAAAGTAATCAAAAGCATTTGTCATCCGCAAAACTCGCCAAATCCATTTTATTGATTAATTAATCGCAGAAAACTTACTTTTTTAAAATAGTTTTGCCTCGAACAGTTGCGGATGACGTTTCCGTGTATTGAATAACATCATGAATTTAAAAATAAAATCCCAGTCAGTGTCTTCACTGACTGTCATTACCTCTTCTGAGGCTTTATTTTTTAGGCATCAATAAAACAGGATCTTCAATGTTATAACCTGTTTCAAAAGGAATTCCGAGATATTGAACAGTTACCAGCGCTTTTTGTTGATTAGGAACTTTATAACTTTGCGAAATGCGCAGCCCATTTTTATAGTCCACCGCTTTGTGTACTGGACTTTTCAAATTGCTGTATTTCACTTGATATTGATAGCTAAACTTCGGGATGGAGAGTTTAGGATCATACCAAGAAGGTTCTTTTGAAGTCTTTTTACTAATAACTTGAATTTTAACCTGCTTGGGCGGAATCGGCGTTAAAGCTTTGAGCCGTTTTTTTATTTTTGCAATGTTACGGTCAAACTTCTGACTATCTTGATCATAGTCAATTTTTTGAGTTTTTGGATTGATATATAAAGATTTCACTTCAATCGGCTTGGAGGGTGTTTTACTGTTGAGTTGATAATAATACAATTGTGGCAAACGACCACGACCATCTAAATAATGTCGCATCACATAAATTTTCTGATCAGCTTGGTCAAGTCCTAAAACTTCAATATTTTGTGGTCCCCCTACAGTTGCAAAACTGTGGCTTGAAAAAAATAAGGTGCTGAAAACTAGCGGATGGATTATTTTCATCATCATGAGGCGCTTCACATTTTTATTGATTATGGTTCAGTTTAAAGGTTTTAAATGTAGAAAAATCAAATTTAGTGTAAAGATTTAAGCATTTTGAACACGTTCAATGACCATTTGAGCTACGTTTTTCGTAAGTTGATCAAGTCGCTCAAGCGCACTGCCCAGTAGTAAATAATGGTAAGTGCTTAAAGTGTTTTGATAATGAATGCCAATATAAAAGGTGCCTTCAGGTTTCTCAGGCGTCGCACTTCCACCAGGTTTGAGCAAACCTGTACAGGAGACAATAATATCGGCATGACGAAATAGTCGATGACCGTGAAGTGCCATAGCTTCAGTGACTTCAATCGACTCCGCTGTGTATTGCTGAATAAGTGCAGGATCAATCTTTAAAATTTCACATTTGATACTGGGGTCATAACTGACCAGTCCACCCAACAAAATGTCTGCTCCGCTATGTTTATAAATCGAAAATTGACTGGATAGATAACCTGAACTGGCACTTTCGATAAAAGCAATGGTCAATTTTTTTTGTTCTAGAAGGTTGCAGCATTGCTTGAGTACTTGCACGACTTTAGCCTCCCGATGTTCATTATTTTGATCTGTTTGACAGCTTAGTCATAAACACGGTACACACCGACAAAACGATTACATGCTTTACTTTCACTTTTTACAGAAAGGATGGCTTTTTGAAAGTTGAACTGGTAGTGGCAGTTGTTTTCATTATCGGTAATATTTTGTTTCTGATCGGGTGTGGTATAAGCCAAAAATGAAATGGTTTGGGTTTCTATGCGGTTATTGGGGCTACGATATGCAATACCTTCGATCTTAATTTTATCTTTGGATAGCTGATGAACTTGTAGGTGCACAGGTTGCTTGGCAATGACCCCATGTTCAAATTTTAAATAGTGTTGCGTCAAACTTTGATTTAACGATGTATAGAAGTTGAGATCATCAATTCTAAAATCCATCTGCTGCTGATAGCAAGCTAAGGATTTACATTGCTGTAGGCGGTTTAACCATAGCTGATGGGTATCGACCAATAAACGCTGCGGCGCATCACTGATTAAAAAAGCAGTCATGGATTGCGTGTCTAATTTTTGTCGAATGTCTTTAAATTGATCGCTACAGATCTTTTTAAGGCTAGATGAAGTCGGATCATCACAGTCAATGACTTGAGCATAACTAAAGCTGGTACAAAGACAACTTAGACACACTAAAATACTAAATTTTTTCATAAGTTTTATGTCGGTTTTCAACAGCATGATCGCTTATACTTTCACTATGTTGCGCTGCTTGTAACTATAGCGAAAGAGAAAGCGTGAATACAAGATTTCAATCATTTATTTCTTAAAGGAAACTGAGCATGGTTGCACATATTCGAATTGGACAGGGACTTGATGTACATGCTTTTGAAGAGGGTGAATTTGTCACACTGGCAGGTATTCAAATTCCGCATACACACGGCTTAAAAGCACATTCAGATGGTGATGTGGTTTTGCATGCTTTAACAGATGCATTATTGGGTGCGTTGGCTTTAGGCGATATTGGTCAGCATTTTCCCGATACCGATCCTCGCTTTAAAGGAGCAGACAGTCGAGTATTACTCAAACATGTCTATCAACTCATATTAGATCGTGGTTATCAGTTAAATAATGCAGACATTACTGTGGCATGCGAACGACCGAAGTTGGCACCGCATAATTTAGCGATGCGCCAAAGCATTGCAGACGTTCTTGATGTTGAAATCACGCAGATTAGCATCAAAGCAACGACCACGGAAAAACTGGGCTTTACGGGTCGTCAGGAAGGTATTTTATCTACAGCTACAGTGCTGATTTCTCACGCAAAATGATCAGGATTGATCATAGCCAGCTTTAATTCTTGTGTTGCTTTACGACCTTGAAGTTGTAAGGCAACAGCATGCGCCAAACCTGTCCATGTGTCATTCGGTTCCCAAATTTGATGCATGGCTTCATGTGCGGTTGGCATATCGATATTCATATAATATTGACGATATAAATACATCAAACTACTGACTCGATAATTTTCTGAACAATGAACCCAAATAGTTTGTTCTTGCACCAAATGATCAATCATATCTAAGACCAATAAGCATTGATCATCAGATGGTGTATCCCATGAAATAGGCACTTGTATATAGTTCAAACCGAGTTCTAAACAGATGTGATCTTCATTGACTAAATGGTTATTGCTATTACTGAGCGCAAGATTGATGACCGTGTTTACGCCATATTCTTTAATTTGCTGTAATTGCTCAGCAGTCGGTTGTCCAGAAGTAAACAAATGCTCGTGGATAAATTGAAAGTTAAGTGTTTGGCTTAAGTGTGTTTCAATAGCGTTCATAATTATTTCTTAATCTTAGAATGAAAAACGCCATCCGAAGATGGCGTTTTAAAAACTTAACGGTTCGGTAAAACGTCTTTGAGTGCTTCGTGCATCTCTAGTAATACCTTTTCTGTGGTATCCCAGTCAATACAACCATCGGTTACTGACTTGCCGTATTCAAGGTCGCATAGGTTTTCAGGAATTTCCTGACGACCACCTTTCAGGTGACTTTCAACCATAATGCCAATAATAGATTTATTTCCATCAATAATTTGTTCGGTAATATTTTTAAGAACAAGTGGTTGAAGAAACGGGTCTTTGTTCGAGTTTGCATGACTGGTGTCAATCATGATTTTGGTACTAACTTTCGCTTTAGCCAATGCTGCTTCTGCTTCTGCTACAGAACCAGCGTCGTAGTTTGGCTTGCCATTACCACCACGAAGTACCACGTGCGCATATGGGTTACCTGAAGTACGAATCACGGAGACTTGGCCTTGGTTGTTGAGACCCAAGAAGTGGTGACCATGTTTCACCGACTGCATGGCATTGGTTGCAACAGTTAAACCACCATCTGTGCCATTTTTGAAACCTACAGGTGAAGAAAGACCTGAAGACATTTCACGGTGTGTTTGGCTTTCAGTCGTACGTGCACCAATCGCTGACCAAGAGATTAAGTCTTGGTAGTACTGTGGTGAGTTTGGATCGAGTGCTTCAGTCGCACATGGCAAGCCTTTTTCATTTAACTCAACCAAAAGTTTACGACCAATGCGTAATCCTTTTTCAATGTTGAATGAGTCATTCATGTCAGGGTCATTGATCAGACCTTTCCAACCCACTGTGGTACGTGGTTTTTCAAAATAAACACGCATTACGACATAGATTGAGTCTTTAATTTTATCGCTTAAAACTTTTAAACGGTCTGCGTATTCGTGAGCAGCGACAGGGTCATGAATTGAACATGGGCCAATCACCACAAAAATGCGTTTGTCTTTACCATCTAAAATATTGCGAATCGTTTCACGACCGTGAAGTACAGTTTGATATGCAGACTCAGTGAGAGGCAATTCAGTTTTTAATTCCGCTGGGGTAACTAGCGGATGAATGCTTTGTAAATTCACGTCATCGATGTCGTTTTGGGTAATAGAGTTTGACTGTAGAGTATTCATTGCCGTCACTGGTTCGATCGTATTAAGTTGCTTTATAAGCTGAATATAACACGGTTTAGCTGATAAAAGGTTATAAAAAAGTCGAATGAATCTTTGAAAAAAAAGTGATGAATCTTAGGTTTATTTTAAATCAGAATGCCTACACTGAGGCATTCTTAACTGTTGAAATTTGAACAACTTGAGCAGTTTCGGCAGGCTTCACAGGTTTGGCTTTGATCGGATTCAACATGAAGTTCACACCCAGCGCAAACAGGGTAATACCCAACACTTTACGGATGATTTTTTCAGGAAGGCGTGAACTAATCAGGGTTCCAATAATAATTGCTGGAATAGACCCCACCAATAACCACATAAGGAGGTGGAAGTCCACATTGCCTGAAGTCATGTGACCCATACCTGCAACGAACGTAAGTAACACCGCATGCACAACGTCAGAACCAATAATACGAATCATCGGTAGATTTGGGAACATAATGACCAAAGCCATGATTCCGAAAGCACCTGCACCGACTGATGACAATGTCACGAAGACCCCAAGAACCACACCCATTATCACAATGTACTTACGTTTATTGCTGGTTTGAAGCTGAACTTTTTCTAAGTCTTCGGTCATGTCTGGGAGTTCATCTTTACGTAATTTGTTGAAAAATTTTTCAATTTGATTACGAAAGACAATCGATAAACCTGTAATGGTCAACATGAAGCCTAAAACCATGGTGAGCACGGCTTTATAGTGGGTAGACTGGCTCAAATAGTTGTCGAGTACCCAGTGCGTTGCAAAGGAAGCAGGAATACTGCCAATTGCAAGCCAAAGCACAATCGGCCACACAATATTTAGCTTTTTGGCATGTACAAATGAACCACAGAATTTTGAAATTGCGGCATAGAGCAAGTCTGTACCAATGGCAATGTGAGGTTCAATTCTGAAAAGGCTGATGAGGATCGGTGTCATTAATGAACCACCACCTACACCAGTAATTCCCACACAAAAACCGACTAAAACACCTGCGAGAATAAATTCGAGTGGACCAAACATTGTTATATGCCAAAATATCAAAAAACGTGCATATCTTATGACGTTTTCATATAAGTCGTTGTCTTGATTGTTGATTTACTTATTCTAAAAAGAGATATAGAAAAGATTATTTGAGCTGTAGCCGCGTTTTTATTTTTATGTCTACAATTATCAGTAACCATAATAGATTAAGACTTATGAGTGTTCGTATAACATAAAGAGGGGCTAGCTGATGCTTTTTCTATTGCTCAAAATTCGCTGCGGTCGTGCTATAGGTCATATCTAAGTGTTGCAGACGTGAATCAGCTAATGTGATCTGATGAATAAATGCCTCCGTTTTGGTATTTTTTAGGTTCCAAAAAATACGCTCCAAATAGTAAACCTCGACCTGCTTTGCCGTAAATTGGTGACGATGCGATGACTGGTCACATAGTGTTTCAATAGGTTCTCCCATTAATACGCAGTTTGCGATCCATAAATGATGCTGTTGTTTAAATTTCAACGTGCTGATTCGTCCTTTACCGACTTCGGCGGTGATTTGATTAAAGGTTTTGCTCTGAATCTGAGAGGGGGGCCAGCTGCTTGGGAAACAAATAAATACAAGCAAATTGAAAATGAGGGAAATAAAAAGTGTCCAGCCAAAATGATGCTTCGACCAACTGCAGAGCTGTTGAAAGGGTGTAATGATTTCTTGTTGTAACCAAGCTAATGTTGAACGCAATGTTTGCCCTGAGAAAAGAGGTGTAAAAGTTCTATTATTGAGCGCGTTATAACTAAAAACTCACGGCGCTTCAACTTAAATGATTTTGATCAGTCTCTAAAATTCTGTTGAGATGGTTCTGGCTCATATATTTACACACCTTTTTATTTGGCTCATGATCGAAATAAAAAAGTGTGTGAGTTGTAGAGTAAATACTTACTTAGATTGAGCTGTTTTTTTGGGTTTTAAGTCATTGATGCTCAGAATCAGTATAAAAAGTATCGGGGTTGCAAATACAAATAAACTGACACTTCCCACACCGCGACCCGTGTATTGAATCAATAAAGTTAATGCCGTGGCCAGTACACCAAAAGCCAGATATCGGCAGATTTGATAATGTTCCGCACACTTGGCCCAACGTGACTTTTGAGTTTTAGGGCGCTGCTTATCGCTCACCAGAAATAACACATAGCACGCGAAAGTGATGAGAAGTCCTACAATCAGGTAGATCATGAGTTGGACTCCTGAATCGTAGGGTTGACATATTTTTTCTGAATTTTTTGTACAGCTTTTTGTTGAATGGGCTGAACTTTTTGATGTAAGAAAATAGCCAATATCGCAAGGATGAAGACCATAAGATCAACTCGCAAGAATAACCAATATTCATTTAAGTCATGCACATATTGGTGACTGATTAAATAGTAAAGATTGAAAATAGGCAAAGATACAGCCAGTAAAATGAAGACCTTCAATTGAGTTTTCCAAAGGTGTTGCTGTGGAGTGAGCAATGCAATGACTAAACTAAGTAACCAAGTGCCGAAAAATGCGTAAATTTCGTAGTTGGGTTGACCAGCTTCTAACTGAAGTAAACGGTTTGCACAAAGATAATTGAGCATAGCAATCGGCAAGCCAATGATGGCAGCCGTATTTAGGCGGTTAACCACATAATGTCCAAAGTGGAAACTTTGTTTCTTATTTTGCAGCTGACGTTTTAAGCTCCAGAGTAAAAGCCCAGATGCAATCATGGCACAGCCTGAAAGCCCTGAGAAAAATAACGCAAAGCGTAATAGAGGCTGCGCAAAGTGTGCCATATGTAAACCATACACTCCATTATTGAGCGTGGCAATTGCACTATTATTCCGAGTGTCACCGAGCAGGGCACCAGATTCGCCGTTAAAGCTGAGTTGGGCTTGGTTTCGCGTGATGCTTCGGTCAGTTGACTCAACCAAGTTCACTTGAGCGATATTGGTATTGGGGTGTTTGACCGTAATATTGCCAATTTCTGTTTTACCCCAACGCTGCTCAGATTGTTGTATGAAGTATTCAATTGGTCGCATCGTAGCAGGTGTCGGTTTAGCCTCAGAGCTGATGCTAATATTTCTAATTTCATCAAAATATTGGAACGGTTGCTCTGGGTAAAGTTTCTTCATGCCATTGGGAAGAATGAGATAAAAGAAAATGGCTAAACCAGTGAATGTAATGGTCAGAAAAAAGGGTAAAGCAATGACAGAGGTAACATTGTGAAAGTCTAGATACGAGCGTTGACCCTTGAAGGCTCTAAGGGTAAAGAATTCGGTGAATATCTTTTTGTGTGTGATGATGCCTGAAATGAGGATGATTAACATTAAGAAGGCAGCAATCGTGACTAATAGCCTACCGATAAAATAGGGCACACCATACAGCTGATAGTGAAAGCCATAGAAAAACTCACCGCCTTGGGTTGCAGATAAGGTGACTTCTTTACCCGTGTTCGCATCCAAAGTCTTATTTTCGTAGCCACCATCGGCCTTTTGCCAGTAGATTTTATTAACAGGTGAACTCGGACTAGCCACGCCGATATACCAACTTTGCGCATCTGCGGCATTTTTTTGTAAGTATTGATATGCCGACTCCATCGCTGTGTCTTGTTTGAGTTGCATGGTGGCAAATTGAGGTTGCATCCACAAATTTATTTCATGACGATAATAGGTCGCAGCACCTGTTAAAAATATGGCAAATAATAACCACCCCAGTGTTAGTCCAAGCCAAGAGTGTAGCCATGCCATTGATTGGCGAACAGATTTTTGCATGGTTTAACCTACGAACTTCAGCAATAGAAAAAAGCAAAGGGAAAGCGAAATGGTTGAAGCGCTTAACTTTTTCAGGGATTGAACACAAAAGCTTACAATGACAAAAATGGTAAAGAAAATAAGAGATAGAAAAGCCGCCAAATAAATGGATTCTGCTTTAGCTAAGTGAGGGTAAAAACTGAGTGTAAGCAGTTCTGATAACATGAATGTACATAAATAGCCTAAGCCAAATGCGATCAAAAACCGGAACATAACGGTTATAGGGTATTTAAGCTGACTTAGGGGCATAAAGATCACATGAATGAAGTCATAAAGGGGGCTTAACGTTGTACTCACTAAGCATTGAACCTAAATTTAATATTTAAGCAAAACACAATCATCTCTATTATGCGTATGAGCAATCTACGTAGCCAAAATACTAGTATGAAGCAGCGTAAGTTGAGCAACAGAGTGCACATAAATTAACGATAATGATTCTCAGTAATTTTATGTTCTAATAGGCATCTTATGCAATATTTAAATGATCGAAAATTGAAATTAACTCGACTTTTTTTGTGCTCTTCATATGAATCAAATAGGTCACTCATTTTATATCTAGACTATAAAATAGAAAGAGTCGACCAATACCCATCCCAAAAGACGCTATGTTATGATGCATGGGTTGAAAAATAAGGAATAATGCTTTGCAAAATCGGAAACTTAAAATTGGAATCGTAGTGGGTGAAGTATCAGGTGATACTTTAGGTGCTAAACTTATTCGCAGTTTTCGTGAGCAAGGAATTGATGCAGAATTTGAGGGCATTGGTGGCCCGCAAATGATTGCAGAAGGTTTCAACAGCTTTTATCCGATGGATATTTTGTCTGTTATGGGGCTGGTTGAGGTTCTTAAAGACATTAAAAAACTTTTTGCTGTACGTGATGGACTGGTAGAGAAGTGGACAGCCCATCCTGTCGATGTGTTTATTGGGATTGATGCACCAGACTTTAATCTGCGCCTTTCAAAAAGTTTAAAACAAAAACAACTGCCAATAAAAACCGTGCAGTACGTTAGTCCTTCCGTTTGGGCATGGCGTCAGGGACGGGTTCATGGCATCAAAGCTTCTATTGATTTGGTATTGTGTTTATTTCCGTTTGAAAAAGCATTTTATAAAAAATGGGATGTTCCTGCTGCGTTTGTAGGACACCCCTTGGCAAGCCAATTGCCTTTGGAAAACCCAATTTTACAAGCCAAAGAAGAACTGGGTTTAGATCTGACCCAAAAGCATATTGCCTTATTGCCGGGAAGCCGACGTGGTGAAATTGAAAAGCTCGGTCCACTGGTTTTAGATGCTGCAAAATTGCTCTACGCCAAATATCCAAACTATCGCTTTGTGATACCTGCTATCAACGATGCACGTAAGCAACAAATCGAAGCTTTGCTTGCCCAGTATCCAAAAGCACTGGTCAATCAAATTGACTTGCTTGAAAACTCAGGCACCGAATCGAAAATTGGGCGCCAAGTTATGAACGCCGCTAATATTGTGGCTTTAGCATCGGGTACAGCGACTTTAGAAGCTATGCTGTTACACCGTCCAATGGTGACCTTCTATAAGTTGAACTGGCTCACCTATCATGTGGTGAAATTCTTGATCAAGATTCAATATTATTCATTGCCGAATATTATTGCAGGCAAGAAAGTGATACAAGAATTAATTCAAAAAGATGCAACGCCTGAGAAATTGGCGGCTGAAATTGAAAAATTAATGAATATAGAAACCGCACAGATTCAGGCTATGCAGCACATTACCATGCATAAACAGTTACTTGCAGGTAATAGTGAAAATCCTGTTGAGGCGATTTTGAATATTTTAGATTAATTTTCTTTAAGACATCGTGATAGTGCAGTAAGAAACAACCCAAACGTATTTGGGTTGTTTCTTTTTATTTTAAGGTTTTAGTCCAACAGCCTTGGCACGTGCAGCGTGTAACTTTTTATAACTGTCGATTAAACGTAAGTGACGGTCTAAACCTTCAAGCTTCATACTTGTTTCTGTTAAACCATAGAAGCGAATACGACCTTCAACTGTGCCTATTACTGCATCCATACGTTCATCACCGAACATACGGCGGAAGTTTGCTTCATACTCTTCCAGTTCCATATCGTCATCTAACATCACTTCGAGCACGACATTCATGCATTGGTAGAACAGACCACGTTCAACGGTATTGGTGTTGTATTGTAAGAATGCTTCAACCAAGTCTTTCGCTTCCTCAAACTGCTCTAATGCAAGATAGATCAATAGTTTAAGTTCAAGCAGAGTCAATTGACCCCATTCGGTATTGTCATCAAACTCAATCCCGATCAAAGTCTTGATTTCAGTATAGTCATCTAGCTCACATTCTTCCAAACGTTCAACCAGCGCTTCGAGTTGTTCATTGTCTAAACGGTGTAAGTTGAGGATGTCTTCACGGTAAAGCAGTGCTTTGTTGGTGTTGTCCCAAACCAAGTCTTCAACCAAGTAAATTTCTGAGTAACCTGGCACCAAGATACGGCAGGCTGTTGCACCTAAATGTTGGTAAATGGCCATATAGACTTCTTTGCCCATATTTTCCAAAATACCGAACAGTTCATCAGCCTCATCAGCATTTGAGTTTTGGCCTTGATTGGTAAAGTCCCACTCGACAAAGTCATAGCCCGATTTGGCACTAAAGAAACGCCATGACACCACACCACTTGAGTCAATGAAGTGTTCAACAAAGTTATTGGGTTCGGTGACCGCATTTGAGCTAAATGTTGGGCGAGGTAAGTCGTTCAGACCTTCAAAACTACGACCTTGTAGTAGCTCAGTTAAGCTACGCTCAAGCGCAACATCAAAGCTTGGGTGTGCACCGAAAGAGGCGAATACACCACCTGTACGTGGGTTCATTAACGTCACACACATTACAGGGTATTGACCGCCTAGAGAAGCATCCTTCACCAGTACAGGGAAACCTTGCTCTTCTAAACCTTGGATGCCCGCTAAAATACTTGGGTATTTCGCTAAAACCTCTTGTGGCACATCTGGCAGGGTCAGTTCACCTTCCAAAATTTCACGTTTTACCGCACGCTCAAAAATTTCAGACAAACACTGTACTTGTGCCTCAGCTAAGGTATTTCCTGCACTCATTCCGTTACTAAGGTACAAGTTTTCAATCAAGTTTGATGGGAAGTAAACCACTTCCGCATCAGACTGGCGAACAAAAGGTAAAGCGCAAATACCACGCTCGGTTTTCCCTGAGTTGGTGTCGTATAAATGCGTACCTAATAGTTCTTCTTCAGGGTCATAAATTTCAAGGGTGTACTCATCCAGAACACCTTCTGGCATTTCACCATTTGGACCTGGCATGAACCATTTTTCATCTGGATAGTGCACAAACTCAGCATTGGCAATGTCTTCACCCCAGAACTGGTCGTTATAGAAGAAGTTACAGTTCAGACGTTCAATGAACTCACCCAGCGCAGAAGCTAAAGCGCTTTCTTTGCTTGAACCTTTGCCGTTGGTAAAACACATTGGCGATTGAGCATCACGAATATGTAAAGACCACACATTTGGCACAATGTTACGCCAAGAAGCAATCTCAATTTTCATGCCTAGACCAGCCAAAATACCTGACATATTGGCAATGGTTTCTTCTAAAGGCAGGTCTTTACCCGCAATGATGGTGCTGGTTTCAGAAGCAAGGCTTGGAATAAGCAGGGCTTGAGCGTCAGCATCAATGCTTTCTACTTCTTCAATAATAAACTCAG
The DNA here is from genome assembly GCF_902505955.1 of Acinetobacter sp. 8I-beige. Taxonomy (NCBI): domain Bacteria; kingdom Pseudomonadati; phylum Pseudomonadota; class Gammaproteobacteria; order Moraxellales; family Moraxellaceae; genus Acinetobacter; species Acinetobacter sp. 8I-beige. The sequence continues at coordinate 1,402,624 of NZ_LR732790.1, read as the reverse complement.
GACCTGTTTGAATCACTTTCTTAACCGTACAACGGTCGATAGAGCGCAAAATACCTTGGCGATCTTTTTCTGAAATGTCTGCAGGGAGTTCAACTTGAATTTTGAAAATTTGTTTATAGCGGTTTTCAGGGTCAACAATGTTGTTTTGTGACAAACGAATGTTGTCGGTTGGAATGTCACGTGCCAAACAATACACTTTGACAAAGTAAGCAGCGCAAAGCGCAGAAGATGCTAAAAAATAGTCAAATGGACCGGGTGCAGAGCCATCACCTTTGTAGCGAATCGGTTGATCGGCAATGACTGTAAAATCATCGAACTTCGCTTCTTGGCGAAGATTATCGAGATAATTAACCTTGATTTCCATGCTGGCACCTAAATTTTCTTATATGTCAGCATGGACATACAAGAGATAAAATATTGAAAAATAAGCCGAATCACGGATGGAAATTGGACTTAAAAAAGTGTGGCTAGAGCGAAAAAGAACAAACAAGCAGTGGTTTGAAGCCATCTCTAGCAAGGATGCGGGATATTATAGTGTGATTTTCACAAGATGCTAATCTTTGTCTGCAAGTTCAAGGTATTTATCTCGGTGCACAAAGACATAAGCAGAGTGAAGACTGCTATTAAACCATTAAGGACGAGCACTTTAAGTTGGGTTTGGATTATTTCTATATTGGCTAGGGCTCATTTGATACTGTCGTTTAAAGGTTTGGCTAAAAGCCGTTTCTGAGTTGTATCCGACCCGATGTGCAATTTGCTGAATTGTACCTTGTCCATTACGCAGGTATTGGGCGGCTAAACGCAGACGGTGTTGTTGCAAATAAGCCAAAGGGCTTGTGCCTAAAATTTGGCTAAACAATGTGGCAAATTTAGACCGTGACATACAACACTGTTCCGCAAGGGACTCAACTGTCCAAGGCTGTGCGGGTTCCGCATGAATTTTTGCAAGTGCATTGGAGAGTTCAGGATGAGATAAAGCACTCAGCCAATTGTTCGAGTCTTGCAGCGCATCAATATAATCACGCACACATTCAATTAATAAAATACTCACCAAATGATCCAAAATTTTGTCACGACCCGGGCGTATGCGTTGGACTTCTAGAGCGAGAAACTGTAGCCCAATTTGCAACCATTCAGGAACCGTGCTGAGATCTTGGTGTTGAAGGTGAATAAACGCGGGTAAGGCCTGTACCAACGGACGCGCCATAATGGGGTCCATATGTGCATGTAAGGCCAAGATCACGGTTTTTTGTTGTGTCGCATTACTCCCAAAAGAGACTTCTTTGTGTTGGTTTTGGGCAAATAAGTCAGAAATATCGAATACTTCCAATAGTTGGTCGGTGGTTGAGGATCGACACTCATGACTTGGCCCTGAAGGCAGTAAGATCAAGTCTCCCACTTCAGCAACAATAATTTGTTTAGAATCTAAACAAATGGTGAATTGTCCTTGAAGTACCGCATAGGCCATCATGGTGGATTGTTCTGTGTAGCGAAAAGCCCACTCACCATGCGGTTTAAGGTAGAGGTACTCAGATTGGTTGAGGTGTATATCTTCAAAAATTTTACTTAAAGCATCCATACTTTACGGTTTCTAGTCTTTATTTCTTAGGCTTAATATTTGATTTAGGGTCAATTTTAGTCATTTCAGGCCAAGGACGATTACACTGTTTTCTTGGACGTTAGCAACTGTTCTTTATGACCCATTTCTAGAAATATAAAGGCATAACAAGAAAATTGGAAGAATGGTAATGAATGCATCAGTGAAAATGACGAATTCTAGCGTGGTCGTCAAAAATGCAGCAGGGATCGATAAAAAGCGTTTTGGCTGGTTATTGAGTCCTGGGCTTCCTGTGATTGGTATGGGCATTTTAGCGGGCTATCATTTTGGCCCGAAACCCACCAAGAAAATCTTCGCTTTGGGTGGGCCGCTGTTACTGCATGTGATTATTCCTGCGGTAGATGGTCTGGTCGGTGCGGATGAAAACAACCCTTCGGATGATGAAATTAAGGTCTTGGTAAATGACCCGTACTATGACCGTATTGTGAAATTGTTCATTCCGCTACAAATGGCAGCCAATTTGTTTGCAGGTTATGTGGTGACTCGTCAAAATGTATCGATGCTCGACCAAATATTATTGGGTGTCTCCATGGGGGCAATTAATGGAGTAGCGGTAAATACAGCACATGAGCTGTGCCACCGTCCTAAAAAATCAGATCATTATTGGTCGCATATGACTTTATCGCCGTTGGTCTACAACCATTTCCGCATTGAGCACCCTTATGGGCACCATAAACGTGCTGCAACGCCAGAAGATCCTGCTTCATCGAAAATGGGAGAGACTTTTTATGAGTTTTGGCCGCGTACCGTTTTTGGTGGGTTGAAGTCGGCGGTTGAAATTGAACATAAACGCCTAAAACGAAAGGGTTTGTCTTTCTTCTCCAAAGAAAATGAACTGTTTCATGGGTGGGCGATGAGTGCTGGTTTTCATGCAGCCATGTTGAAATTGTTTGGTAAAAAAGTGACGCCATATCTAGTGACACAAGCATTTTATGGCGTGAGTCTGTTTGAAATTATTAATTATATTGAACACTATGGTTTAAAGCGCAGCCAAAAGGAAGATGGCAGCTATGCGCGAACCATGCCAGAACACAGCTGGAATAATAACAACATTGTGACTAATTTATTCTTATACCAGTTACAACGCCATTCAGATCATCATGCCTATCCAACCCGCCCATTTCAGGCATTAAGGCATTTTGATGAAGCCCCTGAGCTACCGAGTGGTTATGCCACCATGTTAATTCCAGCGTTAATTCCAAAGCTGTGGTTTAAAATGATGGATCAACGAGTGTTCGATCACTACGAAGGTGATTTGACCAAAGCCAATATTTTGCCAAAATGCCGTGCTCAAATCTTTAAGAAATTTGGATTAAGTGCGGACTAAAATGTGATATTTCAGCGATAACAAGCTGCATACATAGTTGATATCGAACTTACAGTCATTGATTTGTTGAGTGCCTGTAAGTTCGATGCTCATGATAGGCGTACCGCTAAACTTTTTTTTTGAATAGGCATATAATGCTGGGTATGTAGTGAAAATATTGAACAGAAATGACACCTGCAACCAAACTATTAAAAGCCAATAAAGTCGATTTTTCTATTCATGAATATGAACATGATGCCAATGCAAAAAGCTTTGGGCTTGAAGCCGCGGAAAAATTAAATCTACGTGTCGAAGAGGTGTTTAAAACACTTTTAGTGACCGATGAAAAAAACTATTTTGTTGCGATTCTTCCTGTACACCATCAGTTAAATTTGAAAAAAGTTGCACAGGCAGTGGGGGCAAAAAAACTAAAAATGTCCGACCCTAAAGATGCAGAAAGACTGACAGGTTATTTGGTCGGTGGGATTAGTCCTGTTGGACAGAAAAAAAGGTTAAAAACCGTGATTGACCAAAGCGCAGTACAGTTGGAAAAATTATATGTCAGTGGGGGGAAGCGCGGCTTAGATATCGGTTTAAAACCGCAGGATTTAGCAAAAGTACTTTCAGCCACTTTTGCTGATGTACTGGATCAATAAAGAGCAGTGACGTCTTCGCTGCTTTATCTATATTAATTTAGTCTTGAGTTCTTTTGAGTATTAATTTGAGCACAAATGAAAACTCATTCAGGTGACTGAATGGGCTTTTCCTTATGAAATATAGGGAAATTTTATAGTTCGAATCAATTATAAATTCATAAACTATCATTTAAAGCTATGGTGTAATTTTATATAGGCTTTATTAGAAAAACTGATTAAATTTTAAAAAGTATTAAAAAACAATAATATATGTTGTTGTTGTGCGTATATTTCCAAAAGTAAACAAAATTGCAAAGATAAATGATAATAATTACCATTAACATGCTTTTGCAGCGTTGGCCAACGTGAACACCTTTAAGAAACATAATTACATGAAATGAGCTTGGAATAAGCTTTAAAAAGAGGAAATGGTCAGATGAAAGAGCTAGCCAATCGCTTGGCGATGCAGCATCTTGTCAATGCATACTCACAAGAAACAGGCCAAGCGAGCTTGTTTGAGAAGTATCAACAAAATTCAACTCAACTCGCGTTTAGCCAAGGTTTGACGCTGTTATCTTTGCCACTGAGTTTAATCCAAGCACAGCTTTTTGTTCCGTTAAGCTATGTCAGTCGTGTTGGGCGACATCGTATTGCGGCTTTACCGCAAATTTTTCAAAAAGGCCAAAAGCTTAACTTTAGCGCAGCAGCCATGGTCAGTCTGTTACTAGAAGAGTTAGTGCAACAATCCGAAGGCCATGTCGATGCAGCATCCTTGGTTGAGCGTTGGATTCAAAGTCGTGATGCATTACAACAGTTTTTAAATATTCGGGCAGAGGATTTTGATGCGCTAGTACAGCTTGAACAAGGTTTTATAGAGTCTGAACAGGCTTTGATTTTAGGTCATAGCATGCACCCTGCACCGAAAAGCCGAACAGGTTTTGTCCATGAGGACTGGCAAAAATATTCACCAGAAGCTTGTGGTCAGACCCAGCTGCATTATTGGCTGGTGGCACCTGAATATATTGCAGAAGGAACAGCGCTTGAGCAGGTTTTTTCAATACAACTTAAACAAGAAATCAAATGGCATTTGTCTGAATCGGAACTTGAAACCTTAGCTGCATATGCACATTACAAACTGCTACCACTGCATCCATGGCAAGCCCGCTATTTACAAAGCAAAGTATGGTTTAAAATTTTAAAAGCTAAACTAAAAATCATCGATTTGGGCGAAAAAGCATGGATATTTTCACCAACCACTTCTGTACGTACTTTGGCTAGCTTTAACGCGCCGTGGATGTTAAAACCATCGCTTTCAGTGATGATTACCAACTCTATCCGCGTCAATTTAGCAAAAGAATGTCACCGCGGTGAAATGACGCATCGGTTTTGGCACAGTGAGTTAGGGCAAAGTATCTTAAAGCAATGTCCAACCCTAAAAGCGGTGAATGACCCGGCGTGGATTGCTCTTCAGTTGGATGATGAAATCATCGATGAAACGATTTGTATTGTACGTGATCAGCCGTTTACTCCTGAACAGCAGGTCACGTGTATTGCTTCATTGTGTCAGGATCATCCCGTAGAAGAACGTAATCGTTTTAATGCATTATTTGATCAGATTGCTTTTCAACAAAAGTTAAATGATAAAGCGAAAATCGCACATGATTGGTTTAAGGCTTTCTTAAACATCAGTCTGAGCCCACTCATGTACGTCTACCATCGTTATGGTATGGCCTTTGAGGCGCATCAGCAAAATGTCTTGGTTGAGTTGAAAGATGGCTGGCCATATTGGCTATGGCTACGGGACAATCAAGGCTTTTATTATATCGAAGAATTCGCAGGTGAAATTTTACAACAATTTCCAGAACTGCATGATAAAGCCCATGCAGTAGGCTCCAAGACTTTTGTCGATGAGCGCTTTAGTTATTATTTCTTTGGCAATACCTTGTTTGGCATCATCAATGCCATCGGTGCAACAGGTTTTGTAAGTGAGCAAGATTTACTGTCTATTTTACAACAACATCTCTTTGACCTGTTGAAACACTATCCAGAGAGTAGTTTGATTCAAAGTCTGTTGTATCAACCAACCCTGCCTTATAAGGGTAACTTACTGACCCGTTTATATGAACTGGATGAATTGATTGCACCCGTTGAAAATCAGTCTGTCTATATTCAGTTAGCCAATCCGCTCTATATCAAACAAGAGGATGCCCTCTATGCTTGATTTTATTGCGATTGGTCTTGGGCCATTTAACTTAAGCCTAGCCAGTTTGTTGCATGAAAAGACTGAACTGCACTATCTGTTTTTTGAAAAAAAAGCGCAGTTCGACTGGCATGCAGGTATGCAACTTCCCAATACGGTCTTGCAAGTTCCATTCATGGCGGATTTGGTGTCGATGGTCGATCCGACCAGTCCGTTAAGTTTTTTGAATTACCTAAAATCACAGCAGCGCTTATATAAGTTCTACTTCCTTGAGCAGCCTCATATTCCGCGCCGTGAATACAACCATTATTGCCAATGGGTGGCAGATCAACTGGGTCATATACAGTACCAATCGACGGTCAAGGCCATTTATGCCAAGAACGAAGGTTTTGAGGTGGTGGTTGAGCAAGGCGGCCGTTTTATTCGTTACTTGTGTCGAAACTTGGTGATTGGTTCGGGCAACCAGCCTTATTTGCCTGAATGTTTACGTAAGTTACAACAAGTGCCTGAAAAGTGTATTCATTCAGCAGATTACTTAACCCATAAGAAAGACAAGCTCAAAGGTAATGTCGTGGTTTTAGGCTCAGGTCAGTCTTCTGCTGAAGTCTTTTTAGATTTGTTTGATCAGCAGTATCAACATGATCATGTACCAACGGCTGACTTTAAGCTGCATTGGCTGACGCGTTCCAATGGCTTTTTCCCGATGGAATATGCACCATTGGGCTTGGAACATTTTAGTCCGAACTATACCCAACATTTTTATAGACTTTCAGAAACACAAAAAGCAGCGCAGTTAAGAGATCAAGGCTTGCTGTACAAAGGCATTAGTGCCAAAACCATACGTGAGATTTACCAAAAACTTTACCACCGTAGTATTGCCTCTGCTACACAAGCAACACATTTGCATGCACAAATTCAGTTACTTGATGCTGAGTTACTGGAAAGCCAGCAGATTCGCTTGAGCCTTGAACATACGGTAACCAAGCAACGTTTTTATATGGATGTTGATTTTGTGGTGGCATCTACAGGTTATTACAGCTCTGAGATTTCATTTTTAAAATACTTAAAGCCCTTGATTGCAACAGATCAAGCGGGCCGTTGGCAAGTGAGCCAAGACTATCGCTTGCAGCATACAGCAATGGGTGAAATTTATGTGCAAAACCAAGAAATGCACAGTCATGGTGTAGGTACACCAGATTTAGGTTTAGGCGCTTTTCGCGCTGCGACCATTGCCAATCAACTACTGGGTTATCAGCTTTATGAGCTGGACAGTAATGAACAGACCTTTCAGCATTTCAGCGCTGAGCAGAACCCCGAAATGTATGTGCAGAATGACACATCTATTACACGAACAGCAGCTCTAGCACCATCGATTCCTAAATCAAAAAATATTGAGCAGCGCAAAATACAAACAGGGTCACATCCCTCTATGCAGCCTTATACATTCGAGAAAATCATATGAGCTTTGCACAACTTCAAGTGAATCAGAAACAGTGGCGTTTGGCAGGACAGCGCTTAATTGAAATGGCGATTGCTGAATTTTTATATGAAGAAATTATTCAAGTAACTCATTTAAAGGACAATCGTTACCAGCTGACGTTGGATGATCAAACCTATACTTTTAAAGCACAAAACTATTTATTGGGACATTGGCAGATTGAGGAGGGTTCAGTACGTGAGTTGAGCGCGGTTGGAGACCTGCCTGCATGGAACTTACATACTTTTATTCGTGCGTTTTCAAATCAAACCGAAGTTAAGCCTTTTACCAAGGCATATCTCATCAAAGAAATGAACAATACGTGGTTAGCCGAGGCGCATTTATTTGATGAAAGTCGTTTAAGCAGTGAAGCAGTATTGACCACATCGCATCATGAAATTGAAGGTATGCTCCGTGGTCATCCGTGGTTGATTATGAGCAAAGGTCGTATGGGTTTTGGTTATGACGATTACTTAAGTGCCGCTCCTGAACTTTCGCCAACGGTCAAAGTGCTGTGGCTCGCAGTGCATCGTGATTTGGCAGAGTTCCGTTCTACCGAGGAGTGGCAAGCAGGGAGACTTTATCAATATGAGTTGGATGCAGAAGAGTTAGAGAGCTTTGAACAACAGTTACATGAAAGAGGCTGCTCTTGTCGTGACTATTTTCTTATTCCAGTACATGCATGGCAGTGGCATCAATGGTTAGTGCCAACCTATGCCAATGAAATCGTGGATCAGCGCATTATTGAATTAGGCGTTGGGCAAGATGATTATGTGCCTATGCAGTCGATTCGCACACTTTGCAATATCAGTCAGCCTGAGCGTCATTATGTCAAATTACCTGTCAGTATCTTCAATACTGCGGTGTATCGTGGGTTGCCGTCTAAACGAAACTTAGCAGCTCCAGCCGTCACAGCTTGGTTAAAGCAGATTCAATCTCAAGATTCAGACTTGAAACAGTCAGGCGTTGCATTCTTAGGTGAAGTTGCAACTTTGACTATTCATCAGCCTTGTTTTGATCAGATTGAAGGTGCGCCGTATCAGTTTAAAGAACTGTTTGGATGTTTGTGGCGTGAAAGTGTAGATCCAGTGATTGGAACAGGTGAACAGGCACTTTCTCAAGCGGCTTTATTACATCGAGATATCAATGGCCAGTCAATATTAGCTGTGTTGATTCAGGCGTCGGGTTTGAGTCCATTACAGTGGTTAAAACGCTTTGCCGAAGTATCTGTTACTCCACTCTTAATCTGCTTGTACAAATATGGCTTGGCTTTTTCTCCACATGGGGAAAATACCATGCTTATTCATGCCAATGGCGTACCGCAGAAAATGGTGCTGAAAGACTTTATTGATGATGTCAATTTGGTTGATGAAGACTTTCCAGAATTGGCCAGTTTACCTATTGAAGGGCAAATTTTACTGCGTCATCCTGCGCATGAACTCAGCCATTTTATTTTCACTGGGCTATTTATGGTGCATTACCGTTATATCTGTAATGTATTTTTACAAGACTACCCTGAGCATAGCGAAGTTGAATTTTGGCAAACCATTTCATCGGTCATTGATGCTTTTCATCAGGCGCATCCAGAGTTGGCAGAACGCATTGAAAAATTTGCCATGTTTAGAGCCGAATTTGAAAAAATTTGTTTAAACCGAGTGCGCCTATTTACCACCAGTTATAACGATGAGGCAGAACGTCCTGTCCCTGTATTTTTAGATCCAATTGCCAATCCTGTCAGCCCTGAAACTTTAAAACGATGGTTAGAGCAGGTATCTAAGTCAACTGACGATACAACCACAAAGCGTATTGCATCATAAAAAACCAAAAAATTTAGCAGACTACCATATGAAAACACTTTCACAGCAACTTCCCGACTTTTACGAATACTATGAGAATGAGACGCAATTTTACTTGCGCCAAGTACAGTATCCGCAGGACTTAGCACTGTTACATAAATGGATGCATGAGCCTCATGTTATTCCACAGTGGCAGCTGAATAAGTCTGAAATTGATCTCGCGGTGTATTTTGAAAAAATGCTGGCCGATGACCATCACAGTTTGTTGATCGTTGGGGTGGATGGGCAGGATGTGGGTTATACCGAAATCTATGAAGGCAAGCGTGACCGTCTAGGACGCTATTACGATGGTGATGATTTAGACCTCGGGTGGCACTTACTGTTTGGTGAAAAGTCGGCTTTTGGCAAAGGCTACTTGCGTCCAGTAATGCGGCTATTAGGTTTCTATATTTTTGAAAATGCACCCTCCGACAAAATTGTCGGGGAGCCTGACCATACGGTTAAACCCTATGCCGCAGTGGTCGAAGAAATGTGCTATGAGGCGCAGCGCTTGATCCCAATGCCTGAAAAAACGGCCATGTTGTATTACTGCTTTAAACAAAAATTCTATGAAAAATTTGGAGGGTATTTAACTGATTCAAATGCATTTATGCAAAACCATAACCCACTCAATAGGACTGAGGAAATTACATGAGCTATAGCTCAGAACATATACAAATCATGGACATGCGCTTTTCGGCGCATGTCACTGTCGCTGAATTTGAACAATGGCTTAGCCAAGTCGAACGTTTTTTCTTAAAGAAACAGCATTTTGTTTTGGTCATGCAAACCGATATCGGTACGGAATTTCCTGAGGAATACCGTCAACTGCAAGCGGTTTGGTACAAAAAATACAAACAACTTTTTTTTCAATATTGCTTGGGTCTGGTTCGAATTGCACAAGACCCAACCGATCAACAACGACTGAATACACCTTCACTGCATGCTGCATGGCGGGTGCCTTACTACGTCACACTTGATCATTCTGATGCACTGCAATGGGCAGTGCAGAGGTGGATATGCAAAACCTAAATATACAAAGAGCAACACGCCAAATCTCAGCTTTGAGCTTAGCCGTTGTCATTGTTTTATATCTGGCACATGCCTTGCCTTTGTATTTTTACAATGTGGCATTGCCCGCTATTTTGCGACATCAGGGGGTAGATTTACGTTGGATTGGAATGCTGTCGCTGCTTTATATTCCATGGGCGTTTAAGTTTTTATGGGCACCACTCATCGACCGGCTTTATATCAAAAAGTTAGGTAAACGAAAAACATGGTTGCTCTTTACACAAGTAGCACTGGTACTTGGAGTATTGGCCTTGGCCTTTACCCAGTTCTCTTACGGGCTGGTGGTGTTTGTTGTGATTGGTTTGTGGATTTCAAGCTTTGCGGCGACCCAAGACATTGCCATAGATGGTTATACCGTAGAAACTTTTTCAGCGTCTGATTACCGCCTAGGCAGTATGGCTCAGAGTATAGGAGTCGCTTTGGGGAGTATGTTGGGGGGCGCAGCAACACTGTGGCTCTACCAGTACTATGGCTGGGAAAGTGCATTGGTATGTTTAGCACTTATGACCGCTTTAACGATGTTTGCTGTTTTTTATATTCAAGAAAATACAAACGAACAGACAAATATTGCCAAACAAGCTCCAAGCTTAGTCCGTGCTTTTAAACGCCCTGAAATTTTATCTGCCTTGGCACTGATCCTGTGTTATCGCGTGGTAGAAGCACCGGCAATGGCGATGCTCAATCCAATGCTGATTGACCAAAAATGGACGCTTGCCCAAATTGGGCTACTGATGTCTGTGATTGGAGCAGGTGTTGGTTTGTTGGCTGCTGTGAGTGCCGCATTTTTACTGAAAAAAATTCAGGCTACACAATTGCTTATTTGGGCGGGGTGGTGCCGAACAGCGTTGTATGGGCTGATTGGTGCAGCCATTATTTTGGGTTGGTTAAACCAGTGGCATCTGCTCTTGGGGGGATTTGTCATTGTCATGCTTGCGATTCGTTATGTCGCGATGACTTCGTTATATGCCTATTTCATGCAAAGCAGTTCCAAAGAACAGGCAGGCACTGATTTCACCATTTTAGTGTGCTTTGAACTGTTGGTTTATTTCCTCGGGGGAGCCGTATCGGGCTTTTTAGCCAAAGCACTTGGCTATGGCAATTTTTATGTGGTGTTGGCGGTTGCGTCTGTAGTCAGTGTACTACTGAGCCAATACATCATTGCACGTCATCAAAAAACTCAACAAAAACTGTTGAATCAAGAAATTTAATAAAAGGAAAAAGAAATGAACCGTTTTATGTTACCTACGCAGTTGACTTGTTTAACACTGGCTGTATGTACACAGTTATATGCTCAAGATAACGTTCTAACAAATTCAGCAAGTCAGACGAGCAGTGTTGGGGTCCAACAAAAAGAAACCACACAACTTGCACCGATTGTGGTGACAGCAACCCGATCCGCAAAGAGTATTGCGGATAATGCGGGGACAGTTTACAGCATTGACCAAGCTGAAATTGAAAAACAGGCCAATGCTGGCAAGAGCATTGCCGATATTTTGGGAACACTGGTTCCATCTCTTACACCGAGTAGCGGAACAACCTCAAACTATGGCATGACCATGCGTGGTCGTGTGGTGCAGTACATGATTGATGGTGTGCCACAAACGGGTTCACGTGATGGTTCGCGCCAACTAAATAGCATTCAACCGTCTATGATTGAACGTATTGAGGTGGTTTCAGGGGCGACCAGTATTTATGGCGCTGGAGCAACAGGCGGGATTATTAATATTATTACTAAACGTGGTGGTCAAGACCCAATTAGCTTTGAAACTAAAATTGGGGTAACGGCGGGTAATAACTTTAAATCAGATGCTATGGCTTATGAAGCATCACAAAGTGTCTTATTTAATCAAGGTGCATTGCAAGGAGCTTTCGGTGCAAGTTACACCACTCGCGGTGAAATTCAGGATAGCCATGGCAATCGCATAGGACCTGAGGTTGCACAGACAGACCGCCAAGATACGGACACATTAGACCTCAATGGTCGTTTGACGTGGAATATTTCAGATAGTCAAAGCTTAAGTTTTGGTGCGCAATATTTTAAAGATGAACAAGACAGCGAATATGGGGCAGACTATGGTACATACGGTCCTTATAATTTAGCCAATCTTATTTTTAGAACAGCGCCGTCTTTAAAAGCAGTCAAAGGTCTAGAATTGTCTGAGCAGCCACAGACTGAAAGATGGGGTGTTAATACTCAATATCAAAATGAGGATATCTTGGGACATGCTTTAAATGCAGAGGCTTATTACCGTAAAGAAAAAGGCCGTTGGTTCCCAACAGTTTCACCACTTGGTAATAGCTCTTTAAATGGTGCATTAGCACAACTTTATCCGAACTATGCAGACCCAAGGTCACCAGATTTTCTAAATGCAATTCGTTATGGTTATGGTGTAGTGCAATCCTCTAATGAAATTGATGTTGCTGGTACGCGTTTGATGTTGAGTAAAGACTTTACGCTCAATGACCGTATTTTAAACTTGAATTATGGTGTGGACTATGAAAATGAAAAAAACAAAGCGTATGTAACCCGTTATGACTTTGATGATTTCTATAATAGTAATGGTTTAAAGCATACCGCAGTCAAAGATTATAAATTTGGACCTGATTTTGAAAATAATAAACTCGGTTTCTACTTGCAAGGTGATTATAACCTGACAGATCGCTTCAACATGCAAGCGGGTATTCGCCATGAAAGAATTGATAGTGAAGTCTCTGATTCAACACCATATCGAGAAGCTATTCCTGCCGATATTTTGGCAGAATTAGGTTATGGCTATGATGCTAAGGCTCTAAAAGGTGGAAAGATTAAGCACGATGCAACTTTATTTAATATCGGTGGTGTTTTCCATTTAACCGATGCTCAGCAAGTCTTTGCGAATTTTTCACAGGGCTTTAGCTTACCAGATGTACAACGTATGCTTCGCGATGTACCAGCCAGTTTTGTAGTAACGAGCAATAATATTGAGCCGATTAAAGTCAATAACTATGAGTTGGGTTGGCGTTTGCAAGCTGAATCAGGTTCGAATTTGGGGCTAACAGCTTTCTATAATGATTCAGACAAGGTGGTTAAGTTCAACGGTATTCCAAACTACAACATTGAAGTAATTGATACGGACGAGCGCGTTTATGGGGTTGAAGGAAATGTATCCTATCGACTACAACCGAATTGGACAGTGGGTGGAACCATGGCTTATACCCGCGGACAGTTTAAAAATACCGCAGGAAAGTGGCAAGAGCTAGACGCAATTCGTGTTGCACCACTGAAAGGCACGGCATTTTCTGAGTGGCAGTTTAACAACGATATGAGCCTGCGCGTTCAATCTCTTGCTATCGGTGGTACAGATAAAGCCAAAAAAGATGCGGTAAAGTATGGTTCAACGCTTCCTGCTGAAATCAAAGGTTTCGCAACAATGGACGTTATAGCCAATGCCAAAGCAGGTCCTGGTACTGTGGGCTTTGGTGTGTATAACGTATGGAATGCAGACTATAAAACTGTATTTAGTCAGGCTGTCGCACCAATCTATGGCGCCATTTCAAGCTTAGCAGCTCAAGGTCGAACCTATGGTCTGAGCTATATATTAAAATATTAATTGCACAACCAGAGGTAGCTTTCAGCTACCTCTTTGCTTTGTAATCTCGCTTTAAGAAATGGTTTAAATAATAAAATGAATAGCAATAACAAAATCTTTATTGCAGGCAGCCTTGCCAATGGCGCTTGTTTTTCGATGATTTTACCTTTACTTGCACCGTTTATTCGGCAACTGGGGCTGACTGAACTGCAAGGTGGAGCATTGGTTTCGGCTGGTGCTTTGGTGATGGCCATTTCAGCTATTTATATTTCTAAACAAACTCAAAAATTCAGCATTTATCAATTGTTAAGTATCGGTTTTATCGGTATGGCAATCACTTGGGGCTTATTTGCGGCGGTACTCAGCTATGGACTGAGTTATGCCATTTCATTTGCTGTTTTGTTTAGCTTACTGATATTGACCCGTGCCAGTACTGGCTTTTTTATGGCGATGCCACAAATTGCGCTGCAAAGTTATGTTATGACGGCTTTTCAAAGTGAGCAGGAACGTAGTCAGAATATGGCGAAGTTTGGCGCGCTGAACAGCTTAGGTGTGGTGATTGGCCCTTTAGCGACGACATTATTGCTGACATGGAGTATGTTGACACCGTTATGGGGTGCAGTGGCTATTTTAACGGCTATGGCGGCTTGGATTGTACTGGGCTTTCAAAGGAAGCAAGCATCACAGACACAAGAACGGGAGGATACCACAGCTAAATTACAAGACTACCCGACAGAAAAGCTGCAATGGTCAAAATTAGGGATTTGGTTGTTGCTGGGTTTTAGCTTATATGTCGCTATTGTCACCCTGAATTTAACTGCTGGTTTTTATATCCAAGATCGATTCCATTTCGACACGTATCAGAGTGCAGTGTATTTTTCTCAGTGTTCATTGATTGTGGGGATAGCGCTCGTTTTGATGCAATTGGCGATTTCAAAATGGTTTAAGTGGTCGATTAAACAATTGCTTTGGGTCGGTCTTGTGACGATGGTTTTGGGTTTAATACTTTCACTGAGTGCCAGTCAGATTTGGACTTTCCAAGCGGCTTATATTTTTTACGGAATCGCCGTGGCCTGTTTAATCCCAGCTTTTACCACAGGGGCAGCCCAAACCGCACCAACCACGCTACAAACTAAAATTGCTAGTTTATGCACAGCTACGCAAGCACTGAGTTTCGTTTTTGCACCTTTACTAAGTACAGGCTTATATCAGTGGAATCAACATTTACCCTATTATTTTTTATTGGCATTGATGATGGGGCTAATGCTGTACTTTAGCTTCAAACATATACAAGCAAACAAGGATCTCAGTAGTGTGGTATGAGATCCTTTATTGATGATGTTTAACCAAGAAGATAAACGACAGCGTGAATTAAACTTGGGCCAAAAAGAACCATAAAGATACCTGCCAAAACCATACTGAGGCAGGCCGCGACGCCTTCTTCTTTATGACGTTTGAAAGCAGTGCTGGTACCAAAACCATGTGCGGCACTACCCAATGATGCACCTTGAGCAAATTTAGAATCCAATTTTAGAACAAGCAATACGCTGTTAGCCAAGAGTCCACCAACGATACCTGTAATCACAGTGAATAAAATCACCAGCTCGACTGAGCCTCCGACGGCTTGCGTGACTTCCATGGCAAAAGGGGTAGAGATAGAGCGGCTCATCAGACTGTAACTGGTCACAGCATCAAAATGGAACAAACGTGCCAAGTAAAAAGAGCTGACTACGCCAACCAACATACCCACGATAATGCCTAAAGCAATCGAAAAAGCATGCTGCTGAATGACTTTGCGATATTCATAGATCGGGATGGCAAATGCGACCGTTGCAGGACCTAACATCCAGACTAACCATTTGCTGTAGTACATATAGTTGTCGTACTGAATATTGAAAAACGCCAGACATAAAATAATCAGACAGGGAATAAAAACCGCTGGTGAGAGCAATACATACGGGTGTTTCTGATAAAACTTTTTACCCCAAAGATAGGCCAGTAACGTTCCGATAAAACAGATCAAGGCAACGAAATGAATATGCATGATCGTTCCTTAAATTTGACTTTTCAGCTGATGTGATTGCTTCGGCTTTTTTTGAAACTTGGCCTCAAGCTTAAAGCCCAAGAAAACACAGTAAGCAGTACAGGTCATAACGCAAATGGTCCCAAGGACAATAGATAAAACCAGTTGCCAACCTTGGGTGAGAAAAAGATGTTTATATTTGATTAAGCCAATAATACAAGGAATAAAAAACAATAACAGTTCAGCTAAAAGTAGATCCGAACCTGACTTAATCCAGTCCAGCTTAAATACACCCGCTAACAGAGAAATAAGTAAAAGCGTTAGACCCACGACCCCACCTGATATCGGTAAAGACAGGGCGACTTGTATCAGCGTTCCGATATACCAAATCCCAATCAGCAAACCTACTTGAAGAGTAGAACGATAAGGCAATTTGAACGAACGCATTGGAAGACCACAGGGTATAAGTTGTTGGTGTTATTTTAAGTTTGACCTGATCTTATAATTATGAATAATAAAATAATAATTATGCTTATTTGGAATAATTTTGGATTTTAAAGCGCTAAAAATATTTGTGCAGCTGGTGAAAAGTCACAGTTTTAGCCTTGCTGCGGAGGAACTATCTGTCACTCAACCCACTATTAGTAAATCTTTAAAACAATTAGAAGACGAGATAGGACTGCCTCTATTTCATAAAGGCGAGGCAGGGCGTAAGCGAGAAGTCAAACTGACCTATATGGGAGAACAAGTCTATTTACATGCTGTGCAGATTTTGCAGCAGGAGCAACAGATCTTTGAAGCTGCAGATCAAATTCGTGGGTTGAAACAAGGTGTGCTGAGATTGGGTTTACCACCTTTAGGCTCAGTATTGTTGAGTTCCTTAATTGTTAAATTTCACAAATTGTATCCCAACATTGAGTTGAACTTTTTAGAAGTCGGTGCAACAGGCATTGAAGAAGCCATTTTGGCCAAAAAAATTGACGTTGGGATTTTATTGGGCGAGTTAAAACCCAGCATTCAAGGCATTCAAATTATCGATTCACCTTTGTGTTTGCTTTCTAACTACGATTCACAGTGGAGAAAGCGCGATGTGGTGCAGTTTGCTGAACTTCAAGAAGAGTCATTTTTACTGTATGCAGACACCTTTACTTTAAACCATGTGATTCTAGATGCGGCGATGGCGGCTGGTTTTGAACCCAAAGTGTTATGCAAAAGTAGCCAGTGGGACTTTATTGCCAAAATGGTCGAGTCAGGTGTCGGTATTGCTTTATTGCCGCAAATTTATTGTGAGCAGTTAGATCGCGTAAAATTCAGTGTCAGTTTAGTGGAACAACCTAGCTTGAGGTGGAACTTAAATATGGCATGGAATTCAACCGTAGTGATGAATCCTGCAACTCGTGCATGGTTATCGATCGTTGATGAATATAAAGATCAAATTCATTTTTAGATATTTCATCTTCAGACACGCTTTATTAAAAAATGATCACTCTAGTTACGTTTTGATTACCTAGTGTTACCTTACGTTTACAAAAAAATGTCTAAATACTAATTTATTGGTTAATAAGTAAACAAAAATGTTTCATAAAATCAGATCAGAGTCTCTGTGCCCGATTTTTGTATAGTCTAAGTGCAAACATAAAAACGGAGGCTAAATGTTCAAATTTAAGAATGATATTGTGCACGGTGCGCTTTTTGACATGGATGGAACAATGTTTGATACCGAGCGTTTACGGTTTCAAACCTTGAAACAGGCATCCAAAGAGCTAATTGGGGTTGAGTTTTCAGATGCCTATCTTATGGCATGTTTAGGCTTAAGCGCCCGAAGTGCGGAAGCCTTGGCGCAAAAGCAATATGGACAGGAAGTTCCCTATGCAGAGATTCGTAAACGGGCAGATGAATTAGAATTAGAAACAGTGCGCCAATATGGTGTGCCGATTAAAAAAGGTTTGGTACAAGTTCTAGAACGCTTACGTAAAGCAGGATTACGTATGGCCGTGGCGACCTCTAGTCGAAGAGCGATTGCTGAAGAGTATTTAATCAATGCCAATGTTTATAAGTTTTTTGATGTTTTGGTCTGTGGTGATGAGGTTGAAAAAGGGAAACCACATCCTGAAATTTTTTTAAGTGCAGCGCAAAAACTGAACCTGGAACCTGCGCAGTGTTTTATGTTTGAAGACTCTGAAAATGGTATCCGCTCGGCACGTGATG
This sequence comes from Acinetobacter sp. 8I-beige, assembly GCF_902505955.1. Lineage (NCBI taxonomy): Bacteria > Pseudomonadati > Pseudomonadota > Gammaproteobacteria > Moraxellales > Moraxellaceae > Acinetobacter > Acinetobacter sp. 8I-beige. The sequence continues at coordinate 1,384,682 of NZ_LR732790.1, read as the reverse complement.
CTGGGGGCATCTGTGTACTGTTTAAAGATATTAAAGAACCCAATGCAAGCATGTTGGCACATACCAATTATTATTTTGAAAATATGTATGACTATCTAACGGAATTAGATATCTACAGCTCACATCTGGAAATGCCTAATTTACAAGAAAGCTTTCCCCAAACTTTAAATCAACTGACCGTGGGAATTCATGGATTTGGTGCCATTGGCGGAGGCTATATTGCACAAATCCTGTCGCATTGGGATGGCTATACGCGTCCTAAAAAAATCTATGCATCTACCCGAAACAGTTTATACCGTTCAGCTGTAAACGCTTTTGGGGCGTATTGTATTCGCTATGGGCAAGTGTCTTATGATGAGCGTATTGAAAATATGCATATTATTGATGCTGAAGACTTACAGCAGATGCATGCCATGTATGTCGAGTCGAGTTTAATTGCGATTTGTCTAGCTGAAAATGCTTTAGCCAGTGAAGCAGCGACCATTGCACAGGGCCTCTATGCACGCTATCTGGCGCAAGATGAGCAAGTTCAAACTCCACTGACGCTGTTAATTATCTTAAATAAAATTGGTGCCAAGCAGTTAGTTTTAGAGCAGGTACGTAAAGCATTGGTAGAGTTAACAGACCATGCTGTTGCTGATTTTATTTTAGAGCAGCACTATTTCTGCGATACGGTAGTCAACCGCATGGTGTCTAAGCTGAGCGATAAAAACCTATATCGTCAACTGTGCATTAAATACAATATTTTTAAGCAATATCAACTTGATGACGAGAGTAATCAAATTGAAGTTGAAGATGTCAGTAAACTCAGTGCAGAACAAGAACGCCGTGCCAGTGAATATGTAGAAGATTTAAGACAAAATTTTCAACCGAGTCATATTTTACAACATATGGATTTAATTCTTTTCAATGCTGAAATGGATATGCCGATCTATGTGGAAAACAAAAGTCCCTTACTCAGTAAAATGCGTCAAATGATCTTGGTAGATCAAATTTCAGATATTCAGCTCATTAAAAACCGCTTATGGAATGGCGTACATGCCATGACTGCGTGGTATGCCAGCCTACTCGGGCATCAGACCATTGGTGTAGCGATGGGCGACCCGCGAGTACAGTACTACGTTGAAAAACTGCTTGCAGAAGTAACGCAGGGTCTGACGCATTACCTGCCAAAACGCAAAAATGATTTAACGCGCTTAGCCCGAAGTTTTGATCAGTCTTGCCAGTATGCCTATAAAGATCCATGTAGTCGGGTTGGGCGTGATCCACTGCGTAAGTTGAGTGCATTTGAACGTGTATTTTCATCGGTCGCGTACAATGTCTCGCATGGATTTTCTTTTGAAGCACTATTAAGTGGTGCGATCTTTGGCTATTTGTATTTGATGGAAGAAGAGGAACAGCCCATAGATCTGTTGTTAGGGCATTTGAAGAAACAACTTCAACAGATGAACCTGTCAAAAGCGCACAAAAAAGCGCTGTATTATGTTATTCAAAAACGTCTCAATGAATATCAAAAAGGTGAGCTGGGAATGGAAGACTTTATGATCCCTGACCAACCCCAAAATACTGAAATGAGCTGTGCTTAAGCCTTCATGACGTTCAGATGTTTTTGAGCCGACTTAAATGTGAAAACAACATAAGAAAAGCTGGGTAAAAAGAGCTTTTCTTATGGTCTTAAATCTTTTAACGTTAGACCTAAGAGAGACTTGGTTTTTTACAATGAAATGGGATGAGATCGGGGAACAACCGTGTTCAATTGCACGAACGCTGTCAGTGATTGGCGATCGGTGGACGATGTTGATTTTACGAAATGCATTCTTGGGTGCACGCCGTTTTGAAAGTTTTCAACAAAACTTAGGTGTCACTCGCCATGTGCTTTCTGAGCGTTTAAAGCGCTTGGTTGAACATGATATTTTGGAGAAAAGACCCTATACAGATCGTCAAGAGCGCTTTGAATATTGTCTGACTGAAAAAGGTTTGGCTTTATACCCAGTGCTGATGTCCATGGCAACATGGGCCGATCAATGGATGGACGAGGGCTTAGGTCGTCCCATGCAATTTATTCATAAAACCTGTGGGCATAGCATTCAGCCACATTTGGTTTGTAACGAATGTAGTGATGCCATACATGCCAAAGACATCAAAGCGATACCGACACAGGTTTATGTCGATGCTTTAGCAGTTCAATCAGACATTAAACAAGCTTAATCTTATAAACAGTTTGCAGGTTTTGGCACGCCTGCCAAACGGCTCAGATGGCGCGCTACAAGTCCAGTATTAAACTTTTCTTGCAGTATGGCATTATTGATGTCTGCACTGACTGTTTTCATTAAAAACTTAATCAGCGGACGTGTTGCAGGTGAGTGTCCAAACTGTTGGTAAAATTGACGCACTGCTATGAGGATTTCAAAGTGCCAATCAGTTAATTCAAGCTCTAAAGATTTTGCTAACTCTTTTGCAACCTCTTGATTCCAAATGGTGTAATCAACCAAATGACCATCTTGGTCTAATTCTAAATTCATCTAAACACTCAAAATTATTTTAAACTGATACAACGACTATGGTTTAAGCATAGCTCAGCAAACCTAGCATAGCTGATGGTTTCTAGGTTACTCGAATGGATAGCAGCAATATTTTCAGCATCCTGTTCAAGCACAAATACACAAGCTAGCTGCTGAATAAAAGTATGCTGTATATACAGGGCTGCATCACCCATTAAAACCACATCATCCCCTGATTGATATAGGTTTTGTAATTTACTCAGCGCTTGTTCCGTCGCGGAAAATGGAGACTGCACGAGATAAAGTGTTTTGCTCATAGTTGTTTCCTTACCAATATAATACATGGGCAAACTGTTGTATTAAATTGGCATTAAGTTCAACACATTCAATTTCTTGCTCTGTTTGTTGAACAAAGGCAGAAGCTTGATTCTTAGTTTCAATCCAAATTGGGCTCAGGTCATAAAACTCAAAGCTATCAACCATGTTGGAAGCCAGTTTAAAAGCATGCTTTAAGGGTTCAAATGACTGAGCATTGTTTAATAAGCTGAGTGCCGCATCTTGTAATAAGACCTTGACTTCACAGCCAAAAGTCGCAAGAACCATCGTTGCAGACAGGCTTTCATGCACCTGCAAAGAGTTCAAATTGGCTTGGGTTAAAATAACCAGTACAGATTTCACACAATATACCTTTTAAAAGCAACAAATTCTTGAAAACTTAGCACTTAGAATTGAATTAAGCGCTCTGCAGACTGAACGGCATCGGCCAGTTCCCCTAGGCCTACCAAGTCAAAACCTGTAGCAAGATTATGCTGTGCTAACTGATGACGCTGTGCATTTTCGGCATCGGTAATTCCTCGGGCCAAAGCTGCACTTACACAAACAGGCAGGCGAATGGCGAGTTTTTGCCACTCAGAACATAGATTCCGTTGGTCGTCAGGTACCCATTGCAGGGCATTGGCAACTTGAACAGCATCTTGGTAGAAAAACACTCGAAAGGGTTCATTTTTCGTATGCAGTGCTTGCGCTAAACCTAGAGCATGCCATGCATGAATTGAACTCGGTGCGGAGGTAATTAGTAATAAAGTACTCATCAAACTTCACTAGAGGAATGTCCAAACCTTGCTTGGTACATTCGGACTTCATAATAAAAAGGTAGTATACAATGATTTTAGGTGGTATCTAAAGAATTTAGCACCAAAGATAAAAATTAATTTAAAAATAAATATTTAAAAACAATAAGTTATTAACTTGATTTGAATATCAAACAACAAAAATCCATTTTCTATCTGCACGAAATTCCCTGTATTTTCTTTCCTTTTACTACATTCTCGATAGAATAAAAGGCAATCTGCACCAAATCTACACCAAGAAAAATGAAGCTTCCGAAACCAATACAACGTGGGTCAACTTGGCGTATCACTGTAACTTTTGACAAGCAGCGATACTCAGTGACGAGAGATACAGCAAAAGAGTGTGAGCACTGGGCATCAATCAAGCTGCTGGAGCTTAAAACAGGTAAGGCTAATCTAGAACAAGGAATAAAGCCAGCATACCCATTTCGGCAATTATGCGATAAGTACTATCAAGAGCATGGCAGGCATATGCGATCTGCTAGAACAATTATGCTCAAGATTAAAAACCTTGATCGCATTGCACCCAATGTTGCCGATAAGTCTATTTACGATTTTAAACCCAGCGACATTGTTGAGTGGAGAAATAAACGGAAAAAGGAAGTCAAAGTATCAACTTTAAGAAATGAGCATGCTATCTATTCGGCTGTTTTCACTTATGCCTTGAAAGAGCTTTTTTTAATTGAGTCGAATGTTTGGCAAACTGTACCGATGCCAAGTAAGGAAAAATCACGAAATCAGCGAATCATGCCTGAACAGCAAGGAGTATTGCTCAAAGCGCTGGATTGGGATGGTGTGTCTACACCTGAGAAGTCAAAGCACTATGTGGCATGGGCATTTCTATTTGCGCTTGAAACAGCAATGCGACAAGGTGAAATACTGGCAATGCGTAGAACAGACTTGAGAGATGGTTTTGTACATCTGCCAATGACTAAAAATGGCGAGTCTCGAAATGTACCGTTATCGAAAGAAGCAAAGCGCCTGCTTTCATTATTACCTTTGGATAGCGATGTTCTGGTACCGATCGACAAGGATATATGTTGTGCAACTTGGGTGAGGGCTAAAAAAAGAGCGAATCTACCTCACATCAATTTCCACGATTCACGACATGAAGCAATCACAAGAATGGTTAAGGTTCGGAAATTACCAGTTGAGGTTTTAGCAAAGATCACCGGGCATAAAACGATTGGGATATTAATTAACACTTACTACAATCCAGACGCTCAGGACCTAGTTGAAATGTTCAATGACAGTGAGAGCTAATTAGCTCTCGGTCTGCCTCTTTTATTTTTTGTTGTGAGTATGCCATGCGCTAGGCGAGGGTTGTACAAGCATTTGCCTTGTGTACCTTGATTAATAGATGCAAGGCGCTCACGGATGGTTGTCGTTGATAGATTGTATTTTTCCGCTAATTTAGCAGCAGATACTAATTCTATCTCAACTTCTTTCAGTTCTTTGACAATACCACCACCAATGTTCTGCCCAAGCATGACTTGTGGTGGGGAGTCAGCCTCAATAGTGATTGTATATTTTAATGCTCCCATTAAGACACCTCCTTCAAGCTTTGTGCTACTGCTGGCGGCAAATCTTGAGATAATCCCTCATACCAATAGATGTCACTATCCTCACCACGTGCATCCATTTCACCATCATGACCACAATTAGAACACTTAACTTTATCCCCATCATTGAACGTACCAACGATTGAAGATGTTGAGTAGATAACTGCTTCAGCATGACCACAGTTAAAACAATTTGAACCCCAGTCCATTTTTATTTCAATCATGACTTAGCTCCTTAAAATTGGCCGCACTTAGTACGGCCTTATCTGATTAATTACCGAAAAGCTCTGATTCGCGTTTTTGTGCAGCATTAGTAATGAGTTGTTGGTCAGGTTCTGACTGCTCTTCATACATTGGATCTATAAAAATGTTGTTAATTTCATCTTGGTTTTTAGCTGCTTCAATTTCAGAAATCGCTTTATCAGCCCAAGGGGTATCGTCTGTATCAAACATGGATAGCTGATTTTCTAAAAACTGTTTACGTGCTGCATAGACGTTAAGTACATCATTCATATGGTCAGGCGTAATGTTCGGCTTATTGTCTCGAATGGTCTTTGCAACGGCTTCCAGTTCAGTAATATTTTGGGCATTACCGATTTGGATTTTTAAACCGCCAATGATCTGAGCTGACTTAATCTCGTTTACAGCTGGCGCTTCTTGAGTTGACGCTGGCTCATTTGCTTTGAGTTCTGCTAGACGTTTAGCTATTGCCTCATGAAGCGGGGCACGCTGTTCGGCAGACCAAGCATTTGTATATTTAACTAATGCACCAACCTCATTTGCCGTCTTTGCTACTTTAGAGCGTTCGATAAGGTCTGCGAGAAGTGTCTGATATTTTTCATCATCTTCTTGAATTACAGCTTTTTTGGTTTGGGCTCGTGGTTTTTTCTCTTGGGCCGGTTCTTCTACTGGTGGTGCTTCTCCCATTTAGCTCAAATATCCGTAAACCTGAATACGCAGAGAAATATGGTCCATATCTGCACGAGCTTGGTTTTGTGGTTGATCTAGGGGCAAGCCTATGAACTCTCAAAGCAAACCTGTAGGGGCAACTCACTACGAAGCAGACGGCACAGTTTGGAAAAACGAAAAAGGACTTTGGATGTTTTGGTGTGAGGGCTGGGGATGGTGTCAGTACGTTGGTAAGGCCAGTCATGCATTCCTGAACAAATTAACTGAAATCGGGGCTTAATCATGAGAATGAGTGAAAGAGAGCTAGAACTTCATTTAAAACGTCATGAAAAGCGAAAAAATCAGGCATTGCAGCAATCTAAGCAGAAAAATGATGCAAGGGTACATGAAGAAAATCAAAAAGCCTTAGAGGCGATTACAGAGCCAAATACGAAAGGAGAGGAAAAAGTAATTTTAAAGTGTGAAATTCCATCTACTCCACCATCGGTAAACAATTATTGGGTGGGTACTGGACGTACATGCAAAGTTAGCGATCGTGGTCGTGATTTTCATGACCTCGTTGCTATGACTATCCCTCAATTAAACACCATGGCACGTCTAAAACTAGATGTGACTTTTCACTTTCCCAATAAACAACGCCGTGACATAGACAACTTTTTAAAAGCAACGATCGATAGTCTTGTGAAATGCGGCTTGTGCGTAGACGACGAGCAATTTGATGAATTAAGCGTAAAGCGTGGGGAAATTATCAAAGGCGGTCTTATAAAAATTACAGTTCTGGAGCTTCAAAAATGAGTGATTTAGTTGTTGATTCTATAGTATTTGCACAGTCTCCTCGCGCGCGCACGCGTTTTATCAATCAGCGCACAAAGAAGAAGGTTAAAGAATTTCTAGTCAAACGACGTGGCTATAAGCGTCCAGACTTCAACCGAATGATCTTGGATCTAGGCCGTTTGAAATGGACACATGAAAAGATTGCAGACGTGCTACCAGTGTCTAGTGCTTCTACGGTCTCAGAATGGGCTAGAGGCGGTATTCCGAACTATGACAATGGAGATGCACTTATTGAGCTTTGGCGTTCAGAGACAGGTATTCAGCGCTTTCCACGTGATGGGGAATGGGCAACGTACAAGTACAAGATCGGGCAGTTGGATATGTTTGATGATTGGGACGAGTTGGACGGGGTTATTGAGCAGTTTGAGTGAGATAAATGCTTAAAATTAAGGATGAAATAATTTAAATATTGGCTATAATCTCGGCAAAAATTTACTAGATAAGATTATGCTTAAAGAAATTAAACTACCTTTTAATACAACTTTGTTAGAAGTTCTAACAATTTCATTTTTTATGGCGGTCGGTTACTCAGTACTTTATAAATATTTTTTTTATAATAATTTAGGGGTTGAATGGTATATTTAT
>NZ_LR732790.1:1281932-1377061 GCF_902505955.1 Acinetobacter sp. 8I-beige | reverse complement strand
GTATATTTATTCACTAACTCCAAGCTTTATTATATTTTCCTCTTTTAATTTATTGTTTAATTTACTTTTAGGGTTTTTTGTTGGTTCTGTTCTTTGTGGTTATAAATATCGAGATTTCATTGATTTTATAACGTCAATTCTAGTTTTTATTTTTTGTATTTGTCTTTTCATTTTTAGATCTTACGTTGCTGAATTAATAGGTTATGAGTTAAAGAGCTTTATTCTTATTGTTTGGGGTATCATGCTCTCAGTATTAATATTTATTTACTTTAGATTGTATCTAATTGTGGGTGGATTTAGTAACTTTTTTTCTAGATTATGCTTGATTGCTGTATGTGCTATGTGGATATTAATGGCTGTAAGAATTGCATCCTCTGAATCACTTAAGTTAATCAATAATATTTATTCAAATGGAGTGGTATTGTTAAAAGATTCTAAAAATGATTGGGGTATTGTTGAGATGAATGGAGATAAAATTCTATTAATTGGTAAAGCAGAAAAAGGTTTAAAATATAAACTAGTTGAGTATAAAGAGGTTTTGGAAATAAAAGCTGTGAAATAAGTATATGTAAATTTTATGAGGCTATATTTTAGAGTTGAATTTGGAAGCATAAGTTATGTGGGGCTATTTAGTTAGTTTTTCGACGTGGGCTGAGGGTAACTCAGGACAGATTCAGATAGTCATTGCTGTGGTAGCATTGATACTTGCAATTTTCGGTTATAAACAATTAATCCAACAAAGATCTTTCGAACTGAGAATAATGTTAAGCACAAGAATTTCTTCTAATTTTATTGAGTTAAGAGAAATTTTGGATTCATGTAATAAATTGAGTCAAAGGCTCTATGCATTCTCACTAGATGTTCAGAAGAATCATCCTGAAAGCTTTGCAGCAATTGATAGTATGGTAACTGCTAACAGAGAACCAATAGCTAAGTGGTGGGAATTTATAAACGATGAGTTTAATAAGAATAAAGAATATAAAAAAGTCAAAACTGATTTCAAGGAGATGGAAATGATAATAGAGCAGCTTGAGTCAAAACAGAATGAATATAATGTAATTTGGAATGGGATTAAGAATATTAACAAAACAATTGATTCCCTCTGGATACCATTGAATAGTGCTGATCTGTATGAAGCTAATAGACGATTGAACGAACTCAATTAATCACCCAACAAACCGCTACACGAAACCCTGCACATTAGCCCTATCAACCAATGATGGGGCTTTTTTATGGCTACTACACCACGCAAGACACAAACACCGGGTGCAAAAAAAGAAACAACGACCACGGCGCAGACCTCAACAGATGACGTAATGGATGCTGTGCTGGGGAAAGCTGATGAATCTAAGACGACAGAGCCAACGGGTGATGATGCCGCGTTAGGCGAAACCCAAGACGGTCAAGATCCAACAGTCGAAGCACCTGAAGGTTTTATTTCTGTAGAGCAATTTGATGCAGTTGCCGCACAACTTGCCACTAAGGAAGAAGAACTAAAAAGCGTAACGGCTGAGCTTGTTGCTGCACGTAAGCAAGTCGTAAAGCTTACTGGTGGTCAAACACAGCAACCAACAACCCAAGCAGTAGCACCAGTGCGTAAAAAGCCTGTACTTACCGCTAAAGGCTGGTCAGTGGAGGATTAACCATGTGCGGCAAACCAAAAATCGTTCAACAAGATCCTGAAGGTGATGCACTTAAAGCTGCTGAAAAAGCGACTGCTGAAGCAAACGCTAAACGTGCTGGTCGACGTACTGCAAATACAGACAGCCGAAGTGTTCTTGGTTCCAAAACTGAAAGCAAAACAACTCTAGGCGGTGGCTAATGGAAAATGACGCTCGTATCTATTGTGCTCGCTTAGGTCAGCTTAAATCTGCGCGTGCGTTACATGAATCACATTGGGCAGAATGCTATCGATACGGAGCGCCTGAGCGTCAACAAAGCTTTAGTGGTTCAGATGTGAAGAATCAGCGCGAGACTGAACGTGCTGATAGCGCATGGCAGAAGCTACAGAACATGCTGAAACAAGCACGTGCTATCAATGGTCAAGAACGTCCAGCACAAGACTTTGCAGCAGATTACACCCCTAATTTGATGGGGGTACGCTACTAATGAAGCAAGTCATCACTAAAAATAACTTCAGTGCTGGGGAGCTATCACCAACGCTGTATACACGCACAGACATTCAACAGTATGGCAATGGGGCGAAGACACTTAAGAATGTGATTCCACTTGTTGAAGGTGGGGTACGAAAAAGACCAGGCACACTGTTTTTATCGGAACAGGTTGGTGCAGTACGTCTCATTCCGTTTGTGGTCAATTCAGACAATGCATTTCTAATTGTTTTTAAGCCGAATTTGGTCGAGATTGTTAACCCGAAAACACTTGAAGTACTTGAAAGTATTGTTTCTCCATACACAGAGAGTCAGATACATGACATCCAGTTTGTGCAGTATCGGTATGAAATGTATCTCACACATAGTGAAGTGCCAGTACATCGCCTTTTATGTGATACAGCCTTTGATAACTGGCAGTTGAATCCGTTTGTTTACACCCATTTGCCGACCGACTCTGAAAATGCACGGTTTCCATTCCGAAAAGGAAAGCCCTCAGGTAAAGACATTGGTGCACTGGTATCTTTCACGCTGAGCTCATATAACAACTGGGTGAGCACACAGGCTTATTTAGCAGCAGATGTAGTTATTTATGCTGGTAATTACTATCAGGCATTACGTGACAATACAGACAAGCAACCGAACGAAAGTGAACTAGATTGGGCACAGGTTTGGGATGTTATGCGTTTAGCTGATCCTGTTGTCGATCGCAAAGGCAATCAGTTGATGTCTGCACGTTCAATCTATGAAATTCCAGATGAAAAGTTATTAGCCTTTGGTGATCCGCAAAGAGTGCGTGATGAAGTAGCTTCAAGCTTTCAGGCTCACTTACTGGATGAACAAGGCATGGCAGTGGTTGAGGCTGGGTTGCGTGAAAGAACGTTCATGAGTGCAGGGCAAAAGAAAGGCACGGCCATGGGGGAAATTACCAAGTCCATGCTTCAATTTAAATCTTTTCCTGCAGCTTTCTTAATGCGGCACGGAAGCCGTGCAATGTCATTTGAGAAAGGCACTTCTAAGGCGGCTTATGGTGGTTTGCTTATTGCTATGACAACTTTGCTTGGTGGGCTAGTAGTTCAGCTAAAAGAACTAGCCAATGGCAATGATCCAGCAGAAATGTGGGATGGTGAGAAATGGTACACATTAGGTGCAGATTCTGACTTTTTAAAACGCTCATTTGTTGCAGGCGGGGGCCTATAGCTGTATTAAAAATGGAAAATGGAGCTGAATTATCAAAAACTATAGAGCTTACTAGGATTTTCCCTGGTGTAGATACAGAAACACTTAAAGAATTTCTTTCGGAATTTAAAACTAAATCTGATGTAAACGAACAAAGCGTGTTAGATAAAATAACAAAGTATGGATTTAATGCGTGGGTGATCTACTGCTGGCCTAACACTCAAATCTTGCACCAAGGTACTACAGATGCGGATGCTTATAAGTGTTCAAAAGGTACACGTGATGTTCTTGAGAGACATCCTTTGTGTACTGGTAATCCTAATGTTGCTATTCGCCAAGGCGAGATTGAACGTTGGTTTGTAGAAGGCACACCAGACGTTCGTTACGGTACTATGCTGGCAAAAGGCATCTTGTCAGGTGTTACAGGACATCGTGCGCACTTCATCCAAAACGATGACGTTGAGACACCACAGACCACGGCAAACCCTGAGCAAAGAGAGAAGCTACCTAAAAAGCTATCTGAACAAACGCACATTGCTATTCCTGGTGCAAAACGGCTTTGGATCGGTACACCACACACCCATGATTCGCTTTATGAAAAAATTAAGAAGCAGCGAAAAGTTAGTAAGCTGATTCTTAAAATGTTTGAGCATGAGAAACGTGTTGAGGACAGTGTCAAAGGTCAAAAAGTATTACTCGACTTCGAACCAATACATGCATTCTCAGGCATTGGTGTAGGTGCGAAATATCTAAGAAAGGGTGAAAACTACGAATGTAGAAAATTAAAGAATGCTTGGGAAGTAACGTTTTTAGAATCAAATTACATTGTCGATTTTTATTCTAAGGGTATTTGGGAAGAACGCTTTACGCCTGAAGAAATGGAGTTCCGCCGTGAAGAATGTAAAACACTGAACGAATGGGATTCACAGTATCAGATGCATGCCAAGCCAATTGGGGATGTTCGTCTTGATCCTGACAAAATCCTTGCCTATGACTGTGAGCCCGTGCTGAGACGTGCAAATGGTCAATATCTCATGATGCTAGGTGAGCGCCGTATCGTGGGTATGTCGGCGAAATGGGATCCATCTAGCGGCAAGCTTAAATCTGATATTTCATCTGTAGCTTTATTTTTACATGACGATTTAGGAACGAAGTACTGGCATCGATCAATTGCTTTAACAGGCCCTGACATTATTACCAACGATGATGGTGAAATTGTTGGGGGGCAAGTTTGGCAACTTTGTGATCTTGTTGAAAAATACTATGTGCCTAAAATTGTGATAGAAACTAATGGTATTGGTGGCTTTGCTGGATCTTCACTCAAGGCAGCTTTGAAAAAGAGAAAGTTACGTTGTGGTGTAGAAGAAAGGCCTTCGACATCGAATAAAAATAAACGGATTCTTGATGCTCTTGAGGGGCCGTTAATGTCTGGGCTTTTATGGGCGCATATATCAGTACTTGTTAAGACTGGTGTGAACGGTGACGAAGAAGATTCGGTAGTTGCAAAGCAAATGCGGGAATGGAACCCTGCGGTTTCAAGTCAACCCGATGACTACCTAGACTCAGCAGCAGGTGCAATTACTGATCAACCTGAACGTGTCGGAAAAATACACAGAACTAATGAAGTGAATGAGCGTCCTAATTGGAGAACAGACGGTGGTGTTGCAGAAGCCACCTTAGATTTTAACGATTAGGGGGCAACTATGGCTGTACCAGAGCAAATACCGTACAAAGAATATGTAGCTAATGAGGTCACTAAGGTATTTTCATTAGAATTTGATTGTAAAAAACAGGATCATTTAATTGTAAAGGTTGATGATGCTGAACCATCGGTGGGCAGTTGGTCATTGAGCAGTGGTGCTGTGGTTTTTAATACTGCACCAGCCAATGGCAAAAAAATTAATATTCAGCGAAGTACACCAGTTTTACGTTCAACTAATTTCCAATCATTTAATAACTCATTTCGGCCTGAAACCCTTAATGAGGATTTGGATAGTGTTTGGTTGAGACTTCAGGAAGAAGAAGTTTCTAAATTCCTTCTGAACCAATTAATTAACATGAATTATGAAGATTTGGATGAGAAAGGGAGAAATATTCGAACAGAGCTTATTAGTGAATTAACGACTCAAGCTAATAGTTTTGATCAAAAAATTCAAACTACGGCTAACGAGCTTAACAGTCAAATTATTCAACAAGGCGTATCACAGCAACAATTGCAAAATTACTATTCATTCTTACAAAGCCAAATGGCTAATTTGAGTAGTAATAAAAATTGGGTAGCTAGTCTTATTGCGGATGCGAGTGGTAAAAATCAGCAGGAAGTTAATGACGGTTTTGATTCAAAACTAAAGCGTGAAAATACATCTGTGTGGGATTTTTTCACTGGTCCAGAGATGCTGACTTATAGTATTGCAGAGGCGAGCGGCTCTTTGCAGAACTTTGATGCGTATCGACCTTTGCAAGCGTTTGCTGATTATATTGCAGCTAAGGATGTTGGAACCGCATATTGCAGCGGTACACTCTATACTACTAGGGGCATCTTGTTGGGTGGTGCAGAAGGGTGCGCGACAAAAGCGGTAATAGGTAGGCTTAACATTCGAGCAAAAGAAGGGTCTGCAGGTCATACGCTTTTCGCAATGCAATGTGGTACGGATTTTAAATGGGTTGGGTCAATAAATCCAACTGGGTTAGGCGGTGGTGTCTTTAACAACCGTACATGGCGCAGAGGATTGGTGCTGGGTGGTGAATATCAGTGTGCGCACACCTATATTAACAGCGCATATGGGTATGGGTTTTTAGAATACGGTGTTTTAATCGACAATCTAACAACAAGCTCAGATATCGCAGACATTCGTGTTTCGCGTTGTGGTTCGGGATACAAGTTGCCTTCTCAGACTGAAGAGAATAATACATGGTCAGATAAAACCAAATTTACTCTCGTTTCCGAAAATATCACAACTGGAACAACTCAAAGCTCGACTATTCAAGTTGAAAAATTACCGCTAACCGACTTGCGATTTAATCCGACTCTGTATATTGCTGGCGATCTGTATCATGTAAGTAATATTGACTATGAAGCATCACAGATTACGTTCTTCCCGCTCTTGAATAGAAACCTAACATCCGGCATAGCTCGTTATGTTTTTGGTGGTGGCGTTTGTACAGCAGGAAGTGACGCATCAACAGTTCGGATTGGGAAAATTAACGCAACAAACTGTAGTGTTATCTATCATTCTGGCGCTCTCTACCCAGCAACAATTTATGGGACGCAGACCGGGCAGTCTAATTTCATTGATGTCCTTCTAGGTGGAAACTCCGTTTCCCAAGCGCATGTTGGCGGTGCTGTAATTAGTCTTTACTGTGAGGATTCTACATTTAACATTGTACGTAGAACTCGTGCGCAACTAAGCTATGCAAATCTTACAAATGTGGCACTAAATCTGGCCAAAATTTATGATTTGACACGGGTTCGAAATCCAACAACGAACGAATTGGATAAAACATCTGTTGGTTTAGAAGGGATCATGCTTTCTGAAAATGGCCGATGGCTAATTAAAGAAAACCGAGGAATTGCTGCAAATGACGTTAAGAATATTGATGTTACTGATACAAATCGCAGCGAATACTGGCATTACGGAATTTCAAAAACTTTCAATATTTTAGCTCCAGATATGCCACGTTTGGAATTACTAGGCTATAACCGCAAATCGTGCATCGTCATGGGCCCAACCAACGCTGGAAATCCGACAGGGGATATTATTTTTAATGCACCCGCTGGATATACGGTGAACGGGCAATCTAGCGTTACGTTTAAAGGCTTTATGCAAGCTGCAAAGTTTGATGTCTATTTGCAATATGAGAGAAGTAATTTTGTTGTTTTCTGTGCAACACTCGACCCATCAATCCTTTCAACATCTGTAACTTACGACCCTGAATCATTGTCAGCAAATGAAATAAAGTATTGGAACGTTACATTAACAGGCGCAAAACTTGGCGATATGGTTGCTTGTTCATTCGATAAAGCACTAAATGGAACAAGAATATGGGCAGAGGTAACTTCTGCAAATTTAGTGACTGTTTATCATCAGAATCCAACTTCTAGCGTAGTTGATTTGGTAGTTGGAATCTTAAAAGTCAAACTACTATAAACAAAAAAGCGTTTAACACCCAACAAACCACTACCAACCCTAATCTCTAATAAAGATCAGGGTTTCTTATTATGAACAGAAAATGATACTTAAAAAGTTAGGAGTGGTCTATGAATGACCCATTAAGCATTAAGGGCCTACCATGGCTTTTTAAAATTATAGCTGCAGTGGTTGGGGCAATCTTTGCCCTGACATTATCGGGGGATATCGACACTGAGGGGCGAATTAAAATCACTATAGGGGTGATTATGAAGTTCACCTTTAGCGTAGCAATTAGTTTGTATGGAGGATCAGCGTTCATTGAATATTATGGTTGGCATGTCTATTCACATATGACACAAGGCTTTGTGATGTTAATTTTTGCGATCTTCGGAATGCTGTTAATTGGCATCTGGTATCAAGCGATTCAGCTGCTACGTGGTAAAACCATTGGTGAATTGATCTTTGAAATTCGATCAGCTTTTAAAGCAATGTTTAAGTGAGTAAGTGAAAATGAAACAGATATTTGATTTTTTAAGAAAGATCAGCGGCGGGACACTTACTCAAAAACAAGTTGATGCTGCGAATCAAGTAATTGCCACAGCTACAGATGCAACAGTGGCTGATATGTTGGGGCTTGCGTTCGACCAGATGGTGGTTAGTCTTTTTGGTGTAGATCTCATTTGTAGTTTTGAGGGAAAGCGACTTACTGCCTATGACGACGGTGTGGGAGTGTGGACGATTGCTTTCGGTACCACGGTTTATCCGAACGGCATTAAGGTCAAGAAAGGTGATACCTGTACTGAAGCACAGGCTAAGGCATACATGGCGCACGATTTAAAGAAATTTGAAGCTTCTGTAAATAATGCGGTAAAGGTGCCACTGAACCAAAATCAGTTTGATGCACTGGTATCACTTGCCTACAACATCGGGGCTAATGCATTTAGTGAATCAACTTTAGTGAAAAAGTTGAATGCTAATAATATTCGTGGTGCCGCGGATCAGTTTGATGTATGGATTAATGCAGGTGGTAAACGTATGCAAGGGCTTGTTAATCGGCGTGCTAAAGAAAAGGCTTTGTTTCTATCATGATCAAAGTCTTAATGCTGTGTATCCTGCTTTCAGGCTGCACAGCACATTCGATTTCGACAAGGGTGCATGTCACTGTTTGTGTGCAATGTGTGAATTGAAAAAGTCCTCACAATGAGGACTTTTTAATACTTATATTGAGTTTCAATGTGCCTTGAACACCTCATCATAAATTGGTGAAATTAGTTTTGATCCAAAAATGCTTAAATGATCATCATCAAAATAAAGAGGTATACCTTTAGAATCTCCATAACAATAATTCTCATCACATAAGTATGGTGTAGGATCTAGAATTCTGACACCACATTTCCTTTTAGCTTCATCTTGCATTCCGTATGCTAATTTTTGTCTATTTAAAAATTCGTCTTTAGTAATTTTAATTGTAATTAAATTACCAGTAACTGTTCTATGCCTAAACATTCTAAGAGGTACGTTTTCTTTCAATTCAGGGGTGGGTCTAACCATATACACTGGGTTGTTTTTAGAAAAAGCACAAGCTGTATCAATCATATGGCCAATTATATTGTTTTGATATGCTTCATTTCTTTCATCAAAAGTCATATCAACGAATACAGTAGGTTTATTACTCGCTTTGGGGTTATTCTCATTTAAACCATGTAAGTGCTGTGAAATTCGATTAATTATAATTACAGGAATATTGGGGTACTCTTCTTTTGCTAATTTAATTGCATTTGATACTAACTTACCGCAATTGTAATCCGCATTTAAGGTATGAGGGTTTTTCCTATATACATTTTCGATAGTTTGGCAACCAGATAGACCCAAGCTTAGTATGCTGCCTCCATACATTTCGGCTCTTTTCCCAATTGCTATGTTTTGTGCTTGAGAGTGACTATCTCCAATTACTATGGCTTTTACTGGTCCTGATCCATATAGACACTTTGGTGACACACCATTGATGACTAGACCGCATTTAGGCTCTCTAGGATCTCGGTTTTGTTGCTTTTGAATTAGAAAGGCTTCATTCGAGAGCCTAAAAGAAGTTAGATTGCTTGAGAAAGACTGAATAGCGGTTCCCATTAAAGCCACTATGCCAGCAAAGTACAGAGGTTTACACTTTAAATAGCTGATTAAATTAGGAAAATTATTTGAAAACTTAATTTTCTCAATATATTTATAACTCAAAAATCCGAGAGCTACAGAAAGTAAGATTCCAAAATAGCTGTAGATTGGGTTGAGTGCGAATATATAAATAGCCACAACTATTGGCCAGTGCCAAAGATAAATAGAATATGACCAACTACCTATTTTTTGTGAAATTATATTGCCTGTAATGAAGCTATTATTTCTTTGTGCTTGAAGAATAAGGTAAGAGCCGATTACTGGAAAAATAGCAAGATAACCCGGCCAAGGATTATCATCCGATATCAAGAAGTAGGAAGTAATGATAAGGAGTAAACCAAGCCATTCTACTAGTCTTTTTCTATTTTCTTTTATGCTGAGAGGGTATAGATACGCAACGCCACCCAACATCATTTCCCAAGCTCTTGCTGGAATTAAATAATAAGAAGGGTCTGGCCATTTGTAAGTGGCAAAGGCACTAAAAACAAAGCCAATTACTGTGCTTATTAGAAGAATTGGTTTTAAGCGTCTTAAAGGAAGAAACTTGCTTAAAAGTACTAAAAGGATTGGATAAATTATATAAAACTGCCACTCAACAGAAAGTGACCAAGTATGTAACAACCATTTTTCATGTGAAGCTGCGTCAAAATAGCCAGATTCTGTCCAATATGTAAAATTTGAAAAAAAGCCAACACTACTAGCGACATGCTTGCCCAAACTTACATACTCATTTGGGGTTAAGCAAAACCATCCAATGACTAATAAAACAGAGCATAGTATTGCTAGGGCAGGAATAATTCGATTGGCGCGGGCAACATAGAAGTTAAGAATTGAAAAATTATTTTGTTCTAACCCTCTAAAAATAATGCCTGTCATTAAAAAACCAGAAATTACAAAGAAGACATCAACACCAGCAAAACCGCCTGGAACCCAAGAAGGGTTAAAATGGAAGAGTACGACTGCTGCAACAGCTATTGCTCTGAGTCCATTTATATCTTTTCTGAAAGTCATCAATGCGTACCAAGTCGTAAGAATAGGTTTCTTTTTAGTTTTTCGGGGGGGAGATACTAAAAAAGAAGCATTATAGTGATCTTTAAAAAAAATCAAATCAACAAAGCTTTATTTTTGAAAATTCTTCCTGACTGATAAAGTATTATTTGCTTTCATAAACAACATACAGTTCATAGGTATAACTGCAACACATACAATATTCCGAAGCTATAATATGGTGGTATAGTGCTCTTGCAGATTAGCCGACCCAAGAGAATTTTTGAGTCGGTTTTTTGCGTTTAAGATCTGTGGATAACTCATTTGTAACACCAAAAATACACCAATAAGATGCAACTTGCTGATTATTATAAGGAGTATCTATACAATGATTTTAGTGACTGGTGGTTTAGGCTTTATAGGCTCTCATATTGCTTTGAGCTTTATGGCGCATGGGCAAGAGGTCATTATTGTAGACAATTTATCCAATGCGAACTTACAAACTCTTGAACGATTAGAATTTATTAGTGGCATGTACGTGCCTTTTGTCAAAATTGATATACGAAATACGCCTGCTTTAAACAAAGTTTTTGAGCAGTATTCCATCGATGCGGTGGTGCATGCTGCAAGTTTTAAATCGCTTGAAGAATCTGTACTGAAGCCTTTGGAATACTATAACGATAATGTCAGTTGTATCATGAGTTTACTGCGTGCCATGCAGCGCACAGGTGTCCGAACTTTGGTTCATCTTTCAAGTCTTGCGGTCTATGGTGAATCCAGCCTACATTTAGAAGAAGATTTAGAACTGAATTACGGCTATCCAAACCCGTATATCAAATCGCAGCAAATGGTCGAAGAAATTATTCGAGATACAGCAAAAACGGATAATGAATGGAAAATTGCAATTTTAAGAATGGGCAATGTTGCTGGTGCATTTGAAAATGCGATGCTCGGAGAACTGTTCCCGCCTTTACCGAAAAATATTATTCCACTGTTGATGCAAGTCGCTGCAAAACAGCGTGATCATATTGAACTTAGAAAAAGTGCACAAACCACAGATCATACCGTAGAGCGTAGTTTTTTACATATACTCGATGCCTGTGATGCGATTGCTGCTTCGTTACAATGGTTAAGTACTCAACAGTTTGCTTGTGATGCTTTTAATATTGCAGGTCAAAGTGTGTCGATACAGCAGTTGGTTGAAAAAGTTGAAAATGTGACGCAAAGTGATATTGCTACAGTCGATGTGAAGGATTCGAACATCGTGGAATTAGATCAGGTCGCAGCCGAGTGTAGTAAAGCGAAAAACGTTTTACACTGGCAAGCGAAGCGCAGTTTAGAACAAACCCTTGAAGATGGATGGCGTTTCTACCGACAAAGTCTAGATGGTCGTTAATTAATTTAATGATAATAATTATCATTTACATATTTTTGCTTAATCATTAAGATAAGGAAAACAAGCGCAAAATAATCATTTTGCAATTCACTTAAAAAGGAAGAGGTTAAAATGCAAACACGTATTGAACATGACACGATGGGCGAAGTTGAAGTACCGAGTGAAGCACTTTGGGGTGCTCAAACTCAGCGTAGTTTGCAAAACTTTAAAATTGGTAGTGAACGTCTACCACGTCCAATGATTCGTGCCATGGGCTTAGTGAAAAAAGCAGCAGCATTGACCAATGCTGAGCTCAACCAAATTCCACAAGAATTGGCGCAATACATCGTCGGTGCTGCGGATGAAGTGATTGCAGGGCAGTGGGATAGTCAGTTTCCTTTGGTGGTATGGCAAACTGGTTCAGGCACACAAAGCAACATGAACTGTAATGAAGTGATTGCCAATATCGCCAATCAGAAACTTGGCAATCCCTTAGGTGCACAAAAACCTGTACACCCGAACGATCACGTGAACCGTGCTCAGTCGACCAATGACTCCTTCCCAACGGCGATTCATGTCGCAGCAAGTATTCAGATCAATGAATTACTGATTCCTGCGGTGACACAGCTTCGAGATACTTTAGAGGCAAAGTCTCAAGCATTTGCTGACATCGTCAAAATTGGCCGAACTCATTTACAAGATGCGACACCCTTAACCTTAGGCCAAGAATTTAGCGGGTATGTTTCTCAGCTCGATCACGGCTTAAAGCGTTTACAACAAGCACTTTCAGGCTTGTATGAGCTGCCTTTAGGTGGAACCGCTGTAGGTACAGGATTGAATGCTCATCCTGATTATGCAGAAAAATCAGCGGAGCAACTGGCACAGTTGACAGGACTGCCTTTTGTGACTGCACCAAATAAATTTGAAGCATTGGCTGGGCGTGATGCAGCAGTGTTTGCTTCAGGCGCATTAAAAACGCTTGCGGTAAGCTTGAACAAAATAGCCAATGACATTCGCTGGTTGGCAAGTGGTCCACGTTGTGGTTTTGGCGAGTTACGTATTCCTGAAAATGAGCCAGGCTCAAGTATTATGCCGGGGAAAGTGAACCCGACTCAAAGTGAAGCGATGACCATGGTGGTGGCTCAAGTCTTAGGCAATGACACCACGATTAATGTTGCGGGTGCATCGGGTAACTTTGAGTTGAATGTATTCATGCCAGTGATTGCGTTTAATTTGTTGCAGTCGATTCAGCTTTTGGGTGACGCATGTAATAGCTTTAATGATCACTGTGCAGTGGGTATTGAGCCAAACCGCGAAAAAATTGACCACTTCTTACATGACTCATTGATGTTAGTTACGGCTTTAAACCCAGTGATTGGCTATGAAAATGCAGCGAAAGTTGCCAAAACAGCGTATAAAGAAGGCAAAACCCTAAAACAAGTGGCTGTGGAGTTGAACTTGGTCACTGCTGAGCAGTTTGATGAAGTGGTACGTCCAGAGCAAATGATTTCCCCAAATGTAAAATAGCCCTTGACCCAGATGCTCAACTAAAGAGCAAATGAACATCAGCGGTTTTTATCTTTGGGCGAAGTCGGTACAATGGTCGACTAAAGATAAACTGCTGATGAGTTACCATGCTTGATATTTATTTGACAGATGTTCAGAAAAACGTGCAATTTAACGATTATCCGGGTGAACATCCAGTTAAATTTGTTTTAAATTTCAAAAAGATTTTCCCAAGTGTTATGGAGTTATTGCTTCCTGTACTACCTGAAAATGAAAATCTTGAAGAAATGACATGGGAATCAACCACGACTGACTTTGAACTTTTCAAACTGTTGTTGAGTGGTTGGGGCGTGATTGAATTACGCTTAAACGCGATCAAACAGTTTAAAGATAAAGATTTTGCAGATGCTCTAGTGAAACGTGCACAACAAAAGCGCAAAGACTTTGCAAAAGCACAGCAACAGTTGAAAACAGTTGAACTTGATTATTTATTTATGCATGAGATTCATGCATTGATCGATGCAGAATTGGTTGAACTGGGTGAAAAGTTCTATTTACCCGTTCTTCGTGACTTATGGAAAAATAAAATTCCAACTCAAGTCTTAGAAGCCAAATTTTAAGTCATTCAAAAAATCCTCCAAATGGAGGATTTTTTATATCGATAGCAAAACTATGTATTTGCGAGCATAAGAAAGTATTTAAACTGCATCTAAAGCACTAAATTTTATTATTTGGTCAAATATTGGAATTAATATTGCTTGATACATTGCGTCATCATTCACCGTATAGTCTTAAGGATTTTATAATATGTCAAATCAGTTCATCGACTTAATCACAAAGCGTCGTACCATTTATGCCATTGGTAAAAAGGTCGAGCACAGCCCTGAATTTTTAACTGATTTGATTCAAACTGCCATTAAACAAAGCCCATCATCGTTCAATTCACAGTCATCTCGGGCGGTAATTTTATTTAATGCGGAACATGAAAAGTTCTGGACTTTTGTGGCTGAAAAACTGAAGTCTTATGCTAAAGATGCAGAAAACGCGGCTAAAACAACGACAAAAATGGCCAGTTTTGCAGCAGGTATAGGTACAGTTTTATTTTTTGAAGATTTAGATGTAATTCAGAACCTACAAGAGCAATTTCCATCTTATGCTGAAAATTTCCCAGTATGGGCAGAGCATTCAACTGCAATAGCACAGTTTGCAACTTGGACTGCATTACATACCTTAGGTTTAGGTGCATCTTTACAGCATTACAATCCAATTGTAGATGAAGAAGTCCATGCTGAGTGGAATGTGACTGCAAGTTGGAAACTGCGTGCACAACTGGTCTTCGGCTCGGTTGAGGGGGAAGCTAAAGAAAAAGGCTTTGTGGATGATGCTGTACGCTTTAAAGTCTTCAAATAATCAATCAAAAAGCTGCTTCATATGGAGCGGCTTTTTAGACTTAGTTTTTACAGATCGGCTACTTCTTCATTTTTCGGTAGTCACTCGGGCGAATAGGGCGAGTGCCGCGCCATAAACCTTTCTTATGTTTTTTCGCATGACTTTGTAAAGCATTCATATGTTTCAAATGCTTTTTATCCTTAATATAGTCCTCATAGACCCATGCTGCACCACGTTTGACCATTTCTTCATTCATACTTCTCCGAAAACGGTAGATTTCACCTACACAGCGACCATAACGGTCAATGTCTGTAATGCGAACACGAACCACTTTCCGATAAACCATTTTTTTGATTAAGCGTTTTGATTCAGGCCCATAGCTTTGAGTCGACTCAGGCGCATCAATATAGGCAAAGCGTAATTTGGTTTCAGAGCGTCGAAAGTTAAAGCGATAACATGTCAGTGTATCACCATCACTTATAGCCGTAATTCGACACCAATAGGTTTTACCTTTTTTAAAAGGATGGAGAAATTGGCTGAGAGCATTTTGTATTTTATAAAAAGTAAATACCAGTATCAGGCAAAGGACGAAGCCAATACCGATGAGCCAGCTATTGGACAGGTGATCAAACATAGAGGAGATCAATAGAAAATAAAAATATCAAAAAGACATTGTATGGCAGATACGCTATTTAAAATGCTTTAAGTGATCTCAAGTGTTTATTTTTCATAAGAAAGTAGATGTTTAATTAAACAAGTAAACAGGAACAAAGTTCTGGCGAAATAAAAAAAGAAAATAGCTAGTTTATTTAGAAATAGCCTAAGCAAATTTATGAGATATAAAAATAGCCTAAGCAAAAATTTTATAAATTTCACTCCTTAAAAAATGGTGTCTTTTATTTTCCATTAAATTTTTATGCCAATAAATTCCAATATTCATTTGCGGCAGTTTCACAGGAACATCAAAAATATTGAGTAAAGGGGAAACATGTAAATGGCTCAAAATATTTTGAGGAATCGTTAAAATTGCATTTGGATATTGCTCTAAAATTTGTAGCGCAGTGGAATAGTGCTGACAACGCAAAAAAACCTGTCTAGACAGTTGCTTACGATTTAAATGAACATCTTCAACCAAAACACCAGTACGCCGCGAAGATACACCAATATGCGGTGCAGCCAAATACAATTCAGCATTGATTTGCTCGAGCTGAGTACAAGCCACAAACTGGTCTTTGACTAAGCTCTCAAATTGAATTTTATCGCCAAAATTTTGTTCCAAATCAATCACAAAATCAATTTGTTGAGAAACTAAATCGGCATCTACTGTTTTACGGTCCAGCTTACTACTCATGAACTGAATACTTAATCCAAGTTTCTGAAAGTGAGCGACTAACTTTGGGAAAACAATTGGTTCGATTTCATCATGAATCGCAATTTTTAGGCTTTGAACCATGTTCGGGTCGAAGCTTTGCTGCTGCATAGAAATACTTTGGATTGCAATTAAAGCATTTTTAATAATCAGATAATTTTGTTCTGCAAAAGGTGTTGGAAGCATTTGGCTGCCAGAGCGAACAAATAAATCATCCTTTAAATGGCTACGTAGACGCTGCAAGGCATGACTGGCAGCAGACTGCGTAATCGACAAGATTTGAGCTGCTTTTGAAATACTTTTTTGCTCATAAATTGCAATAAAAAGCGGGTATAAATTGATATCGATGCGATGAAAAAGGCCCATATCAATGGGTGACTTACTATGAATGTTGTTCATGCTGATCTATAAAATAAAATCATTTTGTTCATATTAGTTTTCAGGTTATGTTGATGTAAAGCGAAAATATCAAAATAGATCGAAGGAAGTAGCCATGTTTGAACTCTCAGCACGTGCTCAAGATTATGTAGAACGTACCAAACAATTTATTCAAAACGAAATTGAGCCTATCGAAACTGACTTTTGGCATGAGGTACATGAACTGAACCAAGGTGGTGACTGGACCAAATGGCGGTGGCCCGCACAACTTGAAACGCTAAAAGCCAAAGCAAAAGCTGCGGGTTTATGGAATATGTTTTTGCCTTGTCCTGAATTGGGTCAAGGTCTATCGGTTCAAGAGTATGCTCATATTGCAGAACTCACAGGTCGTAGTCTTCTTGCGCCGACCGTATTTAACTCTAATGCGCCTGACAGTGGCAACATGGAAGTATTGTGGCGTTATGGCTCTGAAGCTCAAAGGCAAGAGTGGCTTACGCAGCTTTTAGATGGAAAAATTCGCTCTGTTTTCTGCATGACAGAACCAGCTGTTGCTTCATCCGATGCGACCAATATGCAAGCAACAGCCGTGATCGAAGGCGATGAAATTGTGTTAAATGGCCGTAAATGGTGGTCTTCAGGCTTAGGTGACCCCAATGCCAAAATTATTATTTTTATGGCACATACACCAGATGAAACCAAAGATCGCCACCATCAACACTCGATGGTTTTAGTGCCTGTTGAAACGGCTGGAGTCAAAATAGAACGAATGTTACCAGTCTTTGGTGACTACGATGCACCCCATGGTCACGGTGAAATTAGCTTTAGTAATGTTCGTGTTCCTGTTTCCAACTTTATTGGTGGTGCAGGTCAAGGTTTTGAAATTGCCCAAGGTCGTTTAGGCCCGGGTCGTATTCATCACTGTATGCGCTGCATTGGTGCTGCGGAAAAATCTTTAGAGTTGATGATCGATCGTGGTATGAGTCGTACTGCATTTGGCAAAGAAATTTTAAAATTAGGTGGGAACCTAGAGCGCGTGGCTGATGCACGTGTTGCAATTGATCAAGCACGTTTATTAACCTTGTATGCTGCGTATAAAATGGATACTTTAGGGAATATGGCAGCGTTAACTGAAATCTCTGCCATTAAAGTCGTTGCGCCAAGTGTGCTTGAAAAAGTGGTCGATATGGCGATTCAAATTCACGGCGGAGCAGGTGTGTCGCGTGATACGCCTTTGACAGGTTTCTTCGCTCAAGCACGTTCACTGCGTTTGGCCGATGGACCAGATGAAGTGCATAAAGGCATGATTGCAAAATTAGAACTGGCAAAACGTGGCTATAGTACGCGTCGTAAAAAATAATAGAGGAGAAGATCATCTCTTTAATTCATCGTGTTGAAATAAGAATAGATGATCTTCTAAGTTATAAAGAAAAGATTGATAGTTTGGGAAAAAAGAATGTCAGCGATTGATGTAGGTGGAACAGTTCGGGCGGGTGAAGAACTGGATGCTGTAGCTGTAGAAAACTGGCTCAAAGCACAAGGAGTCGACCTACAAGGGCAGGTTGAAGTCACGCAATACTCAGGCGGTGCATCTAACTGGACGTATAGATTGAAATACGACAATGTCGATCTAATTCTACGCCGCCCACCCAAAGGTACCAAAGCTAAATCTGCACATGACATGGCACGTGAATATCATGTGCAAAAAAATTTAACCCCTTTTTATCCTGTACTTCCCAAAATGGTTGCATTGTGTCAGGACGAGTCTGTTCTTGGCTGTGACTTCTACGTGATGAAACGTGTAGAAGGCATTATTCCACGGGCCAATTTACCGAGAGAGTTAGATTTTAAAGAAGCCCAAGTTCGTGAGTTGTGTATCAATGTGATTGATAAACTGATCGAACTTCATCAAGTCCCGTACCAAGGCACGGAGCTTGAGAACCTTGGTAAAGGTGAGGGTTACTGCCGTCGTCAAGTGGAAGGTTGGGACGCTCGTTTTGAAAAAGCCAAAACCATTAATGTCCCTTCATTTAAATATGTGCGAAAGTGGCTGAAAGATAATATTCCAGCAGACTCAAAAACCTGTGTAATTCATAACGATTGGCGGTTTGATAATGTCATTTTAGATCCGAATCATCCGACACAAATTATTGGTGTCTTGGATTGGGAAATGGCAACGCTCGGTGACCCACTGATGGATTTAGGTTCGGCTTTGGCATATTGGGTTGAAGAGTCAGATAGTGCACTTTTTAAGGCGACACGTCGTCAACCGACAAATCTTAAAGGCATGTTCACACGTAAAGAAGTGGTCGATTATTATTTAGAACAAATGGGTTTAGAAGTCGAGAATTGGACCTTTTATGAAGTCTTTGGCATTTTCCGTTTAGCCGTGATTGCCCAACAAATTTATTATCGCTATCACCATAAACAGACCAATAACCCAGCTTTCAAAGATTTTTGGATTTTAATTCATGCTCTCCATATTCGCGCACTTAAATTGATTGGTTTACAGAAAATTGAAGCCAATGAAGTCGCTCAAAAATACATTGTTAAAATGAAGGAAATATTAGGCAAATGACCACTATTTATTTCATTCGCCACGGGCAAGCATCTTTTGGTGCAGAAAGTTATGATCAACTCTCTCCCAATGGCGAACTCCAAGCCAAAATTTTGGGTCAATATTTTGATCAGATCTTAAAAGAAGCGCCTGTGGTGGTGTCAGGCTCCATGCAGCGACATCAGCAAACGGCATGTATTTCTTTGGCTGAATGCTTTCCTGAAGTAGATGTCTTAACAGATTCTGCATGGAATGAGTTCAATCATCAGCAAGTCTTTGCCCATTACGAACCGCGTTTTAACGAGCCACATTTACTAAAAGCCGATGTGGCTAAAGAATCCAATCCACGTGCATATTTGGCCAAGATATTTGAAGGGGCAATTGAACGCTGGACGGGGGGTGACTATCACCATGAATACGATGAATCATGGCCTGAGTTTAAAAGTCGAATTGAAGTCGCTTTACAAGATTTGTGTGATGAACTGGCTCAAAGCAAACCTCGTTATGCTGTGGTGTTTACTTCAGGCGGTGTGATTTCAGTGGTTGCAGGCAAACTTTTGGGTTTAAGTCCGAATAAAACCTTTGCGCTTAATTGGGCTATTGCTAACAGCAGCATGACCACATTACGACTGGTGGGCAATGAACCGCAGCTTTTAAGTCTCAATGAACATCATTTTATTAAAGCCGAAAACTCAAACTTACTGACATGGATCTAAGGACAGGATTAAGACATGGCTAAAACAATTTTAATTACAGGGGCAAGTTCTGGCATTGGTGCAGGTATGGCGCGCGAATTTGCACAAAAAGGCTATAACTTGGCAATTTGTGCAAGACGCATAGATCGCCTTGAAAGCCTAAAAGAGGAACTTGAGAGCAAGTACGGCATAAAAGTCATCCCTAAAGTTTTAGATGTGACCAATTACGATCAAGTGTTTGAAGTCTTTCGTGCATTTAAACAAGAATTTGGCCATTTAGACCGTGTGATTGTAAATGCTGGAATTGGAGATGGACGTCGAATTGGTAAAGGCAGTTTTGCGATTAATAAAGCCACGGTTGAAACCAACTTTATTTCAGCTCTAGCGCAGTGTGAAGCTGCAGTTGAAATTTTCCGTGAGAAAAATGCAGGGCATTTGGTTGTTATCTCGTCTATGAGTGCAGTCCGCGGTATGCCAAAACATTTGACAGCGTACGGTGCAAGTAAAGCGGGTGTTGCACATTTGGCCGAAGGTATTCGTGCAGAACTTCTCAATACCCCAATCAAAGTTACCACGATTTTCCCTGGCTATATTCGTACAGAAATCAATGAGGGTGCAAAACCACTACCTTTTGAAGTGGATGAAAAAACAGGTTCACGACTGTTGGCAGCAGAAATTGAAAAAGCCCCTGTAAAAGCCTATGTCCCTAAATGGCCGTGGTTACCACTAGGTTTAGCAATGAAAATTTTACCGCTGAAATTGGTCAATAAACTGGGCTAATGATTGAAATAAAAAGGCTATCAATCAGCCTTTTTATTTTTAACTATGTGAGTGCCTTCTAAACATACGTTGCTGTTTACAGATGATCATTTGAGTGCATTCATGAGTTGGTCATAAACCCGAGGTAGCATTGAAGAAAAAGGTGATTAAGATGTCCACACAATTCGACTTTGTTTCAGTTAGAAAAAAGCCCAATGTCCATTTTGGTGGGCGCTCAATTAGCCATGTTATTCAATGTGAAGATGGTTCACAAAAGACCCTTGGCGTTATTTTGCCTACAGATCAACCACTGACTTTTGAAACGCATGTCGCGGAGCATATTGAAATTGTTTCAGGTCAATGCCAAGTTAAAATTGGGCTACAGACTGAAATGAGGCTGTATCATGCAGGTGAAAGTTTTGATGTTCCTGCCAACAGCCGCTTTAGTATGATGGCAAGTGAAGTCGTAGATTATATTTGTCACTTGGAAAAATAGCCGAAGACAAAGACTAAAAATGGCTAGAATAACATTAACTCTTGTAACTTTATGATTATATGTATTTTTTATCATTAACTTTGAAGCAATATTTCTGAAGACTATTTAAGTCAGTGTATAGACGCAATTCAACGTATACTATTTTCATCTCTCAGCTAGCTTAGACCCAGTCACTGAATATGCGATTAAAAATTTATACGCTGGCTTTGATTCCAGTCATTCTTTTTCAAGGTTATGCCGTCAAAAAAAATACACCAAGATTGGCTGAACCCGAAGGAGAGCGCATTGGACAAAAGGGCGTGGGTAAGTCGCTTGCTTTGCTCATTTTGGGGGATTCAGCAGCTGCAGGTGTCGGTGTAAATGCTCAAGATGATGCGTTATTGGGTTCAATTTTAAAAGAACTGTCATCTGAATTTAGTATTCAATTTTATTTACACGCAACGACGGGATTCACCACAGATCAGGTCATTCAGTCCATCCAAATGCTTGAGACACAGCATTTTGATGTCATCATTACTTCTGTGGGCGTAAATGACATTACAAAATTCACATCGCCGCAGGCTTGGATCGCAAAACAGAAGCAGCTTTATGACATACTCAAACATAAGTTTAGTCCACAACTAACGATTGCATCTGGTGTCCCCCCGATGGATCAGTTTCCCGCACTTCCAAACCCACTTGCATGGTTGTTCGGTCAATATGCTAAAGCGATGAACTTAGAATTAGGCCAATTTGTCGCACAGCACAATCAGATGGAGTGGATAGAGTACGATCTAAAGAAGTTTTTGGCTTTAAACTTAGCTATGGCCAAAGACGGTTTCCACCCCAGCAAAGAAATTTATCAGTATTGGGGTAAACAAGTGGCTGAAAAAATACGCCAATCTTTTTAAAATGCAATAAAGACAAATTTTTTATAGCTTATGACACATTCAGTTGAAATTGAAAAACATCCACTTGAACCGTTCCTGCCATCTAATGCCAAATTATTGATGCTGGGCAGCTTTCCACCGCCCAAGGCCCGCTGGAAAATGGACTTTTACTATCCAAATTTTCAAAATGATATGTGGAAAATATTTGGCTTGTGTTTTTTCCAAGATAAAAATTATTTTCTCAATATCGAGCAGAAGACATTTAAAGAACAACAGATCCGTACATTTTTAAATGAACGGGGCATTGCGATTTTTGATACGGCCTATGAAGTGATTCGCCAAAAGGGCAATGCTTCAGATAAGTTTTTGCACATTATTACCCCAACCAATGTGCAACATTTACTTGAACAAATGCCCAGATGTCATAGTGTGATGACCACGGGCGATAAAGCCACTGATACGCTTATGCTGTCTATGCCTACAGGTACGTTAAAACCACAAATTGGCATGAAGTCCGAGACACATTTTGCTGGGCGAGACCTGAGGCTTTATCGGATGCCATCTTCTTCTCGTGCCTATCCTTTGGCTTTAGAGAAAAAAGCCGAAGCTTATTACAACTTATTTTCTGAAATAGGCTTACTTTAGGTTACTATTTGGATTATCCACATGACTGAATATTCCAGCCATTCGTAGATGGTTGGTCTGCTTTAGTCTTCGTACTCAACATAGTCCCAGAGATTAAGCCGCGCTTTAATCTGTTTACGTAGTTGTGGCAGCATAGGAAATAATGTTCCATCAATCCATAGGCTGAGTGCACCTGCCGAAAGTGGCTGTTGCGATTCATCGATCAATTGTGCACCTTTCACCAAAACAAAAGTCTCTTCGCTTGCAGCTGTTTCGATCCCTTTAAACTGAACCAAAAGTTCATGGCCTGTATCTTGGATTAGCCACTCCAGTTCAATTTGGATATTTTGATTGGATTTTAAAACGACTTGCCCTTCAACCATGTCATTGTCACTCAAGCAGTCATGCTCAACACGCACTTTACTTAGAAACCATTCTTGTCGAGCAAGATCTTCTAGTGTTTTGTAAGGGGGTAAAATATTACTGAGATTAAACTGACGACTTAAATCAAAAAATTGCATTACTAAACTTTGTAAAGGGGAAATAAAAAAGAAGGGCTGCATGTTAAATCAAAGTGTCTACTGAGTAAAACCTTTCAAGCCCTTGAATGAATTTAGGTATCAGATCCAATTATTCTGTTCGAGTCTTATATTCAACGGTGTTTATTAAAAATAGCAATAGATAAAGTATTTTTAAGCTGAGCCTAAAAAACAAAGCACTCAGCCTAAACAGAAAGCTATCATACATTAGAGAATATGGATAACGTCATTCACCTGTAATTACATCATCCATTCAATGGGTAGGTATGACACGGCTTTCATCATAAAACGCTGAAATTTTGTAGTTTCGGGTTCTTTTTGATGTTCAATGACAGTTCCATCTTTTTGATGTTCAAGCCAAATGATATCGCCTTGAGGATTAAGCTTTAACTCATATGCAATATGCGGGAGAAATTCATCTAACTTGTGTGAGATTGCATTTTGCAATTGATCTGACTCCACCACTAAGCCGACTTCTGTATTTAAATGGGCTGAGCGTGGGTCAAAGTTAAACGAACCGACAAAGACTTTTCCGTCTATATCAAAAAATTTGGCATGGAGCCGTGAGGAACTTCGACCTTTAGCTGGAATCACATGCCCAGTTGCTACTTCATACCATGTGTATTTTTCTCGTTCGATATAGGGTTTAAATTCATATAATTTGACGCCATTTTCGAGTAAGCCACGGCGATATTTTTTATAAAATGCATGCACAATGGCAACATCATTAGCTAATAACGAATTGGTTAAGACCCGAACTCGAGTTCCATTTTTTGCCAAATTGGAAAGGTAGTCAGCACCTGCTGTGGTTGGAACAAAATATGCGGAGACCAACTCCATATGCTTTTCAGGCTTGCCCATCAAATCGAACATTTGTTTGACAATGATTTCATCAGGCTTTGCTTCGCCGCGAATTTTATTGGGAGAATCGGCAATGAAATGAGCCTTTGCCCAGTTAACAGGATGTTTAGTTAGTTCTGAATCGACTTGTATCCGAGCCAAATCAATTTTCCGTTCAATCACATTTTTATCTAAGGCATCCGCTTCATAGTGCTGTTTTAATTGAGCCAGTTCTTCTTTTGTTCCACGACCCACTAATTGGGGAATTGTATAACTGAGATCATCATTCCAGAAATTTAGAAATACACTGTTAGCATGTTCTACAGCTTTCCCATAAAACAAAATGTCCAAATCGGTAAATTGGAATTTTTCACTGGCATCAAAGTATTCACTGCTGATGTTACGACCACCAGTTACCGCAATTGCACCATCAGCAATGATCAGTTTGTTATGCATACGATGGTTAATATGATTGAAGCGAAAAGCATAATCAATCACACGTAAATGACGGTATTTGTAAGGGTTAAATAATTTGATTTCAAAATTGGGGTGAGCGCTCAGTTTTTTGAGAGTTTCATCAAGTGCCGTGCCGTTTTGGTCATCAATTAATAAACGTACTTTCACCCCACGATCCGCAGCATTCAGCAGTTCGTGCAACATCATATGGCCTATAAAGTCATCTCCCCAAATATAGTATTGGACATCTAGACTGTGCTTGGCCTCTCGTATCAAGTGTAAGCGTGAGGCAATGCTCATAAATGCTTCGTCCAACGCCAAATAAGCCGTAAGTCCCTGTTTTTGCTGTGCAGATACATCTTGACCCTTGAGCCAATGTTCTGCATATACCTCTACAGGGGCTGAAGGCTTAGCCTGATTGGGGGCGAGCTGGCATCCCGCGAGTGTTAAAACGGTGCTCAGCAAAATCAGGGGTCGACAATGAGTTGGTATCGCCATATTTCTTTTAAAGACCTAATTTTTATAAGTTATATATTTCACATGTTATAGGTTGAAACAGAGAATAAAAAGCGGTTACTGTAGCGCATCTGTTAAAGACCTGTTAAGGATAGCGAAAATGAAATCACGTGCAGCTGTTGCCTTTGGACCTGGACAACCTCTGGAAATTGTAGAAATTGATGTTGCTCCACCGCAAAAAGGTGAAGTTTTAGTCAAGATTACCCATACAGGTGTATGCCATACCGACGCATTTACTTTATCTGGTGATGATCCTGAAGGTGTTTTTCCAGCAGTTTTAGGTCATGAAGGTGCGGGTATCGTAGTTCAGGTCGGTGAAGGTGTAACCAGCGTTCAGCCGGGTGATCATGTTATTCCACTGTATACGGCTGAGTGTGGCGAGTGTTTATTCTGCCAGTCAGGCAAGACCAATCTATGTGTTGCAGTTCGAGCTACGCAGGGCAAAGGTCTGATGCCAGATGGTACAACGCGTTTTTCTTATAATGGACAACCGATTTATCACTACATGGGCTGTTCAACCTTTTCTGAATATACCGTTGTCGCAGAAGTGTCTTTGGCTAAAATCAATCCAGAGGCTAACCCTGAACACGTCTGTCTATTGGGTTGCGGCGTGACCACTGGTTTAGGTGCAGTCAAAAATACAGCTAAAGTACAAGAGGGTGATACCGTTGCAGTCTTTGGTTTAGGCGGTATTGGTCTAGCTGTTGTACAAGGTGCAAAAAAAGCCAAAGCCAGCCGTATTATTGCGGTTGATACGAACCCTGACAAATATAAATTAGCAGCAGAATTCGGAGCAACTGATTTTGTAAACCCAAAAGATCATGACCGTCCTGTACAAGAAGTCATTGTTGAAATGACTGGTTGGGGGGTTGATCACTCATTTGAATGTATTGGTAACACCAATGTCATGCGCTCAGCACTTGAATGTGCACACCGTGGTTGGGGGCAGTCGGTGATTATTGGTGTGGCAGGTGCAGGCCAAGAGATTTCAACGCGTCCATTCCAACTGGTCACTGGCCGTACCTGGAAAGGGACAGCTTTTGGCGGTGTAAAAGGTCGTTCACAACTGCCAGGTATGGTTGAAGAAGCAATGACTGGCGACATTCGTTTAGCTCCATTTGTTACGCATACCATGGGTCTCGACAAAATCAATGAAGCCTTTGACTTAATGCATGATGGGAAATCAATCCGTACTGTGATTCATTTTGAAGACTAATTCGCTGTAATATGTTTAAAAAACCAAGCTGCGGCTTGGTTTTTTGTTTTTGATTAGAAGAAAAGTGAATTGGCAAAACCGTTCATGTTGTTAGACAAAAATGATAAAAAATGTCAATTCGTTAGATTTTGTCCTTTTATGACATAGTCGAAAATAGGTTCTCACCTTATCTTGATGTCTCAATAATGCACACTTGTATAAAAATAAACTAAAGCAGAGGGTGACTATGGGAAAGCATGTTGAATACCGTCCTGAATGGGTGCGTGAAGATTTCATCGATTTTCTGGCTGAAAAAGTCAATCCGCTATGGGCATGGAAAAAAGCCAAAGCGCGGATTGTTGCAAAACATCACTTGTCAGATGACTTCCTGTACATGCAGTTACAGCCAAATCATCATTTTAAAGCAACCGACTATCAAGCTGGGCAAAGTATCTTAGTGACAGTACTCATTGCTGGTGTACGTTGGCAGCGCAGCTATTCGATTGTCGAGATTTTAGAAAATGGCAATCTTGTGATTGCTGTCAAACAACAGGGCAAAGTCTCAAATGCGCTCACTCAACAGCCTGTAAAAAGTGTAGTTGAAATTTCCCAAACGCAGGGCGAATTTGTTTTGAAAACTCAGCCTCACTCTGCACTGATGATTGCCTCGGGAAGTGGTATTACCGCAATTTACGCATTGATTAAGGCTGTATTAAAACGCCCACAAACAGTTTCCAATATCGATTTAATTTACTTTACGCGGGATGATAGCTTTCATGCAGAACTGCAACAACTTACTGAACATTATCCGCAGTTTAAATACCATCATGTCAATACACGGACTCATAAACAACATCTGAGCCAAGAGTTGCTTAGCCAAAAGATTGAAGGTTTTGAACAACGTGAATGCTATGCTTGTGGTGCTACCAATATGATGCAAAGCCTGACAGAAATTTATCAGGCTTTAGACCTAGTTGACCATCTCAATACCGAATACTTTCAAATTGTTGTCGATCATACTCAGAGCGCTCAACTGGTCACGTTTCAACGTTCGCAGCAACAGTTTCAAGCTCAAAGTAATTTATTAGACAGTGCAGAACAGGCGGGTTTACGTCCCGCGCATGGCTGCCGTATGGGCATTTGTAATACTTGTTCATGTACCAAAGTTCAGGGTGTGGTGCGGAATCTGCTCACAGGCGAGCTTGATCAAAACAATAACACACAAATTAAATTATGCATTTCACAGGCGGTTAGTCCTGTTGTGATCAACCTTTAAGAAGGTATAGATATGAATCTTCCCGTTTATTTTAGTGAAAGCAGTAAATCCAAATATTTAAGTGCTGCACAAATTGAAGAGTTTGGTGCGAAAGTTGAAGCGATCCGTCGTGAAGTGATGGAAAACCTCAATGAAAAAGATGCTCAGTATATTTACAAAATCCGAAATTTTGTGCGTTATAGCGAAATAAGCGCACGTGCAATGCTGATGTTTGCAGGATGGCTGCCTCCAGTATGGCTTTTGGGCACAGGTTTATTAGGGGTATCTAAAATCGTAGAAAATATGGAGCTTGGGCATAATGTCATGCATGGTCAGTTTGACTGGTTAAATGACCCGAGTCTCAATGGGACAAATTATGACTGGGATACTATGGCCACAGGCCCCGACTGGAAACATACGCATAATTATATCCACCATACCTACACCAATATTGTTGGTATGGATCATGATGTCGGCTATGGCTTAGTCCGTGTGAGCAATGCACAGGTCTGGGAACCTCGCTTTTTGTTGAATCTACCTTTAGCTGCACAATTGATGGTGTTTTTTGAGTGGTATGTTGGTATACAAAATCTGCATATAGAGGATGTGGTCGCCTATAAAACAAAAACTTGGCGCGAAGTTTGGGCAGAGTCATATGATTTTAGGCAGAAAATGAAACGCCAAGTGATTAAGGACTATGTCTTTTTCCCAATCATTGCTGGGCCAAATGCACTGCCAGTTTTTGCAGGAAATGCGGTAGCCAATGTTATTCGTAGTTTATGGGCATCCGCGGTGATTTTTAATGGTCACTTTACCGAAGACGCTGAAAACTTTGAAATGGACAATATCGACAATGAAAAACGGGCCGAGTGGTATCTGCGCCAAATTAGAGGCTCAAGTAATTTTAGTGGGACACAGGGCTTACATATTTTAAGCGGGAACTTGAGTCATCAAATCGAACATCATCTTTTCCCAGACATGCCAGCCAATCGCTATGCACAAGTCGCGCCCAAAATTAAAGCATTGTGTGCAGAGTATGGAATTCATTACAATGAAGCGAGTTTTATCAAACAGTTTTCATCTGTTTGGGTGAAATTGGCTAAATACTCGCTGCCAAATGAATGTTATGAAAAAAGTGACCCTACACAGTCTTTTCTGAAACACAATCTGAGTTTATTGAAAAAAAGAATCTTTAAATCATAGCTCACTAGTATGTACCAGAGCAGAAACATTATTGGATAATATTTACCAATCACGCTTCTGCTTTTTTTTGCACAAAAGTAGGGCGTAAACCCCCTCTATATGATGTCTTTGTGTAAGTATGATTAAATTTAATCATTATGTGAATAGTCGGTATTTACTTAAAATAAATTATTGTTAATATTAGTTTTTCACTGAAAGTTGTTTAGCTTTGCAGTGTTGCTCAAATGAATGCTCATTTGCTATTGAAAACAGCTCTCAGTTATTTGTCTAATTTGTGTAATAGTTGCAATTTTTCATTGGTATACGCTTATATAAGTTGTATATGATGCATATTGTGATGGTAATCACGCAGCGTCATTATACTTATTATTTACTTTTTGTTTTTTTATTGTTTTTCATGACTTTGCTTGATTTCTTTTTTAAACAATATGTCTGGTTATGGACTAAACCAGCAAGTTTAAGTTGCAGATAATTATTATGTCGCGAATCCATTCACAGCCTAAGAATAAATCTAAAAATATTGCTTATGATCAACAGGCAGGAAAGCGTTCTACTTTAAAAAAAGACCACCATCTGATTGATACTATTCCTCAGCTTTTTTGGATTCATAATGACGTCTGCAAATATATAAATTTACCCTTACGTCAGTATGTGGGAGGAATGGATTTATCCGCAGATAGCTTCAATTTGGTCGAATATATTCATCCAGAAGATGTGCCAGCATTAGATGAATTTTTGCATCACCCGATAATTGCCGAGCTCACATTTGAAAAAACCTGCCGTATTCGTAATCATCAGGGCCAGTATCATTGGTTCTTAGTCCAAGGTGAAATGGATCGCTCTACGGCTGGATTTCAACTGAGTTGCACTGATATTCATCAGGGCATGAAAATTTATATCGAGTCTTTGGCGCTGTTACGTGCCCATTCGGATATGTTAAATGCCAGTGTAGACTGCATTATTGTGGTTGAGCCAGATGGTACGGTCACACATATGAATAAGTCTGCATGTGTCATGTTATTAGGAAGTGCAGATGTTAAAGACTTTGGTATGTCTTGGGTCGAACTTTTGCCTCCTGCTGTGCGTAAAAAAGCCAAAAAAGCATTGCATGATGCGGGCCAAGGCCAAATTTCGCGTTTTAATGGCACGAGTTTATCGGACGGTAAAGTTTATTATTGGGATAATGTTCTGACACCTGTACTTGATGTTGACGGAAAAACCCAGAGTATTTTATGTGTTTCACGTGATATCACGCTGCAATATCTGACCGAACAAAAATTAAAACAAGGCAGTGAACGTGATGAATTAACCGGTTTAAATAACCGGCGTGCGTTTAAAGAAAAAATCAGAAAACTGTATAACAGCGCACGTGATAAAAAACAAAAGTTAGCCGTCATGCTGATGGATTTAGATCACTTTAAAACTATCAATGACACACTGGGTTATGCTGCAGGCGACCACCTTCTGAGAATTTTATCGAAACGCTTAAAACAAATTCTAGAAGGACGTGCTTTCTTGGCTCGTCTTGGTGGGGATGAGTTTGGTGTGATTGTTCCGCATGTGCAAGATATAGGTGAGCTCAATCAAATTGCCCAGCAGATTTTGCAACAGCTCGAGATTCCCATCACATTTTCAGGGAACTACATCAATGGTGGCATGAGCATTGGATGTGGCCTCTATCCAGATGATGCTAATGACCTCAGTGAGCTACTCAAGTGTGCCGACACAGCCCTTAATGATGTTAAAGCACAAGGGCGCGGTGGTATGCGCATGTTTGATCAGGATATGTTTAATGCGGTACGGGAGCAATCGGAACAACTTAATTGTGCACATCAAATTATCCGTAATGTTGCCATCGAGGCTTTCTTTCAACCGAAAGTCTGTTTAGATTCAGAAAGAATTATCGGTTATGAAGCGCTATTACGCTGGCGTGATGATCAAAATAACATTCAAAGCCCTGCACGAATCGCAGCAGCTTTTAATGATTATGAGTTATCCAGCCGTATTGGTGAGATTATGCAGCATCAGGTTTTCAAGCAGATTACTGAATGGCGGGCAAAAGGCTTACAGATTGTACCCATTTCAATTAATGCAGCACCTGTTGAGTTTATGCGTGATAATTTTGCAGAGATCTTTTTAAAACGTCTCAAAGCCTACCGCATCCCCTCGAAATTTGTTGAAATCGAGGTTACTGAATATCATTTGGCTGAACGCGGCTATGAATACGTGGTTCGCGCCTTAAAAAAACTCAAAGCAAATGGTGTGCGAATAGCACTGGATGATTTTGGTACAGGGCATTCTTCTCTGACTCATTTACGTGACTACCCTGTTGATATTATTAAAGT
The DNA here is from genome assembly GCF_902505955.1 of Acinetobacter sp. 8I-beige. Classification (NCBI taxonomy): domain Bacteria; kingdom Pseudomonadati; phylum Pseudomonadota; class Gammaproteobacteria; order Moraxellales; family Moraxellaceae; genus Acinetobacter; species Acinetobacter sp. 8I-beige. The sequence continues at coordinate 1,346,122 of NZ_LR732790.1, read as the reverse complement.
TGACTGCTCTTTTGTACAACGTTTAAGTGATGATAAATCGATTTATGCCATTGTCGAAGGGTTAGCCAAACTTGGCCCGATTTTATCAATGGATATCGTTGCTGAAGGGATTGAAACTGAAACGCAATTGCAACTTTTAAGAGATATGGGCTGTCATATTGGGCAAGGCTATCTGTTTAGTCCGCCTGTTTGTGCTCAGCAGGCAGAAATGCAGTTGCTAAAATTACACTAGGTATGGCTCTATAGAGTGTTCGTTCTCATGAACTCAAATATGATGAGGCAATTGAGCTAAAGGCGAAGACAGCAACTTAAACAGGGTGGAACTGAATTTTTGCATAAAAAAGTGTTGTAAAAGCAAAAAAATCAGCGTATTTTAAATTTCAGATAACATATTTTTGAAGATATAAAAATGTTAAAGCAACCTGTAATTTCTAACGCAAATTATTACTTTTGGCAATTTAGATAATTGCCTGAACGCGTTCGGGCATCAAAAGGTTGCCCACCTAGTTAATACCTGATCGGCAACCCTGGTCAGGTTTTTTTTATATCTGCTGTTTTAATAAATTTTGGAGTACTTCATGAAAACAACTAACTATTCATACTTTAGCAACTTTTATTGGTTTTACTTTAGTCAATTTATGACTTTAGCCCAGCAATCCATTAGACCCATAACGCTCAAATAAAAGATCGGACTGAAGACCACAGTCCAAAGGATACAAACCAATGAATGCTCTAAATACTGCACTACAAAGTCCTCAAACGACAGTTCAAGAAACACTTTTAAGTTTGCCACAGCAACTCAAAGCACAGTTGCCACTTTCAGCGCCATTAAAACTACAAATTGCTGAACAGCGTCAAACCATTCAAAATATATTAGAAGGCAAAGACCATCGTTTAATGGTCATTACTGGCCCGTGTTCCATTCATGACCCTATTGCGGTTTTAGAATACGCTGAAAAATTAAAACAACTACAAGCCAAAGTTTCAGATCAGATTTTCTTCGTGATGCGTGCTTATATTGAAAAACCACGGACTACAGTGGGTTGGAAAGGTTTTCTATACGATCCTCTACTCGATGGATCCTCCAATATGCAGTTGGGATTAGAGCAGTCTCGAGCATTGTATTTAGCGATTCTTGACATGGGCCTACCGATTGCTACAGAAATTTTAAGCCCAATGGCGACTGCTTATTTCGATGATCTGTTGGCATGGGGAGCCATCGGTGCGCGTACCAGCGAGTCGCAGATTCACCGTGAAATTTCGAGTCATATGCCGTTCAGCATTGGTTTCAAAAATGGTACAGATGGTTCAATTCAAATTGCTCTGGATGCGATTCAGTCTGCATCAAACCCTCACCAGTTCATGGGAATTGGGCAGCAAGGCATGGCATGTATGCTTCAGTCCCAAGGAAATCCGAAGCCACACTTGATTTTACGTGGTGCAAACTCGGGGCCTAACTATGCTTTAGCCGATATTCGTCATATGCAAGATAAAGTCAAAGGTGAATTACCTGCTTTGGTGATTGACTGTAGTCATGGTAACAGTAGTAAAAATCCACTCAATCAACCTAATGTATTGCGTAGCATTGTTGCAGAACGTACGCAAAGCAATGTGTGTGGTGTCATGCTTGAAAGTCACTTGGTTGATGGTAATCAGAAAATTTCAGATGACATGGTCTATGGTCAGTCTGTTACCGATGGTTGTTTAGGTTGGGAAAAAACCGAGCAAGTCCTTTTAGAGGTTGCCGACACATTACGCAGTCACGCCGTTCAACGTAGTGCTTAATCAACGCAGCCAAAAAGACCTTTCAATGAAAGGTCTTTTTTTTGTGATGTAGTTCAATAAATGAAGATAATAAATTGAAAAATAAGCTAAAAGTTATTTATCAAACGATAAATTAGGTTGAGATAGAGCAAAAACTTATGCAAAATCAGAAGCCTGAAAGAACACGATAAAAAATTGTATTTTGAATAAAAGAAATGCTTTTTAAGTCAGCTATTTGCACTAATTTTTAGAGAACACTATGTATTCTGCAGAACTTTTAGAAGAAGCCCGTCGGATGATGTTTCACATGCTCAGCAAAGTGGTTGAGTATGGTGGTTCAGACTTATTTATATCTGCAGACTTTCCGCCAAGTATTAAGCATCAGGGCCTTATGAAGCCATTGGGTCAACAAAATTTGCCATCTGATCAGACCAAACTCTTTGCTTATAGTTTAATGAACGAAAAGCAACGATTGGAGTTCGAAACCGAGCTTGAGTGTAATTTTGCAATTAGCGTTCCCAATGTTTCGCGTTTTCGTGTCAATGTTTTTCAGCAGCAACTGCATGTGGGGATGGTGATTCGTACGATTACCGCTGAAATTCCTAACTTCACCAAGTTACAACTTCCAACGTCTTTAAAAGACGTGATTATGGAAAAACGTGGTTTAGTATTGGTTGTTGGGGGTACAGGGTCGGGTAAATCGACGTCTTTGGCAGCCATGATTGATCATCGAAATGAAAACTCAGCAGGGCACATTATTACGGTTGAAGATCCTGTGGAGTATGTACATAAACATAAGAAATCGATGATTACTCATCGGGAAGTGGGTGTGGACTGTCATTCGTGGCACAATGCTTTGAAAAATACTCTGCGCCAAGCACCCGATGTCATTTTAATTGGTGAGATTCGTGACACGGAGACTATGGAGCAAGCCATAGCTTTTGCAGAAACAGGTCACTTATGCCTAGGCACATTACATGCTAATAATGCAAATCAGGCTTTAGATCGAATTATTAACTTTTTCCCAGACGAACGTCGCAATCAACTTTTGATGGACTTATCTTCTAATATGAAGGCGATAATTTCACAGCGTCTGGTGCGAACTGAAGATGGGCGAGGTCGCCGAGCAGCAGTGGAAATCATGCTCAATACACCGTTGATGTCAGACTTGATACTTAAAGGGAATTTCCATGAACTCAAAGAAGTGATGTCGAAATCACGAGAGCTCGGTATGCAGACTTTTGATCAGGCTTTGTTTGATTTATACAATCAAGGTGCAATCGCTTATGAAGAAGCACTACGAAATGCAGACTCGGTCAATGAATTACGTCTACAGATTAAATTAAAGAGTAGTCGTGCCAACCCGCAGTTAAGCTCAAATAGTGCTTTGTCTTTTGATCAAGCGGTTGCTGAAAAAGCCAAAGACGCTGAAGAAGAGAAGGCCAACGCCTAATTTTCTGAGTCCGTATGTTCATTGCTATGCGCATACGGGCTGATATTTTAAGCGGTTTTCTTTCTAGTCGCGATAACGGCATAGAACAATAAACTTAAAATGGTTGTCAGTGCACAGAATAAATAGGTGAAGCTATAACCTTGCTTAGAAATGAGTAGACCCAACAATACAGAGCCAAGAGCAATACCTAAGTCATACATGGTAAAGAACGTGGAGGTCGCATGGCCAATCCGATGCTTTTGCGCACCTTGAATAGCTAAAGTTTGTAGACAAGGCTGTGCAGAACCAAAGCCCATGCCAACGCATACTGCCGCAACCAATAAACCCGTCAGAGATTGAATCTGACTGAGAATCACAAGTCCTAAGCTAAATAATATAATCGCTGGGTAAATCACATAACTTGCCCCATGACGGTCATAAATTCTACCTGTAATTGGGCGTAGACTCATCATGGAAATCGCAAAGACGATAAAAAACAAGCTCGCATAGTTCAGCAGATGTTTAGACTCTGCATAAGTTGAAATGAACGACATGATACTGGCATAGGAAAAAGAAACCATCATGCCCATAATTGAAATATTCAAGGCTTTGGTTTCAATGAAGTCATGGATACTGAGCTTGCGCTTCACGGGTGGTGTCAATTTTTGAGTGGTCTGCTGAATTGGGATAAAGAAACAAAACAAGAAACCGAGACAGACACTAAACGCTAAAATCCCTGCGACCATTGGATAGGATACAGACTGGATCAGGGTTAAACCGAGGAATGGCCCAAGTACAATCCCAAGATTAATGGACATGACAAAATAGCCCATGCCTTCGCCTTTACGTTTTTCTGGAATAAACTCATTGACGATAGGTACGGCAACTGTGGTGACGATGCTGAACCAAATGCCATGTAGAAAACGAATCAGTAACAGCAGTTGTAAATTATCGGCAAACAAATAAGCCAAGGAAAACAAACAAAATAGAGCTTCCGCGATAAAAAGCGTTTTCTTATTGCCAAATTTTTCAATAATGAGTCCGCTAAAAGGACGAACTGCGATAGACGATGCCATGAACAAAGTCATGGCTAAGCCTGCTTGAGCAAGGCTTCCACCCAAATCATTCAAAATATAGATTGGAAGGATTGAGGTCTGTGCAAAGTAAAAGATGAACAAAAACAGATTGTTCGCTAAGCAAAGAATAAAAGACTTATTCCATAGTGATGATGTATTGAGAGCAGACATGCAGAACCCTTGGCTCGAAGATGAGGCTACAGGACGTAAACTGTTGTTATTATTTTATACAGAAGCTAGGTTACGGCTGTGAAATTGAAACAATCAAATTATAAGATAATGCACGTGAAAAGTATAATTATAGTAATAAATGCTGGTGTTAAAGCGAGATGAATATGTAAATATCGAGTTAATTTATCAGAATAAGAGTATGGGTGTAAAAAATCAGTCCGCAGACTGATTTTTTTTGAGCCGTAAATATGAATACTAGGCTTATAGACCCGCTTCATAGGCTGTGCTTGAAAGGAGTTGTTCTACATCTGCGATATTGTCTGGTTTGATTTTATAAATCCAACCTTTACCATAAGGGTCATCATTGACGAAGTCAGGATCATCTTCCAGATTGGCATTGATTTCTACTACGGTGCCAGAAACTGGTGCATGAATATCAGAAGCCGTTTTTACAGATTCAACCACACCCGCTTGTTCGCCCGCAGTGATTTGTTGACCAACTTCTGGTGTTTCAACGTAGACTAAATCGCCTAAGGCATCCTGTGCATGGTCTGAAATACCAGTTACAACAAGATCACCTTCAATACGCACCCATTCATGTGTACTTGCATACTTCAATTCTGAAGGATGATTCATGAATAACTCCTTAAAATACAAAAATCATTTTTCGCATGATTTATACATGCTTTTCTATCAAAACAAAAGATCTATAAATACGGATCTTTACGCCAATTACTCGGGCTGCGTCCACTCCAACGCTTAAATGCTCGGCTGAAATTTGCCACATCACTATATCCCAGTTCATCCGCGATTTGCTCTAAGCTATAGTCTGTACGTGACAAAAGTGACGTGGCATGACGGTAACGCACTTCATCCACAATGGTTGAAAAAGACGTGCTTTCAGCAGCCAATTGGCGCTTCAGTGTTCGATCAGACATGTGTAAGAGGTCAGCCACATGCTCGATGCTTAAATAGTGTTGTTCTGAGCGCGTTAAAATGTCACGAACACGCATCGATAATCTTCGGCGTTCGCCCATAGCTGAGAGCTCAGCTTCACATTGATTAATGGCTATTTGGCTTGCAAGTGGGTCAGCATTGACCATTTTAAAGCCGAGATAATGCTTATCAAAACTCAAAAGTAAATGTGGTTGATCAAAGCGAACACTATGGTTAGGTAGCTTTGCACGATAGCGATCAAAGCCTTCGGGTTCTGGAAAATCGAAATCAATTTCCCCAGCCAGATTTTCAATGCCAGTGAGCGCCTTACTCATCGAAACAATGCCAAAAATAATACTGATCGCAATATCGGTACGCAACGGTTCTATATCGACATCACAGCGTAATTGTAAAGTCGCTTTTTCGCCAAAGGTGGAAAAGAAAAGCTGCAAAAAAGGCATGCGCAGTTGAATAAAGCGGTTAGCAAGTACCAAGGCTTCGCCAATATCATGAGTTGTCATAATGGCATAGCCAATGAAGCCATGAATTGAAATACGCATTTGCGTGCCTAGATGGTAGCCAAGCGTGGGCTCACCAGTGAGACGGCTGGCCAACTTCACAAGTTCATTAGCAGTATGAACAGGTATGCGAAAGTCAGGCTCTGCGAGTTGTTCGCTCGTGAGTTGAAAAGGGGAAAATAGGGTCTCTGCGTTATAGCCCCAACGAGACACAACATCTAACAACAATAAGCCATAAACACCAGGAATTCCTTGATCTTGGCGAAGTGAAACTGTTTTCATGCGCGATCCATTGCATTTTTCTTTCTTTTCTGACTGAAGTTATATTGGCATGAATATTTCAAATTCATGGAGCATATTGTTGGACAATATGTTCCGAGCCTATAGCAATTCAGTATCCTTTACATTTTTGATTTAGTGGAACGATATTATAAATATCATAAATTTCTGAGCAAAAATATAAGACTCTCGATAAAAATCAAGGCTCAGCAAATGATGCTAAAAGTTAAGTAAAATCTTTTCAAAATCAGCACGCTAAAATCATTGATGATAATGATCTAAGCGTGCTGAGGACGGGAAGTAAAATTAGGCTTCTTTCTTTTTAATTGGATGTTGTTCCGTTAAAAATCCACCTGTTTGACGCTGCCAAAGGTGCGCATAGATACCATTTTTTTGAATCAGCTCTTCATGTGTCCCTTGTTCTGCAATACGACCTTCATCAAGCACAATCAAACGATCCATTTGAGCAATGGTTGAAAGACGGTGAGCAATCGCAATCACCGTTTTATCTTGCATTAAGTCATCAAGGCTAGATTGAATTGCAGCTTCAACTTCTGAGTCTAGGGCACTGGTGGCTTCATCTAAAATTAAGATTGGTGCATCTTTCAAGAACACACGAGCAATGGCGATACGCTGGCGTTGGCCACCTGAAAGTTTCACTCCACGTTCACCAACATAGGCTTCATAACCTGATTTACCACGTAAGTCAGTCAGCTGAGGAATAAACTCTTCGGCTTTGGCTTTACGTACAGCAGCATACATTTCTTCATCACTGGCATTGGGACGGCCATATTTGATATTTTCTGCGACACTACGGTGTAGCAGGGAGGTGTCTTGAGTCACTAAGGCAATATTACGACGTAAACTGTCTTGGGTGACATCTTCAATATTCTGTCCATCAATTAAAATTTCACCCTGTTTCAATTGATAAAAATGCAGCAATAGTTGAATCAGTGTTGATTTCCCTGCACCAGAGCGACCAACGATCCCAATTTTTTCACCAGCTCGGATGCGTAGGTTTAAATTGTCGATGACATTTTTACTGTTGTACGCAAAAGTTACGTCTTTAAATTCAATCACGCCTTGTTTAACCTCAAGGTCTTTGGCATCAGGTTTGTCTTGAATCGTGATCGAACGACCGAGGGTTTTCATGCCGTCTTGAATGGTGCCGACACTTTCAAAAAGTGCTGAGGTTTGCCACATGATAAATTCAGCAATACTGCTCAGTTTTAAAATCATAGCCGTTGCAGCAGCAATAACACCGAGTTCAACTCGCCCATTCATCCATAACCAAACTGCAGTGCCCAATACGCCTGCGTAGAGCACTATATTTAAAAACAGGATGCTGATTTCATACTTAGCACCTAAACGCATTTGTTTATAAACGGTGACCATGAACTCTTGCATCGAGGATTTGGCATATAAGCTTTCTCGTCCTGCATGGGCAAAAAGCTTTACTGTTTGAATATTGGTATAAGCATCGGTAACACGGCCAGTCATCACAGCTCGGGCATCGGCTTGTTCATTTGAAACTTTGCTCAAACGTGGAATGAAGTAATACGCTGCACAGATAAACAACGCTAACCAGACCAGTAAAGGTAATATTAGGAGCGGGGAGATAGCGGCAAGCACCAGATTGACCGTGACAAAATAAATCAGCACATAAGCCAACATGTCACCCAAAATAACCCAGAACTCACGTATTGCCAGTGCAGTTTGCATGACTTTTGCGGAGAGTCTTCCTGCAAAATCATTGTGAAAAAAGTCGAGACTTTGCTTCAACAGTAAATTATGAAAGCGCCAGCGCAGACGCATGGGAAAAGTGCTAAATAATATTTGGTGCTTAATAATCGACTGTAAACTGGCAAATAAAATATTGGCCAATAAAATACAGAATAACAGGACTAAATTTGAACCATGTTCTGCTAAAAATGTTTCTGGCTGGCTTTTACTGAGCCAGTTTACTAAGTCACCAATTTTGGCATAAAACAAGGCTTCAAAGCTAGCAGCACCAGCCGTGAATAAAATCAAAATCAACAAATAGCCACGTACACCTTTAGCGGCCTGCCATACAAACGGAAAGAACGTGGTCGGTAAAGGTTGGTTTAAACCTTCTTCTGGATAGGGATCAACACGTTTTTCAAACCATTTGAACATGAATAAAACCTTCTAAAAATAAGTCATTTATGAGGTAATGACTTGTTTTATAAATAAGTAGAATTTGAAAATTTTAGCATGAAAAGACCTTAGTGGTCTGTGTAAATTGAGAGAGACTAAACGTTGTTGTAGCAGTATTGATAGCAAGAAATGCAGATGAATAGATATAAAAGTCTGATATAGAGAAGAGTGATAAAAGGGAATCCAAGCAAATGAATCCCCCAAGATGCTTAAAGCATTAGTTTGCTTGAGTTTCTGATGTCGCAACCGCATCAGATGCAGCAGCTTCTGAAGCAGGTGTTGCATTTTCAGTTGCAACAGCAGCTTGAGTGGTTTCTACAGCTTGAGTTTCTGCTGCAAAAGAAGATGTCGCTGCTACAGCTAAAAGGGCAGCACATAAAGATTTATTTAAAGTATTCATTTTAGAAAGTCTTACAAAGTGAAAAGGAGTGGCTAATTTAATGAAGAGAAAAGGTTGATATTGTGATATTGCGGTATGTTTCATGTAAATAATCACATAATTAACTTACATAATACACAACGTAAATAACACAGTTGTTGAGAAACTAATGTTATGTATTTTTATAATTTTTATTCTAGAGTGGGTAATTTAGAACGTATATTAAAATGCCTATTCTGCGTTTTTAAGACCTTAGTATGCTAAAACTAGAGTGGTTTTAGCATACCAAAGTGAAAAAATTACGGGTTTGATAGTGCGATTTGCATGTCATACCCCGATGGTGCTTGGTAAACTTTGAGACCAAATTCGGGAAGAATGGCGATTAAATGATCGAAAATATCCGACTGAATCGCTTCATAGTCTTTCCATGCAATTTGATTGCTAAATGCATAAATTTCCAGTGGCAAACCTTTTTCAGTCGGTTGTAGCTGACGCACGATTAAAGACTGATGTTTTGAAATGTTCGGATGCTGATTAAGGTACAGCTCAACATACGCACGGAAGGTCCCAATATTGGTTAAACGTCGCTGATTACAAGGAGATGTATTGCTCAATTTCTGATTAAACTCAACCAGCTCTGTACTTTTGTGATCCAGATATTGGTCTAATAATAAGAACTCTTTAAGTTTGCTTTGTTCTGCTTCAGACATAAAGTGAACGCTACTTTGGTCAATATAAAGTGAGCGTTTGATACGACGTACGCCTGCCTGTGACATACCACGCCAGTTTTTAAAAGTATCAGTGACCAATTTGTTGGTTGGAATCGTGGTAAAGGTTTTATCAAAGTTTTGTACGGTGATGGTATGTAATGACATATCAATGACATCACCGTCTGCATTCAGGGATGGCATTTCAATCCAATCTCCAATACGGACCATGTCATAGGATGAAATCTGAACAGAAGCCACCAAAGACAAAATGGTGTTTTGGAAGACCAACATCAGCACTGCTGCCATAGCACCGAAGCCCGCTAGCAAGGTGAAGACGTCTTTTTTCAGGAAAGTTCCTAAGATCATCAAACCACAAACGATGAAAATAATCAGTTTGATTAGCTGTAAATAGCCTTTAATGGGTTTATTTCTAGACTTCGGATTGCGTTGATAAACCAAATTGAAGATATTCAGTAATTCACCAATCGCGAGCGCAATGGTTAAGAAAATAAAGGCCTGTGCCGCCATTTGGACAAAGCTGACCATTTTCGCAGACAGGTGAGGAACGGTAACGATACCATTCATAATGACGATTGCTGGGACAATGTTCGCAATTCGACGAATCACACTATGCTGCGACATGATGTCGTGATTGGCAAATTTTAGCTTAGTGATGAGATGCCGAATACCACGAACGACAACATGCTTGGCAATAATATACGCTAGTATAGCCACTAAAATGAGTATGCAGAATCCTGTCAGCATTTCGATCCAAGGATACTGATCTGACCAGTCTTTTAAACTCTGTATGAAATGAAAATTATCCAAAATGCGATCTTCTTTTGATTAAAACACTGCAAATAGTGTAATCAGCTATACGAATTAAGCAAATTGTGTCACTAAGTTTATACATGTTATCAACGACTTGTTTATTTACTCTCTTAGATTCAGCTTTTAAATCATTATTTGGATGTCGTGAAGTATAGCTCGTTGATGGTCGCGGGATATGTCAGATCAGTGGAATGGTAAATTAGTTTTATAATGAACTAGGAAAAAAGAAGCTTCCTATATGGAAGCTTCTGATGGTTCAAATTACCACATGAGATCATCAGGGATCACATACGCAGCGTATGGATCTTCCTCATCGGTGACTGCTTCATTTTTCTCTGAGGTATTTACGATAATAAAGCCTTCAAGTTTGGCATTAATACGATCAGCTAAAGCTTTAGGTAAGAAGGCATAACTTTCATGATCACGTGCAATCACGAGGCTACCAGCAACCAAGGCATTATAAATTTGTTGATTGATATATTGTTTTTTGATTTTGCCATCGTCAATAAACTGATAGGCCACGTCACCATCGGTATCCCTAATTTTATGCTGCGTGATCATTTGAATGATCGTCGCTTTGAGCTCTTTTTCTTGCAATATCGCTTTCTTTTCAAGTTCAATGGCTTGATCTTTGGCCTGTTTTTGCTCTTTGTCTTGTGCAATTTTTGCCTTGATCTCAGCTTCACTGCTTTGACCTGTTCTTTGCTCATGCACTGCTTGTTTAGAAAGTTTTTTGGCCTTTTTGTTGTCAACTAAACCGGCTTTGAGTAACTGAGCCTGTAATGCATTTTTTACCATAGCGAATTCCACAACTGCGTTTAAAAACGACGATAACGAAAGTAAATGATCCAATATACAACACTAAGGATCAAGCTTAATGCTGTTGGAACTAAAAAAGAATTGAGTTTTAAATAGGGATACATCCAACTTGCACAGAGTCCGCCGATCAAAAAGCCACTTAAAATCAAAAGATGTAAAACTACACGTCGACGCTCAACCACAAGTCCGCGCACACGATAACCAAGCGCTAAACCGAGATCGGTAAGGACACCTGATAAATGTGTAGTGCGAATGATGGTGCCTTTATAATGGCTCACCATGGCATTTTGGACACCCATTGCGACGCAGGCCCAGAGTAAAGCATAACGTGGAAAATAAGGCAGAAAGAACCAACACAGAAAAATAAAAAAAGCCACTAAACTAAGTGGTACGCCATAGCGGCGTCCCAATCGAAAGTGACTATTTCCCAGAATTACACCGCTATAAAATGAACCGATGACATAGCAGACAGTTACTAATAGCAAATATAAAATGCTTTCGGGTTGCCAATGTACAAGCGACATCGCCAAAACACTTACATTTCCAGTCATATGAGAGACGGACTGGTGTAAAACAGTCACCAGTCCTAAGACATTAATCATTCCTGCATTGACTGCAAGAAAGAATGCCCCCAGTTGAATCCAAAGTGGTAAGTGTTGAAATGGCATAACTTAAAAAAAGAAATAATATACTGATTCTACAATATATTATTTTGAAGCGCGGTCAACTGCTGCAGTAAATAATACGTCAGTTGATGAGTTCAATGCGGTTTCAGTAGAGTCCTGTAGTACGCTAATCACCATACCAATTGCAACGACTTGCATTGAAATATCAGATGAAATACCAAATAGGCCACACGCCACTGGAATCAAGAGTAGAGAACCACCCGCAACACCTGAAGCACCACATGCTGAAACTGTTGCAAGCACAGATAAAATCATCATGGTGGTAAAGTCAACATTAAGACCTAGCGTATTGACTGCTGCCAGTGTAAGCACAGTAATAGTCACTGAGGCGCCGGCCATGTTAATGGTCGCACCGAGTGGAATGGCTACACTCGCTGTAGATTCAGCAACACCCAAACGTTTTGCAAGATCTAAGTTCACAGGAATGTTCGCAGCAGAACTACGCGTGAAGAAAGCAGTGATACCACTTTCACGTAAACATTGAAATACCAATGGATACGGATTGCTACGTGTTACCACAGCAACCATAAGCGGGTTGATGACTAAGGCAACGAAAGCCATTGTGCCGAGTAAGACGGCCAATAAATGTGCATAGCTTGCTAATGTGCTTAAACCTGTTTCTGCAAAGGTTACCGCCACTAGACCGAAAATACCGATAGGTGCAAAGTTAATCACCAAACGAATCACGCTATTTACTGCGTGTGCAGTATCATTGAGTAAGTCTTTGGTTGAGTCTTTGGCATGACGGAATGCAGCACCCAAGGCTACAGCCCACGCTAAAATACCAATGAAGTTTGCTTCACTAATGGCAGTTACAGGGTTAGCAATAAAGCTCAGCAGCAGGTTCTTAAAGATTTCAATCAAACTACTTGGCGGTTGCAAGTCAGTATTTGCAGGTAAATTTAAGAATAAAGTACTTGGGAAAGCGATGCTGACAGCAACTGCTGAAAAAGCAGCCAGTAGCATACCCACGGCATACATGATGATGATAGGACGTAGATTCGCACTATGACCTACTTTAAAATTTGCAATAGAAGCAAGAACCAAGACAAATACAAGTACAGGCGCGACAGATTTTAACGCTTTAATAAATAAGTCGCCTAGCAGGCTCAAATAAGGTGCCACGCCTGGGAAAACAAGGGCTACACCAATACCCAAAATAATGGCAATAATAATTCGAGTAACTAGACTCATTCGCGCTAAAACAGAAAACATAGAGGCGCCTTGTTGAAATTACGAGGACAAAATACGGATTTTAAGTGCGCCATTTTATACCTAATTTGCTAACTGACTGAAAAATATTTAAATATAAAAATTAAGTTATTGTAATTCCAGTTTTTATTATTCATTTTAATTCATAAAAATGACATATTTAATGGATTTTTATCATAAATGCCTGCTTGATATTTCTCACTATATTGAAAAAGTGCAAGCAGACATTCGGTCTCTTATGAAGTTTTAAGCAGCTGAGGTGAAAGGGTTTGAATGGCTTGATAGTGAGTTAAAAAGACATTCCCACTCAAATGTTTCAATAGTTTTGAGCTTTGCAGTCGATCCATCACAGGGCCTTTAACTTCGGACAAATGCAGTTGAATGTTTTGCTTGGCCAATTCTAGATTAATATCTTCCAGCATTTCTAGAGCACTCAAGTCGATACTACTCACACTGGAACAATTAATCACCACATGAGCTAACTCAGGTTGTTGGCTCACGGCATTGATCAGCTCGCCTTTGAATATATTGGCATTTAAGAAGGTTAGGCTTTCATCTATACGCATCGATAGCACTTGTGCCGTTGTTTGGACTTGATGTCGTTCAACATTCCGAAAATGTTGCGTCCCCTCGACCAAGCCAATCACAGCAATATGTGGTCGACTAATCCGCCAAAGCAACAAAATAAAGGTCGAAACCATGCCAATGATCAGGCCAGTTGAAATATCGATACAGACAACACCAAAAAAGGTAATCCACATCGCGATACCATCTGCTTTGGAATACTTCCATGCTTCGATGAAGGGTTTAAAGTCCACAAGTTTCCATATCGAGACGATAATTGTTGCAGCCAAAATAGCTAAAGGAAGGTCCTGAAAGAAACCTGTAAAGTATAAGCTCACTACAATAATCAACAGCGAAGAGAGCACACCCGCCATAGGGGTCTGAGCGCCTGCATCTGCATTAACGACAGTACGAGAAAGGCTGCCTGTTACAGGAAAGGCCGAACTGAAACCTGCACTGATATTGGCTAACCCCAAAGCGATAAGTTCTTGGTTGCTATTGAGTTGACTTCGGTTTTGTAAAGCAGTGGCTTGAGCAATGGAAAGTGATTCAACAAAACTGATCATCGCGATCATGGTTGCGCCTGGCAAAAGTTGCAGAACTAAAGTCCAGTTCCAATATGGCATATCGAGTGGAGGCATACCAGATGGAATGATTCCGACGGTTTTGATTCCAAGCGTTTGCAGTTGGAAAAAATAGACCAAGGCAATCGAGGCAACCACTAAAAATAAAGGAATGGTACGCGAAAGTAATACGGTCGATCCGAACCAACCTTTTAAGGTATTAGTATTCAGCAGCTTTGGTACATAAATTAAAAATACGATTGCGCACAGTCCAAACAGCAGCGTACCTATATGAGTCAAACTGATGTATTGCCAAATACTTATCACAAACTCGGGGATATTATTGGCTTTTAAAGGCAGATCGACAATAAACTTCAACTGACCCAACGCAATCAGCAAAGCAGATGCAATAATGAAACTTTGGATGACGGGGTGGCTAATCAGTTGGATGAGGAAACCAAAGCGAAATAAACCCAACAGCAGGGAAATGATACCGACCATCAGGGCTAATAAACATGCTGCTTGTATATAAACTGGTGAACCAACTTCAAACATCGAGTTCAAAGTCGCAAAGGTCATCATCGAAATGATGGCAACAGGGCCAATAGAAAGCGTCGGACTGCCACCAACGATGGCATAAATAATCATTGGGATAATGCTGGCATATAGCCCAGTGATTGGTGGTAAGCCTGCCAACATGGCATAGGCCATGCCTTGAGGAACCAACATGGCAATGACGATAAAAGATGCAAGTAAATCTGACTTAAACGTAGGCGTGTCATAGTGCTTGAGCCATTGCCATGCGGGTAGATAATGGCTTAGACGACGATTCCAATCAGACATAAAAAAATCTAAATCACAAATTTAGATATATTATGCATAAAAAATGCTAAGAAGTCTTAGCATTCGTTTTCATAGCACAGAAAATATAGCAGTGATTGGTTTAGAGACGTGGTTTTGGGCAGTACAAGCTATACAAAGTATTTAAGACTTCAATCATGCGTTCATCTTTAATGGAGTAATAAATTTGTTTACCATCACGGCGCGTATTTACCACATCACTTTTACGTAACATCATTAATTGTTGAGAAAGAGTCGGCTGTTTGATGTCGGTAATTTCTTCAATTTGAGAAACATTAAGTTCTTGTTGCGACAAATGACACAAAATTAATAAACGATCAGTATTGGCTAGAGATTTTAAAATACTCACAACAACTTCAGCAGAGTCGCGCATAGACGTTATTTCAAGTCCTGTGTTCATTTAAAACCTACTCATAAAACAAAACAACTGTGCGCTTAGTATAAAACCAAGCCGTTCATAATGCTGTCTTTTCAAGTCCAATATGCATGGCTTTTAGTGAAATAAAATATTAGCTAAAGTTATATATACTTAATATTTACATCAAAATTAGTTATTCAAAATGTTACTTAAGTTCTCGATATTTATATAATTTAAGCCGATTTTTTAAATCAAAAACTCATTCTTTATGATTATTTATAATAAGCTTTGAATATTTTATCATATAGAGAGCATTAAAATCATAACTACAGAGCTTTTTAAAAAATATCATTATAAATTTAAAAAATACAAACATTTATTAAAAGGCATAATTATTGCTTGATAATATTTTTGACCAATAAGTAAACTTTGAGATGAATGTACAAATTTTTCCATCCCATATCGAAGATGCCGAATATGTGGTTTTGTCGTCGGGTTTAGGTGGACATGCGCAGTTTTGGCAGCCACAAATTCAAGACCTACAAACCAAATTTCATGTCCTAACTTACGATCAAGAAGGTTGCCATGAAAACAGTACATTATTAAAACCAGATTATTGCATACGCGATTTGGGGCAGCAGCTTTTGCAGATTTTAAAGCAACAACATATTCAACGCTTTCATTTTATCGGCCATGCACTGGGTGGTTTTATTGGTGCGGAGTTGGCCTACTTGTGCCAATCGAGCGAGTATAAGATGTTATCAATCACGATTTTAAATGGTTGGGACACGTTAGATGCACATACGTATAAATGCTTTGAAACCCGAATTAACCTTTTAACATGTGCAGGCACTAAGGCTTATGTCAAAGCACAGGCTTTGTTTTTATATCCACCAGCTTGGATTTCAGCAAATATAGAAAGTATTCAAAAGCAAGAACAGTTTCAAATTCAAAACTTTCCACCGCATGAAAATGTATTGCGACGGCTAAGTGCATTAATGAACTTTCAACTGAACGAGGAGATAAAAAAGGCTTTGCAAAACATACCGATGCATTTGATTGCGAACCAAGATGATTTCCTTGTGCCTTACGAACGCTCACAAAACCTAAAACAGTTGTTTCCGCATGCACAGTTGACTCTTTTAAAGCAGGGCGCTCATGCAGCGACTGTAACCGAAACAGTACTGATGAATAAGGAAATGTTGGGCTTTTTAACCGTACAGGAAAGTTTAGTTTAGATTATTGATTGTTTAATTGGGCTTTATAAAGTGAAGGTGTATAGGTTTTAAAATCTATACACTTTTTTTATTTGGGCTAAAAATATAAAAACTCTAGTTTGGATCATTTACCGCACAATCATTGATCATCCCTCACAGAGATAGTGCATAAAATNACTGTCGTGGCAGGAACTTCAACGGGTAAGCCTGCAAGGAGTGCTGACATACGCCCCACATTACGGTTATCTTCACCCGCTTGGTTGGCACAACCATAAATCACGTCATCGACTTGGGTCCAATCTACACTTGGATTACGTTGCATTAAGGCTTGAATTGGCACTGCACCCAAGTCATCGGCACGGATCGGAGCGAGTCCACCTGCATAACGTCCGAATGGGGTACGAATGGCATCGATAATGTAAGCGTTTTTCATATTTAATTTTCCCTTTGAATCCCCCTTAATACCCCTTTACTAAAGGGGACTTTCTCTGGGAGTATTCTTTCATTTCTTCAATCCCTCCCAACCTCCCTTTTAAAAAGGGAAGAGTTCCCCCTCTTTTTCAAAGAGGGGTTAGGGGAGATTTATTATCCTTGTGTCGCATCCACTAAAGTTGCACCCGTCATTGCCTGCAATTCTGCAAAGCTTAGACCGTCGACTTTTTCAATCACTTTTAAACCTTCAGCAGTGACATCAATCACACACAGGTCAGTGTAGATACGATCGACACATTTCAAACCTGTCGCTGGATAGCTCAGTTCAGCCACGATCTTCGGTTCACCCTGTTTGGTGACATGGTCGGTGGTGATAAAGACTTTCTTGGCACCGACGGCTAAGTCCATCGCACCACCGACGGCAGGAATCGCATCGGGTGCACCGGTATGCCAGTTGGCCAAGTCACCATTGGCTGCCACTTGAAAGGCACCTAATACTGCAATATCTAAGTGACCACCACGCATCATGGCAAAAGAATCGCCATGGTGGAAAAAAGCACCGCCTTCGAGCATGGTCACATATTCTTTACCCGCATTAATCAACTCAGGGTCTTCTTGACCTTTTTCAGGTGGTGGACCAAAAGCCAATAAGCCATTTTCAGAATGTAAGAACACGTCTTTGTCACTTGGTAAGTAACTGGCAATCTTGGTCGGTAAGCCAATCCCGAGATTGACATACGCACCATCTGGAATATCTTGTGCGACACGTTCTGCAATTTGGTTACGGCTGAGTTTTTGATAGCTCATGAAAGTCTCCCGATTACACAGCAACTGGTTCAGGCTGAACCTGCACCACATGTTGAACAAAAATACCTGCGGTGATGATGTGTTCAGGGTCTAAAGCCCCCAGTTCC
The DNA here is from genome assembly GCF_902505955.1 of Acinetobacter sp. 8I-beige. Taxonomy (NCBI): domain Bacteria; kingdom Pseudomonadati; phylum Pseudomonadota; class Gammaproteobacteria; order Moraxellales; family Moraxellaceae; genus Acinetobacter; species Acinetobacter sp. 8I-beige. The sequence continues at coordinate 1,328,222 of NZ_LR732790.1, read as the reverse complement.
ACCACTTCAGACACTTGTGCAATAGTCACGCCTGCGGCCATGGCCATAATCGGGCCGAAGTTACGTGCTGATTTGCGGTAGACCAAGTTACCCCAACGGTCGCCTTTCTGTGCTTTAATCAGAGCAAAGTCAGCTTTGATTGGATATTCCAGTACATAATCTTTCCCGTCGATGTGACGGGTTTCTTTGCCTTCGGCCAATAAGGTGCCGTAGCCAGTTGGGGTGAACACTGCACCGAGTCCCATACCTGCGGCTTGGATACGACAAGCCAAGTTGCCTTGAGGAACCAGTTCCAATTCAATTTTGCCTGCACGATAGAGTTCATCGAAGACCCAAGAGTCGGACTGACGCGGGAACGAACAGATGACTTTTTTCACGGCACCTGCTTTGAGGAGCTTGGCTAAACCATAGTCACCATTACCAGCATTGTTACTGACGATGGTAAGGTCTTTAATACCGAGTTGAATTAACCCATCGATCAGTTCAGCAGGTTGTCCTGCTGTACCAAAACCACCAATCATGATGGTTGAGCCATCCTTTATTTGTGAAAGTGCTTCTGTTAAAGAAGCTGAACTTTTATCAATCATAATATTGTCCTAGGCACAGCGTACCTATTAACTTTTAGAACTTGGATTGGAGCTTGGAGTTGAAGCTAAAGCTGAAATTTCAGGACTACGTTTGGTTAAAATCAGATGCGCAGTTAAACCAATAACGATGCCCCAAAAAACGGAACTTAGACCCAAAAAGTGCATACCTGAAGCTGTAGCTAAAAAAGTAATGAGGGCAGAATCTCGTTGAGATTCATCTTTCATGGCTACAGCAATATTGGTTGAAATTGCACCCAATAAGGCCAAGCCAGCCAATGCGGCAACAAGCTCTTTTGGTAGCAAGCTGAAGAGCAGAACGATACTGCCTGCAAACAAACCACCTAAAATATAGAAAATGCCGTTAGCAACGCCTGCGATATAACGCTTTTCTTTTAACTCATGCGCATCTTTGCCCATACACAGTGCAGCCGTAATTGACGCCAAAACGATGGTAATGCCACCTACACATGCAACAGCTAAAGACGCAATACTGGTGGTGGTGATAATCGGCTTGGCAGGCATGTCATAACCACTCAGTTTCATGATGGCCATGCCCGGTAAAAACTGTCCCGTCAGACTGACTAAAATCAAAGGCAGGGCAAGGTTTAAGGTTGAGTGCCAAGTCCATTCAGGGCTGATGAACTGAGGAATAGCAAGTTGGACATCTAAGCTCACCGCATTCATTTCACCAAGCCCAAAGCTCAAGGCCACACCTGAAAGCAGTACCCAAAGCATGCTATAACGTGGTGAAATTCGTTTTGCGACTAAAAAGACAAACAGCATGCTAAACACAATAATCGGCATACTGTTAGTTGCGCTAAACAGACCTAAACCAAACTGAAATAGAATACCTGCCATCATCCCAGCAGCCACCGACTGCGGAATCCATTTCAACAATTTATCGAAGTAACCACTGATCCCGATCAGGAAAATCACCACAGCTGAGGTGATATAAGCGGCTACTGCTTCATTCAGGCTAATATTCGGGAACAGCGTGACCAATAAAGCCGTACCTGGCGCAGACCATGCGGTAATTACAGGGACTTTAAACTTAATGGAAAGAAAGATCCCTGCCACGGCTGCTCCAATAGAAATACCCCAAATCCATGAAATCATCATGGTCGGGGAAACCTGAGCTTGTTGCGCAGCCTGAAAGAAGATAATGAGTGGTCCTGAATAGGAAATCAGCACTGCCAAAAATCCTGCGACAGTGGCTGAAATAGACCAATCTTCTTTCAAAGTTTTAAACAGGGTAGCCATTCATTTGCCTCCATGCAGACATGATCCTGTATATAAAAGTAATAACGATCAATTAGCCTTGATCGCCACCGCCTACAGGAACAACTGTACCTGTCATATATGACGAATCATCTGAAGCAAGGAATACAATCGCATTCACTTGTTCCTGAATCGTGCCATAACGGTTCATAAAACTACGATCAATAGTTTGATCGACCACTTGTTGCATCCACGACTTTTCATTTTCAGACAGTGGATTTGCATTACGCGGCACTTTACGCGGCGGTGCTTCGGTTCCACCTGTCGCAACTGCATTCACTCGGATCCCATCTTTAGCATGCTCAAAAGCAAGTGATGCAGTAAGGGTATTGACCCCACCTTTGGAAGCCGAATAGGGCACACGGTTAATACCTCGGGTTGCAATAGAAGATACATTTACAATCGTACCTTTCTGATTTTTAATCATTTCAGGTAAAACAGCGCGACAACACCACAGCGTTGGGAATAATGAGCGATTGACTTCTTTGATAATTTCTTCTTCAGAAAACTCTTCAAAAGGTTTCATCCAAATTGCACCGCCGACGTTGTTGATGAGCACATCGACACGGCCATAGACTTCAAGTGCTTTGTCTACAACACTTTGAGCACCTGCAAAGGTTTCAAGGTTGGCTTTGACTGTTATTGCATCACCTTGTTTTGCTTCAATTTCTGCTAATGTTTCATCGACATAGTCAGATAAGTCAGCTAAGACAACTTGCGCACCTTCATCAGCGACTTGGAGTGCAACACCGCGACCAATGCCCTGAGCGGCACCAGTCACAATCACGACTTTGTTTAAAAATCTTTGACGATCAGACATGATAAGTGGCCCCAATCAGTTTGCTGAGAATTTTTCAAACAGGAAGTTTGCAGGTTTTACACCTTCGCTATCTAACCAACCACGAACAGCATCAACCATAGGTACAGGACCACAAAGGTAGACATCGACGTCACCGCCATTGAGCCATTCATTGTCGATGTGACCCGTCACATAACCTTTACGCTCATGTGCAGAGTCTGGACTTGCAACAACGGTACGGTATTCAAACCATGGCAGTTTGGCTTGAAGTGCATCCAGTTGTTCTAAAGCAACTAAGTCGAAGTCATTGGTCACGCCAAAGACTAAACGCACAGGGTGTTCTGCGCCTTTTTCTTCTAAGACTTGCAGCATGGACATAAATGGGGCAATGCCTGTACCGCCTGCGAGCATAACCACAGGACGAACAACATTACGCAAATAGAAGCTACCAAATGGACCTGTAAAAGTCATTTTGTCGCCCGCTTTGGCAGCACCACTTAAAAAGCTACTCATTTTGCCATTCGGCACATTACGTACAACAAAGCCAGTTAAACGGTTGCCTGGTTTCGAGCTAAATGAATAGGAACGAGTTTCTGCTGTCTCTGGGATGCCGACGTTGACATATTGACCAGCAAGAAAGTGAATGTCAGGTTGACCTTCATCGAGTTGAATATCAAAAGTAATGGTCGACTCTGATAGGTTTTCAACAGCGACTAAAGTCCCTTGGTACTGGTGAATTTCGGTTTTGCAGACTTCAGATGATGCTTGAATTTGGAACACTGCATCCGAGGTTGGACGGCATTGGCAAGCCAAAATATAGCCTTGTTCCGCTTCTTCAGGGGTGAGTGCATCTTCAATGTAGGTTTCTTCAGGCATGTCATAACTTCCTGATTCACAGAAAGCTCGGCACGTTCCACAAGCACCATCACGGCAATCTAGCGGAATGTTAATTTTTTGGCGGTAAGCGGCATCTGATAAAGACTCACCTTGAGTCACGGTAATAAAACGCGTTACGCCATCTTCAAATTGAAGTGCAACATTGTGGTTTGACATGGCTGAATATCCTTTAAAAACGTTGAAACTTGGAACTCTCAGCCAAAACTCCATTTGGCTGAAAGCATACTAAGGATGTGTGGCTAAAACTTAGAGGTGATAAACATCAATCACTTGGTTGATGTAATCGTTTTTCAGTACTACGTATTTGCTTAAAATTTGTGGTTTTTCACCTGAAAAATCGATTTCATAGCGTGACATACCAAAGTAGCTATAACTGGTTTTGTAGCGGAAGCTCAGCGTATTCCAGTTAAAACGGACGGTAACTTTATCGCCATCACGCTCAATCACTTCGATATTGTTCACATTGTGACAAGTACGTGTGTCTGGCATGGTCGCAGAAGAGCGTTCAGTTTTAATGCGGAACACACGGTCTTCTAAACCTTGGCGGTCTGGGTAGTAAATCAGTGAAATTTCAGACTGCGGATCCGTAGTCAGGGTATCGTCGTCATCCCATGCAGGCATCCAAAACGATGCTGAAGGGGCATAACATGCAAGCCAATCGTCCCATTGTTCATCATCTAAAAAGCGTGCTTCTTGATACAGAAACTGACTGATTTGTTCGATGCTAACGGTATTAAGTGTTGTAGGAGCATTCATGCCACTTCTCCTTGTTCATTTGCAGTTTCAACAGCCAGTGCTTTTTCATTGGCTATTGCAATTTTCATCATGTCTAACCAGTGTTGGTGCTGAGCAAGGTAGAGGCCTTCATCTTCAGTTTTTACACCTGAAAGTTTTGGTTTTAGACCAATTTCATTAGCAGCATCATCTGGGCCATGAATCCAATGTTTTGAACCGCGGCACATATCGTTCCATTCCAGTTCAATGCCTGCGTAGCCCGCTTGGCATGCACGGAATTCTTCTAAATCATCTGGTGTTGCCATGCCTGAGGCATTGAAGAAGTCTTCGTACTGGCGAATACGGCGCGTACGAGCTTCCGCGTTTTCACCTACAGGTGCGATACAGTAAATCGTGACTTCAGTTTTATTAACTGAAATTGGGCGAAGTACGCGAATTTGTGAACCGAATTGATCCATCAAATAGACGTTTGGATAAAGACAAAGGTTGCGTGAGCGCTCAATCATCCACTTCGACATTGCTTCGCCAAATTTTTCAGAATATTCGTCGGCTTTCGGGAAGTTTGGACGGTCTTCTGGATTCGCCCACTGTGTCCAAAGCAGCATGTGACCATTGTCAAAACCGTATGAACCACCGCCTTGTTTGCCCCAAGCGCCTGCACTCATGGCACGGATGTTGTCACCCGCTTGTTTTTCTTTACGCTGTTGCGTAGTCGCTGCATAGTTCCAGTGCACCGCAGAGACGTGATAACCATCTGCGCCATTTTCTGCAGTCAGTTTCCAGTTGCCTTCATAGGTGTAGGTAGATGCGCCACGTAAAACTTCAAGACCTTGCTCAGACTGATCCACAATCATGTCAATGATTTTGCTGGTTTCGCCTAAGTATTCTTCTAAAGAGGGAACATCCGGATTTAAGCTACCGAACAAGAAACCTTTGTAGTTACCAAAACGTGCGACTTTTTTCAGATCGTGTGAACCTTCGTGGTTAAAACAGTCTGAATAACCTGCATCTGCTGGATCTTTAACTTTTAAAAGCTTGCCTGAGTTGTTAAATGTCCAACCATGGAAAGGACATGTATAAGTTGCTTTGTTGCCACGTTTATTACGACAAAGCTGCGCACCGCGGTGTGAACAGGCATTGATCATGGCATTGAGTTCACCATTACGGTTACGTGCAATCAGAATCGGCTGACGGCCAATATACGTCGTGTAATAGTCGTTGTTATTTGGAATTTGGCTTTCGTGTGCCAAGTAAACCCAGTTACCCTCGAAGATATACTTCATTTCTAGGTCAAAAAGGGCTTGATCAGTAAACACTGAACGATGAAGTTTGAATTCGCCTGTTTCAAAGTTGTCGACAAGTAATTCGTCGATACGATCGAGATGGCTAGTATTAATAACTGGGATACGTGGCATGTCCGTTCTCCGACTTTCCAAAAGTGAGGAAGTCCCCGAAATGCGACTTTGCAGTGGCTATTTCGGTTCCAAGGGTAATTAAGCGCTAGCGCGACGACGTTCAACTTCAGTTGATGGTGCAGCCGCTTGGTCTTTCACCAGTTCAACATTGAATTGAATGTGTTTGAATGGACCTGTTAAACCGCGGCGTGCAATTTCAGCTTCATCGGTAATATCGACAGCGGTAGCCACCAAGCCTTCACGTGTTGCAAATGCAAAGTCATCCCACAGGTATTGGTCACCCTCAATGTTGAATTGGGTGGTTAACTTACGGTAGCCTGGCGCAGATACGAAGTAATGTACGTGCGAAGGGCGGTTACCGTGACGGCCTAACTTGTTCAATACAAATTGAGTTGTCCCTTCTGGTGGGCAACCATAACCAACAGGCATCGTGGTGAGAGCAACGTATTTACCATCTTGGTCACTCATGATTGAACGACGTAGATTGAAGTCTGATTGTGACTTATCGAAGAAAGAGTAGTTGCCTAAGCTATTGGCATGCCACACTTCAACTTTTGCACCTTCAATAATCTGACCATCAGTGTCAGTCACTGTCCCTTCAATAATTAAAGTCGGAATTTTGCCTTCTTCAGAACCATCGTCCATACGTGCAAAACCAACCGATTCAGGTGCACCAGCTACGTATAAAGGACCCTCGATGGTACGTGGCGTTCCGCCTGTAATGCCTGCTTTGGCATCGGCTTCATCTGCACGTAAGTCGAGGTAATGCTCAAGACCAAGACCAGCCGCAAGTAAACCAAGTTCATTGGCTTGACCTGCATCCGTAAAGTATTCAAGACCTTTCCAAACTTCAGTTTGGCTCAAATCTAAGTCTTCAATCGCTTGGAATAAGTCACCCAATAGGCGAACCACAATTTGTTGAGTACGTGCGTCTACAGAACCGGTTGCTGTATCCACATTCATTGTTTTGACTAATGCATCAATCTGTTGACGATTCATACTATTGCTCCTTAAGTATGTTTGCTGTGTGGTGGCTAGCTTTATGAATAGGTTGAAAAGCTTAGCTGCCACGTTCCTTGTTAATTTCTTTCACTGGATTAACGTTCCAGTGATTAAATTGCATAAAATCTTTTTTCAATTAACGATCATCTTCGCGAATAGACGATGGATGTCGGTTCAAAGGCATCACTTCAATGTTCATATACGGGTACAGGGGTAAACCTTGCAAAATGTTGTGTAGCTCTTCATTGCTGTCTACATCAAAAATGCTGATGTTTGAGTACTGACCTGTAATGCGCCAAATATGTCGCCATTTGCCTTGAGTTTGTAGCTCTTGCGAATATGCTTTTTCGACTGCTTTAATTTCACTGGCAGTTTCAGCAGGCATATCCAGTGGAATGTTTACATCCATACGTACGTGAAAAAGCATGTATAACTCCTAAACGGTTAAGACGTCGCTTAAGCGCGGCGCAGCTGATCAATCTTGTTTTCATCCAGTTCAATACCGAGTCCTTTGCCTTGAGGTAGATGCAAAGCGAAGTCAGTGTATTGAAGTGGGGTTTTTAAAATATCTTGGGTTAAGAGCAGTGGGCCGAATAGCTCGGTGCCATAAGCTAAATTTTCAAAAGTCGAGAACAAATGTGCCGAAGCAATTGTGCCGACTGCACCTTCAAGCATGGTTCCGCCATACAAATCTATGCCTGCTAAGTTGGCAATCTTCGCCACTTCATGACCTTCGATTAGTCCACCAGACTGAGCCACTTTGACTGCAAAAACAGAGGCAGCATTGGTTTTGGCTAAACGGTAGGCTGAGCTTGGTCCCATGAGCGATTCATCCGCCATGATGGCAAGATCAAAACGTCGTGTTAAACGCTGCATCGCATCAATGTTATCGATCGCACACGGCTGTTCAATTAAGTCAACACCACCATTTTGTAAAAGTTGAATACCCTTAATCGCATCTAGCTCAGACCATGCACGGTTCACATCGACACGGATGGAAATGTCTGAACCCAGTGCTTGTTTAATCGCAAGAACATGTTCAACATCTTCTTCTACACGGCGTGAACCGATTTTAAGTTTGAAAATATTGTGGCGTTTTGCCTCAATCATTTTTCGGCCTTCAGCAATATCTTTTTCAGTGTCGCCAGATGCCAACACCCAAAGTACAGGTAAGCTGTCACGTAAACGGCCACCCAATACTTCAGAAAGGGGTAAATCTAAACGTTGCGCTTGAATGTCGAGTAGAGCGGTTTGAATTGCACATTTGGCAAAACGGTTACCATTAATATTCTTTTTCAAAGCACGCATGGTTTGTGCGATGTTTTGAGCTTTAAGGGACTTCAATAAAGGTGCAAAATAAGTTTCAATATTGGTCTTAATACTTTCTGGGCTTTCTTCACCATAGCCCAGTCCGCCAATTGTTGTCGCTTCACCCCAACCGACAAAGCCATCTTCAGTGCTGATTTTCACCAAGACAAGCGTTTGCGTTTGCATAGTCGCTACCGCCATTTTGTGTGGGCGAATAGTGGGGATTTCGACGAGTAAGGTTTCTATAGATTTATACATCTTAACTCTGCGCAGCCTTGCGTTGTGTACCTGATTTGATATACCTTAAAAGAATAAATATGAACTGTCGAAGATCAAATTAGCATTTTAATATATCTTAAAGGTATAAATAGTCATGGAATTGAGACACCTCCGCTACTACGTAGCTGTTGTAGAAGAGCAGAGTTTTACCAAAGCTGCTGAAAAATTATTCATTGCACAGCCTCCTTTAAGCCGCCAGATACAAAACCTGGAGGCTGAATTGGGGGTGCAATTATTTGAACGTGGCAGCCGTCCACTCAAAACCACGGAAGCAGGACAATTCTTCTATCAACACGCTGTTAAACTTTTGTCTAATGCCGAAGAAGTCAAAGCCATGACACAACGTGTAGGTTTGGTTGAAAAAACGGTGACCATGGGCTTTGTGGGATCGTTGTTATATGGGTTGTTGCCTAAAATTGTGTATTTATTTCGCCAACAGCAGCCACATTTAAAAATAGAACTGATTGAAATGAGTACCAAAGACCAAATTCAGGCCTTAAAAGAAGGGCGGATTGATGTTGGTTTTGGACGCTTACGTATTTCAGATCCTGCTGTGCGTCGGGTTTTACTGCGTGAAGAACCGTTGATGTTGGCGGCACATTCTAGTCATCCTTTGACGGCGCAGAAACAAGGCGTGTACCTGTCGGACTTGGTCGATCAAAACTTATTTCTTTATCCAAGTCATCCCAAGCCAAACTTTTCTACCCAAGTCCAAGGGCTATTTTCAGAATATGGACTGGAACCTAAACATTTAAAAGAAGTCCGTGAAATACAGTTGGCACTGGGGTTGGTTGCCGCAGGGGAAGGAATCTGTGTAGTTCCAGAAAGTGCGCGAACCATTCAACTGCCGCATTTGAACTATATTCCAATCTTAGATGATGCAGCGACTAGCCCCATTTTTCTGGCGATTCGTTCCATGGATGAAAGTGAAGATATTCGTTCGTTATTTGATTGTATTTATCAGGTCTATGACCTTGAAGCGATCAAATATGACCGTGCGTTTATATAAACTTGGGGATTTAAATTTCACGATACTTTTAAAGTCTACATTTTAAAACGAGCCATTTCAGCCATCCTTGGGGGGATGGCTTTTTTATAGTCATTTTCGCTTGGTTTTGCTTATTTTCTGTCTCTCACTGAAATTATGGCTTATATAAGCTATTTATTTAAAACAATAAAAACCTTAACCGACCTTAAAGGTATAAATATAGAGTTATTCGGTTTTGGACAAGAAAGCTACTTTTGCTGCAATGTGCACAGCAACAAACATTCGCAAGCAGGAGGCTTAAAGTGAATACAAATCCAGTTAACATCAACACGGTGGTCGATGAAGCCAAATTTACGCCCTTTCATTGGAGTGTACTCATTTGGTGTCTACTGATTATTATTTTTGACGGTTATGATTTAGTCATCTATGGCGTGGCACTGCCACTTCTGATGCAAGAGTGGGGACTCAGTGCAGTACAAGCAGGCTTACTTGCGAGTACAGCATTGTTTGGCATGATGTTCGGAGCGATGAGCTTTGGTACGTTATCTGACAAATTGGGCCGTAAAAAGACCATTATGATTTGTGTGGCTATTTTTAGTGGCTTCACCTTTCTAGGCGCATTTGCAAGCAATCCTATCGAGTTTGGTATTTTACGTTTTCTTGCGGGCCTTGGCATTGGTGGGGTGATGCCAAACGTGGTCGCACTCATGACTGAATATGCCCCGAAGCGTATTCGTAGCACACTCGTGGCGGTTATGTTCAGTGGTTATGCGATTGGTGGCATGACGTCAGCTTTACTGGGTGCATGGTTGGTAACAGACTATGGTTGGAAAATCATGTTCTATATCGCCATCATTCCATTTTTGGCTTTACCGATTCTTTGGAAGTTTTTACCTGAGTCTTTAATGTTCCTTACTAAAAAAGGCGAAACTGAAAAAGTCCGTGAAATTGTGCAAAAAATTGCACCTGAGCAAGCTATTCAGCCTGAAACGACATTTAAGCTTAATGAACCTGTTGCTGGTGATGACGCTCCATTAAAAGCATTGTTCCAACAAGGTCGTACCTTTAGCACCATGATGTTTTGGGTGGCATTCTTTATGTGCTTACTCATGGTCTATGCGCTTGGAAGCTGGTTACCAAAACTGATGATTCAAGCAGGCTATTCGCTTGGTGCAAGTATGATTTTCTTATTTGCTTTAAATATTGGCGGTATGGTTGGAGCGATTGGCGGTGGTGCGCTCGCAGACCGTTTCCACTTAAAACCAGTTTTGACGACAATGTTCACCGTGGGTGCTATTGCGCTGATTTTACTTGGCTTCAATAGCCCGCAAATGGTGCTGTACGGTTTAATTGCAATTGCAGGCGCAGCAACCATTGGTTCACAAATTCTACTGTATACCTTTGTCGCACAGTTCTATCCAACTGCTGTGCGCTCTACAGGTATGGGCTGGGCTTCAGGCATTGGACGCATTGGCGCAATTGTTGGACCAGTATTAACAGGTGCATTGTTAACTTTTGAGTTGGCACATCAAATGAATTTTCTCGTGATTGCGATACCTGGTGTAATTGCGGCTTTGGCAGTGTTTATGGTCAACTTGAAAGTGTCTGTAGATGGTGAAAAAACCAAATCAAAACAAGTGTTTGATGCAGTTAAATCCACAGCCAATTAAATAATACTGAACCCATGAGTCTAGTGCATTAGTAGTAGGCTCATTTCAAAAACTGTATGAACTGTTAAAATCAATTTGCTTTTTATAAGTTGTTTTTTAACGCGATTTTTAATGCGATAAAAAGTTTCATTTTAAAGTATTAAAAGAAATGCATTGCGTTAGAAAACAGCGATGAAAAAGAGAGCTAAATATTAAAGAGTAAAAGTCAGGACAGACTTAAATACACAGGACCCGTGTTAAATGAAACAATTTCAGAAGAACGTTTTAGTTGTCACTTTATCCATGTTAAGTAGTGCAGCATTACATGCACAAACCAATACAACGGCAGAGATTGAGCAACTTAGAAATGAAATTAATGCGTTAAAACAAATACTTCAACAGAATACGCAGCAACAACAGCAGCAAGCTGTTCAATTGAGCGCTGTTGAACGTCAAGTGTTGACGACGCCAAAAACGGTTGAAAAAACGGGGTTAGGTTTGACCAAAGGTGGGGCAGAGTTCAACTTATACGGTAATGTTCGAATGGACGCATCGTATCAGGCTGAAGGTGGTGCTCGTGATATGCCCTATAACCAAATCAATAGCGTGCCTTTAGAAGGAAATGCTGAAAATAGCGATCGTTTAAGATCAACCCTTTCAGCAACGCGATTAGGTTTGGACTTTAAAGCGCCAGTCGCCGATCAGAACTTAAATGCCAAAATTGAGGTCGACTTTTTAGGCGGTGCAAACCTTGATAATTTACGTATTCGTCATGCGTATTTAAACTATGGTAACTGGCTAATTGGTCAAACGTGGTCAAACTTTGCGACTCCAGATTATATCCCTGAAACGATTGACGCTTTGGCTTATGTGGGTGCTTCAATTAAACGTACACCTCAAGTACGTTATACCCATAAATTCACGCCAAATACCAACTTAGTCGCGGCAGTGGAAGACCCGAAAGATGCCAGCATGAGCCAACGTATGCCAGCATTTACAGGACGACTAAATCATAAGTTCAATGATGCACTTTCAGTCAGTGGACGTGCAATGGCGCATGAAAAACGCATTCAAAATCAAGAAGAGTGGGCGTATGGCGTAGGCGTTGGTGCCAAATTTGACATCACCCCAGTAACTTCTGTAAAAGCCGACTACTACCATGTCAAAGGTGATAGCAGCTTTGTATCCTTTACAAACCCTGGCGTAGTTGCAACAGGCACAAGTATTGAACAAAGTGAGTTTGACTCAATTACTGTCGGTTTAACACAAAAGTTTAATGACAAATTACGTGGCACTTTGGCTTATGGTTATATGACTTTTGATAAAAATCAGGACTACCTTGATGCTGTAGCTGATGATACCAAAATCAATAAAAACTTATGGCAAGCATGGGGTAATTTATTTTATAGCCCAGTTCAGCCTGTTAGCCTTGGGGTAGAGTATGTCTACGGTGAGCGTGAAGCGTTTGCACCTGCGGCAAATGGCAGTAAGAAAGGTGAAGATAACCGTGTGAACTTGGTTGCGATTTATAACTTCTAATACTTGAAGTGAAATTTCACATAGAAGCCGAAGGATAACCCCTTCGGTTTTTTATGCTTTGTTGTTTAATGTACTCGATACTCAGTTTTGAGAAGATGTTACACATGTAATGCAATAGTCGAATTTTCATCAGAACTTAAGTTATTTGTCACATAAGAATAAGTCATGAAAATAAAGCACATGTGTTGCCATCAACGGGTTACATTATGTGAGGTAAGTAACTGTATATAGAGTACTTGATGACAATAACATGGATTCTTTTTACGCTTATGGCCGCTTTCATGCAGGCTTGGCGCAACGCTTTTCAAAAGCAACTCAGTACTACTGTAGATGTTTATGGAGTGACTCTAGCGCGGTTCATTTTTGCTTTACCTTTAGCACTGATTTACATCAGTTGCCTTTACCATTTCCAACCGATAACAGAGTCCGTCCATTTCAATCTCCGTTTTGCTATTTATGTGCTTATTGCGGCATTGAGCCAAATTGCAGCAACAGCCTTGATGGTGCAACTTTTTAAGCAAAAAAATTATGCAATTGGAGTGGGTCTTGCTAAAAGTGAAGCAGTACTTGCTGCGATTATTGCTGTAGTCTTTTTATCCGATCATTTAAGCCTTTTAGGCTGGTTCGGGGTTGCTGTCGGAGGCTTCGCAGTATTTTTAATGTCCAAAGGGCGGGACTTTTCTGATTTTTCCGTACAAACCTTATGTATAGGTATCGGTAGTGGTTTATGTTTTGCCATTACTTCGCTCTTGGTACGTGAGGCCAGTTTAGAACTAGATAATTTACCGTTTATTCACCGTGCAGCTTGGGTGCTCTTAATGGTGATTGGGACACAGTGCTTTTTACTTTTAATGTATTTAGGTATATTTCGCCGTGCAACATTATGGGCCATGTGGCAGCGTATTGGACTTACATTTCGTGTCAGCTTATGTAGTTTTTTGGCGTCACTGGGTTGGTTTAGTGCCATGAGTATGCAGTCCGTGCCCATTGTAAAAACCTTGGGGCAGGTTGAGATTATTTTTAGTATGTTTATTTCAGCCTACTTCTTTAAAGAAAAGCTGGCACGTGCTGAACATCTCGGTATTGTATTGGTAGTGATCGCTGCATTTTTAGTGATTTGGGCTTGAAGTCTGATCTTTACACAGCTGCTGTCATTCATTTGTAATGACATTAACCATTCAAAATATAATTTAACTGCCGTTTTACTAGCCTTCAACTCAAAAAAATAGAGATTAAACCCATGTCTAGGTTTAATCTCCAAAGTCTGTTCTTCTCGTGGAATTCAATTCTGAGGCCAATATTTAGATGTTGATATCAGTGCAGCCAGCTTCAGATTTTTACTGAAGAAGGTAGTTTTGATCTGCACCGACAAAGAAAATCACACCTATGCAAAAAAGCCCACAGTAAATCGCAAACCAGATAATCATGTTTTTAAATGCTTTATCTGAAATTGAACTATCTGCATATTTTGCTGGTTTTTTTGAGTCTAGATCTTTCATGGTTACTGCACTCAACTGAGGTGATGAGTACATTATGTAAAGCAAACGACTGATGAAACAGATACAAAACAAGATTAAAAAAATATAACAGATGAAGCAGAATTGCTCATGACTGTTATATTTTAAACCTGTGGGGGACACAGTATGCAGATATCATTAACTTGCGTTAGTTTTTAGAGTCCTATCACTTAAAAATACAAAAAAAATAAAAATAATCTTATATTTAAAATACCACTCATGAATTGTATACATACTGAATCATTAGAAATGATCATTTCATTCATGGCTGTAATTTTTGTACATTAACTAAAATAGCACCTTGTCTGCGTAGACTAGAGTACTTGAACCTTCAGCATGACGTTTAAGTGCAAAACGATATTTAGAACACTATATTTAGAGAGTATTATGAAAAATTTTGAAAATAAAGTGGCAGCGATCACAGGCGCAGGTTCAGGCATTGGGCAGCAGTTGGCGATTCAACTGGCTAAACAAGGTACACATTTGGCACTCAGTGATGTCAATGAACAAGGTTTGGCTGAAACCTTAAATCACGTCAAAGATTATCCTGTTTCAGTCACGCTCACAAAACTGGATGTTTCAGACCGTAAGGCAGTAGAGGATTGGGCAAAGCAGTGTCAGCAAGACTTTGGGCAGGTCAATTTCGTTTTTAATAATGCAGGGGTCGCGTTAGCGAGTACTGTTGAAGGCTTAAGCTATGAAGATGCCGAGTGGATTTTCAACATCAACTTTTGGGGTGTGGTATATGGAACCAAAGCTTTTTTACCCTACTTAAAACAAAGTGGATCTGGGCATATTGTGAATATCTCAAGTCTATTTGGGCTCACTGCTCAACCTACTCAGAGTGTCTATAATGCGACAAAGTTTGCTGTCCGTGGTTTTACCGAAGCACTGCGTCAAGAGTTAGATTTGCAAGACTGTGGCGTTAGCGCAACTTGTGTTCATCCGGGTGGTATACGTACCAATATCGCCAATAGTGCACGAATGAGTGACAGTATTCGTGCATTAGGTATGAACCCTGAGCGTGCTAGCCGTTCTTTCAATAAAATGCTTAAAACTCCGCCAGATGTGGCAGCACAGGCCATTTTAAAGGCTGTGAAAAAAGATGAGCGCCGTGTCTTAATTGGAACAGATGCCAAAATTATCGATCTGGTACAGCGTATTACACCAACAGGCTATACACAGGCCATGAACTTTTTGACAGGAAAAAAACGCCGCAAATAAAGACGTATTCACATGAAAGATGATTTTATTGTTTTAACCGAGTATGCTAAATCGAGTAATTTTTAAATTAAAAAAAGCTTCGATTTCAATGCTGAAGCATTCCGTTAAATAAAATGATAAGGAGTCCTACATGAGTGGTTCTCATAACCATGATCACAGCCATGTTGAAGTGACCGCAAAAAATGCCAAAAAATTAACCATTGCACTTGCTCTGACGTTTACCTTCTTAATTGTGGAAGTGGTTGCAGGATTTATCACGCAAAGTTTGGCTTTATTGTCCGATGCAGCACATATGTTTACCGATGCCGCTGCTTTAGCGATTGCTTTAGCAGCCATCAAAATTGGGCAAAAACCTGCCGATGATAAACGTACTTTTGGCTATCAACGGTTTGAAATCTTGGCAGCTTTGTTTAATGCCATGATGTTGTTTGTGGTAGCCATTTACATTTTATATGAAGCCTATCAGCGTTTTAGTCAGCCACCCGAAATTCAAAGCTTGGGCATGTTGGTTGTTGCTGTTTTCGGTCTAATCATTAACCTGATTTCAATGAAGATTTTGGTGTCGAGCAGCCAAGACAGCTTAAATGTGAAAGGGGCTTATCTTGAGGTGCTCAGTGATGCCTTGGGTTCTGTGGGTGTAATCATTGGCGCATTGGTGATTTATTTCACAGGTTGGATGTGGGTAGATACCGTTATTGCGGTGTTGATCGGCTTTTGGGTCTTACCTCGAACTTGGGTGCTACTGAAACAAAGTATCAATATTTTGCTCGAAGGTGTGCCAAGTGAAATTGATATCGAATCTTTACGCAATGACTTGCTGGCTTTAGATGGTGTACAAGGAATTCATCAGCTTAAAGTTTGGGCCATTACTTCTAAAAATGTGCATTTAACAGCGCATTTGATTGCCCCTGATGTAGATCAGAGAGCTTTATACCACCAAGCCGTGGAGTTATTGGGGCATGAGCATGGGATTACGCAAGTGACTTTGCAGATTGAAGAGGATGAATGCCATCCACATGAACATAGTCATTAAAAAGACTTGACCTTAGACTTAGTCTAGGCTTTACAATAGCGTCACTTTATTTCAGTACGACATTATGCGTTCTACCACATGGATTAGCGTCTTAGTTGCTTTATTCATGTTCCAAAGTCTTTGGAACGTGGCGGCAGCTTTTTGCGTCCATGAAGAACAAAAAGCTCAAGTCGTGACACAACAAAGTTTTCATTTTGGCCACCATCAAACCACCTTGTGTGTGTCTGATGATAAGGCACACCAGCAAAGCAGTGTTGATGACCATACTCAAACGGCAAATGATCAGTTTGAATTGGGTGAAGACCATCAAGATCATTTGCCCTCAATGGCACATTTGATTATTCCGAAAGAAAAAAACTATCAACTGCCACTCGCGCTTGAACTTCGTGAGCGTCCGCAGTTTTTTTGGCACAATGCCTATCAAGCCCCTGATTTATTGGGGCAACATCCTCCTCCTGAACATTCCCCGCTAATGGTGGGGTAGCCTAAAACATTTCCCACCACTTCTTCTAAAAATTAGTGGGAAAAAGTATGTCAAATCAATTTAAGGCGTTTATGCGCCAAGCCCTTGCTGTAGGCATAACAACAGCTGCGATGCAATGGAGTTTTGCCGAACCGATCAAGACTTTGGATGAAGCTTTAGCAAAAGTAGAGCGCTATCAAAACCAAAGTGACATTGGGCAACAGCGACAAAGGATTACAGAGCTGAACATCAAAAACAGTGGTCTATGGCAAAACCCTAGCTTAAATATCAATCAAGATGGTTTTGGTTCAAATACTGATCGTGAGCTCAGTATTGCCATCAGTCAGCCCTTAGATGTTTTTGGACAGCGTAAGCTCAATCAAAAACTCGCAGAAACAGCGCAGCAACAAGGACAGTTACAGCAACAACTGTGGACAGCACAAAGTCAATTGGTGGTGAAATTTGCATGGTCTCAGTTGGCTTTGGCACAAGTTGAAAAATCGCTGTACGCAGCACAACTCAAAGTGAGTCAAAACAATTTAGACAGTGCCAAAAAGCGTTATCAGGCGGGCAGTATTGCTTTGGTTGACTATGAACGTGCGCAAATCGAAAGTTTGGATATGCAGCGCTTATACCAACAAGCGGTACTGGCAGAACAAGTCGCACAGCGTCAACTCTCAAACCTTTGGGGCGAAACCAAAGTCGATATTCAACTCAATGCGACCTCAATGCCATGGCCAGATCAAAGCGATGCCACAGTACAGCGCTATATTGCTGAAGGTTGGTTGGAAAAGCTGTATGCACTGAACATTCAACAGTCCAATTTAAACATTGAAAGTTTAAAAGTGCAGGCACGTCCCAATCCGACCTTAAATGTCGGCATGAAACGGAGCCAAGCACCGAATGAAAGTAGCGATACCACATTAGGTGTCGGCGTGGATATTCCGCTGAATATTTTTAACCGTCAGCAATACAGCATTCCGATGGCCCAGCGTCAGCAAAGCCTGTTGAATCAGCAGCAACAGCGTGAGTTAAAACAGCAGATTTTAGATATCGCCAATGCCATGCATGAGCTCAATGGACTAAATAAACAGTTCAGTTCGATGAGCCAACAAATCACTTTGGCAGAACAAGTTCAAGTCCGTACGTTGCAAGGTTTTAAAGCGGGGAAGCTGTCCATTACCGACATCCAACAAGCTAACTCACAACTGCAAAGCATACGCCTTGGGCAGTTACAGTTATTACGTCAAGCTTGGCAGACTGCATTGAGCGCAGAAGCACTCAGCCTCGGCACTAGCTACGAACAGATCAGTAGTTCAGATGCTTATAGCCAAATCAATAAAAATTCGATCGCACAAATACAAGACCTCATCCTTGGCGGAGCACAATAATATGCAACTAAAAAACCAATTTGGAAAAATATCACAGCCATTGATGATTGGGCTTTTGCTCCTCATTACATTTCTCATCGCTTTAGGAATCTGGTTTAGCTCAAAAGATAAAACCACTGATGAACATGCGCATGCAGAACATGAAGAATCTGAACATGCGGATGAACCCGAGGCAGAAAAAGGACATGCCGAGGAAGGTGAAATTCAACTGACGGCACAGCAACTGACAGAGCAAGGCATTCAAATCGCTTCAGCTCAACAAGGCGTGGTATCTCAAGTTACCGTTCTGCCTGGAAAGCTTGTGGTTAATACTGATCAGCAAGCACATATTTCGCCAAACTTTGGTGGGCATGTGGAACAGGTGAATGTTGAGCTTGGTCAAAACGTACAAAAAGGACAAACTTTGGCTGTACTGTCTGTACCCGAACTGATCGATCAACAAGCCAATTTGCGGATGGCTCAAGCCAGTTTGGATTTGGCACGTCAAGATTATCAACGTGAACAGCAGTTATGGTCACAGGGCATTTCTGCCAAGCAAGACTACCAACGGGCAGAAAATGCTTACCGACAAGCGCAGATTACTGTGCAGTCCGTGCAAAGCCGTTTAAACGCTCTAGGGGCAACAGGTGGGGTAAATGGTCGTTTTGCCATTAAAGCCCCCATTTCAGGTGTGATTAGCCAAAAAGATATCGTGGTAGGTGAAAACGTACAATTGGCCGATCAACTTTTTGTGATTGAACAATTTAAAGAGTTATGGCTTGAGTTTAATCTGCCTGCTCAATACTCAGGCCAGTTACAAGCCAATCAGAGTCTGACATTTAAGCCGAATGCTTCTGAGCAAAAATATGAAGCCGTCATCCAAAGCTTAACTTCTCAAGCCGATGCGCAAACAGGACGTTTGGTGGTACGTGCTAAATTAAAAAGCCAAGCGGCTGAACTACGTCCAAATGTTTTGGTGAATATCTTTTTAGACAATACCAGTTCAAAAACAGCGCTTCGCGTCCATAAAAGTGCTATTCAAAACATTGAAGGTCAAACTTCGGTATTTGTGGTCGACGCTGAGGAAAAAGGGCTAGTGCATTTAAAAGCGCAGCCCGTTCAACTTGGGCAAGCTTCAAATGACGCTCAATGGGTGGAAGTGATTTCAGGCCTAACAGCAGGACAACGCTATGTCAGTCAAGGTAGCTTTGTGCTTAAGTCTGAACTAGAAAAAGGCGAGGCTGATCATGCACACTAATCATGATTTACCCAAGCCTGAGGGTTTGTTTGAACGAATTATTCAATTCTCTATTCAAAATGCAATTTGGGTTATGCTCTTTGTCTGTACATGGATTGCGGTCGGAGTTTATAGCTATCAAAAACTGCCGATTGATGCAGTGCCCGATATTACCAATACGCAAGTACAAATTAATACACAAGCCAATGGTTTTACCGCACTGGAGGTTGAGCAGCGGATTACCTATCCGATTGAAACTGCAATGGCGGGTATTCCAGATTTACAGTTGACTCGTTCGATTTCACGTTATGGTTTGTCGCAAGTCACTATTGTATTTGAGGATGGCACAGACATCTATTGGGCACGTCAACAGATTAATCAGCGGGTACAAGAGGTCAAAGCAGATTTACCTAGCGATGTTTCCCCGACCATGTCACCAGTTTCGACAGGTTTAGGTGAAATTTATCAATGGGTGATTAAAGCCGAAACGAATGCCAAAAAAGCCGATGGTACCGCTTATAGCGCGATGGACTTGCGGGAGATCCAAGATTGGATCGTTCGTCCACAACTTCAACGTGTTGCGGGGGTGGCCGAGGTCAACAGTATTGGCGGGTTTAATAAAACCTATGTGGTTGCTCCCGATTTAAACCGTATGCAGCAGTTGAATATTTCCTTAAGCCAGCTACAAACAGCTTTACAGGAAAATAATGAAAACCGTGGTGCCGGCTATATTGAGGAAAATGGTCAGCAGCTTACAGTGCGTGTTCCAGGGACACTCAACAGTCTTGCAGACATTGAAAATACAACGGTTTCCAGCCCAAATGGAAACCCCATTCGTGTGGGGGATATTGCGCAGGTTTCAATTGACCATGACCTCCGAACAGGAGGCGCAACCTATAATGGAGAAGAAACTGTACTCGGCATTGCTATGATGATGATGGGGGAAAACAGCCGAACGGTGTCTAAAGCTGTAGATGCCAAAATTCAAGAGGTGCAAAGCAGTTTACCGCAAGGTGTCAAAATAGAAACCGTTTATGACCGCACGACTTTGGTGGCAAAAGCCATTAAAACAGTGCAAAAGAACTTGGTTGAAGGCGCAATCTTGGTGATTGTGATCCTGTTTTTATTCTTAGGTAATATTCGTGCGGCGTTAATTACAGCCTGTGTGATTCCACTGTCTATGCTGTTTACTTTAACGGGTATGGCACAGCAGAATATCAGTGCCAACCTGATGAGTTTGGGTGCATTGGATTTCGGTATTATTGTCGATGGCGCAGTGGTGATTGTTGAAAACTGTATTCGCCGTTTAGCCCATGCGCAGCAGTTACTCAAACGACCCTTGACTCAGTCGGAACGTTTTAAAGAAGTGTTTTTTGCAGCGCGCCAAGCCCGCCGTCCACTCATTTTTGGTCAGCTGATTATTTTGGTGGTGTACTTACCGATTTTTGCACTGACTGGTGT
Organism: Acinetobacter sp. 8I-beige; assembly: GCF_902505955.1. Classification (NCBI taxonomy): domain Bacteria; kingdom Pseudomonadati; phylum Pseudomonadota; class Gammaproteobacteria; order Moraxellales; family Moraxellaceae; genus Acinetobacter; species Acinetobacter sp. 8I-beige. Next base: position 1,307,441 of record NZ_LR732790.1, on the reverse strand, counting down.
AGAAGCAAAAATGTTCCACCCAATGGCTTTGACTGTTGTACTTGCACTCGTTGCAGCCATTATTTTATCAATCAGCTTTGTACCTGCGGCTGTCGCACTTTTTGTAAAAGGTGACATCAAAGAAACTGAAAGCCGTTGGATGCTGTGGCTAAAGGATCGTTATCAGCGGGTATTGGACTGTGCCTATCAGTATAAAGCGGTGGTTTTAACCTTTGCACTGTGCTTATTGATATTGACAGGAATACTTGCAACGCGTATCGGCAGTGAGTTTGCGCCACAGTTGAGTGAAGGTGACTTTGCTGTACAGCAACTGCGCTCTCCAAGCACAGGCTTAGAAGAATCACTTCGTATTCAGGAAAATACGGAAAAGCTACTTCTGAAGAAATTCCCTGAAATACATGCTATTTTTGCGCGAACAGGCACGGCTGAAGTGGCGACCGATGTGATGCCACCGAATATTTCAGATGGTTACGTCATGCTGAAACCCCGTGATGCATGGCCAAATCCAAAAGAAACACTCGATGAACTGCGTAGCCGTATGCAGGCCTATTTAGCAACATTGCCCGGTAACAACAGTGAGTTTTCTCAGCCAATTGAACTGCGTTTCAATGAGTTAATATCGGGTGTGCGTAGTGATGTCGGTGTCAAAATCTTTGGCGATGACATGCAAGTATTAAATGCGGAAGCTGAAAAAATCAGTAAATTGATTCAGCAAGTTTCAGGCAGTACCGCCGTTAAAGTTGAACAAACGTCGGGTTTACCTTTGCTCAATGTGGAAATTGATAAAAGCTTGGCAGCGCAATATGGCCTAAGTGTCAAAACCGTACAAGACTATGTGGCAGCAAGCATTGGCGGGCAAAATGTTGGTGAAATTTTACAGGGAGATCGCCGTTTTGACTTTGTGATTCGAATGAGGGAACAAGACCGTAGTGTCAGTGGGATCGCGCAACTGCCAATACATCTTCCAAATGGTGGCAGTATTTTACTCACCGATATTGCCACTGTAAAAATGATGGATGGCATCAACCAAGTCAGCCGTGAAAATGGCAAACGTCGTGTGATTGTCACGGCGAATGTCGAAGGGCGCGATTTAGGTTCTTTTGTCACAGAAGTACAAAGTCAGCTTAAACAATACCCACTTCCAAGTGGCTACTGGATTGAATATGGTGGTCAGTTTGAAAATTTGGCCTCGGCACAGGCTCGAATGCAGATTGTGATTCCACTGGCGTTACTGACGATCTTTATTTTGCTGATGGCTGTTTTCCATAACATCAAAGAAAGCTTGCTGGTGTTCACGGGTGTTCCATTTGCCCTAACTGGTGGTGTGCTTTTCTTGTGGTTAAGAGACATTCCTTTATCCATGTCGGCGGGCATTGGTTTCATTGCCTTGTCTGGCGTTGCCGTTTTAAATGGTTTGGTCATGCTGACCTTCATTAAAGAGTTAAGAGGGCAATACCGCTTACATGAAGCCGTTTGGCAGGGAGCGATTTTGCGATTAAGGCCTGTTTTAATGACCGCTTGTGTGGCGTCCTTAGGTTTTGTGCCGATGGCGCTTGCCACAGGCACAGGAGCAGAGGTTCAACGTCCACTGGCGACCGTGGTGATTGGTGGAATTATTTCTTCGACGTTATTGACCTTGGTGCTATTGCCAGTGTTATATCGTTGGATGAATGCAAAAAAAGAAACGAAAGTTTAATCCCTTAATCAGTTGAAGCATGGGGAGGCAAAATAGTCTGCTCATACTTTTTTATACTACTTGATATCAGTCTGATCGCTTTGGAGCGTTTAAAATGGCAAATCTGTTATAGTCTGTTATATTTTTTTCACAAAGAACTGTATCTGTCCTTTCGTATAGGAAACCTTAGAATAATGAATATAGATAGAGCGTTGAGGTATTGAAAATGAACTTTTTACTGAAGAAAAATAGAGCTTGGTTTGTATTCTTTATCATTACTTTATATTCGTTTCTTGGATTTTTTCTTGGATTTATCATTTGGGAATACTTTTTGAAGTAAGTAAATAGTAACTCTAAAGAAAACTATGGCAGCTAGCTAATACTTCAGAAACTAATCAGAATCTTACTTTTCTAACACCAGACTTGACTCCTAACGAGACAAGTCTGGTTGTATAAACCTTAAAACTTCCATTGTACCGAGATAGATGCATTTAACGGGTCGCCAGGTTGAATCCACATATCGCTATAGCTTGCAACATAGTACGTTTCGTCTAAGAGATTGTGCACATTGAACTGATAACGTAGCTGATCTGTTGGCGCATAATAAGCATTTAGATTCAACAACGTGTACTCAGGTAAGTTGAAGCCATTATCTGTACTGTGTCCACTACGTTTGCCCACATAGATTGCCGTTGCACCAAGTCCAACTTTGTCTGCATTAGCAAGGTTCCATTCATAGTTGCTGCTAACAGAACCACTATGTTTTGGTACATTGCTGAGTCGTGAACCTTTAGCAAGACTCTGGTCTTTTTCCACTTGAGCGTCTGTATAGCTATAATTGGCACGTATAGAAAATTGATCATTGAGCTGTGTCTCTAGATCGAACTCTAGCCCCTTACTTGAGACTTCTCCAGCGGTAATTTGATAGTTACTATCTGCTGGATCTGTGGTTAAAACATTCTCTTTATCCATTTTAAAGAGGGCTAAGCTCAGCAAACTCTGTGAGGTAATCCGATATTTCCCACCAATCTCATAGCTTCTGCCTTTTTCAGGATTAAACACATCGCCGTTTCGGTCCATGCCACTGTTGAGCGCAAAGGATTCTCCATAGTTGGCGTACCATGACCAACTATCATTCAGTCGGTAGTTTAAACCCAAGCGTGGACTGGTTTGTTGTAAATCCTTTTTATTGGATGTACCTGCAAGTTTATTTTGAAAGTCTTGGGTGACGTGATCAAAGCGCGCTCCAAACAGTACACTCCATTGATCATTGAGGAAAATTTGATCTTGTAGATTCAGTGCAAAATAGCGTTGCTGTTCTTCGGTGTTAATGAAAAGTGGAAGCTCTGGTAAGTATTGTCCATAAATAGGAGCATAGATATCAATGCTATTTGGCACGCTACTGCTGTGGTTTCGACGCAGTTGTAATTGATGATACTTCATCTGCCCAAGTTCAGTGCTCAACAGTACTTCATGACGGGCCCAGTCTTGTTGGATCGTCCCAAGAACTTCTGTTTGAAAGAGAATGTCATCACTTTTATTGTCACGGTAGCGACGCTGGCGCTCTAATGTCTGTCCATCACTTTGAATACGACGAGGTTCACTGGAAAAGCCTTTGAGCTGAGTATCTTTCACACTAAGAGCATTATTCATTTTCCAGTCATCATTAAACTGATGTGCAAGTCGAAGCTGATAGAAATGATCTTTTTGAATATGATCACCATCATCAGGTTCGCCTGTAAATGTTTTAGGGTCCATCACGAATTGTTTTTGATAACTACTTACGCCACGGTCGAAGGTTCCATCTTGTCGGGTAAATTCGCTGTCAAAATCTAATTGGGTTGAATCTGAAATTTTCCATGTGAGTTGAGGTGAGAAAAACCAACGCTCACTCTGCACATGATCACGAAAACTTTGGTTATCTTCATGTGCGACCGCAATACGATAAGCCACAGCATCACTGATTGGGGCAGTATGTTCAAAACTAGCACGGTATTTTTCTAAACTATTGGCACGTAAATTGACTTCTGAAGAACTTTCCCATTCAGGCTTTTTAGTGTTGATATTCAGTAGACCGCCAGCTTCCCCGCGGCCATAGAGCGCAGCCATTGGGCCTTTTAAAAAGTCGAGAGATTCAATATTCACCATATCTCGCGGAGCGCTGAGACCACGGTTGACACTCAGACCATTTCTGATGATTTGTGCCCCAATATTGGGGTCTGTACTAAAACCTCTAAATGAAAAGTTATCCCAAAAGCCGCCACCATAATTGGTTTGACTATAGACCCCGCTCACTTGCGTGAGTGCATCGTCAATACGTTGCACATCTTGTTGCTGAATTAACGCTTTAGATAACACACTTCGACTAAATGGCACGTCTAAAATGTCATGTGAAAACTTAGTCATTGCGGTGCTTTGTTGAAGGTTTTCACCCTCAGTTTCGGCTTGTAATTGGATGGTCTGGAGTACTTCTGTTGAAGTTTCGGCCCAAGTGAAAGAACTCAGCAGACTTAAATATATGCTTGAGGAAAAAAGAGAGAATTTATTCATCATGAAGGAGAGTAGGTTAGATTTTGTATTGTTATGTTATAACATTTTAATGAGTTTGTAGTTAAAAAATCACTCTAAAGTTGAAAAAATGGCTTAAAAAAATGAAATAAATCAACCTAAGCTTTTAGGTTCCAATCTACAATACACTGCTTCAAGTCAGCTAAAGTCCCAATACCATATGCTGTATCAAATACGAATGAAGATATGGAACGCAGATCAAAGTTATAATTTAAAAGCAAGCGGTTAAACTATAAACTCAATTTCTAAACCTACACACTCAAAGCTATCTCCCAATAATTTAAAAAAAGCTGAGATATGTTGAATAATGTGCTTGTTCATTCTACAAAAATTGTGAATACTCATGCCGCAAAATTCAGGCTGTAAATTTATCTTTTGGGGTTAGCAACGACTGTGAAAACGTATCCATTTTCTCGTTTACAAAAAGCATTATTGGCGGTTGGTTCATTTTCATGTCTAGGGCTAAACTCGGTATGGGTACATGCGGCAGAAGAGAGTGATGTGGAACAACTTGCAACCATTACAACCACTGCTCAGACTGAACAACTGGCTTATTATCAGCCCAAAGTTAATTTGTCTGGGTTTGGTCAGCAAAACCTTGCAGCCATTCCTGCATCTATTCACACTGTTACTGCTGAACTGATCGCAGATCAACATGCGAAAACACTGGGCGATGTGGTAAAGAACGATGCGTCCGTTGGGGATGGTTATGCACCCATTGGTTACTATGCAAACTTTGTGATGCGTGGATTTAGCTTAAATGCGGGATCAAGTTATTTACTGAACGGTAATTTGCTACGCGGTGAGCAAAATGTAGCGCTTGAAAATAAAGAGCAAGTTGAAATCCTAAAAGGCATGAGTGCGATTCAAAGTGGGATGTCAACGCCGGGCGGTGTGGTGAACTATGTGAGCAAACGCCCCAAAGATGTCCAATCTTTAACCATCGAAGCAGACAGTCATGGCGGCAGCCGTGTGGCGACTGACCTTGGTGGATGGTTTGGTGACAATCAACAGTTTGGTTATCGTGTGAATGCAGCTTATGAAGACATTCACCCCTATGTTGAACATGCCGATGGAAAACGTTTGTTTGGTTCCTTGGCTTTAGACTGGAAAATTTCAGATCGTTCAAAACTCGAATTTGATCTTGAATCACAGCGTCAAAAACAGCGTTCGGTACCAGGTTATCAGCTACTTGATGGTAAAACTGTACCGACAGGAGTGAAATGGGATCGTTTACTGGGCTATCAAAGCTGGAGCAAACCTGTCACAAATGAAAGTCTAAATACGAGTCTGAAATACAGCTATCAAATCAATGATAACTGGAGCGGCAATATGTCTGCTTCGCAAAGTCGTGTAGTTGTAGATGATTACTCAGCCTTTGCTTGGGGGTGTTACAGCAGTGTGTGTCAAACTTCTGGTCTAGGTAATAGTTTTGACCAAAATGGGAACTATGACATTTATGACTTCCGCAGCCCAGATGATAGCTATTTAACCAATCAATTTAAAACAGGCTTGAACGGGAAGTTTAACACTGGAGCATGGCAACATAACCTGAGTTTAGAGCTATCCCATGCTTATAAACGCCATACTCAATATGATGCTATATACTTACCAGTAGTTAAGGACTCTGAATCTACAGGAAATATTTATGATGATCCTATTAGCTATACGCCTACGGATAAAGCCTTAGGTAATCATTACAAATCGTTAGATAGTCAACAAACGGCTCTCAATGTGTTGGATCAAATTGAATTTAATGATGCTTGGTCAGTTTTGTTGGGTGGTAAACTTTTACATTTAAATGAAAGTGCCTATTCTGCAGATGGCAACAGTATTCGTGACACCGACTTTAATCGTTTCTTGCCACAGCTTGCGTTAATGTATCAGCCTTGGCAGAACACTCATCTGTATGCTTCGTATGCAAAAGGAATCAGCGACGGCAGTCAAGCGCCTGCATATACAGATAACGCTTATGTTACCTTAGCACCAAGACGCTCAACTCAATATGAGTTAGGTCTTAAACAGCAATGGCAAGAGCTACTGTTTACTGCCGCTTTGTTTGACTTAACACAAGATCATCAATATACCAACTTAGACAATTACTATGTCACCGATGGTGAACAGCATAATCTAGGTTTGGAATTGGGCTTGCAAGGTCGTGTTGCTGAAAATCTGGATATGACATCAAGTTTGGCACTGACCCGTTCACGTTTGGAAGATATACAGGTAGATGCTTATAAAGGGCATCAAACTCAAAATGTACCGACGGTTCGTTTTGCTAGTCATGTGTCTTATCAAATGCCTCAAGTAGAAGGGTTACGTTTACTCGCAGGTATGCAATACAGCAGCAGTAAACACGCCAACAAAACGGGGACGGTTAAAGTTTCAGGCTATACCGTATTCGATGCAGGTGCAGCTTATAACTTCCGTGCTTATGGTTATGACAATATGCTTCGCCTGAATGTGGACAACTTGTTCAATAAAAAATATTGGCGAGATGCAGGAAGCTTCTTCGGGGATGATTACTTATTTCTTGGTAAACCACGTACAGCACAATTTTCGTGGACTGTGAACTTCTAAACAGAAATCGCTAGGTTTTAGGTTTTCTAAATTCTCCAATGTTGGGTCGTCGGAAAACCTATTACTAGTGTGATTGATGTTAGATGTGGACTTATTCATTGACATAATGATGACGGTTGAATAAGTCTACAGAAATAGGTTTGTATAGAAAACTTTTACTGGACTATGATCAAAGCGAATTCTTAAGTTTGTGAATCAATATCCCAAAGCACTCTTTGAGGGTTTGATCTCAAGCGTTTTTTACACCTTGAGTTATCGTGATAGAGAGACATTTTATGTTTAATAAGAATAAACGCGCAATCGTGGTTGGTACTTCAAGAGGGATTGGTCTAGGTCTAGTTAGAGAGTTGCTCAAGCAGCACTGGCAGGTTATCGCGACCATCCGAGACATAGAGCAAGTCTCTACAGGCTTAAATCAACTGCTTTCTGAGTATCCCGACCGACTTGAATTATCCGAATTAGATTTAAGCTATGTACAAACGGCAGACCGTTTACTCAGTAAATATCATGAAAAATCCATCGACCTACTGTTGGTTTCTGCGGGCATTCTTGGGCCAGAACATCAACGCGTTGAGCAGTGCACGCCCAATGAGATTACCAATCTGTTTTGGGTAAATAGTATTGCACCCGTGACGATTGCGAGAAAACTTCTTCCTTTGATGAAAGGAAAGAGTGTCATTGCATTTATGAGTTCTCGCATGGGAAGCGTTGCTTTAAACGATGATGGAAGTATGGAGCTGTATCGCGCAAGCAAGGCTGCTCTCAACAGTATCACACGTGGCTTTGCAATAAATGAGGCAATTCCTGCCCAAATAGGCGTGCTGAACTTACATCCAGGTTGGGTGCAAACTGAAATGGGCGGAAACCATGCACCTATCAGTGTAAAAGAAAGCACATCGGGCATTGTACGTGTGGTTGAAGATTTTATTGGTAAAAATGAACAACAGTTTGTCGACTTTCAAGGTCATGAAATAACGTGGTAATAAATAGCCACCGCCTAAATAATACGGTGCAGTTTTTCATTCTTGGAGGGACTGCATATTGCTTTCATCCTAAATAAAATTAACAACTTGCTAAAAAGTGCGATAACCATTTAAAAATAGTCGTACCGTATTTTGAATATTTTCTTGCAACTGTTCTGTATTGGGTAAATAGGACTCATCTCAAAACTACAAGAGATGCACCATGATTAATTGTATTTAAGAAATGTGATGGACAAAAAATACAATTTCTACACCTATACAATCCTATCTTTTTCCAGTAATTTTACTATGGTATGAAAAATGCTAAGAATAAAATGACTCAAAAAGGATGACCTATGAAAAAAACGATTTCAGCTTTGACATTAAGTTTAAGCCTATTACTTCCATGTGCAGCATTTGCCAAAAATAATGTCGTTGTTGTCGCTACTGGTGGAACGATTGCAGGTGCTGGAGCAAGCTCTACCAATAGTGCAACCTATACTGCGGCAAAAGTTCCTGTGGATGCATTATTAAATGCGGTTCCCCAGATTCAAAACCTTGCCAATGTGACTGGTGTGCAGGCCATGCAAGTTGCATCAGAAAGTATTACGGATAAAGAATTATTATCCCTTGCACGTCAAGTCAATGACTTACTTAAAAAGTCTGATGTTAATGGTGTCGTGATTACACATGGAACAGACACCCTAGAAGAAACAGCTTTCTTTTTAAATTTAGTGATTCATTCAGATAAGCCGATTGTATTGGTCGGGTCAATGCGTCCAAGTACTGCACTTTCTGCTGATGGCCCGTTGAACCTTTATAGTGCGGTTGCACTTGCTGCCGATGATAGTGCAAAAGGTAAAGGAACTTTTGTGCTCATGAATGACGACATTTTTGCAGCACGAGATGTTTCAAAAACAATTAATATCCATACCAATGCATTTATGAGCCAATGGGGAGCGCTCGGAACCTTAGTCGAAGGAAAACCATATTGGTTTAGAAATACAGCGAAACGTCATAATAAGAGCTCAGAATTTAATATTGAAAATATTAAAGGCGATAGCTTACCGCTGGTACAAATTGTTTATGGTTCAGGCAATATGTTGCCGGATGCATACACGGCTTATGCTAAAGCAGGGGCAAAAGCTATTATTCATGCAGGTACAGGCAATGGTTCTGTAGCCAATTATATTGTCCCAACTTTAACTGACTTACAAAAACAAGGTGTGCAAATTATTCGTTCATCTCGCGTACCTCAAGGTTTTGTTCTTAGAAATGCAGAACAACCAGATGACAAATATGGTTGGGTCGTCGCACATGATCTTAACCCGCAAAAAGCTAAATTACTTGCTGCACTTGCTTTAACAAAAACAAAAGATGCCAAGGAAATTCAACGCATTTTTTGGGATTACTAAACTCAAGAACTGTGAACTCGCACAGTAATGCTTTTCAGCTAAGCACCTTAAAAATTTAAGGTGCTTTTTTACCGTCTATAAATAGATTAAATTCATCAACTCTATATCGAATAAATATTTAACAAATCAATAGCAACCTATACTCACCATCTTTTTCGACAGGCGCTCTATGCACACAAGGCAAGACCTGTTGTGTAGGATGATCTACCGCCAAACGCCAAAGATGGCCTAAGCCTAAATTGACAGGTTTTGCATTGGGTTTAGGCTGATAATGTAAATCAAAGAAATATTCTTCTAGGAAATTTTCAAATTCAGCTTCTGGGCCATTATGTAATTCCTTGAGTTTTTCCCTGATCTCGGGAACCAAAACTTTTTGTTCTACCTGATCATTGGGCACGATATCACTTGCAGCGCCATGATAGGTACATAAGAAAGTATCTGTTTCTATGGGTGAGCGATCAATATGAAACGAGTATACATCTGTTGAAATGAAGTCCAGCTCTTCATCTCGTTCGTAATTTTTTAGTAAATTAAGCGTAGGGGATGCACCGAAATCAGTTAAGAGCTGAATATCATTTAAGATAATTTCTCTTGCTAAATTACCATGTTCTGAAAGTTGTAATGCTAAAAGATCTTTAATGAAAACTTCTGTAATATTTTCTTTTAATTCAAGTTTAGCTACAATTTCTTTAAAATCACCAATCAAATCTCTATGCCAGCAAAGTGCATTCATCTCTCCTTGAAATTTGGAATTTACAAGTTCAGAGAAAGTAGAAACTACACTAATGTGGGCGTTATTAGAAAACAGATTTTTCATAGCAGACTTAAATAATAAACCATACGCAATATTATACGCTTAGCATCAAAAATGAGGGAGAATGATTAGGCTTCTTGCGAAAATCGAGTTGTCGTGAACATTTATTTACAATGGAAGTTCCCTCTCCTTTAAAAGGAGAGGGCTAGGGAGAGGATTTACATGATAAATCTTCCTCATTTCAACTTTCTCTACGAAGACTCAAAGAAAGCTCATCCCAACGTTGTATCGCTGTGTCCATCGTTTGCATTTTGACATGACCAAAACCACGTACATCTGCTGGTAATTGAGCGATTTGCTCAGCAACAGATAGGTCATAACTTTCAGGTGCAGAGCTAATGGCTTTAACAAATGCGATATAACGATCACGCCAAGCATGTTCTTTTTGACGTTCTTGCTGCAAAGCAAATGGATCAAGAAAAGTTTCTCTGAGCCACTGTAGGCGAGCAAGAATCATCATCGGAATACGCATCCAATATCCGAAAGCACGTTTGCGTATGGTGCCATGAGCACCCAAAGCTGGTGGTGCTAAGTGATAGGTTAAACGTAAACCTTGACCAAACTGGGTTTCAATCGATTGTTTAAAACTTTTCCCTGTAAGTAAGCGTGCAACTTCATATTCATCTTTATACGCCATGACTCTATATAACTGTGTCGCAATGGTTCCAGCTAATTCTTCAGGCAGCACTTTAACAGCTTGTTCAACAAGCGTTTGATACTGAGTTGCATAATCTTGATTCCAATACTCGACCAGACGAGCAGAACGATCATCCACTAATTCAGCCAATGTGGTTGGTTTATTCGTTGTTGGTATCGTTGCAATAATGCGTTTGGCTAAGTCAAGATCACTCATCAGATGACAACCGATACGGAAAGCTTCAAGGTTTTTTTCAGTAGCCGTACCATTCAAATGAATTGCCTTTTCAATACTTTCACGTTTCAACGGAATTTGACCTGCTTGCCAAGCCATACCAAGTAAGATTTGATTTGCAAAGATTGCATCACCTAAAACCTGTGTGGCAATACGTGTTACAGGTAAAGATGTGAGTTTTCCTTGAGTCGTTCGACCACGAAGTCGGTGAATCAAATCTGTAATTGGCGCATACCAATCACGAGACTCAAGGAAAGCCGAAGTAGGGGAGCTATCTTCATTCACGATGACAACAGCATCAGCTTTTAAACGAGAAAGTGCAGCATTACTGCCTGCAACAATCGCATCTGCACCAATTAAAACATCACATTGTCCCGCAGGGATTTTGGTTGCGGAGATTTGCTCATCTTCTGTAGCGAGTTGTATGTAGGAATAAACTGTACCACCTTTTTGAGCAAGTCCAGCCATATCCATGATACGTGCAGCTTTACCCTCCAAATGAGCAGCCATTCCCAATAAAGCGCCTGCTGTCACCACACCTGTACCGCCAACACCACCAACCATGATCCGAATGGGTTGTTGATCTAGTTCTGGAAGGATTGGTTTTTCTGGCCAGCCAGCTTCTATACCTTTGAATATTTCTGGACGTTTCATATCGCGGGTATGGACTGTGACAAAACTTGGACAAAAACCATCCACACAAGAGAAGTCTTTGTTGCAACTGCTTTGATTAATTTGACGTTTAGTTCCTAATATGGTTTCAACAGGTTCGATAGATAAGCAGTTCGATTGTTTAGAACAGTCACCGCAACCTTCACAAATCTCACTATTGATAAAAACCCGTTCAGCAACATCTGGATATGCATTGCGTTTACGACGGCGACGTTTTTCACTGGCACAGGTTTGAACATAAATTAACGCCGTAACGCCAGAAATCTCACGTAATTTGCGTTGGACATCATCTAGCTCATTTCTGTGGTAAATTTCGACGTGAGACGCAATACCTTCTTCGGCATGAATCAGCTCAGGTTCATCCGTGACGATGACTTGTTTTGTGATGCCTTCAGCATCCAATTGTCGTGTTAATTGTGCCACGCTGAGATGACCATCGACATGTTGTCCACCTGTCATCGCAACTGCATCGTTATAGAGAATTTTGTAGGTCATATTGAGTTTTGCAGCGATCGCTTGACGTATTGCAAGATAACCTGAATGAAAATAGGTTCCATCGCCTAGATTGGCAAAAATATGCTTTTCATTGGTGAAATGTGAAGCGCCAGCCCAACTTACGCCTTCGCCACCCATTTGCGTGAACGTTTCTGTTTCATGATTCTGTAACACGGCAATATAATGACAACCGATCCCGCCCAGTGCACGACTGCCTTCGGGTAACTTAGTTGATGAGTTGTGAGGGCAGCCGCTACAAAAGAAAGGTTTACGTTCTGCAATATCCAGAACTCGCCGTGATTCATGTTCTGCTTTTTGTAGCAACTCAACTCTATTTTCAATCTGTGTTTTTAAACTTTCTGGAAGATTTAATTTTAAGAATCGAGCTGCCAACATTTTTGCAATCGGTTCAGGTTGGAACTCATAGTGACCAATCAAAGGCGCTTCATTAATCGATGTACTCCATTCACCTTTTCCATCACTCGCCTTACCAATGATACGAGGTCGTTTGCCATCTGGAAGCGCATAAAGTTCATCTTTAATTTGAGCTTCAAGAATAGGGCGTTTTTCTTCTACAACAATCAGCTCTTCTAAACCTTCGGCAAATTCACGCAGACCTTGCGGTTCTAAAGGCCAAATTAAAGCAACTTGATATACTCTCAATCCGAGCTGTTGGGCCGTTTCACCTTCAATTCCGAGAATGCGTAAAGCCTCAATCGTATCTAAATAACCTTTACCACTGGCTGCAATACCAATACGCGCATCAGGACAGTCCCAAGTTACCTGATTCAATTCATTTTCACGTGCATAAGCCAATACAGCGGGTAATCGATATTGATAAAGACGTTGTTCTTGTTGAATGCCATGATCTGGCCAACGAATGTTGACACCATCTTCAGGCATTTGAATATTTTGGGGTAAAACAGGAGTAACTCGATCTAAATCCACATGAACAGAAGCCGAGGTTTCGACAATTTCACTGACCAACTTCATCGAAGTCCATACACCCGCAAAGCGTGACATGGCGACCGCATGTACACCTAAATCAAGAATTTGCTGTATTGAAGTCGGGTAAAAAATTGGAATGCCACAACCAATCATCACGTGTTCTGACTGGTGTGGAATACTTGACGATTTACAAGAGTGGTCATCACCAAAGAAGGCAACCACACCACCTCGTTCTGATGTTCCTGCAAGATTGGCATGACGCAGAACATCTCCAGAACGATCTACCCCCGGGCCTTTGCCATACCACCAAGACGTTACACCATCATATTTACCTTGCCCTGCGAGATTGGCTTGTTGGGTACCCCAAATTGCAGTAGCAGCGAGATCTTCATTTACACCGGGTTGAAAAACAACATGATGGTCTTTGAGTATGCCTTCAACTTGCCAGAGAAAATTATCATAGTTTCCTACAGGGGAACCACGATAACCTGAAATAAAACCAGCAGTATGATAACCGTTTATAGTATCCCGCCGTGTTTGTGCGAGTGGTAAACGCACCATGGCCTGAATACCTGTCATGTAAGCAGTACCGTCATCACTGAGATATTTATCTTCAAGTGATACATCCTTGGTTGGAATTTTATTTGGAGTAAATTTTGTCGCTATATTCATTTATATCTCCTTTGAATTTTGTAGATCGAGCTACTTTCTTTTCTCAACATCCCGTTGAATATTTGGAGTAAATGACATACTCGAAAAAAGATTGATCAGTTCAACTTAAGACAATGAAACTGTTCAATGTATGTACATTAATGTCATTGTGGGTGATCCAGACTGGTGCAACAATGCGTAATTAAGAAAAATATATTTACGTTATGCGCAAAAATCTTGATGGTGGATTACTCCATGCAATGCATGCTTTCCTAAAAGTCATTGATAGTGGAAGCTTTACGGCTGCCGCAGAGCAGATGGAACTGACAACAGCACAAGTGTCTCGACTCATTAGCGAGTTAGAAGGACGTTTAGGTACAAAATTACTACAACGATCGACCAGACAGCATGCGTTGACCGATATTGGTGCAGCTTATGCAGAGCAATGTCGTCAAGTACTCGCAATGGTGGAAGAAGCAGAAGCTCAAGCCATGGGAATGGCAAGCAAACCGCAGGGCAAGTTACGTGTTTTGAGTATGGCTAGTTTTGGTCATCATTATGTGTCTCCGATGCTGGCCGAGTTCTGTCAAACCTATCCAGAGCTTACGGTTGAATACCGTACTTCGCAGAATGTACCAGACCTTTTAGCCAAAGGAATTGATGTCAGTTTATATCTCACTGAATCTTTGGCCGACTCCAGATTTGTTGCTCGCAGAATTGGAACAATATTTTCATTACTTTGCGCATCACCAGCCTATTTAGAAAAATATGGCGAACCAAAATCATTAGATGATCTACAAAAACATGCCTGTTTAAGATTGGTGAATCCATCTATTACACCGCAATGGCATCTAGTCAGTGAAAATAGTTGTTCGTATCAAATCGATATTACAGGACAATTGATTGCAGACACACCAGAACTATTATTAGACATGGTGCAGCAAGATATGGGCATAGCATTACTTCCAACTTTTGCTGTGATTGAGGCTATACGTACTGGGCGATTGCGCCGTGTTTTAGCAGATTGGAGATCACCTGATATTGGTGTTTATACCTTACTGCCATCGCGTCATTTTATTGATGCTAAAACAAGAGCATGGTTAACCTGGGTTGAGCAGCATATTTCACCTAAAATTCAGAGTGATACAGAGTATTTTTTATAATGCATGCTGTCCATAATCTTCAATTTATTCTTTCACTTCTTGTTGTATCCATCCAACAAATTTTTCAATAAGTGGTGAGTTTTCCTGACTGGAATGTATTAAATAATAAGCTCGCTTTTTTTCTAGTTTTTTAGTCGAAACCATAACTAATTCCTTTTTTTGTAATTCTTTTTTGATAAGCATTTGTGGAATTAACGCCATTCCCATACCATGATTAGCAGCAACGGCTAACATTGAAAATAATTCATGACGTTGACCATGCTTAGGGTTAGGGTGCTTTATTGGATGGAGATTAAACCATTCCTCCCAAATATGAGGTCTTGTTGTTTGTTGTAACAACGGAAGCTCTATTAATTGTTGTGCACTTAAATCAAAACTATTGATATTAATCATAGTAGCATCAGGAAAATAGTGTGTAATTAAGCTAGGTGCGCATACGGCAACCACATCTTCATGCATTAAAAAGTGGCTACATGTGCCAGGCCATTGTTCAACTTGTTGAGGTGTACCTGCATAAATAGCAGCATCTAGAATATGGTCATTAAATAAAAAAGGTCGTGTACTAGTTTCTAAATGGACAGTAATTTCAGGATAGAGCTGATTAAAGGTTTGTAACTTTGGCAACAACCAGCGTGTAGCAAATGTAGGCACCACTCCTAGTTTTAAAGTACCTCCTTGTCCTTTGTGCGCAATAACATCTAGTGTGGTCTGTTCTAATCCCTTTAGATAGGGCGTAATACTTTTGAAATATTGTTGGCCGACATATGTTAGTTCTACTCCATGGCGTGTTCGGGTAAATAAGGGAACATCTAAATAATTTTCTAACTGCTGTATTTGTCTAGAAACAGCACTTTGAGTTAAAAACAGTTCTTGGGATGCATGCGTATAGCTAGCATGACGTGCTGCCGATTCAAAACATAAAAGTGCTTGCAAAGAAGGAATTTTGCGGCGCATAGATCATCCTTGAAAATGTTAAGATATCAATAAATTACATATCATTATGTTATGACTATACAATTTAAGTGTAAAAACCTTCAATCATCCTGATAATTTAAGTTTAAGAATTTTAAATTAAATAAAGTATGCGGAAAACGCATAACTGCATGCATATTTATTGTTTGAAAGAAAGGCTATTCACGCATACAGTCAATCCAAGAATAATACAACACATGGATTTAAAGGCTGGTGAGGACACTATGAATCAAATGGTAAATTCTAAGAAAGTAAGTAAATCAAATTTTAACTGGCAAGACCCGTTCCTGATAGAACAGCAACTCAGTTCAGAAGAGCGCATGATTCGTGATGCAGCAGCTGCTTACTGTCAAGACAAGTTGATGCCACGGGTATTAGAGCAGTTCCGCCATGAAAAAACCGATCCAGCTATTTTTCGTGAAATGGGTGAATTAGGGTTACTGGGTCCAACCATTCCTGAACAGTACGGTGGTGCTGGTTTAAATTATGTGAGCTATGGCCTGATTGCACGTGAAGTCGAGCGAGTCGATTCAGGTTATCGTTCAATGGCCAGCGTACAAAGTTCACTGGTCATGGTGCCGATTCATGAATTTGGTTCTGAAGAACAAAAACAGAAGTATTTACCAAAATTAGCCACAGGGGAATATATTGGCTGTTTCGGCTTGACTGAACCAGATCATGGTTCTGATCCGGGCAGCATGATTACCCGTGCCAAAAAAGTCTATGGCGGTTACCGCTTAACTGGCGCAAAAATTTGGATTACTAATAGTCCGATAGCAGATGTATTCGTGGTCTGGGCCAAAGAAGTATCCGCTGAGGGTAATGTTGGTGACATTCGCGGATTTATCTTGGAAAAAGGCTGGGAAGGGCTTTCAGCGCCTGCGATTCATGGCAAGGTCGGCCTACGTGCATCGATCACCGGTGAAATTGTGATGGATAACGTGTTTGTACCGGAAGAGAATGCATTTCCAGAAGTACGTGGCTTAAAAGGTCCATTTACCTGTCTGAACAGTGCGCGTTACGGGATTGCTTGGGGGGTCATGGGCGCAGCAGAGTTCTGCTGGCATACGGCACATCAATACACTATGGATCGTAAACAGTTTGGCCGACCACTTGCTGCTAATCAGTTGATCCAGAAAAAACTGGCCGATATGCAAACTGAAATTGCACTCGGTTTACAGGTAGCTTTACGTTTTGGTCGTATGAAAGATGAAGGTATTGCATCAGTCGAAGGTACATCTTTAATTAAGCGTAATAACTGTGGTAAAGCCCTAGATATTGCACGTCTGGCACGTGACATGATGGGTGGTAATGGGATCTCTGATGAGTTTGGCGTAGCACGGCATTTGGTTAATCTGGAAGTAGTTAATACCTATGAAGGTACCCATGATGTGCATGCGTTAATTTTAGGACGCGCACAAACCGGAATTGCCGCTTTCGGTAACTAATTTAGTTTTTCAATTCAGGATGTTTATTTATAGGCATCCTTGAGACTTTTTTGTCTCAAAAAAATCAACAATTAACTTAAATTAAAGGATTCATCGTGAAACATTCTTGTAAATCTGTGCGTTTGCAAGCTTAAAGTTCAAATGGAACGATAGAAAAATAATAAAGAACCTAAGGCAAATGTAGAGAAATAATAGGACTGCCGATGACTCATTTGGGAAAATGAGGGATATGGAAATGAATAATGATATACAAGCCGAAGCAGGATCGCTCAGCAGAAAATTACCATCTAATATAGGTACAGTGCGCCGTATTCATAAAAACACCTGGAAAATTGCATTTGTTTTTGCATTTATTTCTCTGGTAATTGATGGTGTCGACATCATGCTGTTGTCATTCAGCTTAACCAGTTTAAAGGCTGAGTTCGGTCTAACTTCATTTCAAGCCGGTATGCTGGGAAGTTCATCACTAGCAGGGATGGCGCTTGGTGGAATTACAGGTGGATGGGCATGTGACAAATTCGGTCGTGTCAAAACTATCGCCTGGTCTGTGGTTTTCTTTTCAATTATGACCTGTATTCTAGGCTTCACTCAAAGTTATGAGCAGTTCATGATTTTGCGGTTTATTGGTGCATTTGGATTAGGTTCGTTATACATGGCGTGTAATACGCTGATGGCTGAATATGTACCAACAAAATATCGCACCACCGTTTTAGGCACATTACAGACAAGTCAAACCATTGGTTATATTGTGGCGACGTTGTTGGCGGGCGCAATTATTCCTGACCATGGCTGGCGTATGTTGTTTTATGTCACGATTGTTCCAGCAGCATTTGCACTTATTTTCATGCGTTTTGTACCTGAACCTGCATCTTGGCAGGAAGCAAAAATAGAACAATTTAAACGTAAAGAATTGAAAATTGAGCCTACAGCTGAAGCAATCACTGCAAAGGCTCCCTCTGAAAGTGTGTATAAACGTATTTTTGGCCATACTCAGCACCGCAAAATGTTTTTGCTGTGGATGACTACGGCTGCTTTCTTACAGTTTGGTTACTACGGTGTCAATAACTGGATGCCAACCTATTTAGAAACAGAACTGAATATGAACTTCAAAGCTTTAACAGGCTATATGGTAGGTGCATATACAGCAATGATTCTAGGGAAAATTATTGCAGGCTATGCCGCAGATAAATTGGGTCGTCGGGTAACTTTTGTCTTTGGTACAGTTGCGACAGCCGCATTTTTACCAGTGATTATTTTCTACAATACACCAAGCAATATTGCTTATTTATTAATTACCTTTGGTTTCCTCTATGGAATTCCATACGGTGTAAATGCAACCTATATGGCGGAAACCTTCGCGACCGATGTTCGTGGTACAGCCATTGGCGGTGCGTATAACATGGGACGTTTAGGTGCTGCGATTGCACCTGCTACCATCGGGATTATTGCGGCAGGTGGTTCATTCACTATGGCATTTATTGTAATGGGTACAGCCTACTTTATTGCGGGTGTTATTCCAGGCTTGTTTATCCGTGAACGGCAGTATGATCCACAGCAATCTTCATTAGTGACGGTCACAAATACGGAAGAGAAAACGTCGAGTAGCGTGGAAGTAATCAACAAAACTATTACCGCTAAATAATAAAAATGGCCAGCAGCTTCCTCTGCTGGCTTTTGGAGTAGAACATGGGTGCATTACAAGGAATACGGGTACTGGATTTAAGCCGCGTACTAGCAGGTCCATGGTGTGGACAGATTTTGGCTGATCTAGGTGCTGAAGTGATTAAAATTGAACGTCCAAAAGTGGGAGATGACACCCGTATGTGGGGACCACCGTGGATGCTGGATAATCAGGGTGCTGCCACCCGTGAATCGGGCTATTACCAGTGTACCAACCGCAACAAATATTCAGTTGCTATCGATATTGCAACTGAACAAGGGCAGGAACTGATTCGTGAAATTGCTAAAACTGCCGATGTAGTGATTGAAAACTATAAAGCAGGCTCATTGGAAAAATACGGTTTAGATTATGCATCTTTAAATCAGCTTAATCCAAACTTGGTCTATTGCTCAATTACTGGATTCGGCCAAACTGGACCGCGTGCAGAAGAGCCGGGGTATGACTTTATTATTCAAGGTATGTCCGGATTAATGAGTATTACAGGTGAAAAGGATGAGTTACCCGGTGGCGGTGCACAAAAAGTCGGTGTAGCTGTGGTCGATATTCAAACGGGGCTGTATGCAACCGTTGCCATTCAGGCGGCTTTACTGGCACGCCAACACACTGGTTGTGGGCAATATATCGATTTATCCTTATTAGACGTACAGGTGGCTACACTGGCCAATCAGGGCATGAATTATTTAACTTCTGGTATTGCTCCAAAGCGCATGGGGAATAATCATCCGAATATTGTTCCTTATCAAACATTCAAAGCCAAAGATAAAGAGTTTATTATCGCCTGTGGCAATGATAAGCAGTTTAAAGATTTGTGCATTGCCATTGAACTTCCTAAATTATTAGAAGATAAAAGGTTTCAACATAATCAGGATCGGGTTAAGCATCGTGATGAATTGATTCCATTGCTGTCAGAGTACTTCTTGACTAAAAATGCACAAGATTGGGTAGCGGCAATTCATGCAGTAAAAGTACCGGTCGGGGTGATTAACTCAATAGAAGATGCATTGAATGAGCCGCAAATTCAATCGCGTGACATGGTGGTGGATGTTGCACATCCGTTGAATGATCAATTTAAAATGATTGGTTCACCGATAAAGTTATCCAATACACCGGTTGAATATAAGCATGCTGCGCCGCAGTTAGGGGAACATACACTAAAGATTTTATTACAGTATAAATCCCGAGAAGAACTCGCTTTTTTACAAGCTAAAGGTGTTATTGATAGTTCAATAAATATTTTACTTGATAATTCGGTTGCTTGAATGTGTATTCAATAGATAAATGTAGCCAATTAAATTTGGCTGCTCCAATTCGTACTCTAATGGAGAACGCTGACCGTTAAAACCTTGTCTGCGTTTTGAATTGTAGAACAGCTCAATATATTCAAAGATATCTGTCCTCGCTTCAGACCTAGTTGTGTAAATTTTCTTTTTAATTCATTCCCGCTTTAATAACTGGAAGAAACTTTCTGCGACATTAACTGCTTCAATTTTGAACTCTTCTGGGTATCTTTTACTGCTCATAAGCACCTTGTTTATTAGCCATTTTATCTAACTTCAAGGTGTCTATAAAATTGTTAACTATTCAGTTCATTCACAATTGAATGACAAGAATGGTTACTTCACAGAATCGCTCGCCAGCAACGTGGCTTCATTTTTCACCATGGATCGCGCTCGTATAAACCATTACCAGATCAAGTCTACTATTAGAGATCTTAAGGCACATGTTTTGTTTACTGTCTGATTTGGACGAGCTTTATATTTGTAGTATTGGAAGAAATTTTAGCTATTTATCGAGCAAATATTTGCTCATTTAATTTAAATTATCATAGAAATGCGCAAATATATTCGCATTTTTTTTATTTTATGATATTTTTGAGAAAATATTTGCTTATTAATATTTATGGAAAAATTAACGATTCAAGCTCTTCTCGATACAGAATGGCTAGATATAGCAGAACTCAAGATATTAGAACCACATAAAGGTTCTGCAAGTGCGAGTGAGTTATCCTACGAATTAGAATATGCCATTTCTTATCTAGATAAGAGAGATGAACATGCATGTAGCTTAGCACTTCCTGTTCAGATTCTTATTCAACATGAATCGAAAGTCTGGTTTAGTTTTTTAGATGATATTGTTCCATCTGGTGCTGCTCGACGTTATTTAGTGCAATATCTAGGTCTGCAAAAACTTTCGCCAGCAGAACAAGATTTTACTTTATTAGAAAAGGGCACAATTGCTCCTGTAGGGAATCTAAGAGTTAAGGAGTCAGTTCCTCCGATCAATCCAGAATCAACATTACACTTACGCAAGTTCACTACTGGTGATGTTACAGAACGAAATGTTGATTTTCTCGAATACGCACAACAAATGGGTGCAATTAGTGGCGGTGCAACTGGTGCAGGAGGTGAGGCTCCAAAACTATTAATTCGCGTGTCAAAGGATCAGCAAGTTTGGATTGATACCTATCAAAATTCTTTTGATGAACCAGATCAGCATTATCTAGTTAAATTCCCTCGAAATAAGCGTAGTGCAATAGATTGCGACATATTGAGAGCAGAATATCATTTTTATCATGTCCTGAATGAACTTGGATTTACAACAATTGAAACTTCTCAGATGAAGCTGATTGAAGGTCAGAAATACCCTTCGTTATGGTTGCCGAGATTTGACACAGAGTGGCGTAATCAACAATGGCATCGACTCGGGCTTGAGTCAGTTTATTCCGTATTGAATAAAACATCAGGGAGCCATTTGAATCATTTTGAGGTCATAGACACGCTTTGTACCTTATTAAAATCTGTGGACAAAAACTTTGATTCTTCGCAATTCGTTTGTGAGTGGTTACAAAGGGATTTGCTGAATATCATTTTTGGTAACTCAGATAATCACGGCCGTAATACGTCATTCTTAAAAAAATCAGGACGAATATTTCTTGCTCCAATTTACGACTTTGCCCCAATGAAAGCCGATCCAGAAGTTGTCACGAGATCAACAACATGGGGAAGTCCGTATGAAGAAGGAGGGGAATACCGCTGGGAAAGTATTAGCCGAAATCTTGCACATTGGTGTGAACCACATATCTCTTTAAGTACATTGAAAACATTGGCGAGCAAACTTATTGGTCTCAAACAGCAATTAATCAATAAAGGTGTTCCCCAAACGATTATAGATATGCCAGGTCTAGGATATGACTTTATTGAAGCCAAATTGAGTCGATGGGAGCTATTATGAAAAAGGAAAATCAGCCACTTGACCGTCAGCAATTGCTCATTGATTTATATACGCAATATTTATTCGGTAAAATTACCTTGGGGCAACTGCTGAACCACTTGCGCAAAAATGTATTGGGGCTATCTCAAGAAAAATATGCAACAATGGTTGGAATCAGTCGGCGTACTTTAACCGACATTGAACAGGACAAAGGTCAACTGACTCAGGTCGTGTTAGATAAGGTGTTTAAACCACTTGGCTTAAAAGCCGGCCTCGTACCGACACATGAGCATATTGTTCACAAGATTATTCAGCCATCTAGTGATTAAAAGCTTAAGATTGAAGCTATTTTGACCATCTAGGCAGGACACTATGGAAAAAATGGTCACGCTGTGGATCAAGTTATTAGGCGATAAACTCAGTTCAAGGAATTTTGAAAGTCAATTCAACGAGATTGATCTGCCTGAGAACAAAAAACAATCGAATACAGCGAGTTTACAGTGGGGATTGAAAACCCCCTCTAATAAGATGCCGGTAAAGATTTATGCGTGTAAACCCACATTTGTACAAAACTGGAAGCTATGACAGATCAAAGGGTGTTTTAACCAAGGCTGACTATGAGTACATGCGCGATCTACTGGAGACCGTGCTAGAACAACTGCAAAATTCAGAATTAGACAACGATAGAGAAATAGATCAGCTCAAACAGTTTTTTATCAAGTTAGATCATCACATTGATAGGTTGCGTGCGTAGATTTCGGCATAACGTATATTATGTTCATTAGCGTACTCGGCATTGTGAATATAATTTTACTGAGATTCACAATGTCGAGCTGTAGCACCAACTGAGGTTGCGTAGGCTACAGTCTTGGATATGCTATTTAACTTATGTTTACCTAAAGTCTAACTCATCTTTTGTTTAAAAAAAATACTATGAAAAACAATAATATATTTTGTTTTTCTCTTTAGTTTTTTAATTAACTTCATGAACTTGCTTTATTCATAGGTTTATTTTTGTAAATAATAAAGTTACACTGTTCGTATGTTGCTAATTTGAAAAAAGATTATGCTGAAACTTCATGTAATCGATGCAGGGCATGGAGACTGTATTCTTCTTGACTTTGAACACACCAGAATACTAATTGATTGTGGTCCTAAAAAAATTAAAACTAGAAAAGTAGTTCTTTCTACTTTAGATCAATTATTTACCTCTAATAAAAAAATTGATGTCGCTATAGTTACACATAATGACGATGATCATATCGGGGGGTTTAAGTATCTACTAGATAAAGACATCATAATTGAAAAAATAATTTTTAATAGTTTATATGATATACCCAATATTATTAGTTCAGAGATTCCTCAAATTTCTTTCAAACAAGATAATGAACTTAGAAAAACATTATTAGAAGATAAATCAATAGAAGTGGGAACACTAACTAGACTAAACAACACTCTAGAAATCAATGGGATTAAAATTATTGCAATAACACCTACATTAGATGCTTTGGAAGGTCTTATTCAAGCTTACGAGACTAATGAAATAAAAAAAGGTGAAAAAGAAGCAGGAACAGAACAAATTTCAAGTCATAAGGTAAATGAGACTCCATTAAAGCAATGCATAACAAATATTGAAAAAGGTAATGATATTTTTGTAAAAGATACTTCTAAGCCTAATAAATCAAGTATATCAATTATAGTGACATACAAAAAATTTAATGGACTATTCTTAGCTGATGCTCATGTAGAAGATATTATTGCTGGAATTAGAGAAATTGGTTATGAAAATACAAAATTTAATGTAACCAAATTATCTCATCATGGTAGCGAGAAAAATACAAACACGGAGCTTTTAGAGCTTATAGGGAAGACTGAATATATATTATGTGCGGATAAATCTAAACATAATCATCCAAACAATCTTACACTCGCAAGATTAATATGTTTTGATAATAATCCAACTATTCATTTTAGTACTACAGAAGAGAGATTATCGTTTTTATTAAATGAGTTAGCAACTCTCGATGTCTCAATAAAAAGTACTTTTTCTACAAATAATCTGAATACTATACTTTATGAATACAAATAATTTGATAAAAGTAAGGTCAATCAATGATGCTTCAACAGGCTATTTTTTTCAATCATATGATGCGTCAAAATCATTTATTATTGCCACTAAACACGGAATTTGTGACAGAAAAGTTAATTGTGAACCATATAATAATAAACAAAGTAATTGTTGTAGAAAATGTTTAATTGAATTTGATTTCTCTAAATTAGAGCTTTCAAATAATGAAAAAAAACATAAAATAAAAAAAATTTACTATGAAAATAATAAAGATATAGTATTTATTGAGGTTAGTGAAAATGCAACAATAAAATTAAATATAAATAAAAAAATTACCAGCGATAAATATTTTGCTTTAGGGTTTATGAAAGATGATGTAAAAGTTACTAGATTAATTTTAGACTATCCTCAACTCATAGATACTAAAGTTAATTACAATCTATATTCAGATCCAGCTCCAGAGCTAGAAGAAAAAAAAGAAAGTTATTATGGAATTTCTGGTACCTTAATTTTTACTTCTCATGAAGTCAAACCAGTTGTAAAAGGTATAATAATTGAAAACGGAAATCATAATGATTTGATTGCCGAGGATCTATCAAGCTTAGACTTTGAAAGATTAAATAGTTTTTTTGAATGTATGGTTTTTGATAGAACATTATTTGAAATAAAACTTAAAACTGATTTAAATGAACATTTTGAAATTATCCATAAAAACAAGCTATCAAATGAACTTGATTTGGTTTTATATTCACCCAAAAAGAAAGGTTTCCCTCATTATGATCTTACAGATATTTGCAATACAATATCGCATGAATTTTATCAGATATTTATGCCCAAAGATGGTAAAAAAGATTTTTTACCACACAAAGCCATACAGTTAATACTAAGTAATAATGATTCAAATCCAATAAATAAACTTTTAAGTGCTAGAATTGCTGAAACATATCTAAAAGCTCCACATTTATATTCAACCAGTTTAAATGATGAGTTATATCATCATACTCATTATTTATTTATTAATGATGGTCTTGATATGGCCATTTCACTCTATTGTGGGCATAATTTATTAGATATTAATCTTGCATTAAATATAGAAAAATTAATTTTAAATGCTAATAATTATCAGTTTAATCAAAAGTTATTACTGGAAAGATCTTTTTTAGATCAAAATCTTGAACAAGAAATATGTGATCAAATATTTGATATTATTTTTAATTTTGATGAGAGAATAAGTAATTTTTGTTTAGTTTTTACATTATCAATGGAATATTTTTATGATTCAGTATTTTCTGAAATAAATGATTATATTGTAGATG